>JAMOUQ010000039.1 GCA_027068085.1 Desulfobacteraceae bacterium | reverse complement strand
ATGGCAATAAAAATGGCCGGTCGACTGACCGACCGGCCGGCTGAAACCTGAATTCAGATCGATTCTGACAAACTACGCAGCAATCAGGCCTGGCGGGACGGTTCGCCCGCCCCGCCGAAAGGCCATCTACCGGCAGTTACAGATACCCGTTGTGCTTTTTGAGGCGAAACCTCGATTATCTCAATGTCCCGATGAAACAGCCGCTGCTTGAAGAAGAACCGCTTTCTTCGCCAGCAGTACCTGTCCCTGACAAAGATGGAACTGCCAGGGCGCCCGGATCGGTGATGACGCCATCTGCCTTTCCATCGGCATCGGTCTCAGGATCACCGTCTTTCAGGGTCAACTCGAGGATCTTGTCTCCGTCGTTGTCCTCAGCCTCGATCCGGCGCCAGCCATCGTTGTCGATCATGTAGTACTCGGCACTGGCGACAACCTCGTCCGGAAAAACCAGGGTGCATTTGACCGTAGCACCGGAGCTGAGTCCGACAATCCTGAAGCGCACGGCCCCATAGGGAAACTCCTTTTCCGGTCTTCCGGTCTGGTTGAGGCTTCCGTCATCTTCGTTCAACGCGGCAACACCGCTGAGGGAACCGGCTGAGGTATGGATCAGGATCGTCCCTTTTCCCTTGGCATGCCGCACCCTGGCCGTGTCGTTGTCTTTGTAGTCCGGAGTGCCGTCGTTGTCGAAATCGGCATCCGGATCAACCATCTCCTCGCTGTCGAGCACACCGTTGCCGTTACTGTCGGTGCCGTCGATGGCTCCGTAGACGATGATCTTTTCCTGGTCCACGAACTTCCAGCCCATCTCCATGGTATCGATATCGGTGGTGCCGGCCGGCAGGGGCTCCACCTTGATGATGGTGGCCGAGCGGGTACAGGAACCGGCATTGTGATCCCAGTCCTCGTTATAGGCCCATTCAAGGGGCTGGAAAGAAGCCTTGCTGGACTGGTCCGGCGGATTGATGGACTTTTGCGGCACCACCAGGCGGAAAGGCCCTTCCCCAACCAGCTTGTTTTCACTGTTGAGTACTCCCGTCTCCAGGGACGCGTCCTCGCGGCTGTATGCCAGGATGGCCTTGAGCCCGCCGGGCACGTTTATGGCGTCACCGTTACTGCGACCGGCACACGAGGGAGCGCTGTAATCACACCAGCCGTATTTGGTATTCTTGTCTTTGTCGGCTTCCAGCTTGTAGAAATAGGATGCCGGAGGATACTGGTAGTCTTTTCCCGGCATGTTGCCGTAAACATGATACATTTCAGGATCGGAATCGTATTCCAGGAGATGGTCCTGGCTCCAACCGTCAGGGGCATAAACCCTTATGCCGGTGGCCGAAGGCAGGATGCCGGCATCGTCCAGGAGGGTCTTTACGGGTATGCCGCTGTACTTGGCGTAGAAATCGCCCGAACGGGAAGTGTTCATCAGCAGGAACTGGGTGTGCCTGCCAAGGGCTTCGAGCTGGGCCTTGGTGTAAATCCGGTAAGGCGCCTCCTTCAAGCCGGGATAATCGCTGGCGTTGCCCGGAAAACGGGTGGCTTCTATTTCAGTCTTGTTGTCATGGCCGTCGCCATCCGAATCGAGGTTCTCAATGGCCCTGATGGCGGCTTCGCTGCGGCCGTGGGTGAAATAGTGCATCCCGTACTGATTGATGGTCTCGACAATATTGCCGCTGCCGTCGTAACCATAGGTCCGGTGACACCACTGGCAGCTTCCCAGGTGAACCTTCTTGCCCGATTTCTTGGTGTAACTGCCGCCTTTGTGACAAAGGGCGCAATGGTCGAGCTTGGTTCCCTTTTTGTCAGGATAGACATTCAGGAAATTACCGCTGTCTTTTTCGCCCTCGTGATGGTAGGCGGCCGCAGCTGTCCCGGCAGACCACACCAAAAAGGCAACCATGGCAACCAAGCAGACTAACCTTTTCATCATCCATTCCCTCCTTGAGTAAACTGCCACCGGGGTGGCTTTAAATTGGTCACGCGTAGGGGAAACAATTAAACAGGAGACCGGCAGGGCTCCTCGGGTTAAAAGTCCATGCTGAAACGCAGGGTAAAAACATTCTCCTCCTCGATGTAATCCACGCCGCCGTCGGGCAGCACCCGCACCCGGACAGGATCGGAAAGATCGGTGTGAGTCCAGTCGGCTATCACCCGGACCATGGGAAAAAGGACCCACTTGGCAGCCAGACAATAAGCCTCGGCCGTCTCCACGGAAACATGGGCCGCCGGGTTGATCCAGTCCGGATCACCATCGAAATGATCGAAGCGGGCCGACAGGCACAAGGCCCCGTAAGTACCTTCCCGGGGGTCGAAAAAGCGGGCCGGGTAAACAGGTTTCATCTTCCCGCGGCTGATGACCAGCGGCTCGCCGGTCAGACAATAATGCAGGCTCACGTACCAGGTGCTGAAATCCGCATCGGCTGCCGGCCGGCCGGCCGGTTTAAGGTCTGCATACCGCAGGTGGACGTATTCAGACTGGATGGCAAAGGGCCCCATGGTCCAGGCTGCCTCGGCCGCCCACTGGAGCCTGTCTCCGGCACTTTGTAGAACGCCGAACTTGGTGTTGTGGGTAAGTTCGTACAGGTTGCGACCTGTGCCGTACATGCCGGTGCTTTTTACCTTCAGATCGACATTGAGAGTGTCTATCCTGGCATAGGTGCCGGAAAAGCCCAGGTGAAAGCCGCCGTACCAGGCCGGGGGAGCATTTTTGAAAGGTGCCAGCACCAGGCGGCCGGCCAGCTCCGGCTCGTCGTGTTCACTGCCGCGGGTCGAACCGTCGTTGCCGTCACCATTGAAAAGGCCCAGGGCATAATCGATGGTTCCGCCAAGGACCTCACCTGCGAGCATGGCTCCCAGGTCCCGTTTTGGTCCCAGGCAGTACCCCATGGAACGCTCGGCAAAGAACTGGGCCTTGTTGCCCGTCTGCCACTGCAGGCTGAAAGGCTCCTTGAATTGACCGAATTTGAGACCATGGTTTCCATAAATGGCCTTGATATAAGCGTCCAGCAGGTTGTTGGTCTCGTTTCCCTGAAATTCGAAGGTCATACCGAACCTGAACCAGCGGGTCAGCTGGCCGCGAAAAATCAGGCGCGCCCGGCGGATGTCAAACCGGTTGTCGGCCCTCTGGTCTTCCAGGTAATGCCGGTAGTCGGCCTGAAAAGACCCTCCCAGACGCAGCTCCATACCCCCTTGTTCTTCTGATTTTATGTAGAATCCACCCTTGTAACCGGCGAAATAGATCCGCTCGGCCCGGGCCGGAACTGCTCCCACCATCAGAACGACACAAATCAACAACAGAATATGCCCCCAATACCCGCCACTGTTTTCCCTGTCCCACATGGCAATCCCTTGTTTGCTTGAAGCCAATATTCAAAAACAAAGGACGCTAAACCATTATCGGTGATATTCTGTCAATTTAATTCTTATTAAAATCGTTTAAAGAACAAACTATTACTTTAAATAACGTTCGGCGACCGCTGTCGGCGCAGTGCAACCTGCAGTCACCCCCTCCAGGCCCCCGGGGGCACAAACAGATCCCCTGGACGGTCAATGGTTCTCAGATCGAGTTATGTTCGGGTATGGAAAGGAGAAGACGGACGAAAGGAAAATCTTACAAAACAGGCCGACTGCGGTCAGACCACTTTATGATCCAGATTGATCGGATCAGCTCGTGGGCGCCAGAATGGCGGCAATTTCGGCTGCCAGCTGGTGAAGGGTGTAAGGCTTCTTGATGAAACGGTTGGATCCATGGCTGATGATCTCGCGGCAGGCGTCATCCATGTCGTATCCACTCGATACAAGAACCTTTAAGTGGGGATTGATCTGCTTCATCCTGTCAAAGACCTGCTTGCCGTTCATCTGAGGCATCACCATGTCCAGAATAACAAGGTCGATCTCCCCGGACTGCTTCTGGTAAATTTCAACGGCCTCGGCACCACTTTCGACGGCAATCACCGAGTAACCCAGGGCCGCAATCAGCTCCCTGGTGGATTCCAGGACTACATGCTCGTCGTCCACCAGTAAAATCCGGCCGCTGCCACCTATCAGGCCCCTTCCGGGACCCGGTCCGGTTTTGGTCTGTTTGCCCGAAGCGGGCAAAAAAATGGAAAAGGCGGTTCCCTGTCCGGGCTGCGATTCCACCTCTATGTGACCGCCGTGATTCTTTATGACTCCGTAGACCGAGGCAAGACCCAACCCCGTTCCGCGGCCCAGCTCCTTGGTGGTAAAAAACGGCTCGAAAATCCGCTCCTGCACTTCGGCAGTCATGCCGATACCGTTATCCCTGACCTCCATCAGAATATAGCGGCCCGGCTTGAGCATGCGCATGGTGCAATCGGCCGTTTCCAGGTTTTGCCACTGCAAAGTCACCGACAGGCATCCGCCATCGGGCATGGCGTCAGCCGCGTTGACAAACAGGTTGAGCAACACCATCTCCATCTGGCTGCGATCGGCATCGATCACCACCGGCAGATCCGGCACACGGCATTTTATGGAGATGTTTTTACGGGTGCGGCGGATAACGCCCAGGGCGGCTTCAATCAGCTCATTGAGATCAACCGGCGCCAGCCGGTACTTGCCCTTGCGGGCGTATCCCAGCAACTGGCGCGTAAGAGCGGCTCCGCTGATGATCTGCTCTTCGATACGGGCCAGCTTTTCAAGAGACTTGGGCATTTGTGCCAGGTCGAGGCTCAGCAGAGAAATATTCGCCTGGATACCCATAAGCAAATTATTGAAATCGTGAGCTATTCCTCCTGCAAGGGTTCCGATCGCCTCCATCTTCTGGGCCTGGAACAGCTGCAATTCCAGCCGCCGCTCCTCGGTCACGTCCTCGGCTATGCCCACCAAGGCCTCGCATTGCTCAGTGCCGGCTTCTATCGGCGCAAGGCTCATGGTAAACAGCCTCCGGGCACCGTCGGTGCGTATCATCTGGATGGAGACCCCGCTGATGGCCTGACGCTGGCGGCAGATATCCTCCAGCAGCCTGGTGGAGGAAGATCTGTAATCCTCGGCCACGAAATCTATCAGCCCTTTGCCCAGCACCTGATGGCTCTTATGGCCCAGCAGGTTTTCCCAGGCCGGATTGACATAGGTGAAAAGGCCCTCGGCATCCAGGGTAAAAATCACCACCGGTGCATTTTCACTCAGGGATCTGAACTTTTGCTGGTTGGCCTTCAGCCGACTTTCTGCCGCCTTGGCCGCTGTAATGTCCCTGAGGATCAGGCAAAAACCCAGGGGTCTGTTGCCGGCCTCAATCCGCGACATTTCAGCATCAAAGACCTGCACGGCACCCGAAATAGGCCATTTGATGACCTTGTTGATCACCGCTTTGTCCATATCGGCCTCAAACTCCTGCCAGCTGGGAACGAGCTCTGATATACGGGCGCCGATCAGGCCGTGCTCCACATCGGAAAACAGATTCCCGGCGGTGGCATTCAGGTACACAAGGCGCAAGTCTATGTCGGTAACCAGAACGGCATCGCGCATGTTTTCTATGACTATATCCCTGGCGATGGGAACTATGTCCAGAAGTCTGAATCTCAGGATACCCCACAGGAAGGCGGCGCCGGCAATAGGAAAGCCGATGGGCGTCAGGTCAAACCGGCCGAAAGGACTTATGTTGAAAATATAGAGCGAGTTGCAAAACCACGGCGCCAGGGAGCCGATCAAAACGGTCACCGCCTGGCCCCGATACGGATGGGGGGCATCGATCAGGGAGACCACCAGGAAAAAAGTCCCAACGGAAAGCAGAATGTAACTGTAGGCGGTATGCACCCAGAACCAGGGACCAAAGCCCTGTACGATCAGCAAAAACGGCCCCTGATGAATCCAGTCAACCTGGCGCAGGAAAAGATGATGGTGTTCGTTGGTAAACGCCATAACGACCGTCATGACGGGTATTGCCGCCAGGGATCCCAGCTTCGGAACCGATATGGTCTGAATCCGGTTGGCATAGTAAAGGCCGAAAAGCAGCCAGGCCACCGGTACGGTGACGATGGCTAAAAACTGGAGTTTGTAGAAAAACAGAATCGTAACCGGCGACAGGGATACGGTTTCGCAAACATGGATCAAGGACCACAGGGCCACGGCCGTCATCAGGCAGACGAAAGATCTTGTGCCCAAAGTGGATTTGAAACGCAGGACATAGAATACCAGCGCCAAACTCCCCACCGTGGCCAGCAACAAGATGACAGGATAAGGGTGAAACAAACGTTCAGTCAGGGAAGTCATTCTGTGCTCCCGGCATCTGCAAACATGATAAGGGCGGCGACTGAAAGGGGGCGGCAAATGCTTAAAAATTTATTTTTTATTTGGCGGGATTTGCTTTGTCAACCAAAACCGGCCGGGGAAACTGGCCGGTTTTGGTTCAAAGCAGTATCGGGACATTCAGGAATGATCCAGGGCCGAGGCCATCAGGTCTCCCACGAGCCGGGAAAAGCGGGACGGATTGTCTATTTTGCCTCCTTCGGCAATCAAAGCCATATCATAAAGCAACTGTGTGTATTGCTTCAATTTTTCATTATTACGGTCATTCTCGTAGAGCGCATTGATCCCCTCTATGAGCCGATGGCGGACATTGAGCTCGAGAACACGCTTGACGGACGGCGCAGCCTGGCCGGAAGCCTTCAGAATTTTTTCCATATAAGCGCTCATGTCCTGCTCATCGCCGGCAAGGCAGGCCACTGAATCCTCCAGCCTCACCGAAGCCCTGACATCCTTGACCTTGTCTGCCAGCTGGCTCTTTATAAAGGCAAAAAGGGCCTTGTATTGCTCCGAGGCCTCCTTTTGCTCCCGGTCCAGTTCAAGGTCGCCTTTTTCCGCGCTTTTGAGAGGTTTGCCTTCATACTCGGTCAGGGCCTGAACGACCCATTCGTCCACCGGGTCTGTCATCAGCAGAACTTCGTAATCCTTGGCCTTGAGCCGTTCGAGATAGGGACTGTTGATCAGGGAGGCAAGATCGTCGCCGGTGATGTAATAGATAGCCTTCTGGTCAGAGGGCATGTTTTTCAGATAGTCATCCAAAGAAATCCATTTGTCCCCGGACTTGGTGGTCCTGAACCGGGCCAGAGCGGCAAGTTTCTCTTTACGCAGGGAGTCCGTATAAATGCCTTCTTTGAGCACGGCCCCGAACTGCTTCCAGAAAGTCTCGTACTTTTCCGGCTCCATCTGCGCCAGAAAGTCCAGAAGCTTTTTGACGAGGTTTTTGCGGATGTTGATCACCAGGCGGTCCTGCTGTAGAATCTCACGGCTCACGTTCAGGTTAAGATCCGGCGCATCCACAACCCCTTTGACAAAACGCAGGTATTCGGGCATCAGCTCCTTGCAGTCTTCCATGATGAATACACGCCGGCAGTAAAGCTGAATTCCGTGCCTTCGGTCGGCCTGAAACAGATCGAAAGGGGCCTTGGACGGAATGTAAAGCAGGGCGTCATACTCGGTGGTGCCTTCGAACTTCAGGTGCAGGTGCGCCAGAGGCGGATTCCAGTCGTGGGCAAGGTGTTTGTAAAATTCCTCGTACTCTTGTTCGCTCACCTCGTCCCTGGGCTTGGACCAGATGGCCTTCATGGAATTGAGGGTCTCTTGCCTGATCACCCGCCGGGTGGTTTCACCTATGGGCTTGCCGTCCTTGTCCTTGATTATCTGCTCATCGGGCAGGGGTTCTTCTTTTTCCACGTCCATTACTATGGGATAGGCCACAAAATCCGAGTATTGCTTTACGATCCGGCGTATTACCCATGGGTCGGTGTAATCTGGTTCATCGGGCTGCCGTTTTTTCAGGTGCAGGATGATAGTTGTGCCGCGGCCCTCTTTTTCCGTCTCCTCGATGGTAAAAGTGCCGTCTCCGGCCGACTCCCATTTGACAGCCTTGTCTGATCCGGCCGCTTTTGTAATCAGGGTGACCTTATCGGCCACCATGAAAACACTGTAGAAACCAACTCCGAACTGGCCGATCAGTTCCGGAGCCAGCCCGTCCCGGGCCTGCTCGAGGGCTTCGAGAAAGGCTGCGGTTCCACTTTTGGCTATGGTGCCTATGTTTTCAAGAACCTCTTCATGGGTCATCCCTATTCCGTTGTCGGACACCTCTAGGGTGCGGGCGATTCCGTCGGGCCGGATCTTTATCTTGAATTCTGTATCATCGCCCAGAAGCTTTGCATCTGTCTGGGATTTGAACCTCAGTTTGTCGATGGCATCCGAAGCGTTAGAAATCAGCTCGCGTAAAAAAATATCCTTATTGGAATAGAGCGAATTGACGATCAGATTCAGAACCTGTTGAACCTCTGTCTTGAATGCATGGGTTTCTTTTTTGTTCTGCATGGCTCCCCTCTTGTATTTTGATCCATATTATCCAACAATTAAAAAGGTCAGACCATCTGAATCGACAATAAAATGAAACATGATCGGAAATTGTCAACCGGGGAAGCGGTCTTTGCGGACCGCAGCCTGCCTGCCTGCCGCTGATGCCGTCCGTAATCCCGCGAAGAAATTTTTTACCACCTTGTGTGGAAAAAAAACCACAACCGGGTTCAAAAACTTTAACCCATAATATTCATTATATATCAACGTGTTAACGCGTTTTGCCCTGTTGTCGAAAAATGGGTTCAAAATCTTGAACCCCGATCATATAAAGAAAATACTCAATTATTCACGGCTGTTAAACAGAAACGCCCTCTCGGTGGTTTACATTGATAAACTTTTTACCCAAAAACAGCAAAACCCAATCCGGGCCGCCTTGTTTCTCGATACAAAATTGCGGCCACATAACATCCTTTTATGACAACAAATATTAGACAACCAGGGCCGCGCGCGCAAACAAGACGAACATGTTGGCAATCTTCTTGCATTAAAACAGTTCAAACAAATGAAATTTTTTTCATCTGTTCTCCTCCTTAACGGCTAAACGAATAACGTTTAGCCGTTTTTATTTGTCCGCGCGGCCTATTTGGCTCCCGGAGCGGGCTTCTTTTTGCCGACGGCTATTGCGAATGCATTGCCATACTTTCTGTAAACAGACAAAATGCGCTGGATCCGGGCCTCCATTGCAGGGTCTTCGTGACGCCAGCCGTGCCTGTTCCGGGCCTCGGACAGGATGCGCATGAACTTTCGCAGGTAAACGGAGGTGATCCGGGCATGCTCCCGGAAAGGCTCCGGCCAGCCGGTCTGTCCCATTGAAGCCGCCTGTTTGGCTATATCCACAAGGGGCGTATTGATACCCCACAGCACCATCTGGCTTTCCAGGGTCTTCGAATGCGACTGTCCGGACAGCAAAAGGTCGAGCATACCATAGGTGTTCATGATCACATCTTCATTGAGCTGCACGATGGCCAGAACATACCCCTCGGAAAAACCTTTTTCGTAATCCGGACCATGCTCACGGGCACAGGCCTCCCGTCCCGGACCGCCGGTGACAATTATACCGGCCAGTACCAAAACCAGGGCTGCCGCCGCCGGACACAGACTTTTTCTCAGACAGGTCTTTATAACAAAATTTTCCGCCATGTTTCCCTCCGGAAAAGGCCGTCTCTCACCGGTTGTGCGACCAACCGGCGGACGTGAAGATTGTGGACGACTTAGGGGCCTTGCCGATCCGCCGTTTCCCGACTCTACAGGGCCTTTGAGCCTCCGGCAACAACGAATTTTCGCCGGGTACGGCCGGGTCCCTCCTCAACATGCCCGCCCGGCAGGATCTTGCCGCAGCCCGGAACCGCGGCCATGGTGCTAAAAGAGGTTGCCTCTTTGCCGCCGGCAGGATAGACTGTGGTTCAGAGTCTGACGACAAGACATGCCCGGAAAGCGGTTTTCGACCGGATCACGCTGAAATTGTATCACAGTCCGCCGCCTGTCAGCGCTTGTGCCTTTTTTACGACAATCTGTTTTGCAAAAACAACCAACGGGTGACGGCTTCGTCAAGAACGCCGTATCAGAGCGGTCCCGGCGGCGGCGCAGACAGCCCCTGAACAGGAACGGCGCGTTTGTCGGCAAGTCATACCTGATACATTTTGAGGCACTTTGTGCCCACTGCCAAAGATTATAGATTGGAAAGCCTGAATATGAAGCCTGTGCGCAACCTTCTTCTGGTATACCCTGCCGTACCGCCAAACACGTATTGGAGTTTCCATTACACCCTGAAACTTGCCGGGAAAAAAAGCGCCATGCCTCCCCTGGGCCTGGTAACCATGGCTGCTCACATCCCCGGCAGATACAATTTGAAACTGATCGATCTCAACATCGAACCCCTCCCGGACAGGGATCTGGAGTGGGCCGACATGGTTTTCCTGTCCGGCATGCTGGTTCAGAAAGAATCGTTTCACCAGGTGGCGGTCCGCGCCCGGGCTTCGGGAAAAACCGTTGTGGCCGGCGGACCGTACGTCACCGGCAGACAGGGAAAGGTGGCCAACGTCGATCACTGCGTCCTGGGAGAGGCCGAAAATCAAATGGACGTCTTTTTCGACGACCTGGAAAAGGGCCGCCTGAAAAGCCTCTATCGTTCAGACAGCCGGCCCCGGCTTGCCGGGTTGCGCTTGCCGCGCTTCGATCTGCTCAGATTAGACGCTTATGCATCCATGAGTATCCAGTATTCCCGGGGATGCCCTTTCCGGTGTGAGTTTTGCGATATCTGGCAACTGTACGGCAACCGGCCAAGACTCAAACCGGCTGAAAGCATCCTGGCCGAGCTCGATTGCCTGTTCGGGCTGGGCTGGCGCGGAGCGGTTTTCATGGTGGACGACAACTTCATCGGAAACCGCCGGCGGGTAAAGGCCGAACTGCTACCGGCCCTGATCAGATGGCAGGAAGAACATGACCGGCCCTTCCAGTTTTTCACCGAAGCCAGCATCAACCTGGCCCGGGACAGGGACCTCATGTCTTTAATGAGCCAGGCCGGCTTCAACGAGGTGTTCATCGGAATCGAAACACCCGAGCCCGCCTCTTTGAAAGAAATCGGCAAATCCCAGAATTTGAAGACCGATCTTAGCCGGTCCGTGGCCGAGATTCAGCGCCACGGCATGGAGGTGATGGCCGGCTTCATCATCGGGTTCGACTCCGACACGGAGCATGTGTTCGATGCCCAGATCGACTTCATAATGGAAAACGCCATCGTCAAAGCAATGGTGGGCATGCTCATCGCCTTGCCCGGAACCATCCTCTATCGCCGGCTGGCGAAGGAAAACCGGGTCCTGGGGGAGGCCGGAGGCAACAACACCCATCTTGTCAACACAAACTTCCGTACCCGGCTTCCATCGGCGGTCCTGAAAGCCGGATACCTCAGGGTGCTCGACACCCTGTACGATTCAAAGCTTAAAAACTATTTTGCCCGCTGCAAGCTCCTGCTTGGCCGCATCGGTAACCGGGACAAGTATGTGCGCAAAGTAACCTGGGATGAAATTCCAACCCTCTTCCGTTCCCTCTCGCGCCAGCCCTTTACCCGTTACGGATGGAATTACCTCGGCTTTCTGGGCCATACCCTGCTCCACTGTCCGGATCTGTTCCCCGAGGCGGTCAAACTGGCAGTCCAGGGGCACCACTTCCATGTGATTACAAGGCAGGCCTTGCGGGCCGAAGCGGCTTCGGCCATGCTGGACGATCTGGCCAGCCGGCTCCACACCATTGTGGCGCCGGCGGTGCAGATGGCCCTTGCAACCGGACAGTCATCCAACAGGGCCCTTATTAAGAATGTCCGCGCCATCAAGCGCAGGCTCCGGGCGACGCGCAGACAAATAAAGCGCCTGCATGCCGATATCCATCTCGACCTGAACCGGCGCTGGCAGGCCATCGCCAAGACACTGGAAGAACTTACCTCCCAGCTCGCCACCAGCACCGGAAGGGCTGTCTCCTGAGCGTTGGTCATTGCCTTTCGGCGATTGCCTCTTGGTCTCAATCCCCCATTGTTGCTATAGTCTGTTGCATGGCAGCCGAACCCAAAAACCATATCCGGAAAGGCTCCCGCCGCAGTCCCAGATTCTGCCTGGCCTGTGGTGATCCGTTGTCGGGCCGGCGGCGGCGCTATTGCAGCGACAGTTGCCGCCAAATGCTCCTGGCGGCCCTCAACCGCCGCACGGGCCTGCTGACGGCCCTGGGAACCCGCTATGCCACTTTCTATTTTACCAGGTGGATGGTGATCATGGATCTGCTGCCTTATGGAACAGACCAGATCTGCAGTTTCATTCTGCCGCGCGAACCCGGCCAGAAACCCGTGGATGCCTTTTGCGTCATGTCCAACCGTCTTGGCAATGTATGGTGGGATGAAAAGAACAGGACTCACAAGCGTTACCTTGCAAGCAAACTGGTCCTGGATAAGGCGCGCAAGCCCGGGCTGCCTAAAGAAGCGGTCGTGCCTGTCAACACCGCCATCCCGTCGGTGGGAAGCAAAACCCTGCTGACCCTGAGACTGACGCCGTCCGAACTCAATCCGGCAAATCTTCTGGAAGAGATAAAACGCGCCTACCGCCACCAGGCCAAGCTGCACCACCCTGACCTGGGCGGCACCGCCGAAGCCTTCAGGCGTATCCAGGAAGCATATGAAAAACTGATTGCCTGGGCCGAACGTCCGACCTTCGTGCGCCGCAGCGGTTTTCCCGACAAATGGTTCTATGAAGGCGTCGCCAACCGCTGGATAGCTCCGATTGCCAGGACCCGGGGACATCGCAAATGATCGCTGCCGGTGAACCGGAGCATCAGGGCCTTTTCTCTTTGGCCTGAGCCCCGGCTGCCGCCCCCTTGCCCGCCTTTTGCTGCTTCAAAAGGTCAATCAGCTCCTGCTGGAGCCGGATCAACTCCAGGTTGGTCTTTACCAGAAATTCTGTGCCGACGGCTATCTGTTTGAGGTATTGCTCCGACAAGGAGGTGCCGTAGTTCTTCGCATCGCCGCTTTCTGAGGCCATGGCCCGGTTGAAAGCCTCGGTCAAATCGAAATAGATGCCCACATGGGTCCGGCCCTGGCTGCAAGCAGGCCAGCCCAGGGCAACTCCGGCTGCCGCCGCCAACAGGCCTGTCAACAACATTGCCAAAACGATTCTGGCATACCCTGACTTCATCATAGTATTGCACTCCTTCCGGCGACTTTCAGCGGCCACGGCCCCGGCCGGAACAAGCAAGGGTTGCCGCCAGGGCCCTTTTCTGATAAATTCCGGCCCCATGAACCATGACCGCCGTGCTTACTGGAAAACGACTCCGCTGGACCGGATGACCGGCGAGCAATGGGAAAACCTTTGCGACGGCTGCGGTCGCTGCTGCCTGCAGAAATTCAAAAATCCCACCACCGGTAAAATTTACTACACCTCGGTGGCCTGCTTTCTGCTGGACCTGGACTCCTGCCGTTGTACGGCCTACCCTTTGCGGCGCAAACTGGTCCCCGAATGCCTCCGGTTAACACCATCCAACGTTGCCAGGCTGCACTGGCTGCCCAGAACATGCGCTTACCGCCTTCTGGCCGGGGGAAAAGACCTGCCGTCCTGGCATCACCTGGTAAGCCGGGACCCGGAATCGATTCACAGGGCCGGGATCTCGGTGCGCCACCGCGCCATTTCCGAAACCCTGGTTCACCCTGACGACGTAGAGTTCTATCTGCTGGACAAACGGCTCTAAGATTCCCGGCTCTCAACACGGGCGTCAAACAGTGGGCAGGAATGTGGTTTGCTTGCTTCCCTCTTCACCGGCACCGTCTGTTTCAGACAGGCCGGGCCGGCGCCGCTGTCCGGGGCACATGAAATTCATGACGGTGTAAAACATTGCTTCAAGCACGGCAACGGCACTTGCTTCCAAAGAGCCGGCCTGCAGATTCTTTAAAGCGGCCTGCTGCTGTTCCAGCCTGAACTTCAGCAGCCTTACCTGTTCCAGGAACTTCAGGGCCGGAGCAAGGACCCGGGCTTGGGCCGGTTCGGCCTCCATTTTGGCGCCCAGCTTCATTTTGCTGCGTTCTATTTGGGCAGCACTGGCCGCCTGGATCTGGCGCTTCTGACTGTCATTTTTGAAAATCGCCTGCCGCTCCAGCAGGTTGTCTATCCGGTCTGCGAGCTTGGCCGCCCGCTTTTGCATGGCCGGCTCAATTTCCGCCAGCATGATTCCGGGCACCTTGATGGCGATCCCTTCAAACACGTTCAGGTAGCATGTCATACCCGTCTCGAATTCCTGGGCCGCGCTGGCCCAGAAGACAGAATTCTGTTCCGCCACTACCTGTAGTTTTTCGCGCAAATTCTTCTTGGCCCGCAACCGGCGCAAAATATCCGGAAAAAGACCGGCCGTCCTGCGGAAAAGCGACTTGCCGGTAATAATCTTGAAGACTATGGCAACCACAGCGTGCCAATCCTGGAAATGAAGCGTGCGCCGGGTGTCTTTGAAAAGGATATCCAGGGCCTTGTTGGGCAGAAAATGGGAAGGGGTCGCATAAAGAGGGGTCCCACCCAGCTGGGGTTGCTCCGGGCCGCTTGCCTTCCGGCCTTCGTCCATGACAACCGCCGTCTCCATGTCGATCAGTCCCATGGAGAAGGACCTGATATCGTTCAAAAAATTTGGATAGCGGGAAGGTTCGCCGGCCACGAACAAATTTTCCGGTTTAAGATCCCGCATGGCCACCTTTTTCCGGCAAAGAGTTCCCAGCAGATCGAGCATGGCCGAAGAAAGATTTCTCCGCCATACGCGGGTCATCTCATAGCGCCTGGTTGTCAAATAAGTCTCCACCATGGCCCTGAAGGCCAAAAAATCGGCATCATGCTCGGATGCGAGCTCGTCGATATATTCGAGCGCCTGGCTGTCCAGGGTTTCAGGATTCCCGTTTTCCCGGCCGTAGCGGCTCAGGTAATCCAGGAACCAGCGCCGCAACTGGTATTGAGAGCAAACATCAGCCACGCCGCGGTCGGCACACCATTTACGCAGCTTGCTTTCGATCTCATTGAAAATGTTTGCCATCCTCATCCCGATATACCAGGCGTCCTCGCCGTAGCGGCCGACAAAGCCTCCCTGATCCCAGACGAGTTCGCCATGGGCCTGAATTTCTTTCTCCACCGAAAGACGGCCACGGTGAATATCGTCAAGGGTGCGGCTGAGAAAAAAGTGCTTTGAAAGCTCCATGAAAAACACGAAGCCGGAGCCGATTTTCAGATACTCCTGGTACTCCGGCCGGGTTTCAACCAAGTTGTGATAACGCTTTTCCAGCTCCTCCGGATTCGATTCATCCACATAGGGCAAGCTGTGGACCTTGCGGAGGATAACCGAAACCCTGGGCACAATGCACGGCAGGGGCGCCAGCCGGTCGGCAATCCTGGCTTCGCGGGCTATCTGGCGGTTGTATCGGTAAAAATCATGTATCGGCTGGGGAGGGATCTTGACCACCATATGGGTGTCATAGATGACATAATAACACTGGCTGCGGCTGCCGGCACCGGAACTCAGCAGGCCGATGGACATTCTGCGCACCGACCAGTCGCTGCCCTGTTTGAGGCGCATCAGGTAGACATTTTCCGGACACCGTTCCAGGGTCTCTACCTTATACATCTGGCCCGGCGCGTCCTTGGCAAGCCCGGACTGCAACTTGAACAGGTTGAAAAAAAACAACTGGATCTGCTGCTGCAGCGGCATATCGTCGTCAGCCGGCTTGCCGGGCCGGTTCATTTGCCCGACGGTGGTGGTGGATACTTTGTCGGTCTTGACCGGTCCGGATTGCCCTGAACGCAGGTTCTGTTTCCGGGTTTTGTCCCTGCGCCAATACCTGACGGCCAGCAGTGCGGCCAGCACGACAGCGGCAGCCAGAAAAACGGCCGCCACCGGTCCTCCGGCGAAATCCACCAAAAACAGCCACAATCCCGCAGCCGATTGTTGCGTCCCGGCCGCCTGCCGGCCCGCAAAGGCACGGGCCGGGCATAGCAAAAGCATAACGGTTGGCCAGAAATCCCGCCGGAACTCAGTCCGCCAAAAACGGATGGCGGCCCGCAAAAGTGGCGGTAATCCGGGAAGCTGTGCCTGAATCCTGGATGGCATAGAAGACCTTGTTGTTTGCTTGGCGTAAGGTCAGTTACTCGGACTCGGTATCTTCATAACCGAACAATAACTTGACAGGGCCCACCTGAATTGTATCGTCAGCCTGCAGCTTAACCGTACTCTTGACTGCCAGACCGTTGACTTTGGGCTTGAGCAACCCGCCGGCATAAGTCAGGAAAAAGTTCCCGCCCGAACCGCTGATGGTGGCTGCCGGTGCTCCATACAAAAATGACCACAATCCGCCTACGACAACATCGGCGTCGGAATTTTTTCCGATTGTTACGGGCCTGCTGCCCGGATCAAGAACACCGTCTCCGCCGGAGAGAAAAAAGAGCACCGGTGATTTGGAACGGGAAGTCCCCGGTTTCTGCCCGGATTCAAATTCCTCTTTGAGCATGTTCCGGTACTGTTCGGGATCCATGACCATGGTCTGGTCCGAACCCAGATTGATGCCGCCGCCTCCGGGAGCATCCCCATCCGGAACATGGGAATCAAGACCGATGGAATCTTCAAGGTCGACAACCAGCTTGTGTTTGCCGATGGTGATCACATCCCCTTGCCCGATACGGCAGGATGCGATCGATTCGCCGTTCAAAAAGGTGCCGTTTTTGCTGTCCAGGTCGGTAAGCTGATATTTGCCGGCATGATTGTCGATTCTGGCGTGGGAACCGGAAACGGCAAGATTGTCGATTACAATATCGTTATCGGATCTCCTGCCGATTGTAAGGGCCTGCTCTGCCACCAACGGATAAACACCCAGCACCCTGTCTTTGAATTTAAAAATAATCCGGGCCATAATCGGTCCTTTTGCAAATTATGATTACACATTGAAAAACATCAATTCAATCCGAATGTCAAGGGCTTATGCTCAGACCGCTTGCCGGGTTCCCAATTTGGGCCGCTGACTGCCGCTTTTCGTCCCCGGCAAAAACTTCTGGCAATTTTCCAATAATATCGTATCATATCGTATATAATAAAAAATGTCCCCCAAGACAGCCTTTTACATAAAATTTTACCGGTGTCTATTTGACTTGAAGCCAACTGTGGTTAGCTTTATGCAAAATTTAGACCAATTTTGAGAGGAGGGCTGATTGCCATATGCGTTTCGATAAATTCACCATTAAATCCCAGGAGTTGCTGCAAAGCGCCCAGCAGGCCGCTGCCAACCACAACAACCAGCAGATTGAACCCGAACACCTGCTGCTGACCATGCTGGAAGAAAAAGACGGCGTGGCCAGCACCATGTTCCGCAAGCTCGGGATCTCTCCCGAGGACATTGCCAACGAAGCGGCCATGGCCGTGGACCGTCTGCCGAAAATCTCGGGCACCACGGAAGTCTATATTTCTCCCCAGACCAAGGCGATCCTGGACAAGGCTTTCAACGAGGCCTCCCGCATGAAAGACGAATATGTCAGCATAGAACATATCATGCTGGCCCTGGCCGACGAAAAGGGATCGGAGGCCGCCAGGATCCTGGAACGGCATGGAATCTCCCGCGAGGCCATTCTCAAGGTGCTGATGGAAATCCGCGGCTCCCAGAGAATCACCGATCCCAATCCGGAAGAAAAATACCAGGCCCTGGAAAAATTCGGCCGCGACCTGACCGAACTTGCCCGCCTTGGCAAACTGGACCCGGTCATAGGCCGTGACGAAGAGATCAGGCGGATAGTCCAGGTCCTTTCAAGGCGCACAAAGAACAACCCCGTGCTCATCGGAGAACCGGGTGTCGGCAAAACCGCCATCGTGGAAGGGCTGGCCCAGCGTATCGTGGCCGGAGACGTGACCGAAAGCCTGAAAAACCGCCGGCTGGTTGCTCTGGACATGGGGGCCCTGATCGCCGGCGCCAAGTACCGCGGAGAATTCGAAGACCGCCTCAAGGCCGTCCTCAAGGAGGTCGAAAAGGCCGAAGGCGAAATCATCTTGTTCATCGACGAGCTGCACACCCTGGTCGGCGCCGGAGCTTCCCAGGGATCCATGGACGCTTCCAACATGCTCAAGCCGGCTCTTGCCCGCGGCACCCTGCGCTGCGTGGGCGCCACCACCATCAATGAATACCGCAAATACATCGAAAAGGACCCGGCCCTGGAAAGGCGTTTCCAGCCGGTAATGGTCAACGAGCCGTCGGTGGAAGACACCATTTCCATATTGCGCGGCCTGAAGGAAAAGTACGAGGTTCACCACGGTGTCCGGATCAAGGACTCGGCCATAGTGGCCGCGGCCACCTTGTCCCACAGGTATATCACCGACCGTTTCCTGCCGGACAAGGCCATCGACCTGATCGACGAATGCGCCGCCAAGCTGAGGATCGAGATCGACTCCATGCCGACCGAAATCGACGATGTCCAGCGCAAGATCACTCAGATGGAAATCGAGCGCCAGGCTCTGAAAAAAGAAACCGACCCGGCCTCCCGCCAGCGGCTTGCCAAGCTGGAAGAGGAACTCGCCCAGCTGCGCAGCGAGCTGGAGGAAATGAAAGCCCACTGGGAAAATGAAAGACGGCTCATCCAGGAGATCAGATCGATCAAGGAAGAGCAGGAAAAGATAAACATCGAGCAGCAGCAGGCCGAGCGTGAAGGCGATTTTGCCCGGGTTGCCGAACTGCGTTACGGCAAGGCCATGGAGCTTGCCCGGCGCCTGGAGGAGGTCCGTCAGAAACTGGCCGCCATCCAGAAGGACCGCAAGATGCTGAAAGAGGAGGTGGACGACGAGGACGTGGCCGAAGTGGTCTCCCGCTGGACAGGCATTCCGGTCAGCAAGATGCTGGAAAGCGAAAGGGAGAAACTGGTCCACATGGAAGAACGCCTCAGCAAGCGCGTGGTGGGGCAGGAAAAGGCCATCGAAGCCGTCTCCAATGCCGTCCGCCGGGCACGTTCAGGCCTCCAGGATCCCAATCGCCCCATCGGTTCGTTCATCTTCATGGGGCCCACCGGCGTGGGCAAGACCGAGCTGGCCAAGGCTCTGGCCGAGTTCATCTTCGACGACGAGCAGGCCATGATCCGGATCGACATGTCCGAGTATATGGAAAAGCACGCCGTGGCCCGCCTCATCGGGGCGCCTCCGGGATACGTGGGATACGAAGAAGGCGGCTATCTTACCGAGGCGGTCCGCCGCAGGCCCTACTCGGTGTTATTGTTCGATGAAATCGAAAAGGCCCACCCGGACGTCTTCAACGTCCTGCTCCAGATTCTGGACGACGGCCGGATGACAGACGGTCAGGGCAAAACGGTGGATTTCACCAATACCCTGATCATCATGACCTCCAACGTGGGCAGCCAGTGGATCCAGGAGCTGGGCTCCGGACAACGGGAGGAGATGCAGCGAAGGGTGACCGAAGCCCTGCGGGCCAAGTTCAAACCCGAATTTCTCAACCGGATAGATGAAATCATCATCTTCTACAACCTTACACCGGAACAGATCGGCAAGATAGTCGACATCCAGATAGAGCGCCTCAACAAGCGCCTGGCTGACAGGAAGATCACCCTGGAGCTTGATGAATCGGCCCGTCAGCTTCTGATAGACCGGGGCTACGATCCTGTTTACGGAGCAAGGCCCCTCAAGCGGGCGATTCAGCAGCTTATAGAAAATCCGCTGGCCATGGAAATACTGAAGGGCAACGTGACCGACGGAGCCCGCCTGCGGGCAAAGGCAGAAGGGGACACCATAACTTTCGAGACCGTTTGAGCAAAATTATTTGCGGTCTCCTGACAAGTCCTGAAAGCAAAAATGATGCGGCGGCCCCGAAGGCCGCCGCATCCGCGCCCGTCGTGCCAAGCTCCGGCGGTCATCCGCCGAAATTTCCGCTTCCCAGGCCACGCATGGCCTCTTCCGCGGTAACTCTCAGAGAGCCGATGGCGGCGTTGAACTTTTCACGCTCGGTCTGAATATCGTCAATACCCGTCTCGGGCGTGCAGTTGTCGCGGATCTGCTCGATCCTGTCGTCCAGCTCTTCGATCAGAATGTGCAGGTCCTCGATGGTGCCCAGAATCTTTGCCTTCTCGCCACCGGGCAGCTTTTCCATCTTGCGGGTTATATCGTAGATGATGGCCTTCCAACCGGTAAGCTCCATTTCCATCGTTTTGCAGCAATTCCTGGCTTTCATGGCGTGCTCCTTTCTTTTTATATTTTTTCCCGGAATTTACTTCTAGGTTCAGGTCTTTGTTTTTTATTATATCAAGTTCCGTGCCAAGAAGCACAAAAGCCGCCTCAGGTTTGGCCGCAAATCGTGCAACTATTTAAGATATCGGTTTATTTTATTGCCGGACAATATCGTCCGGAAAGAAGACTTCCGCAAAAAGGAACGGCGTTACCGCCACGGTGTAACGCAACCGCCGTCCCGGGGACAAAAAGTAACGTTACCATGGCGGTAACCTTCAGCGGCGCCGGGAAGCGATCACCGCGGCTGTCTTTTCTTTGGGATGAACACCGCCTTTTGTCACCGGGAAATCGACCAGATCCGGCAGATCCTGGCAGGAGACTGTGAGCAGCGGAAAAATAATCTGTTAAAAACAAAAGGCTGCATGTATAATCGGGTTTCCGGAGCGTGTTAAATTGAAAATATAATTAATCAGAAAGCCTTTTGGATATGACTGTTTCCGCCCGTGAAAAGCTGCGCCGCTTCCTGGACCTGTTCAGTGGCGAGGACCACGTCCTGGTGCCCATAGTCGCCGATCCGGACGCCATCGCCAGTGCCATGACGGTAAAACGCCTGTTATGGCGCAGGGTTGCCTCGGTAACCATCGCCAATGTCAACAAAATCCTCCGGCCCGACAACCTGGCCATGGTCCGCCTTCTTTCCGTCGGCATGGTGCCCTTCGGCCAGATCGCCCCGGAGCGTTTCAGCCGGGTCGTCATGGTGGACGCCCAGCCCAACCACCATCCGGCTTTCGATCCTCTGGACATAACCGCCATTTTCGACCATCACCCGGACACGGGCCACAGGGCCGCCTTCACCGACATCCGGCCGGCCTACGGAGCCGTTTCGACCATGATGACCGAGTATCTGAAGGCGGCCCGCATAAAACCGTCTTCCAAGCTGGCCACCGGCCTATACCTGGGCATAAAGACAGATACGGCCAACTTCGAACGCCAGGCCCTGATCGAGGATGTCAGGGCTTTTCAGTTTCTTTTCCGCTACACCAATACAGCCCTTGCCCGCAGAATCGAACAGGCCGAGATCAAGCGCGCTTTTCTCAAGTTCTACCAGAAGGCCATCGAAACCCATACCATCCGCAAGGCCCGCTGTTATGTTCACCTGGGCCCGGTACCATCCCCGGATCTGTGTGTTCTGATAGCCGATTTTTTCATGCATCTGGATTCCATAACCTGGAGCATCGTCTCCGGTATTTACCATGACCGGCTGATCGTCATTTTCCGTAACGACGGCCTGCGCAAAAACGCCGGCCTGGTGGCCAAGGAAAGTTTCGGCCCCTGGGGCAAGGCCGGTGGTCACAAAAGCGCGGCCCGGGCCGAAGCGCCCCTGGAAAAATTAAGCGAAGCTGTCGATCCCGGCGATCAGGCCCAGATGCGGCGCTGGATCATCCGGCGGATCGAGCAAAGGGCAACCTATGCCAAGAAAAGAAAACCCGGCGGCTAAAACACCGCCTGCCGGAGGCAAACAATGAAACCCGGGCTGACCATTCTGGGATCGGGCACCTGCGTCCCGCGCCTGGACCGCAGCTCCTGCAGCGTCCTGCTGGCAACCGGAGCCAGTCTTGTTCTGCTGGACGCAGGCCCCGGAACCATCCGGCGCCTGCTGGAGGCCGGCAAGGGCATCGACGATGTTACCCACATTCTCCTCAGCCACTTTCATCCCGACCACAGCGCCGACCTGGTACCCTTTCTGTTTGCCACCAGATACGGCGGCAGCCGGCGGAAAAAACCGGTGCGGCTGTTTGGCGGACCCGGGTTTGAATCCTTTTTCCGTACACTTGGGGCGGCCTACGGCGACTGGCTGACCAGTTCCCGGAATCTGTGGTCGGTCCATCAGCTTTTGCCCGGCTGCGGACCTGTCTGCCTGCCGGATTTCACCCTCGGCTTTGCGCCGGTCAACCACCGGCCCGAAAGCCTGGCCTACAGGATCGACACTCCGGACGGATCCTCCATCGTCTACAGCGGTGACACCGGATACTGTCAAAGCCTGGTCGATCTTGCCCGCCGCTGCGACCTGCTGATCTGCGAGGCTTCCATGCCGGATGAGCAAAAGATCGACGGGCACCTGACCCCGGCCCTGGCCGGACAGCTGGCAACTGAGGCCGGGGCCGCCAAACTGGTCCTGACCCACTTTTACCCGGCCTGCGATGCAGTCGATATTGCCAAACAGTGCCGGGCGACGTATAAAGGTCCCCTGGTACTGGCTGAAGACCTGTCGGCCGTCGACCTGAACGCCTGAATCGAAAAAGCAGGAAATTCAATGCGCTACTATCCGGTAAACCTGGATGTCCGTGGCCGCGCCTGTCTGGTGGTGGGCGGCGGAAAGGTGGGAACCCGCAAGGTCGGAACCCTGCTGGAATGCGGCGCCAGGGTGAAGGTCGTCAGTCCGGAAACAGACCGGCGCCTGGAACGGCTCGCCGGCCGGGGCGCAATCGAACTGCTGCGCAAAAAATATGAAAGCGGCGATCTTGAAGGCGTGTTTCTGGTCATCGGAGCCACCGACGACCAGGCTCTGAACCGCCGCATCCATCAGGACGCCCGCCACACCGGCTGCCTGTGCAATATCGCCGACCGGCCCGAGCTGTGTGATTTCATTCTGCCGTCGGTGGTGCAAAGGGGGGATCTTGTTATTTCGGTTTCCACTTCGGGCCGCAGTCCGGCCTTTGCCAAACACCTGCGGCAGGAACTGGAAGACCGGTTCGGCGAAGAATACGGTCGGTTTCTGGAGCTGATGGGAGCCATCCGGAAGCAACTGCTGGCCGCCGGACATGCCCCTGAAGCGCACCGGGAATTATTCGCGCAGCTGGTCGCAAGCGACCTGCCGGAACTGATCAAAGCCGGCGATCACGAAAGGATCGACAGGGTGTTGCAGGATGTTCTCGGACCGGGATTCGCTTACCGGCAACTGATGTCCCGGACCACCTAGCTCAAAGCCAAATCGAGCGTTTCAAATTTGCCGCCATTGCGCCTTGCATATCCGGCAAGCCCGAAAAGCGCCCGATTCAGGTAAAAAAAGGAAATACCATGGAACTGCTATTTCTGCTGGCCGTGCTTTGTTACATGCTCAGTTCTGCCTGGTACTTTGCCTTTCTCTTTTTTCAAAAAAAGCGGCTGCGCCAGACAGGCTGCTGTTTGCTGGCCGCCGGTTTCGGCCTGCAAACCCTGGAGATCGCCGTCGCTTTCGCCCGTTGCGGCCACATCCCGGCCGGCAACCTGCATGAAACCCTTGCCATCTGCGCCTGGGCCCTGGTGGGGGCCTTTCTCGTCTTCCAGTACCGTTACCGGGTGAACATTCTCGGAATCTACGCCGCTCCCATGGCGGCCCTGATCCTGGTTGCATCCGCCCACCTGCCCCGGGCAACGGCTTCCCGGCCGGATTTGTTCAAAAGTTTCTGGCTGGTGGTCCATATCATCACCATTTTCCTCGGCGACGCGGCCCTGGCCCTGGCCTGCGGAGTCGGCATTCTCTATCTGCTCCAGGAAAACGCCATCAAGCGCAAGAACCCGGGATTTTTCTTCAGGCGCCTGCCCTCTCTGGACAGGCTTGACACCACCGGCCACGCCTGTATCGTTACCGGCTTCACCCTGCTGACCATAGGCATCATAACCGGCATGATTTACGCCCGGGCGGTCTGGGGTCACTTCTGGACCTGGGACCCCAAGGAAGTCTGGTCGGCGGTGACCTGGGTGTTTTACGCGGCCCTGCTGCACGAAAGGCTGGCCGTGGGCTGGCGCGGAAGACGGGCAGCGATTATGGCCATCGTAGGATTTGCAGTCCTGCTGTTCACTTTTCTGGGGGTCAATTTCCTGCTGCAGGGCCATCACGGACAGTTTATGAAGCCAAAGCAATAAGGCTTGGTAATCAAATGGAAAAAATTCTGCTTATAGGACTTAACCACAAAACCGCGCCGGTAGATATAAGAGAATGCCTGGCTTTTTCCCCGGCAGACACCGAATCGGCCCTGGAGGCCCTGACAGCCGATCCGGCCATCGAAGAAAGCGTGCTGCTGTCCACCTGCAACCGGGTGGAAATCATCATGGCCGCGGCCAGGCCGGATGAAGCGGTTGCGGCGGCCAAGAAATTCCTGGCCGTTTACAAACAGGTCGATCTCAAAAAATTCGAAAACTCCCTCTACCTCCACCGGGGCCGGGACGCTGTCCGCCACCTGTTCCGGGTGGCCTCCAGCCTGGACTCCATGATGGTGGGCGAGCCCCAGATTCTGGGACAGCTCAAGGAAGCCTACCGCAGCGCCACCGTAAAGAAGGCATCCGGTGTGATTCTCAACCGGCTGCTTCACAGGGCATTTTTCGTGGCCAAGCGGGTGCGCAGCGAAACCGGCATCGGAGATCACGCGGTCTCCATAAGTTACGCCGCCATCGAGCTGGCCCGCAAGATTTTCGGCGCCCTGGAAGGCAAGCGGGTCCTGATGATCGGTGCCGGCGAAATGGCCGAACTGGCCGTGGAACATCTCATCCGCCACCGGGTGGCACAGGTCGAGGTGGCAAACCGCACCTTTGAAAGGGCCGTGATCCTTGCCCGGCGCTACAAAGGCACCCCGGTCCGGATGGAAGAAGTCGGCCAGCGCCTCGTGGAGGCCGATATCATCATCAGTTCCACCGGCGCGCCCGGCTTCGTCATTACCCGGGACCAGGTCAAGGGAGTCCGGCGCAAACGGCGCAACCGGCCCCTGTTTTTCATCGACATAGCGGTTCCGCGGGATATTGATCCCGGCATCAACCGGCTGGGCAATGTCTATGTCTACGATATCGACGACCTCAAGGGCGTCGTGGAAGAGAACGTGGCCGACCGCCGCAAAGAGGCCGTCAAGGCCGAAAGGATCATCGACGAAGCGGTCATCGGCTTCAACAAGTGGTACGACAGCCTCGATGTGGTGCCCACCATCGTGGCCCTGCGGGAAAAATACCACCGGATGGCCCGCCGGGAAGCGGCCAAAACCCTAAACGGAATCGATCACCTGTCGGCGCGTGACCGGGAATCGGTTTTCAAGATGGCCCGGGCCATAGTCAACAAGATCCTGCACGAGCCGACCGCCTACCTGAAAAGCGACGGTTGCTACGGCAACCGGGCTGCCTCCATCGACATCACCCGCAAGTTGTTTAATCTGGACAATGACGATTGATCCGGCTAAAGGAAGGACCGCACAAGCCATTTGAACCGACTGCAAGCAAATGGAGGATAACATTTTGAAACGCATAGCTTTCTTGTTTCCGGGACAGGGTTCCCAAAAAGTCGGAATGGGCCGTGACCTCTATAAGGCCCGGCAAGAGGCCCGGGACGTCTTCGAGGCGGCCGAAGCGGCCTCTGGGCTGCCGGTGAAAAAGCTCTGTTTTGAAGGTCCCATGGAAGAGCTTACCCAAACGGTCAATCTCCAGCCGGCCGTAACCGCCGTCAACCTGGCCCTGCTGGCGGCCATTGAAAAGGCCGGTGTCACTCCGGCGGTTTCGGCCGGGCACAGCCTGGGAGAATACAGCGCCCTGTGTGCCGCCAAGGTGGTAACACCGGCCGACGCCCTCCGGCTGGTCTTCGAGCGCGGCCGCCTGATGCACCGCGAGGCGACCGCCAACAGGGGCGCCATGGCGGCCATCGTCGGCCTGGACATGGAACAGGTCGGCAAGTGCGTGCAGCAGGCCGGTTCCATGGGCAAGGTATCGGTGGCCAACCACAACAGTCCCCGGCAGATCGTGATAACCGGTGAGCCCGAAGCGGTAAAAGAGGCCGGCCGGATTGCCTCCGAGGCCGGCGCCAGGGCCATTCCTCTCAAGGTAAGCGGGGCCTGGCACAGCGAGTTGATCGCCGGCGCGGAAAAAGAGTTTGCCGACTTTCTTGAAACAATCGACTTCAGTCCGCCCGGCAGCCCTGTCATCCACAATTTTTCAGCCGCCCCGGAACCGGATCCGGCCGCCATACGGCAGGCGATGGTCAAACAGTTGTGCAACCCGGTTCGCTGGTGCGAAAGCATGCAGAAGATGGCTGAAATGAAAATTGAAATCTACGTGGAGATAGGTCCGGGCAGGGTTCTGACCGGCTTGCTGAAAAAATGCCTGCCCCAGGTGGATGGGGCGGCTGTCTTCAACGTAAGCGACCTGGCCTCTTTGGACAGGTTCCTGGAAGCGGTGGCATGAAACCGGTCAGGGTCCGGACCGGCTGCCGGACCCTGACAAGAAAGAATGCGAACCGACAAAAAGGATCAATCCTCCGGTTCGACCCAGACGATATGTTCTTTGTTTATAAACAGAGTCTTGCCGCTTACATCCCCGAAAGTCGCGTCCACCAGAACCACAAAGGGTCCTTTCTGAATCGTAAATAGCTCCGAAACCCTCTGATTGGGAGAAATATTGACCCGGCCCTGCAAGGTTGATCCGTCGGTGGTCTTGATGGTTATGGTGCGGTAATCTGTTTTATAATCCTTTTTGCCGTCTGCCATTTGGATACTCTCCCCGTGTTGATGATATACGATTTTCCATAAAGCAATCAGATAAAGCTCGTCCCCCGTTTCCAATGGCCAAAGGGGTTCCCGGAAAGATCCGGGGCTTTTTGTAATTGACAATCCCGGATTGGATTAACAATTTTTACGACAAAGCCGATAACCAAACAAGGAAAAACTGGCTTGCGGGGACGAAATATTTATTTACATTTAAATCTTGATGTATTAAAAGCTAATCTTTTCTAGAGAGCAAAATAATAAACCTGAGCGAAGGTTGATCATGAAAAAAAAGGACCTGAAATATTTTGAGGACCTGCTCAACAAGCGCTTGCAGGAATTGCTCAGCCAGGCCGATGACACGGTATCCGGCATGACCGCACCCAAAGAGAATTTCCCGGATCCGACCGATCGGGCGACCCTAGAGTCTGACCGTAATTTCATGCTGCGCATCCGCGACCGTGAACACAAGCTGATCAAGAAGATCAAAAAGGCTTTGGAGCGGATCGAAAACGGTACCTTTGGTATTTGTGAAACCTGCGGTGAGGAAATCTCCATCGCCAGGCTCAAGGCACGGCCGGTCACCACCCAGTGCATTGAGTGCAAAACCAAAGAGGAGGCCTACGAAAAAGCGCTTGGACTCTGAAACAGGGGCAAAAGCAGATCTCCATATTCATTCCACGGCATCGGACGGTTCACTCGCACCCGAGGCCATCGTGACCCTGGCGGCCCGGCAGGGCTTGGCGGCCATTGCCTTGACCGACCACGATACTGTGGACGGTGTCCGGCAAATTCTCAAACTTTCCCTTCCTGATTCCCTTCAGTTTCTTACCGGAATCGAATTGAGCGCCGCTCCGCCGGCAGGGACCGCATACACGGGCAGCATCCACATCCTCGGATACGGTTTCGACGCTGACCGGCCCGGACTGCTGGAAGTCACCGAGCGGCTTACCAGGGCCCGGGCCCGGCGCATACCCCGTATAATCGAAAAACTCAGGCAGGCCGGAATCGATATCGACCGGCAGGAGGTCGACAGGCGCATCGGCCGGGGCGCGGCCGGCAGGCCTCACATTGCCGAGGTGCTGGTGGAAAAAGGTATTGTCGAGGATATCGACTCGGCCTTCGACCTTTGGCTGGCCAAGGGGCGGCCGGGATATGTCGACAAGTACCGCCTGCCGGCAGAGCAGGCCATCGCCACTATCCGCCAGGCAGGCGGAGTGGCGGTCCTGGCCCACCCCTGGCTGATTTTCAAAGCCATCGACCGGCGCCTGGAAGACCTGGTCGCCGGACTTAGCGCCATGGGACTGGACGGCCTGGAGGCACTCTATCCCAAGCATCCTCCCCGGGCTGTCGGGAAGCTGAAGGAGATGGCCCGCCGTTTCGGGCTGATCGTAACCGGCGGCACCGACTTTCATGGAGCCATAACGCCTGAAATCCAGCTGGGAAAAGGCTCGGGGGACTTCCGGGTGCCCTATGAAATCTTCCTCAAACTGAAACAGCGGATAGCCCAACACCGGCAAAACCAGCTATGACCAGCGACAACACTGACAACTTGAATCTTTTGGAAAAACAGATCTCCTACACTTTCAGGCAGCCTGCACTGCTGGCAGAAGCCCTGCGCCACAGCTCTTTTGTCAACGAACAGAACGACAGCCGGCTGACCGACAACGAAAAACTCGAATTTCTCGGTGACGCGGTCATAAACCTGGCCGTGGGCCATCTGCTGATGCTCAAATATCCCGGGTTCAAAGAAGGCGACCTTTCTCGGGTAAGGGCCAACCTGGTCAACGAGGCCCGGCTTTCGGCCATCGCCCGCAGAATCGGCCTGGGCACCCACATAAAACTGGGAAAGGGCGAACAGCTCTCGGGCGGACACGACAAGGACTCCATCCTGGCAGACGCCCTGGAGGCCCTCGTGGCTGCCGTCTACCTGGACGGTGGCTTTCAGGCGGCCTTTGAAGTGGTGACCAAGCTGTTTGAATCCTGCCTCGACAACCAGCTTGCCGGCCGGGCCGGCCCGGATTACAAGAGCAGGCTCCAGGAAATCGCCCAGAACAGGCTCCATGCGGTCCCGGCCTACCGGATCGTTTCAGAGACAGGCCCGGATCACGCCAAGGTATTCAAGGCCGAAGTCAGGATCGCCGGTATCCGGACCCTTGGCGAAGGAAAAAGCAAGAAGGCCGCCCAGCAAGATGCGGCCTGCAAGGCTCTGGACCTGCTGGACTGAACTGCCATGGCTTCCCGGCGCCCCTTTGTGGTTCCCGTCTTTCTGGCCCACCAGGGCTGTCCCCACCGCTGTGTCTTTTGCAACCAGGCCCTGATAACCGCCCAAAAGCCGCGGCTGCCGGATGCGAAACAGTTCCACCGCCGGGTGTCCGAATTTCTCAAACATCGCGGCCCGGGCCGCGGGCCTGTGCAAATAGCCTTTTACGGCGGCAACTTTCTCGGGCTGGGTGAAGCCGAAATAAAGCATCTGCTGGGCCTGGCCCGGCAATGGATAAAGGCCGGCAAGGCGGACAGTATCCGCTTTTCGACCCGGCCCGACACCATCACCACCGGCAACCTGGGCCTGCTTGAAGGCTTTGCGGTCCGAACTATTGAGCTTGGCGTTCAGTCAATGAACGATACGGTCCTGACGGCCTCTGCCCGGGGACACGATGCCGCAACGACCAGGCGGGCGGCAGCCCTTATCAAGAAAATGCTGCCGGACTGTGAACTGGGAATTCAACTGATGGTCGGCCTGCCGCGGGATACCGGCCAAAGCGCCCTTGCCTCGGCCCGGGCCGTGGTCGAGCTGGCGCCGGATTTCGTGCGCATCTACCCCACCCTGGTCCTTGACCAAAGCCCCCTGGCGACCCTTTACCGGCAAGGCAAATACAGCCCCCTGGCGCTGGAAGAAGCCGTCGGCCTCTGTGCCCGGCTTTACTGCATCTTCAGGCAAAACCGGATAAAAGTCGTGCGCATGGGGCTCCAGGCAACCGATGAACTCCGCCAGCCGGGCACCATAATCGCCGGCCCTTTTCACCCGGCCTTCGGTCAGCTGGTCATCTCCGGAGTCTGCCTGGAAACCGTCCTGGCCAACCTCGACGGCCGCCCCTTAAAGAAGCTGGCCGCCCCCCCGGCCCTGGAATCCTCCCTCAGGGGCCAGCACAACTCCAATCTTGCCCGCCTGGAGAAAATTACCGGCACCCCTGTCCCGGACATTGAATCCGACCCCGGCCTGGCTCCGGATCAGCTGGCTGTCAACGGCCGGCCGGTACGCCTGTGCGGCGAAGCGGACCAACAGCCCAACTAGCCCGAAAACCGGCCGGGTAAGAAAATTTCTTACATTAAAATCAGAATTCATCCAATTGAAGACCTGCAATCACCTTGTTAGGAAACCATCATCCTGAATAAGGCAAGGATAATCCCGGCTCAGCCCCTGCCCGGGGCTGCGGCCCGGATATAGTAGCCACTTTAATTTTCATCAATTCAAAGGAGAGGACCATGCGCAATTTCCGTTTCGTCGCTGCCCTGGCAGCAATCCTGATGGTGACCGCCCTGTTGGCCGCCCCGGGAACAGTTCAGGCCAAAAAACTGCTTGTTTTCGCCGGCGGACCGGCCGGAGGAACCTTTCAGATCGTGGCCAACGCCATTCAGACCTACAAACCCATCAAGGCCATGAAGAAGTACAGGGTAATTGCCCAGTCTTCGGGCGGATCGACCGAAAACCTGCGTAAAGTCAATTCCGGCAAGGCTCAGTTCGGCGTTGTCTATTCCGGACATGTCTACGCCGGCCGCATGGGTCTGATGGTCAACGACCCCACCAAGTACACCAACGTCATGGCCGTGGCCTACCTGTACGGTGCACCGGCCCAGCTGGTGGTCCGGGCCGACTCGGGCATCAAGAGCGCCATGGACCTGGTAGGCAAGAAAGTGGGCGTGGGCAATGCCGGTTCAGGGGCCTACAGTTTCTGCGAGATGTTCTTCACCCACCTGGGTATCTGGGACAAGATCGAACGCAATGCCATGGGTTACAACGACGCGGCGGCCGCCTTCGGCAACAATCAGCTGGATGCCTTCTGGCTGTTTACCGCTTATCCCAGCGGAGCCGTGATCCAGGCCGCCCAGATGAACGACATCGCCCTGGTCGACGTGGCGGCCGATGCCGAGAAAAGCGGCTTTTTCAAAAAATACAAGAACTTCCAGAAGGCAGTCATTCCGGCCGGCACCTACCGCGGGGTCAATTACGACGTGGGCTCCTTTTTCGACGCTACCCTGTGGGTTGCCAACAAGAACACCCCGGCCGATGCCGTCTACGAAATCCTCAGCAAGATCTTCACCGACGAGGGTCTCAAGTGGATGGTAAGCCAGAAGAAAACCTTCAGGGCCATGAGCATCAAGGACGGCATCAAGGGTATCGCCACCCCGCTGCATCCGGGAGCCGAAAAATTCTGGCGCGAAAAGGGCATCCTCAAGTAATCGGTTTCTGACTATCCCCCCAACCACTGCAGAAAACCGATGCAATCTTGAAAATGGGGTTGGCGCAAGCCAACCCCGACCCTTTCATGCCCGGAAAAAATCTGGTTGCCTGCGCTCCGGCCTCAATCTCTGAAAAAACCTTCAGGTGAAACCGTGTACGAAAAACTCAACAAGTTCGAAAAAATCGTCTTCGACGTCCTGGCCGTGGCCCTGGTGCTGTTCTACTCCTACTCGGCGGTGCTCAAGCCGGCCGCCACCCAGTACCACCGCGGAATCTACGTCCTGATCACCTACGTGCTGGTTTTCCTGGCCTATCCGTCCAAGCTCAAAGCGTTGCGGATAGTCGATTACCTGTTGATCCTGGCCTCGATCATCACCATCGGCTACTGGATGCTCAACTTCGAGGTGATCAATTACCGCACCGGAGCCGAAACCCCGCTCGACATGGCCGTCGCCGTGGCGGGCGTGCTGATCGGAATCGAACTGGCCCGCAGGGTGGTCGGCAACGCCTTCGTGGTGCTGGGTGCCGCCATGCTGCTCTACGGCGTGTACGGCGCCTACATGCCCGATCTTTTCGCCCATGCCGGTGACACCTTTGCCGGCCTCTGCACCACCATCTTTTACCGCAGTGACGGTGTCTTCGGCATCATGGCCAACGTCCTGGCAACCTACGTGATCCTGTTCGTGCTTTTCGGGGCCTTCCTGGACAAGTGCGGCGCCCAGCGCTTCTTCATCGACTTTCCCCTGGCCGCCGTCGGCCACAAGGTGGGCGGCCCGGCCAAGGTGGCGGTCATTGCCAGCGGCCTTTTCGGATCGATTTCAGGAAGCGCCATCGCCAATACGGTCTCCACCGGCACTTTCACCATCCCCATGATGAAAAAAGCCGGCTTCAAGCCTCACATAGCCGGCGGCATCGAACCGGCGGCTTCCATCGGCGGCATGTTCATGCCGCCCATCATGGGTGCCGGCGGTTTCATCATGGCCGAGCTTACCGGTGTCCCCTATTCCAAAATCATGCTCATCGGACTGTTTCCGGCCATAATGTACTTTTTCAGCGTTTTCGTTATGGTGCATTACGAGGCCAAGATCCATAAGATAGTAGGTCAGCCGCACAAGCACAGCGCCCTTGAAATATTAAAAAAACAATGGTTCTATACTTTGCCCCTGATAGTGATCACGGTCTTTATGCTGAGCGGTTACTCTCCGGGATATTCGGCCATCCTGGGAACCGTCACCTGCCTTTTCATCAGCCGGTTCAACCAAGAGACCGGCATGGACCTTACCATGGCGACGGTGGTGACATCGATCCTGCTCGGCAACTGGCTGAAGTTGCCCGAATACATAAGCATAATTCCCGGTCTGCTGGCAGCCGGCCTGATCTACCGGAAAGACCGCAGTGCGGCCCGCCGGGGCCTGGTCCGCTTCGTGGAGGCTGCCCGGGCCGGAACCGAAAGCAGCCTCAAGATCGGCGCCACCGTGGGGGTGATCGGGATCATAATCGGGGTCCTTACATACAGCGGCCTGGTGCTTACCTTTGCCGACATCGTCATCGAACTGGCCTCCGGCCGGCTCTGGCTGACCATCCTGCTGATCGCCATGGCCTCCCTGGTTCTGGGCATGGGGGTGCCTGTGACCGCGGCCTACCTCATCACGGCCGTGGTGGCCGTGCCGGCCCTGACCCATCTGGGAGTAAACGAAATAGCCGCCCACATGATAGTCTACTGGCTCTCCCAGGACTCGAACATAACGCCGCCTGTCTGTATTGCGGCCTTTGCCGGGGCCACCATCGCCAAGGCCAACATGTGGCGCACGGCTTTTTCTTCTTTCAAGTTCGCCAAGTTCCTGTACCTGGGGCCGTTCCTCTTTGGTTACGTCCCCGGCTTCACCATGCAGGGAACGCCCATGGACATAGCCAGGGCCTACGTGCTGATCACCATCGGGACTTTTCTGTACGCCTGGTTCATGTCCGGCATCTGGCTGCAACCGCTGCTGGCCTTTTTCAGGCGCCGGCAGACAACCTGACCTGCCGTCCATCCTCCATAAGCAAGATCCCCGGCCGCTATTTTGCACCGGCCGGGGATCTTGCCGTCGACCGCTATCACCTGATGCCAAGCGGATCTATGACCACCGGTTCATGCATGAACCTGATTTGCAATGTTTTTTCAAAGGCTGACAGCGTGTTTGTCACGGCTCGACCAGCTTGTTCTGGATGGCAAAACGGGAAAGCTCGGCGTTGTTGCGCAGGTTGAGTTTCTTGAGCAGTCGGAAACGATATGTGTCCACCGTCTTGATACTGATATTGTAAGCCGCGGCTATCTCGCGGTTGGTGTGGCCCAGGGCCAGACGCCGGAGGACCTGCAGCTCGCGGGTGGACAGGGAATCCAGCACCGAGCCGCCTTTGTTGCCCCGGGCCACCCGGACGGCCAGGGCTTCGGCAGCCTCCTCGGTCAGATAACGGGCGCCTGCATTCACCTTGCAGATGGCCTCAACGAGTTTTTCCGGGGCCGACTGCTTGGTGACGTAACCCATGGCACCGGCCTCGATGGCCCGCACGACGTACTGCTGCTCGCTATGCATGGTCAGCACCAGGATGGGCAGATCAGGCATTTCGTGGTTCAGGCGGCGGATCACCTCCAGTCCGTCCATGTCGGGCATGGAGATGTCGATCACGGCCACATCCGGAGCCGTCTGCCTTGCCCCGGCCAAAGCCTCCCGGCCATCGGCGGCCTCGGCGACCACTTCCATCCGGCCGCTGTCTTCCACGATCCTGCGCAAACCGGCCCGCACCAGGCCGTGGTCGTCGGCCAGCAATACCCTGATCTTGTTCCGGTCAGCCATCGGATTCCTCATCCCAGGGGAACTTTCAGCCGGATGCAGGTTCCCCGGCCGGGAACTGAATCGACCTCCAGGGTCCCGGAAACAAGGGCCGCCCTTTCACGCATGCCGGCCAGCCCCAGGCCCTGGTTTTCCCCGAGGGCGGCCGCTTCGAATCCCTTGCCGTCATCGATCACCGAAAGAACGAGCTCGTCGTCCCTGCGGACCAGTTTCACTTCCGCCTTGGAGGCCCCTGCGTGACGGGCGACGTTGGTCAGGGCCTCCTGGGCGATGCGATATACCGCCGTGGCAAGGGTGCCGTCAAGCCGGGAAATTCCCCGGTGCTCGAAAAGACAAGGAATCTGGGCCCGCCTTTCGAACTCGGCGGTGTACCACTCCAGGGCATCTACCAGGCCCAGGTGATCGAGCACTCCCGGCCGGAGCCTGACCGCCATGCCCCTTACTTCCTCGATGGTCCTGTCTATCAGGCTGCACATGGTCAGGGCGCGTCCGGCCGAATCAGAATCCCTGGCCCGCAGGCGCTCGGCCAGCCAGACCGCCTCCATCCGCAGGGCCGTCAGAACCTGCCCCAGCTCGTCGTGCAGCTCGCGGGCAATGGCGGCCCTTTCCTTTTCCTGGCTGTCCATTATCGACGCCGACAGGCGTCGCAACTGGGCCTGGGCCCTCTTTTCCGCCGAAATGTCGGTGGCGATTCCACAGACACCCAGCAGCTCGCGGTCATCACCGTAGATGGGAAACTTGACCGTCAGGTAGGTGTGCTCGGCCCCGTCGATCCGGATGCTCTCTTCCAGCTCGTATGTCCGGCCGTTTTCAAGCACGGCATCGTCATACCGGTGCAGCTTGAGCGCCGAGGGCGGCAGGGCCAGGCTGTCTTCATCCTGGCCGCGCACTTTCTCCCGACAGACGCCGAACAGCTGCTCGTAACGCGAGTTTACCAGCAAAAAGCGCCCCTTTTGATCCTTCATGTAGATAACGGCCGGAGTGTACTTCAAAATGGCGGCAATTTCGCTTGTGCGCTTGCGGACCTGCTGTTCCAGGTCCCGGGAGTAAAGTCTCAGTTTTTCCCGGGCCTGGCGCAGGGCCTGCTCGGCCGTCCTGCGGCGGACGATCTCCCCGCTGGCGCGGCGATACAGAAACAGCACCGAAACCCCGATCAGAATACACAACAGGGCAATCGCCGGCCCGGAGGCCCGCAGCATGGGAGCCGAAAGGGCCTTGCCGATGGCCCTGCGGCTGCTCAGGTGGATGATCTTCCAGCCGGCGAACATGTCCACCGGTTCCTGGTGCATGAAAAAGACTTCGCCGGCCCGGTTCCTGGCATGAAAAGCATCGATCTTTTCAAACCCTATCCAGCGCCAGGGGCCTTTTCCGAACTGGCGCTCGCGGCCGATGAGGTAAACCTCGTTCTGCGACAGGGGCCAGACGTAATGGAAAAGCCAGCGGGGCCGGTTGGAAATGAAAACGACTCCCCTGGGATCGGTCACCAGAACGATATCGTCCGGCGGCAGGCCGAGTCTTTTTTCCGTCTCTTCGATGGAACTTTTTATGACCGCCACCCCCAGGACCACATTGCCCCGGCAATCGTAAACCGGGTGGCTGTTGTAGACCCCCCGGCGGCCGGAGGTCGTCCCCAGGGCCAGGTAGCTGGCCGGACGGCCGGCAATCGCCTGCCTGAAGTAAGGCCTGAAGCCGAAGTCCTTGCCCGCGAAACTGTCCCTGGCCTTGCGGTTGCTCGATGCAATGGTGATGCCCCTGCGGTCCATCAGGTAGCAGACATCGGCCCGGAGGGTGGCCTGAAAATGGTCCAGGACGGCATTGGCCCGCTCAATGGCGGCCGGCTCGGGCCGGCTCAGGGCCCTGGACAGCTCTTCCATTCCTGCCAGGGTGACGACGGTCCTGTTGTTTTCAGACAAAAAGGCGGCCAGGCTCTTGCGGATGAGGGCCGCCTGCTGGACCACCTGCCGCCGGGCGCTCTGGTAGGCCGCCTGGCGCAGGGAGGCGTAGTACAGGAACCCCCCGATGGAAGCCGAGACAAAGGCCAGGAAAGACAGTACCAGCAGGATCGGCCTGAGGCGCATGACGGATCAGATGCCCAGGTAGGCTTCCTTGACGTGCTGGTTGGCCATCAGCTCGTCACCTGTGCCCGACAGGGTAATCCTGCCGTTTTCCAGCACATAGGCCCGGTGGCACATGGACAGGGTCTGGTTTACGTTCTGTTCCACCAGCAAAACGGTGACACCCTCCTGGTTGACCTTTTTTACCAGGCTGAAAATGTCCTGGACCAGCAGGGGCGACAGGCCCAGAGAAGGCTCGTCGAACATCATCAGCCGCGGCAGGGACATTACCCCCCGGCCGACGGCCAGCATCTGTTGCTCCCCGCCTGAAAGGGTGCCGGCCAGCTGCTTGCGGCGCTCCTTGAGCCGCGGGAAAAGCTCGTAGGCATATTCCATGGTCTGGTAACGCTTTTTCTTGGCCTCGCCGTAAAGCGATCCCATTATCAGGTTCTCTTCCACCGTCATGTCGGGAAAGAGACGGCGGCCCTCGGGAATGTGAACCACCCCCTGCTCGATAATCTTGTTGGGCGGCAGCTTGTCCAGCCGCTGGCCTTCAAACTCGATGGTGCCGCTCATGGGCTTGAGCAGGGAAGAGATGGTCTTGAGGGTGGTCGACTTGCCGGCCCCGTTGGCGCCTACCAGTACCACGATTTCACCTTCCCTGACTTCAAAGGAAACATCCCAGAGAACCTGCAGATCTCCGTAGGCAACGTTGATAGAATCGACCTTAAGCATGTTTTTCTCCCAGGTAGGCCTCGATGACCGCCTTGTTGTTGGCCACTTCCTCCGGCGCGCCCTCGGCGATGGTCTGGCCGAAATTTATGGCGTGAATCCTGTCGGAGATGGTCATGACCACCTTCATGATGTGCTCGACCACCAGGATGCTGATCCCGGTCTCGCGGATACGGCGGATCAGGTCGATGGCCTCGTCCAGCTCCGACGGGTTCAGGCCGGCCGCCGTCTCATCCAGCAACAACAACTTGGGATCCGTTGCCAGGGCCCGGGCGATCTCCAGGCGCTTGCGCCCGCCGATGGGCAGGCTGCGGGCCAGCTTGTCCTTTTCATCCAGCAGGTGGCAGAATTCGAGAATCTCCAGAGCCTTGCGCCGGGCATCCTGGATGCTGTTGATCCTGCAAAAGCTCGAGGCCGTGACATTGTCCAGCACGGTCATCCGCTTCAGGGGCTTGACCACCTGAAAGGTGCGGCCGATTCCGAGCCGGCATATTTTATGGGTCTTCATGCCCTTCAGGCTTTTACCCCTGAAGATGATATCTCCCCCGCTGATTGGAAAAAACTGGTTGATGCAGTTGAAGATGGTGGTCTTACCGGCTCCATTGGGTCCGATCAGACTTACGATCTCGCCTTCATGGACTTCGAAGCTCACGTTGTTGACAGCGGTAAGGCCCCGGAAAGACTTGGTAAGATTTTTAATCTCTAGCAAAGCCATGTATGCCCTCTTATTGGTCTTAACCGGCAGTCCGCCTGGTCCGGAAAACAAGCCGTTTGATGGTTGCCCAGTCGCCCACGATTCCGTTTGGCAGATACATGATGACAAAGATCACCAGCAGGCCGAAGGCCAGGGCATGGGCCTGGCTGATCCACTTGGGAGCCAGGCCGAAAAAGGAACTTCTGAAAGTTTCCTGCAGGCCCACCATGATGAAGGCTCCCACGGCCGGTCCCCAGATGGTGGCCACGCCTCCGACAATGCCGACCAGGATCGCCATTATGGAAATAAAATGGAGTGAAAAGACCACTTCCGGATCGATAAAAGCCATGTAGTTCATGTAAAAGGCACCGGCCATGCCGGTAAAAAACGCGCTTACCAGCAAAGATATGTTCTTGTACAAGGTGGTGTTGATCCCCATGGACTCGGCGGCATCCTGATCTTCCCTGATGGAAACGAAATAGTAACCCCATTTGGACTTCATGATCCGTTCGATGACCAGGATGCAGGCCACGGCCAGAACCAGTACTATGTAATAGTAGGGCAGCTTGCTCTTGAAGGTCTGGATGATGAGGATTCCCACCATGCCCTCGGTTAGGCTCTCCCAGTTTGTGGCTATGAGGCGGACGATTTCACCGCCTGCCAGGGTGGCCAGGGCGAAATACGGCCCCCGCAAGCGGAAGCAGACCCATCCCACGAAAAGGGCCACCAGCATGGAAACGATGCCGCCTGTCAGCATCCCCCACCAGGCCGAAAGGCCGAGATGGATGGGAAACAGACCGGCAGTATATGCCCCCACACCAAAGAAAATGGCGTGCCCGAAAGAGACCTGGCCGGTATAACCCGCCAGCAGATTCCACGAGGAGCCGATGATGACCCACATCAGGCTGATTATCACCAGGTGCTGGTAGTAGGGAGAACGGATCACCAGGGGAAAAGCCAGGGCGACCACGGCCAGAACACCCCAAAAGATTGTCTTTTTCTGCATAGTAGCCTCTCAGGTAAGCTTGATACCGCCAGCGTCATATCTTTGTCAGGCGCTTCAGGCCTCCGGGCAGGAATATCAGCACCAGGACAAAGATGACGAAACCGACCATTTCCTTGTAACCCATTCCGATATAGGTTGCGCCCAGTGATTCGGCCACTCCCAGGACTATGCCGCCGACGATGGCACCCACCGTGGAACCGAGTCCTCCCAGGATGGTGATCACGAAAGCCTTGAGGGTGAATGCCCCTCCGATGTCCGGGAAAAGGTAAAAAATCGGCATCAACAGTACGCCGGCGGCAGCCACCAGGGCCGAACCGATCCCGAAGGTTATGACCGTTATCCGGCTGCTGTTGATTCCCATCAGGGTTGCCGCCTCGCTGTCCTGGGCGGTGGCCCGGATGGATCGGCCAAGATCTGTTTTCAGCAGGAACCAGAACAGCAGGGCGGTGAAAAAAAGAGCAAAGCCGAAGGCGATGCACATGGGAACATTGAACGAAATTTTACCAATGAAGATGGCCGAGGAACTGTAAGAGGTCTTGACCGTCTTGTAATCCGAGGAAAAAATGAAGCGTGCGATCTCGGTCAGCACCATTCCGATGCCCACGGTCATGAGAACCTGGTTCTCCGGCAGAATCGATTCTACCTTGATCAGCGGATTTAGCAAAGTCTTCTGAATGAAAGCTCCGAGCAGAAAAAGGGCCGGCATGGCCACCAGTAGGGAGAGATAGGGATCGACGTGGAAAAAATGGGCCATTACAAAGGTAATATACATGGCCACCATCATCAGCTGTCCATGGGCCAGGTTGATTATCCCCATGACCCCCATGATCAGCGTCATGCCGATTCCGATCATGCTGTAAATCCCGCCGATGAGGATCCCTGAGACTATGGTTTGGATAAAAACATCCATGACAGTCCTTTCAGAAACTCTTTACGGAACCAAAACCGTTTGGTTCCGTAAAGATTCGGGTTTCCCGCTTTGAACCTATTTCAAGTTCGCGCTGGCTGTCGACGAGCCCCTGGTTGCGGCCTGACGGGCCAAAAAGCCCGCCAGGACCCGCTTGGCTCCTTAGTAACCCCACACCTTCAGCCAGTCGATGGGATACTGAAACTGCTTGGTGGCATGTTCCTTGGGCCAGACCAGCTCGAGCTTGCCGTCTATCCACTGAACCACGTAAGTGGCAGCCTTGTTCTGGTTTTTCATCTTGCCCCAGGTGGTGAACTTCACCGGACCGAAAACGGTCATCATGTCGGTGGCATCCAGGGCCGCCTTGATATCGGTGTTCTTGAAGGACTTGGCCCGCTTGAGCACGTCTGCGATCACGTAACAGGCAGCGTAGGCCTCGGCCCCGTGGTAATCGACCGATTTGTTGAAACGGGCCTTGAATTTCTTGTAGAATTCCATGGCGCCGGGAAAGGGCAGAACCTGGTGCCAGAGGGTGGCGGAAATCACGTAATTGGAGGCCACGCCGGCGTTTTCCTTGAACTCCGGCATGGTGAATCCGGCAGCCCCGCCGATGAACATCTTGGGCGTGAGCTTGAGCTCCTTGGCCTGTTTCATCAGCAGGGAAGCATCCATGATGTAAGAAATCATGTAAACGATATCCGGGTTTTTCTGCTTGACCCGGGTCAGCACCGGCTTGAAGTCTATGCCACCGTGCTCGTAGCCTTCTTTGAGGACCACCTTGAAGCCGAGCTTTTTACAGGTCTTGTCGAACTTTTTGGCACCCTTGGTGCCGAACAGCGAGTTTTCATGCAGGATGGCAACCGTCTTGGGTTTGATAACCTGGGTCAGGAGGGATTCGACTGCGCTGGCATACTTGGATACCGGCGGGTTGAGCCGGTAGATCCAGGTCCAGCCGGAAGTTGTGATCTTGTCGGCCGAACCGGTATTGACCAGAAAAGGCATGTTGTTCTGCTGGCACACCCCGGCGGTGGCATAGGTTACCGAACTGCTGTAACCGCCGCCGATCATCACCACCTTATCCTTGGTGATCAGTTTTTCGACCACAGAGCGGCCGACTTCCGGGCGGCCGGTGGTATCCTCGATCAACAGTTCAAGCTTCAATCCGTTTATTCCTCCGGCCGCGTTTATCTCCTCCTGAGCCATGAGGAAGGCATCTCTTTCGATCTCGCCGAACTTTGCCAGAGAACCCGTGGTGGGAAGGACGATGCCCACCTTGACCGATCCCTTGGCCATTACAGCGCCGCTGAGACCCAATGTGATGGCAAAAACGATACAAAAAATAACTGTGGCCTTTTTCATGATATTCCCTCCTGACGCTTGGGTGTTTGGAAAAAAATTATCCGCCTGACAATTCCATGTTAAATGTGACCGTCCGGATACAATTACAGATGCACCCTGCGGGAAAAGTAACACGGCTGCAAAAGACCAATCTGCTGAACCGTACTCAATCAATTTGCCAGATTAAAAAAATGACAGAATCAGATAGGGCTGTCAAGGCCTGTTAGGATACGGCGCCGCAAAGCCGGACGGCGCATTGGAGCCGGCGGCGGGAAGATATTTGAGAAAGTAAAACCGGTCTTCGCGGTGCCCGCGGCGGTTTGGTTTCTTTAACGCACGCAAGGTGTGCCGATATGGGTGACGACAAGCATGATGCCGGCACCTACATGTCCAGCTTGAAGAACTGTTCCGGCTCGGTTATGGCTCCCGGCTTCTTGGTGTGCTCGGTGGGCACGGTTCCTTCCTTGAAACATTCGAAAATGGTCTTTTTCGACTCCGGTATGGGCAGCAGGCCGGTTTCGGCATCGATCTTGGCAAAGACCACGCCGTCGGGTACCTGGAAGACCCGGACCGGCTCGTTCTTGAGAATCTCCTTCATGAAACCGAGGAAGATCGGGCTGGCGGCCCGGGAGCCGGTCTCACCCTTGCCCAGGGAACGTTCCTGGTCGAACCCGACCCATACACCGGTGATATAACGGGGTGTATAGCCGACGAACCAGGCGTCGTGGAGGTTGTTGGTGGTGCCGGTCTTTCCGGCCACCGGCCGGCCCAGGGCCCTTACCCGGCGGCCCGTTCCGTGTTTTACCACCCCTTCCAGGAGACTGGTCATGATGTAAGCCGTGCTGGCCTCGATGACCTTTTTGCGGACCGGGCTCATCTCTTCCAGGATCTCGCCGTTGCGGTCCAGGATCTTGGTGACGAAGACCGGCTCGATGAGGTAGCCCCCGTTGGCGAAAACCGAGTAGGCCTTGACGATCTCCAGCAGGCTTACCCCGGAGGAGCCCAGGGCGATGGAAAGATCGCGGTTTATCTCCGACTCGATGCCGAGTTTACGGGCATAATCGATGACGTAGTCTATGCCTATGTCCTGCAGGATCTTGATGGTCACCACGTTGCGCGACTTGGCCAGGGCTTCGCGCAGAAGGGTCGGGCCATAGAACTTTTTACCGTAGTTACGCGGCTTCCACGTAAAATCATGGTCCTTGTCCTCCAGCACGATGGGAGAATCGATGATCACCGTGGCCGGCGTATAGCCCTTGTCCAGAGCGGCAGCGTAGATTATGGGCTTGAAGGCCGAGCCGGGCTGGCGGCGGGACTGGATGGCACGGTTGAACTGGCTGGAACTGAAATCACGGCCGCCGATCATCACCTTGACCAGGCCGGTTCCGGCCTCCAGGCAGAGCAGGGCCGCCTGGACTTCGGGCGTCTGATACAGCTCCACGCTCCAGGGCTTGTCGTCCCGGTTTATCTTTGTTATCCGCACCTGGATCACATCGCCCCTGCTCAGGACCTGGCTGGGCTTTTTCACCTTGACTTCCCAGTAGCCGACCTCGGGATCCGGTTTGCGGGCCCACCGCATGCCGGCCAGCCTGATCACCCCCCGCGTGTTTCCCATGCGGACCACAACTTTCCCGGCCTTGTCGTCAACGTCGATAACAACTGCCTTGACGATGTCACCTTCTGCCGGCGGCTTTTCTTTCAGCTCCTTTTCCAGCCGGAGGGCAAAGGGTTCTATCTGCTCGACTTCCAGGTGCTCCAGGGGTCCCCGGTAACCCTGCCGGCGGTCAAGAGCCTCCAGGCCCAGTTCAACCTGGCGGCGGGCGATTTTCTGCATCTCCAGGTTGACCGCCGCGTAAATTTGCAGGCCTTCGGTATACAGGGCCTTGCGGCCGTATTTCTTTTCCACGTAGCGGCGGATATGCTCGGTATAGACCGGAACCTTTTCCAGGTAGAGATTGCGGCGGGGCTTGATATCGAGCTCGGTCTTCATGGCCTCGCTGGCCTCCAGGTTGGTTATGTAGCCTTCCTCCACCATGCGGTTGAGAACGTAGATCTGGCGCTGGCGGGCCCGCTCGGGATGACGGAAGGGCGAGTAGCGGCTCGGCGCCTGGGGCAGGCCGGCCAGCATGGCGCATTCGGCCAGGGTGAGCTGGTCGACGGTCTTGCCGAAGTAGTTTTCCGCGGCGGCCTCGACCCCGTATGCCCCGTGGCCCAGGTAGATCTGGTTGAGATAAAGATACAGGATCTCGTCCTTGCTGAAAGTCTTGTCCAGGCGGTAGGCCAGGATGGCCTCCTTGATCTTGCGCTCGTAGCTGCGCTCCGGAGACAGGAAAAACGACTTGGTCACCTGCTGGGTTATGGTGCTGCCGCCCTGTACTATGGCGCCGGCCTCGAGATTCTTGAAAAAAGCCCGGATTATGCTCAGCAGGTCGATGCCCTTGTGGCGATAGAAACGGGCGTCTTCGGCGGCTATGAAGGCCTGCTTCAGCCTTTCGGGTATGTTTTCCAGGGGAACGACTATCCGGCGTTCTTCGAAAAACTCGGCTATCTTCTGGCCGTCTTCCGAAAAAACCGATGTTATGACAGGTGGATTGTAATCTTTGAGCGAGCCTATCTGGGGCAGGTCGCGGCCAAGGTATATGAACAGGCCCGCCGTAGCGGCCACTGCGACCAGCATGAAGACCAGAACCATCCAGAGGGACCACTTGACGATACGGGCCAGGATGCCGTGCCGCCTGCGGGCCCTCTTTTTAAGAATCTGGGAAGTTGTTTTCTGTCGTGCCATGCAAATGCCTCCCCACCGCTTTTCGGTTGCGGGATGTCAGACCAAAATGATCCTTCAGCAACTACCAGATATAAATTGCCGAAGCAAGGCCGGGAAACCGGGTCCTTGCCGCCTGAGCCCCGCGGGAATGAAAACCGGCATCGATCAAAAAGCTTTTCGGGATGCCGGCATCCTGTCTTGGATACCGGCAAAATTCATTTGACTCCATTGTCAATTCTGGTTACAGCTTCAAGTTTGATCCACAATTTGAAACGCTCAAACCAGGTACAACATTTCTGTATTATAAGGCGTTAAAAGTAAAAGGGAAGAAACGATGCTTGCACTTGATTTTGACAAACTCGGCGGGCTGGTGCCGGCTGTGGCCCAGGATGCCGAAAGCGGCGAAGTCCTGATGGTGGCCTTCATGAACCGTCAGGCCTGGGAAAAAACCCTGGCAACGGGCAAGGCGACCTATTACAGCCGGACCCGCAACACCCTGTGGACCAAGGGCCTGACATCCGGCAACCTCCAGATAGTAAAAGAAATACGCATCGATTGCGACAACGACACCGTCCTTCTCAAGGTAGAACAGGTGGGGGGTGCCGCCTGCCACACCGGCCATCGCAGTTGTTTCCACAAGATAGTCGAAGACGACCGGATAATAATAAAGGACAAACCGGTTTTCGATCCCAAGGAGGTCTACAAACAATGAACTCCATCCTCAAGCTCGGTATTCCCAAAGGCAGCCTGCAAAATGCCACCATCGCCCTGTTCAAGCGCTCGGGCTGGACCATCAACGTCAACGGCCGCAGCTATTTTCCTGAAATCAATGACGAAACCATCTCCTGCGCCATCTGCCGGGCCCAGGAGATGTCGCGCTACGTGGAAACCGGAACCCTGGATGCAGGCCTGACCGGCAAGGACTGGATTGCCGAAAACCAGTCCGACGTGCACGTGGTCACCGACCTGGTATACTCGAAGGTCAGTTCGCGTCCGGCACGCTGGGTGCTGGCGGTGCCGTACGATTCTGACATCGGCAAACTCGAAGATCTCAACGGCAAGAAGATTGCCACCGAACTGGTGGAGTTCACCAGGCGCTATTTCAGCCGGCGCAACATCGAGGTGAAAGTCGAATTTTCATGGGGCGCCACCGAGGCCAAGGTGGTCTCGGGGCTGGCCGACGCCGTGGTGGAGGTGACCGAAACCGGCAGCACCATCAAGGCCCACGGCCTGAGGATCATCCACGAGCTGATGCAAACCAACACCCAGCTGATTGCCAACCACGCGGCCTGGCAGGACAGGGCAAAGCGGGAAAAGATAGAACAGATAGCCCTGCTGCTGAAAGGCGCCCTGGTCGGGGAAAAGCTGGTGGGCCTGAAGATGAACGTTCCCAAGGAGGCCCTGGACAAGATAGTCGACCTCCTTCCGAGCCTGAACGCGCCGACGGTGGCATCCCTTTACCAGTCGGAATGGTTCTCGGTGGAAAGCGTGGTCGACTCCAACGTGGTGCGCGACCTGATTCCGCAGCTGCTCAAGGCCGGAGCAGAGGGTATAATCGAATATCCTTTGAACAAGGTGGTCTGAAACAGAGGGGATTTTTTTCTATGACGGCAAAGCGTACCCAGGACATCACCTCTTTCATCGTCATGGACGTGCTCGAAAAGGCATGCGAATTCGAAGCCCGGGGAGTGAACATCATTCACCTGGAGGTGGGCGAACCCGACTTCGACACCCCGGCCTGCGTCAACGAGGCGGCCTGCAAGGCCCTGGCCGACGGCCATACCCATTACACCCACAGCCTGGGCCTGCTGCAGCTCCGGGAAGCCATCGCCGCCTATTATTACCGCTGCTACAAGGTGATGGTGGATCCGGACCGGATCGTGGTGACCTCGGGCAGCTCGCCGGCCATCTTCATGGCCTTTGCCGCCATCCTGGATCCCGGCGACGAGGTGATCATCTCAGATCCCCACTATGCCTGCTATCCCAACTTCATCAAGTTTCTGGACGCCCGGCCGGTGACCGTTCCGGTCTACGAAGAAAACGGATTTCAGTACCGGCCCGATGCCATCAAGGCCAAAACCGGCAACAAGACCAGGGCCATCCTGATCAACTCGCCGTCCAATCCCACCGGCAACCTCCTGGACGCCGACCGGATAGAGGCCATCACCGGGCTGGGGCCATATGTGGTTTCAGACGAGATCTACCACGGGCTGGTTTACGAAGGAAAAGAACACTCGATCCTGGAATTCACCGACGAGGCCTTCGTACTCAACGGCTTTTCCAAGCTTTTCGCCATGACCGGCCTGCGGCTGGGATACCTCATCGCTCCGAAAAAATACATCCGCACCATCCAGAAGATTCACCAGAACTTCTTCATCTCGGCCAACACCGTCTCCCAGCTGGCCGGCATTGCCGCCCTTACCGGTGCCGACCGGGACGTCCAGCGGATGAAAGCCATCTACGACGAGCGCCGGCGCTTCATGATCAAGCGGCTGCGGCAGATCGGCCTCGGCATCACCGTGGAACCGACCGGGGCCTTCTACGTCTTTGCCAACGTCAAGAAATTCTCCGGCGACTCCTACAAGCTGGCCTTCGACATCTTGGAAAAAGCCCGCGTGGGAGTAACTCCCGGTATCGACTTCGGGGCCAACGGAGAAGGCTACCTGCGCTTTTCCTACGCCAACTCCCTGGAAAACATCGCCGAAGGCATGGACCGCCTGGAGGCCTATTTCAAGAACCTTGAACGACATGCAGATTAAAACGGCCAATTTCGTCACCAGCGCTGCCAAGCCGTCCCAGTGGCCGGATCATCCGGGACCGGAGGTGGCCTTTGCCGGCCGCTCCAACGTGGGCAAGTCCTCCCTGATCAACACCCTGCTGGGCCGGCGCAACCTGGTCAAGACCAGCTCCCGCCCCGGCCGGACCCAGCTGATCAACTTCTTTTCCATCAACGGCGACTTCATGCTGGTCGATCTGCCCGGCTACGGTTATGCCAAGGTGCCCAGGGCTGTCCGGAAAACCTGGCTGCCCATGATCGAAAAATACCTGCTCCGGCGGCCGCACCTCAAAGGGGTGGTGGCCCTGATGGACATGCGCCACCTGCCCACGCGCAACGATCACGATCTTGTCGCCTGGCTTAAATATCACAACCTGGCCTTCCAGATCGTTCTGACAAAGGCCGACAAGTTATCGAAAAATCAGCGCCGCAGCCAGTTGCGCAAGATAGCCGCCGCCCTTGAAACCGATCCCGGAAACCTGTGTGTATTTTCAGCCAAGACCGGCCTTGGCAAGGAAGAACTGTGGACGGTCATTGAAGGCTGGCTGGGAGGATGACCATGGAAGAAGCCAGCGGTTTCAAGTCCGGTTTCGTGGCCATCGTGGGCCCCCCCAACGCCGGCAAATCAACGCTCCTGAACCGGATCCTGGGCCAGAAGATTTCAATTACCTCCAAAAAGCCCCAGACCACCCGCAACCGGATCCTGGGCATTGCCCACAACCCCAACTCCCAGATGGTGTTTCTCGACACACCCGGAATTCACAAGGCCAGCAAGCCCCTGAACGTGCGCATCGTGGACGTGGCCCTGGCCACCCTGGCCGAAGCCGACCTGATCCTGTTCGTGGCCGATGCCAGCTCCGCCCGGCCGGAGGCCGAGCAGTTCCTGATCACCAAGCTGCGCAGCCAGAAAACCGGGGCCATCCTGGCGCTGAACAAGATCGACCTCATCAAGAAACCGAAGCTGCTTGAGGCCATGGACGGCTGGGCCCGCGCCTATCGGTTCCTGGCCCAGGTGCCCATCAGCGCCAAGACCGGAGAGCAGGTGGACGTCCTGATCCGGGAGATGGAAAAGGCCCTGCCCGAAGGTCCGCCTTTCTATCCGCCCGACAGCCTGACAGACATGCCTGAAAAATTCCTGGCGGCCGAGCTGATAAGGGAAAAGGCCATCCGCTTCACCGGCCAGGAATTACCATATGCAGTTGCCGTGACAATCGATGCCTTCAAGGAGGACGGCCGTGACAACATGGTTGTCATCCATGCCACGCTCCACGTGGAGCGCAACTCCCAAAAAGGCATCATCATCGGCAGGGGCGGTAAAAAACTGCGCCAGATAGGCCGGGCGGCCCGGCTGTCCATCGAAAGACTGCTGGGCTGCAAAGTCTACCTCGAACTTTTCGTCCGCGTTCAGAAAAACTGGAGCAGGGACACCCGGGCGCTGCGTAAATTCGGCTATTGACGATGCCGTCTTGCTTGTGGGCAAACGATGATCGTTTCCTTTCATCCCATCTATGAGGCCGACCGTAACATCATATGCGCCGGCCGTGAACCGGGAGATTCCGACCTGGAGGCCATCGGCAGGGCCTCGGCCGTGATCCTGCCCCAGGGATGCGGCCGCTCCCTTTACCGGATGGCCCGGGACAACTGTCCCAACGTGTTTCCCCTAATGGACCCCCGCTTCGACTATCCCGGCAAGGTAGGCCAGGCCCGGCTTTTTGCCACCCTGGGCGTGGATCACCCCAAAACCCTGGCCTTCGGCTCCCTGGCCGAGTTCCAAAAGCGCTTTCCCGGCCGGTCCGTGGCCGAAGCCATCTGCTATCCCATGATCCTCAAGCTCGACTGGGGCGGTGAAGGCGAAACGGTCTTTCCCATCGATGGCCCCGGCCAACTGTCGTTGGCCATAAAAAAAGCGGCCAAATTCGAAGAGTCCGGCCGGCCCGGATTTGTCATCCAGCAACTTGTGCCCTGCCGCAACCGCTGCCTGCGGGTGGTGGTCATCGGCCGGCGGCTCCTTTCCTACTGGCGCCGGCTCGATTCTGAAAAACCGCAGCCGGCCAACCTGCGGCAGGGAGCCTTCCTGGACCATTTTTCAGCACCGCGCCTGCAACGGGCCGGCCGGCTGGCGGTGGCCGGACTTTGCCGGCAGGCAGGCATCCAGCTTGCCGGTTTCGACCTGCTTTTCAACCAAGAGGAGCTGGCCCGTGGAAAGATCCGGCCCCTGTTTCTTGAAATCAACTACTATTTCGGCCGCAGCGGGCTGGGCGGATCGGAAGATTTCTACCGCCTGCTGGTGGCAGAAATCGATGCCTGGCTGGGTCGCCGCGGCCTGAAGGTGGCATCAGAACCGTCCCCATCAAACTAGTTGCATTTTTCCCTGCCCGCGCTAAACTACCCTTCCATGAAATCGGAACCAGGTCCATACGCCTATGATCTGGACGAGTCCCGGATCAGGGCCGAGCGCAACAAGGCCCGCCGGCTGCGCCAGAGCCAGTGGTGGAAACGCCGCTGCGCCAAGGGCGTCTGCCATTACTGCGGCCGGCCCACCCCGGCCGGGGAGCTGACCATGGACCATATCGTCCCCATCGCACGCGGCGGCAGGAGCACCCGCGGCAACGTGGTTCCGGCCTGCAAGCAGTGCAACAACAACAAGAAACAACTGCTTGCCATGGAATGGGAAAGCTACCTGGAAAATATCCGCCGGAAAAAGTCCGGGTAAACCACCACGCGCCAATCACAGAGGCCCCCGGCCATGCAGATCACCCCCCTGAGTGACAACATCTTCTATCTGGAACCCGAATCCATGGCCAACTACCAGGCCTGCGCCGGGCTGCTGATCGAGGCCGAGCTGAAGATCACCATCGATCCCAACCTCGGCCCTGATCATACCGGTAAATTTCTCGACAGCCAGCGGCCGGACATGGCCTTTGTCACCCATTTTCACCTGGACCATTCCGCCTGGGTCAACACGGCGGCCGGCATGGGAATCATCGTCTGCGTGCCGGAAGCAGAACGCCTGATCCTTGGCAATCTCGACTGCCTGATGGAAGCCACGGCCCGTCCCTGCGGCCTGGAAAGCCTCTGGCGCAGATTCGTGACAGACTCTCTGGGTTTTCAGCCCCTTGACTCGGCAACAACCTATCATCCCGGAATCCTTTCCCGGCTGAGCCGGGTCAGGATCGAGGTCCTGGCCACCCCCGGCCATTCACCGGGTCACTGCTCCTTCTGGTTCCCGGAAAGCGGCATTCTCTTTTGCGGCGACATGGGGCTGGACCGCTTCGGCCCCTGGTACGGCTGGCACAACTGCGATCTTGCCGCCATGGTGGAATCCATCTGCCGCCTGCGGGCCATGGATGTCCGGCTGCTGGTTACGAGCCACGGCGGAATTATCAGAAAGAATCCGGCGGCCGCCTGGGACCGGGCTCTGGATAAAATAGAGCAACGCGAAAAAAGGATAATCGCCGGCCTGGAAAAGGGGCTCTCAAAAGAAAGGCTGATAGAAGAAGGCATTTTTTTCACCCACAAGGACAAGGTTGACGAACCCCTGAAAACCTTTTTCTACATGTGGGATGCCATCATGCTGGACCATCACCTGCGCTTGATCGCCGACGGAGGTCTGCGCAGGCTGACGGGTTCCCTCAATTTCAAAAGCAATGCCGGCAGGCCGTCAAAAGCCGATCAACAGCCTGCCGGCGCCTGATTTTCCGGTTAAAAATTGAAAACCCTGGCTTCGGCCGCCATGTCGATCAGGTGGGGGCCGCCACTTAAAGCCATGTTGGGGAAAAAGTTCCGCTCGTCAACCTGACGAGCCTTGGCACAGGGGATTCAGACCCAGACGGGCACCTCGTTTTCCACCAGATACGGCAGGTAGTCGTTGGCGCAGTCCCCGGTGGGTGTGGCCATGTCGAAATCCCTGGTCTTGTCGGCCCACATGACGCCGCTGTCGATGAAAAAAAGGTTCACCTCGTGCTTTTTTTCATGGGCGATGCGGGCAAACTGGAAACAGCGGGTGGCCGTTTCCACGTCATCTTTGCTCAGCACGAACAAGAATTTAGCCATTGCAACCTCCTATCCGTTATAGATTCAGCGCACCTGTCGCCCCTTGGGCCGCCGGGGCGGAAAATACTATCTTTGGCCTCGCACGTAAGGCTCGGCCAGCATGGCCGGGGCATTGAGTTTGCGTTTGTCACGCAGCCCGCCGGCCAGCAGAACCAGCAGGGTTGCCAGATACGGCAACATGGCCAGAAAATTGGGCGAAATTCCAAGCGGCTGCAAAAGATACTGGAGAACGAAAATCCCGCCGAACAAGAACGCCCCCAAAATGGCCCGCAGCGGATTCCAGAGGGCAAAAATAGTCAGGGCGATCACAATCCAGCCCCTGCCGGCGGTCATGCCCTCGATCCACGACTTGGAATAGGAAATCGACAGGTTGGCACCGGCAAGACCATAGAAGGCCCCGCCCGCCACCACGCACCAATAGCGTACCTTGTTGACATTGACCCCCTGGGCCTCGGTGGCCGTGGGATTCTCGCCGGCCGAGCGGATCTTGATCCCCAGGCTTGTATGTCTGAGCACGAACCAGGCCGCAAGGGCAGAGCCGATGCCCAGATAAAAGAAAGGGCTCTGGTTGAAAAAGACGGGCCCCAGGACAGGGATCTTGGAAAGGCCGGGGACGGCCAGGGGGCTCATTTTTTCCGCCAGGGGCCGGCCGACATAGGGCTTTCCCGCCAGCCCCGACAGTCCCAGGCCCAACATGGTCAGGGCCAGGCCCGAAACCACCTGGTTGGCCTGGAAGCTGATGGAAGCTGCCGCATGCAGCAGGCAAAACAACATTCCGGCAGCCAGGGCGGCGGCCACTCCCAGCCAGATGCTTTGGGTGTTGAAGGTGACGATGAAAGCGGTGACCGCACCGACGGACATGGCGCCTTCGACACCGAGGTTGAGGATGCCGGAGCGCTCGCAGATAACTTCCCCGATCGTTCCCAGCAGCAGGGGGGTGCCGGCAACCAGGGTTCTCTGGGCGATGGAGGTAATGATTTCTTCCATGTTCAGCCCTTGTCGGACGCAATCCAGGTCAGCCGCACCCGGTTCCTGGCGAAATAATCTCCCATTATCAAAAACAGCAGCAAAATACCATTGAACACGTTGACCGTGGCCGCCGGAAGCCCCAGGGAAATCTGAATGGCATCGCCACCGACGAGAATACCGGCAAAAAAGAAGCCGGCCACCACCACGTAAAACGGGTTGAGCTTGGCAAGCCAGGCAACGATGATGGCCGTATAGCCATAGCCGGACGAAATGGCGTCCGGATAACTGAGATGATGATGGACGCCGGCAATCTCGCCTGCTCCTGCCAGGCCGGCGGCCGCCCCGCTGATGGCCATCACCACCATGGTGGTGCGCAAAAAATCTATTCCCGCATAACGGGCGGCATTCGGATTTTCACCGATCACCCGCAGCTCGTAGCCAAACCGGGTCTTGAACACCAGCAGCCCCAGGACAACCGCCAGGGTCACGGCCACCGCCAGGGTCACGTAGTGGATGCTGCTGCCGGGCAACAATCCCAAAACCGCCTGCGGCGGCAGGTCATCGGTATAGGGAAAGCCGAACTTGGTCTTTCCTTTCCAGGGCCCCACCACCAGGAGGGTGGTCAGCTCGGCACAGATGTAGTTCAGCATGAGGGTGGAAATCACCTCGTTGATGGCAAACTTATATTTCAACACCGCCGGGATGATGCCCCACAGGGCCCCGCCCAGCATGGCGGCGGCAAACATCAGGGGGATGATCACATAAGAAGGCAGGTGCGGGCCCCAGTTGAGGCCGACCCAGGTGCTGAAAATAGCCCCCATCAGCAACTGGCTCTCGGCCCCGATATTCCAGAACTTGGCCCTGAAAGCCAGGGCAAGCCCGGCGGCTATCAGTACCAGCGGAATGGCCTTGGTGACGGTTTCCTTTATTCCGTAAAGGCTGCCGAAGGACCCGGCAAAGATGCTGCCAAAGGCCTCCAGGGGATCTACTCCGTAAAAAACAAAGACCAGGCTGATGGCCGCCATGCCGGCAGCCAGGGATCCCAGCAGATTCAACCCGGCTGCCGCGGCAGAAAGCTCGCCCCGGGCCGAGACCGATACGCGCACCATCAGACTGCCTCCCCGGCCCCGGCGGGCGTGCCGGCCATCATCAGCCCGATATCGGCCCGGCGAGCATCATCCGGCTCGACGACCCCCATCAGGCGGCCCTGAAACATCACCGCCACCCGGTCGCACAGCTCGAGAATCTCGTCCAGATCCTCGGATACCAGCAGGACGGCGCCGCCCTGTCTTCTTATCTCCAGAAGCTGGCGCCGCAGGTATTCGGCGGCGCCCACGTCCAGGCCATGGGTGGGATGGGCAGCCACCAGCAGGGCCGGTCTTTCACTGATTTCGCGACCCAAAATCAGCTTCTGAATGTTGCCTCCTGAAAGATGGCCCGTGGCGATATCGATGGAAGGCGCTTTTACCTTGAATGCGGACACCAGCCGGCGGGCATGTTCCTTTATCTTTGCGTAGGCCAGAAAAGGAGGCCTGGAAAACTTGTCCAGATGCTGCTGCTTCAGGATACTGTTATCGTAAAGGCTCAGGCCGGATGCGATACCGAACTTAATCCTTTCTTCCGGCACGTGGGCCACGCCATGATCGAAGATGGTCCTTGGATCATGATTGGTGATGTCAAAACCGTTTACACTCAGTTTACCCTCTTGCACCGGCCGCAGACCGGTCAGAGCCTCCACCAGCTCCTTCTGGCCGTTTCCCGATACACCGGCGATGCCGAAAATTTCATTCCTGAAGACCCGGAAGGAAACCCCGTCGACAGCCACCAGCCCCTTGTCGTTGCGCACCCGCACCGAATCGACACTCAGCACCACTTCCTTGCGCGGCATCGGCTCGCGGGCAATGGAAAAAACCACTTCCCGGCCCACCATCATCCTTGCAAGATCGCGTTTTCCCACATCGCCGGCAGCGGCCCGGCCCACCACCTTGCCCTTGCGCAGAACAAGTATCCGGTCACAGATATCGAGAACCTCGTCGAGCTTGTGACTGATAAGGATCACGGCATGGCCGCGGCTGCGCATCCGGCGCAGCATCCCGAACAAATCTCCGGTTTCCCGGGGAGTCAGCACGGAAGTGGGTTCGTCGAGGACGAGCACCCCGGCGCCGTTTATCATGGCCTTGATTATTTCCACCCTTTGCTGTTCACCGGCCGAAAGCTGCCAGACTTGCCTGTCCGGGTCCACATCGAAGTTGAAGCCTGCCGCCAGGGTTGCGATACGCTCTTTGATCTTGCGCCGGGGAAAAAAGAAAGGTGTGCCCGCATAGGCCAGGGCGATGTTTTCGGCCACACTGTGGTTTTCGACAAGCATGAAGTGCTGATGGACCATGCCGATCCCCAGTTTCATGGCGTGGGTGGGCGACTTGATGCGCACCGGTTCGCCATTGATGCGGACAACACCCCTGTCGGGCTGGTACAGGCCGTAAAGAATGTTCATAAGGGTGGTTTTGCCGGCGCCGTTTTCTCCCAGCAGGCCCAGAATCTGACCGGCCTTCAGCTCCAGATCGACACCGTCGTTTACCACAACATCCTGAAACGACTTGGTAATACCAACCATTTCGAGCAGCTCGAAACTTTTAGGCTTTGAGGCGGGGAAAACCATGATTCCGTTTCCGTTGGTTCTGGCTCAAAACAGCGCCAAAACAAAGACGACCTGCCAAAAAGACGGGGAGCTGCGGCTGCAAACTCCCCTTATTCAGACCGGACCTTACCGCAATTCAATGGGGTATCTTTCCTGCGATGTTGTCCACGTAATACATGATGCTCAGCAGCTCACCCTTGGAAGCCTTTTTTCCCTTGGCTATCTGCAGCTTGCCGGTGTTGTCGTAGACAGGACCGCTGAAGGGCTCGAAACCTGCCGGAACCTTTTTCATCTGGTCATAGCGGGCCATGACCAGGTCGTAGACCGAAAGCCGTCCAAGGTCGGGTGTGTCCACCATGGCTTTCTTCAGCGCCCCGGCGAACCTGGCATTGACCGGTTCCTTGAAGCTTCCTCCGAGAATGGCGGCTCCCTGGCCCACCAGCCACCACCTGTCCTTGTTGGTCCATTTGCCCTGGTAAACCTCTTTCAGGATATCGACATACAATCCGCCCCAGTCCACCAGCTGGCCTGAAACGACCGAATCCTTGCCGTAGGGCTGCATGGGACTGTAATGGCTGAAGGTATAAATCTGCTTGCCTTTCTCGGTATGCTCCTGCCCGACCTCGATTACCGAAGGGGTGTCTTCGGTAAAGGCCAGGGCATCGCATCCTTCGGCTATCAGGGCCTCGGCGGCTTCCCTGGCCTTGTCGGGCCCATACCAGGCATAGATCCATTTGACATGAACCTTGGCCTTGGGATTGACGGCCTTGATACCCAGGGCAAAAGCGTCGATGTGACGTACGACCTCGGGAATTGGAAAGGCGGCAACATAGCCGATCTTGCCGGTCTTGGTAAGGGCTCCGGCCATGAGGCCGTTCAGATAATAAACCTGGTAAAGATCGACGAAATAGGTGCCAACGTTTTTGGCCCGCTTGAAGCCGGAGCAATGCATGAATATCGTTTTCGGATAACGGCGGCCGGCCTCCAGGGTGTCCTGCATGTAACCGAAACTGGTGGTAAAAACCACGTCACATTTCTGTTCCTGGACAAAGCGGTTGATTATCCGCTTGGCGTCTGCCTCGGCCACCGATTCGATGTACACGGTCTTGAGCCAGGGCAGCTTTTGCTCGGCATACTTGCGCCCCATGTCATGGGCGTGGGACCAGCCGTAATCGCCAACCGGACCCACATATATAAATCCGGCTTTCAATTTTTTGGTCTTGGCCATGGAGCCGGGAGCCGAAACAGCAATGGCAAGGATAATCAATCCAAATAATTTAAAAAAGCGCATATATTTCTCCTTTGGCTGAATTTGGATAAAGAGCCGGCCGAACAGCAAAAGCACCACCGGAGCGGTGGCTTTGAAAATATATAAGGCCAACATGCCTGCCCGGTCAAGAACAAGGAATGATTGTAGTCGAACCAAAGTCGCAGTGTTCCCGGTTCAGCATAAAAAAGCTAAAATGTAGCTAAACGCTTGCTAAATCCGGCCGATATGAGATATGCTGTGCGGCAACACGATCTATCGATTCAAATCGAGATCGTTGTTATTTTTATATCATATAAAAACACATGGTTCGGATTGTGTTGCGGCCAGTGGCGGATTAATCGGCAATAGCTTGTTGACAATCCGGCCAAAGTGTGTTCGAAAAGGAACCTTTATTTAATGGATAGCGTTTAGTATCCGATTGTTATTACTTTTTCAAGCCAGCGGCCAGCGCCTGACAGGGAGCCGGCCGGCGGCAGAAAACCAGAACCTGCCCCAGAGGAAGGTGTAAAGTGTACGGACTAGAAGCCATTTCAGCCGCCAACGGCTGGGCCCAGGCTGCAACCGGTGCAACCATAGTAATGTTGGGTCTGTCAGCCTTGGCATTCGTCATTTCCCGGATCGGTTTCATTATCGACCTCATGGAAAACGCCACCTCCAAAAAGAAATCAGACCAAATTCCCGCGGAACAGTCCGGCCCGGAAAAAATTTTACCCCAGCCGCCGGCCGATCCGCTGGAAAACCCGGAGGCGGCTCTCGAATATTATCGGCTCATTACCGCCGAGCTTGGCGAAAAATTTTCCCTGATCGATTTCCACAAGATTCTGCAGCAAGCTTCCGACCCCCATCCGCACCTGACGATCAGAACCTTGCGTGAAAAGGGATATCTGGTGGCAACCGGAGACGGGCTTTTCCGCTGGCAGATTCCGTAAACTCACTTCAACCTTTCCGGAGCAGCCCGAAACCGGGAAAACCTCCGAAGGCGCCTTGAACATAAATCTTAATAATACAAGGGCTTAAGGCAAATGGAACTTTTTCTGCAATTTCTTCACAACACGGGTTACTACCTGGCCGACTACCGTTACGTGCTGATGATCGGTATCGGAATCTTCTTCGTTACCCTGGCCATTGCCAAAAACTATGAACCGCTGCTGCTCTTGCCGATCGGATTCGGAATCATCGTCGGCAACATTCCCTTCTTCAAGGGATTCGGCCTGGGAATCTATGAAAACAACAGCGTTCTCCATTATCTGTACTTCGGAGTACGCACCGGGCTTTATCCATCAATCGTGTTTCTGGGCCTCGGAGCAATGACCGATTTTTCATCCCTGCTGGCGTGGCCGAAGCTGATGCTGCTGGGCGCCGCGGCCCAGATGGGAATATACTTTACCCTGCTAAGCGCTCTGGCCCTCGGCTTTCTGCCCAAGGAGGCCGCATCCATTGCCATCATCGGCGGAGCCGATGGACCGACATCGATCTTCCTTACCGCGAAACTGGCCCCCCATCTTATTGGTCCCATTGCCATCGCGGCCTATTCCTATATGGCACTGATTCCGATCATCCAGCCACCCATAATCCGGCTGCTGACAACCAAAAAGGAACGGCTGATCCACATGCCCGAAGAGCAACGGAAGGTCTCCCGCAAGGAACTGCTCGCCTTTCCGGTGGCCGCCGTGATTCTCTGCTGTTTTCTGGCGCCTGCATCCATACCGCTTCTGGGGCCGTTCTTTTTCGGCAACCTAATGAAGGTCAGCGGGGTGGTGGACCGCCTGGCAAAAACGGCCAGCTCCGCAATAATCGACACCGCAACCATCTTTTTGGGCTTCACCGTCGGCGCAAGCACCCAGGCCGATGTCTTCCTGACGCCCAAATCGGTCTTGATATTCTGTCTGGGAGCCGTGGCTTTCAGTCTGGCAACGGCCTCCGGGGTTCTGTTTGCCAAAATAATGAACCTGTTTCTGAAAGATAAGATCAACCCCATGCTGGGCGCCGCCGGAGTATCGGCCGTACCCGGTTCTGCCAGGGAGGTGCATCTGCTGGGGCAAAAAGAAGATCCCAGCAACTACCTGCTGATGTACGGCATGGCCTGCAACGCGTCGGGTGTGATCGGTTCGGCAATCTGTGCCGGAATACTCTGGAGTTTCAACGTCGGCTAATCGGCATCTGTTTTTTTAGTCCCGCATGCAGCCCTCCCTGAAACCTGCAAGGAGGGCTGCTTTCTTTCCTCTTTTTGGTTTTTGCTTGACCGTCCGGTCCGGGGCGTGCAAACATAAAATCAGTTACCATTTTTCCTGCCTGTACCGGTAATTACTGGCCTGCTCTGAATGGCTGCGGTCTCATCCTTACTGCGCAAAGCGCAGCCGCTTTCCGCAATCCTATGGCGAAAGGGGGCCCGGCATGATAGCCAAAATCATTATCAAGCGGCGTTTCAAAGAGGGCAACAACAAGCAAATTCTGGCCTTGCTCAAAGAGATGCGCTCCAAGGCAATGACCTATCCGGGCTATATCTCCGGAGAAACCCTGATGAAGCCGGGATACCCGTACAACATGATCATCATCTGCAGCTGGCAGAGCCTGGAGGACTGGGAAAAATGGAAAAGCAGTGAAACTCGGAAAAAATATGAAGCCATGCTGGAGCTGTATCAGACGCGTCCCACCCAGTACGAGGAGTATCTGCTGGGCACGACACTGACCAAGGATTAAGAAGGCCGGCCGGTTATTACCGGAACGGCCTTTGCGACCCAAACCTGACTGAAGGTTTTATTCACCGACGGTGGCTCCGGTCGGTTCCTCTGGCGGATCCAAAACCGATAAGACCCGAGACGGCCAAAGCACGGCGCCAGCAAAACCATAACTTCCATAGCCTCTTTAAACCCTTGTCCATCAAGGGTTTAGAGGCCAAAGCGCAGAGAGCCCGAAATTTCAACGAACCTGCCGGGGCCAATAGCGGATATGGACAAACAGGCTCACCCACCCTGCCGGCGCAAGACACCTGAACACCAGCCTCCGTCGCAGGAAGACCACAGCAATTTAAAACCTTTCTCGTCAAACGTTCTTTCAATGCAACCGACTTCCTCCGGCCTGATACCGGAAACCAACAGGAAAGCTCCCGGCGACATATGTCGGGCAATGGGCTCCGAGTAATGCTTTATGGTCGGAAGTCTCAGGTTGGCCATAACCAGCATATAAGAGACTTTACTTTCCGGCCAGCTGCCGCCGACAAAGATCCTGCCGGAAAGACCATTTATTTCCACGTTGCGGCGGGCTTCAAACCTTGCGCAGGCATCGATGTCAAAAGCGTTGACGAAATCCAGACCTAGTTTCATGGCGGCCAGCGCCAGAATACCCGTACCGGTTCCGATATCCAGCCCCCAGGCCGGTCGCCGGCCGCCTATCCAGTTATCGGTCGTATCAACCAAAAAATCGAGGCCGGCCAAGGCCAGGCGTGTTGTCGGGTGATCTCCCGCACCAAAGGCACCACCACTTGCCAGGCGGATAATCTTCTTTCCCGGAACGCAGATCCGCCGGGACGACTCCGGAACAAGGATAAATCGTGAGGAAAGCGGGATGGGCCGGTTATAATTGAACTCTACCCAGGACTGACCGAAATGGTACGAGTAGCGCAGCTCGCCTGAATCCACCAGACTGCGAAGCGCGGATCTGACATGGCCGGCCCGCAATCCCGGGAACGCCCGGCGGGCTCTTTCAACCAACAAAGCAGGGCTCAGGCGCTGATGGGCACGCCTCACAGCGTCGACAAGAAAAGGTTCCAGTCCGGCAGGGGGATTTTGAAATGACATGGAAATGCTCAAGCTGGCTGACAGCAAAAACCTTTTTTCAAGCCATGGAAGATCATTGCGAAGCAACGCTTCTTATTACCGCATCAAGAGCGGCTTTGCTTTTTTTGCTCCTTATACCAGCACGCAAAATCGAGCATGGCCAAATACTTGGCATCCTTGCTGATCAGCCCCAGGGCCATCTCGAAAACCCCCTCGCGACACTTGGCCGACGGCTCGTTTTCCCGGCTCTGACTGAAATAATCGGCCATCAGTTGGGAAAGGGTGCGGTTGGTATCATCTTTTCTGATTTCGATGGGATCCTTGGGATCCTGGAAGGGATCCCACTTGTCATAACCCATTTTCAGAATCCTGCGTTGACCACGGGCAGACATATTCTCAAAAATGGCTCTTTTACGCTGCTCGATGTCAGCGTCCGAGAAATAATCCATGGCAGCCTTCCTCAACCACCCTATTTATGTTTCAACAGGCTTCGGGCCCGGTGCCGGGACAGTCAGTCAGATTCCGCGGCGCTTTTAACACCGAGATATTCATCGTTATAATCAGTAAGCAAAGCCATGGAAAGAGGCACCAGCACCTGCGCCAAGCCAGGATACCGGCTCTTTATGCCGGCAGCAAGCTCCAGACTGATCTGATACAACCGCTGATGAATCTGCGCCAGGTTGACCGTGGGATACGGTTTGCCCGGCTCGAAACCTGAAAGTCCGCAGGTGTGAGCCTTACCCTCTATGGCCGTCGGTATCCCGTAAAGACGACAGGTTATCGGACGAAACTGATATATCTCACAGCGATTCTCATCATCCAGCATGGGACATCTTACTTTTATCCCGGCCATTTTCTCAAGTATTTCAGCCTCGGTTTTTCCGGCTTCAAAATCTTTATGGGCCTGGCGCTTTATTTTGTAAATTTTGCGGTCGGCCCGGTTGGCCTTCTCCAAAAGCCGTTCCCTGGTCTGCCCGTCAAAATTCTTATTGAACTGGTGATTGATATAAAGCGCTTCGATCAGACTCAAATCGAAAAGCGCGTGACAGCAATCAGCGCAACCGATTTTACAGCTCACGCAATCCGGAAACTGTTCGGTCACCTTTTTGAAAGCCTGATCGGCCTTATCCCTCAACGCCAGGTACTGTTCAAAAAACAGCTTGAAATCCATTGTCCGGTCCACCCTTTCGTCCGGCCCATTACAAATTCCGGCCGGAACGGTTTCAGCCCCCTTGCGAAGCCATCATTGTTTCACGTGAAACAAAAACCAGTCACTTACCGATACAAAATTTTTCGAATATGTCGTCCAAGATCACGTCCGTGTCTTCTTTACCCACTATGGTCTTCAGTTCGGCCACTGCATTGCCAAGATCGATAACGACCAGTTCATAGCCTGCGCCGGCTTTGATGTTTTCGGCGGCGTCCCGCATGTGATTCATGGCGTTTTCAAGTCTTGTCTTTTGCCTTAGATTGGGCGCGAGACCGTCAAACTCACCGCTTCCCAAAAATCCGAGGGCAAATTCCACCATGGCTCTTTTCAGCCGCTCCATACCCTGACCGTATTTGGCCGACACGGCAACCGCGCTTTCATCTCCGGGGCGCTGTTTTACTTCATTGTCTTTCTTCAAATCCGATTTGTTAAGTACCGTTATGATCTTTTTCCTCTTGTAGCGACTTTTCATCTTTTCTGCGGCTGCCGGTTGCGGATTCGACCGGTCAATAACCATCAAAATCAGGTCTGCCTCCCGGGCGGCCTTTTCGGCCCTTTCTATCCCGATTTTCTCCACAGGATCGCTCGTTTCCTGTATCCCGGCGGTGTCTGTCAAATAAAAAGGCACCTGTTCAATCACAACGAATTCTTCTATCAAATCCCTGGTCGTACCCGGCACTTCCGTCACTATTGCCTTTTCCTTTTGTGCCAGCCTGTTAAAAAGGGTCGATTTGCCGACATTTGGCAGCCCCGTGATCGCAACCTTTATTCCTTCCAGATAGATCCTTGTGTTATGATAGCTGGTTACAAGGCTTTTTATTCTTTTCAGGATCTGCCCTTCGATCTTGTCAAGGATTTCTTCTTCATTGACGACGCTTTCCATCTGATCATTGAATTCTATATCGGCTTCCAGATCCACCATTATCTTCTGAATATTTTCGATCAGCCAATCTATTTGCCGGCCAAGTTCCCCTTCCAGCTTTCGGTTTTGTATTTCCAGCTCCCTGGCGCTCCTGGCATTTATCAAGCCCGCAACCGCTTCGGCCTGTGTCAGATCAATACGCCCGTTCAGAAAGGCTCTTTTGGTAAATTCTCCGGCAAAGGCCAACCTTGCGCCTCGTCTTGTCACCATTTCCAGGGCTTTATTCAGTACGGCCGGTCCGCCGTGAAGCTGAATTTCTACTACATCCTCCCTTGTGTAAGAACGGGGGGCTCTCATTACGACCAGGAGCCCTTCGTCCAGCACTCTTGCTTTTTCCGGGTCAACAAGGTGGCCGTAGTACATTCTGTGGGAATCAAATTGTCCGACCTCAAGTCCGGATCCGGAAACAAAAACGGAAGCGGCAATCTCTATTGCCTTTTGACCGGAAAGCCTGACTATTCCGATTCCCCCTTTTCCCACCGGCGTGGCAACAGCCGCGATGGTATCCTTGATGGCATATCGATTATAAATATACTCCTCTTTCACGGTATCAGTTTTTTCGCTCCCTGTTGCGGGATTTTCTGCGCGGTAAAATCATAAGCTTCCGATAATAACCTTCGCCCACGCTCTGGGTCCTGACGGAACGGTTGTCTTTCAAGTGCAGATGGATTATTCGCCGGTCGTATGCATTGAGCTGCCCGATTGTTACCGGTTTGCGTATTCTTCTGGCCTTGTCCGCCATTCTGGAGGCGAGTCTCCGCAGATTCGACTTGCGGTTTTCCAGGTATCCTTCCACGTCCACCTGCACCCTAATTCTGCGGTCATTGGCCTTGTTCACAATTTTTTCCACAATATACTGCATTGCATCCAGCGTTTGCCCGTGCTTTCCGATCAGAACGCCGCTGTTTCCCCCGGAAACCTCCAAATAGACTTTGTTGTCTTTTGAATATCCCTTGATCTTTGCGTCCCCGCTTATTTTGTTTACGATTCTGCTCAGCGCATCCAGGCCGATTTCCAGCGCCTTGTCCAGCTTCTTGTCACTTTCCTTGACTTCAAAAGCATCGTTTACCAGGGATATGGCATGTTTTTTGGCTTCCTCTTGGGTGTTTACGCATATTTGCTCTCCTTCATCCAGCGTAACCTTGATTTTTGCCTTTTTTACACCCACAAGCCCGAAAATTCCTGAAGAGCCGTAGGAAATTATTTCGTAATTTAATTTTTCAACCGGCACATTTAACTCAGCACTAGCTTTTTCAAGGGCTTTATCGACGTTCTTTCCTTGGAATTCTTTGAATTTCGACATCAATCATACCTCCGAGTTAAGCCGCCTTTTTTTGAACATACCATTGCTGCAATATCGATAAAATGTTGCTTACAAGCCAGTAAAGAACCAACCCGGACGGAAAGTTTATGAAAATGACGGTGAAAAAAATGGGCATCAGCATCATCATCTTGGCCTGAGCCGGATCTCCTGGAGGCGGAGACATTTTCTGCTGCAGGATCATCGTGATGCCCATTATTATCGTCAACACGGGCAGTCCATATGGCGGCTCCATGAATGGGATTGAAAAATTGAACCGGAACAATCTGTCCGGTGCGGAAAGGTCATTTATCCATAAAATGAAAGGAGCGTGTCTGAGCTCTATGGCCTGATAGAGCATTTGATAAAGGGCAAAAAATACAGGTATTTGTAACAACATGGGCAGGCATCCGCCCATGGGGTTGACTTTGTATGTTTTGTACAGGGCCATCATCTCCTGGTTCATTCTCTGCTTGTCGTCTTTATACTTTTCTTTAATTTCGTTCATTAAAGGTTGTAATTTTTTCATTTGATTCATTGACTTATAGCTCTTATTGCCAAGCGGCCAGACGACGAGCTTACTGATGACGGTAAGAATTATTATGGCGACACCGTAGTTTGGAATATAGCGGTAGATAAAATTCATGAACCATAAAAATGGTTTGGCCAGAAAATCAAACCATCCGAATTTTACCGCCTTGTCAAGTCCGTTGTTCATTGCTTTGAGTATCGACAATTTTTTCGGGCCCATAAAAAGGGCGTATTTGAAACTCTGCTGCCTTTGGGGAGGAAGGTCAAACTTAGAACAAACAAGTTTGCTGCTCACCAGCTTGTCCTTTACGGCAAGTTCAAGGTCTGCGGCCAGACTTGCTTCGGAAATAACGCTCGTCATGAAATAGCGGTCCTCAAGTGCAAACCATCTTATTTTCCCGCTGTGGCGATTGTTTTTCTCGATTTTGGAGACATTCACTCTTACCAGTTTTTCATCGATGAGCGCGCTTGGTCCTTCAAATCCGTAAGCCCTCTTTTTGCTGGCAATCTTATTCTGAAGCTCGATGGTAAGCTTGTCCGCCAGATCCTGTTCTCCGGTATTCTGAACATTAATGTCAACGCCGATCAGGTAGCTTTGCGGGTCGAAGGTAAAAGACTTTGTTATATTCAGCCCCTTGTCCGAAATGTATGTAAAGGCAACCGATCTTTTATTGTCCTTCACCCGGATCATTTTTTCGTCAGTGTCTGCAACAAAAAGCGCATTCGGGATATCGATATCGTGATTTTCAAGGCCTACGAAAAAGGTTCCGAGCCTTTCCTTTACCTCCGGGGCAATCAGTTCCTTGAAAGGAGAGTCTTTATCGACGGTTTCTCTGTATTTCTTCAAAACCATGCTTGTAATCGCACCGGCCCTTTCCGACACGGTGATTATGTATAAAGGCGTCTCTATCTGTATCTGCCGCGCATTGTGCAGCTGCTTGGTCGGTTTTTTCGAAATCTGCTTTTCCGGCAACGGCGCGGACTTTTCCTCCGGGGCTTTTGTTTCCTGCCGGGCGGTCTTTTGGGGAGCCTGCGCCGGGTTCATTTTTTGGGCGGGTTTAACGAATAACCAGCTCCAAACGATAAAAACAACTGTAGATAGAACTATTGCCATCAGCAATCGTTTGTTTTCCATACTATTCGCCTCCGATTTGGACAAGCGTACAGGTGATGGTTGAAATTTCCTTCTGCGCAAAGAACATCCGTAAGGGCAGGAAACTTTTCTTTTCAATCACACGTCAAAGATTTTGACACTGGTTTTCAGCAAATGACAGGCATCTGAGATCAGGGGACAGGATCATATCCTCGGCCACCGAAAGGATTGCATCTGGCCAGGCGCTTCATGGCCAGAGCGCTTCCTTTCAATACACCGTGGCGCTCGATGGATTGGTATGCATAAACCGAGCAGGTTGGATAAAACCGGCATGACGAATGCATTACCGGCGATATAATCAGTTGATACAACCGTATCAACAATAACAATCCTGATTTGATCCATATCGTAACAGGCCGCCGAATTCGTTTTGTCGCCTCTATGGAAACCTTTGAGCTTTTCATCAAGCCTTCGCCCGCATCGGCAGGCTTTCCGCATCTGACCCTATTGCTGGGGCTGTAAGCTTTATCCGGCATGATCTTCTTCATGGGCCCGGGCCTGTTAGCGCTTTTTTTCGCACGAGCGCAGAGATTTGAAAATATTTTGCAAGTCTGCGGCGATCTCGGAATTACTTGCCTCTGCTGCCTTGTTTTTGGCGATGATATTTATGTCCCAATTTTTTGCAAGCTGCCTGCGATTCAATCTGAAAAACTCTCGTGCCAGACGTTTAATCCTGTTTCTCTGGCTGGACTTGCCGACTTTGCGTGTGACCGTTATGCCCAACCTGCTTCTCTGCTTGCCGTTTAATGCCGTAATCGCGATGAAAAGGCGCCCTTGAATCTTTTTTCCCGTTTTTTTAAGCCGTAAGAATTCAGCCCTTTTTAGAAGCCGGTCTTGCTTTGTATAGCTTTGCCTGGCCAATGACGCCTTTTCCCGGTATTTTCGATTTTCCGATCATTTCCAAGTATTGCGGCAGGTTTCTACTCTGTTACAGGGCCAGCCTCTTACGGTTTTTGGCTCTCCTGCGGTTGATAACACATCTTCCCTGTTTACTAGACATTCTCTTTCTGAATCCATGTGTACGGGCTCTTTTGATACGACTTGGCTGATAAGTTCTTTTCATCCCTTAAGGTCCTTTTGCTTGAAGTTTTATCAAGTTATCAATAACATCCTGCCTGTTGTCTTTCAAAAAACATCTAATTCGCATAATCGGCAACCCTAACCATAAAAACATTTATTTGTCAAGCCTGCCGAATTCTTAAATTCGCGTTTTTGACAGCCGTTTTATGCCCAAGCAGGCTTACCGGCAGCCTCCGGCTATTTCCTTGATAGGTCAAACGAAACATCATCTCAACGATTCCAGCACCTCGAATTGTTCCTGATGAAATTTTTCATCCGGATATATCTGAATCTGGCGCCCCATTATCTGCTCAAGGGAATCTATCAGATCACCCTCCTCCTTGTGAAGGTAATCTGCCACCCTGGGATTTACCTTGAGAGTTAGCTGGTTTCCGAGCATATCACGTCCGTTGCGTACTATTTCCCTGAATATATTATAACAAATGGACTTCTTGGATAACAGATACCCTTCTCCCTCACAGTAAAAACACGGTTCACAAAGCTGGCGGTTAAGCGGCTGCCGGATGCGCTTGCGAGTCATTTGCACCAGCCCCATTTCGGACATGGGAAGAATGTGGGTTTTGCTGCGGTCTTTTCCGAAGGCTTCGTTCAGGGCGCTGAACACCTTGTCCTGATTGGCTTTTTTCTCCATATCGATGAAATCGATTATTATGATTCCACCAATATCCCTCAGCCGGATCTGGTACGCTATTTCTTTTACCGCTTCAAGATTCGTTTTTAAAATGGTTTCCTCCAGGTTGTGCTTACCAACATAGCGGCCCGTGTTGACATCGATGGCAACCAGGGCTTCTGTCTGTTCTATTACGATATAACCACCTGATTTCAGCCATACTTTCTTTTTCAGGGCCCTGGATATGTCACCTTCGAGGTTGAACGCATCGAATATGGGCTCCGAACCCTCGTAAAGTTCAACCGCGCTTTTAAGACCGGGCATGAATGTGTCCAAAAATTCCAGAATTGAGTTAAGTCCACGTTTTGAATCGATAATAACTTTTTCGGCGTCATGGATCAACAAATCGCGAACGGCTTTCAGACAAACATTCAGCTCCTGGTGTACCAGCGACGGGGTCGGTGCGGAATGATATCTTTTCTTTATTGTTTCCCACAGGTTCTTGAGAAACTCCATCTCCTGGGAAATTTTCTCCGCAACGACCCCTTCTGCCGCCGTCCTGACGATATAACCCAGATCATCGTTGCGTAATTCGGTAATGATCTGTTTCAGTCTTTGCCTTTCTGATTCATCCTCTATCCGGCGTGAAATACCTATGTGGCTGGATGACGGCATCAAAACGAGGAATCTGCCCGGCAAAGATATATGGGTTGTTATTCTTGCCCCTTTTGTTCCGATTGGGGTTTTGGCTACCTGTACCAGCAACTCCTGTCCCTCGGTGATCAAATCCTCAATTTTGACAACCCGTTTTTGATCCTCGTCCATCCGGCCGGAGTCCGGCTGATCCAAACCGTATTCCAAAACGTTAACATAGTGATTGTTATTGAATATTTCCTCAAATTCCACGATGTTCTCTTTAATGACATCGTTTACGTATAAAAAGGCTGCCTGATTCAGACCAATATCGACGAAAGCGGCCTGCATTCCAGGCAGGACTCTCTGAACCCTTCCTTTATATATATTTCCGGTACGGTCGTTTCCGCCCCTTCGCTCTATGAAAAGCTCAGTGATATTGCCATCTTCAACAAGGGCTACCCGCTTTTCATGGACAGTTTCATTGATGATTATCTTCTTGTTTGTCATTTTCAATTCCAGTCGCGAACCGTTTCCTAAAATCAGTTCATGATACTTGCCGTTTTTACAATCTTCATCTTTTCCCGGCCGGCATCCGGAACATCCAGGATACTCATCAAGGCCTCTGCGGGCCTTACTCTTTTACCCTGTTTGTTGCTTATTGTCATTACAATCGTTGAAGGGCCGGCTATTGCAATATCGATTACGGATTCTTTCAGGTCGACAATACGCTTGAAACCCTTTTTGGTTCTTTTGGGCAACGGCCATTTGGGCGCAGTCTGAAACGCAACCAGCCGCTGAGGGTCGACCAGCCGTTGATCCAAAGATATTCTGTAGCTAAAAGCCTCTATTTTGATCTTTTTCGGACTTTCAATTTCTTCGCACTCCATTATTTCCAGGCCTTCGGGAAGCTGCCGGTTTACCTCCATTCCGATCCCCGCCGCTTTCTTAGCGCTTTCAACCATAGCATAGCCCACCTCGTCGTGACTTTCCATGCCCAGCGGCAAAGCGTCTGCAAAAATCATTTTGGGCAAGGGGTGGAAGCCTCCGCCGTAAACAAGATCAACCGCGGCCCGCCTGAAGGCCCGGATAAAAACCTGTGACATTTCAAGGTGTCCCAGGAAACGCGCCAATCCGGCTTTACGGAAGCGAAACAGGAGCCATCTTTTCCGGCCGGCATCTTTTTCCGTCACCCCGGCCAGGATACCCGCATCGGGAACCTTGCCGTACAACACGGGTTTGATTTTATCAAAGTCACAGACCCCGCATTTCTGACACCCGTCCCAGCGGCAATCAGGCGTCCTGTTTCCGCTCAGGGAATTTACCCATTCTGCTTTCAAAAAGTCCTTGCTTATCCCCACATCGACATGATCCCACGGCAGGGGCTCATCGAGATCTCTCCGGCGTTCCATGTAAAAAGCCGGGTCTATTCCGGACGATGTTATCGATTCTTGCCACTTTTCAAAATCGAAATCATCGCTCCAGCCGTCAAAGGCGCAGCCGCGCCGCGCCGCTTCAATCAAAAGACCGGACAATCTGCGGTCCCCCCTGGCCCATAACCCTTCAAGCACGCTCATTTCCGGTTGTTGCCATTTTACCTGGATCCGGTTTGTTTTCAGTTCTTTTCTGATAAGCTTTATTTTGGCGACGCTTTCGGCAAGCGTGATCTGCCGGTGCCATTGAAAGGGTGTATGTGGCTTGGGTATGAATGTCGCCACGCTGACATTTATTTTTCCGCCCCGGCCATGGCTGGGCGTGCATTTTTTTAACCGCCTTACCATTTCGATAAGCTCATGGATGTCTTCATCGGTTTCGGTCGGCAGCCCGACCATAAAATACAGCTTGATTACCTGCCAGCCAAGTTCGAAGGCCTGCTCGACGGTTTGCCGCACATCGTCGTAATCGACATTTTTGTTTATGACATCCCGCAGCCTCTGACTGCCGGCCTCGGGAGCTATGGTAAAGCCGGTCTTCCTTACCTGCCTGATCAGCTCCATCATTTCGCCGCTCAGTGTTCCGGCCCTTATGGAAGGCAGCGAGACGGCCAGGTGCTTCTTTTTGCCCAGCTCGATCAAGTCTTTAACAATTTCGAACAAGCAGCCGTAATCACCTGTGCTCAACGACAACAGGGAGACGTCTTGGTAGCCGGTCTTCTCAATAGCCTTTACAGCCAGATTCAGAAGCTGGCCGGGATTTCTTTCCCTTACCGGTCTGTAAATAACACCTGCCTGGCAAAAGCGGCAGCCCCTTGTGCATCCCCTGGAAATTTCCAGCCGCAGCCGGTCATGGACAGGCCTTCCGTAAGGCACTATGGGCGAATCAGGAAAATTGGAATCGTCCAGCAGGGGAACCACGGCGCGTTTTATCTTTTCTGGAAAGCCCTTTTCCGCTTCCAGCAACTGCCGGCCTTGCTCATAATGAACTTTGTAGAATCTTGGAACATACACGCCATCGGACCAGGCCCATCGTGCAAGCAGCTCCTTTTTGTGTTTTGCTCCCTTTTTTTTCCAATCAATAAAAGCCATGGCCAGATCAAGCACAACCTTTTCGCCGTCACCGATTACAAAGGCATCGAAAAACGGCGCCAGCGGTTCAGGATTACACGTGCATGGCCCCCCGGCAATGATAAAAGGCCGCGTTGTTTTTCTTTCACTGAATTTATATGGCAGTTTCGACAGACGTAAAATATGCAGTATGTTTGTATAATTCAGCTCATACAGCAAGCTGAACCCTATTATATCAAAATTTTTCAGCGGTGTTTTCGTTTCAAGGGAAGTTAACTCGTATCCGCCTTGCTCCATCAAAGCCATCAGGTCCCTGGCCGGCGCATAAACACGCTCTGCATATATCTCGGGGTGGCTGTTTAAAATATGATAAAGAATTTGAATTCCGAAATGAGATGTGCCTATTTCGTATAAATCAGGGAAAACCAATGCAAATCTTAACTTTACCTTTTCTGGTTCTTTTATTATAGCGTTAGTTTCATTTCCAAGATAGCTGCTTGGTTTTTGTAATTTTTCCAGCATCGATTGAATATCACCGGCGGTCATGATAGGGGCTTCCAAATGGTTTGGTTAATCGGTTGTTTTTTTCTCACCCTTGGGGGATCATTTGCAGATTAAATTCATAGCCATGACAAATAAGGCCCCAAAAAGCAAATATTGTTTCCGGTTTGTTAACGGTCGCGAAACTTATGCCCGATATGGATCGGGCTCAAGATCTGAGCGCCAGAGCCATAGAAAGACACGCTTTCTTATAACACTATCCGTCATTGCCTGTCTTTTTTCGATAACATTTTTTTCCGAAGCTGCGGCATTCAACCGCAAAACTCCGGTTGTCATAGCCGTCAGCCGTGTCAGTCCGGCAGTTGTCAACATAAGCTCTGAATACCAGGTCCGCAATCGCCCAAATCCGTTCGGATTTGAAATAGACCCTTTTTTCGATAATTTTTTCAAAGACTTTTTCGATCCCTACTTTTCACGCCATCAAAAACGTTACAGCCTCGGCTCCGGTGTCATCATTGACGGAAAGCGCTGCTATATCCTGACCAACTCTCACGTTGTCGAAAAAACCACCAAAATAAATGTCACATTCAAAGACGGACGCGAATTCGAGGGCCATCTCGTAGGTGCCGACCCAGATTCTGATCTTGCCGTTGTAAAGATCGATTCCGATAAACCGTTGCCGTCAATTGAAATGGGTAATTCGAACGACCTGATGATAGGAGAAACGGTTATTGCAATCGGTAATCCTTTCGGTTTTTCACATACCGTTACGACCGGGGTCATCAGTGCCCTGGGAAGGAGTATCAGAACATCCGACCGGGTCTACCGCAACTTCATTCAGACCGATGCGTCAATCAACCCCGGTAACAGCGGCGGTCCGTTGCTGAATATAAATGGAGAGCTCATTGGTATTAACACGGCCATCTATGCTAAAGCCCGGGGCATTGGTTTCGCCATTCCAATAAACAAGGCCCGCCGAATAATTGCCGACCTTATCCGCTTTGGAGAAGTTATTCATGCCTGGCTTGGCATTTTCGTTCAGGATATTGACTCTCATTTGGCTCAATACCTCGGATTGAAGGCTGCCCGCGGTGTCATCGTCCGTTATGTCGAACCTGCAAGTCCGGCTGAATCAGCAAAGGTTCGAGAAGGCGACATCATTCTTAAACTGAACGAAAATCCTGTTGCAAACACAGAAGACTTCAACTCACTTGTAAAGGACGTGGCTCCCGGTAAAACCGTCACCCTGGATCTTCTGCGCAGGGGCAAACACATAAAGACGAAGTTAAAAGCCTGTGTTTTTCCAGAAAAAAGAGCGATAGAACTAGCCTATTCAATGTTAGGCGTCATGGTTTCGCCCATAACTTCTGAGCTTGCATCCAAATTCGGTATTTCTGGCTCCAAGGGAGTTGTCGTTGTGAAGACCAGACGGGGCTCCGATCTTGACCGTATGGGCGTAAGCAGGGGTGACATCATACGCCGGATTGACGAAATAAGGATCGACAATATCAAAGATTTCCGCTCGGCCATTGTTCGCTACCGGATGAAAAAATCCCTGGTTATACTTGTTCAGAGAAACAACCATCTGTATTATTTAACTATCAGAACATACAGCGGCTTATGATACAGGAATCTGATTATGAAAAGAACCAAGATCAACAAGTTGCTCAAATCCGAAGGGCCTATTGATGACATCTTGATAAAAGGGTGGATCAGGACCAGGCGCGATTCAAAAACTTTTTCTTTCATTGAAATGAACGACGGTTCCTGCCTGGCCAATATACAGGTTATAGCCGATGATAAGCTTCCAAATTACGAAGATATCAGAAAAATCAATACCGGTTCGTCTGTCTCGGTCCGGGGCAAACTGGTACCATCTCAGGGTAAGGGTCAAAAATGGGAAGTACAGGCGGAAGAATTTGAAATTATTCAGGCTGCTCCCGAAGATTACCCGCTTCAGAAAAAACGTCACAGTGATGAATTTTTGCGAACAATTGCTCACCTCAGACCCAGAACAAACAAATACGGGGCTGCCTTCAGGATCCGTTCCGATATTTCATACGCCATTCACAGGTTCTTCCGTGAAAATGGCTTTCGTTATGTTCACACCCCGATTCTTACCGGTTCTGATTGCGAGGGAGCCGGGGAAATGTTCAAAGTAACCACTCTTTCTGCAGGCCGGAACGACATTCAAAACGATTTTTTTGGTAAGGAGGCGAAACTTACCGTCTCCGGTCAGCTTGAAGCCGAGCTTCTGGCCCTGGCTCTTGGGGATGTCTATACTTTCGGGCCGACATTCAGGGCCGAAAATTCCAACACCAGAAGACATGCCGCTGAATTCTGGATGGTTGAACCGGAAATGGCTTTCTGTGATATTGAAGATAACATGGATCTTGCCGAAAAGATCATTAAATATGTGATAGAGTACGTTTTTGCTGAATGCAATCAGGACCTGGAACTATTTTGCCGCTTTGTTGACAAGGGATTAAAATCAAGGCTCGAATCAATCGCCGGTTCAGACTTTATCCGCCTGCCCTATAATGAGGCTGTCAACATAATGAAAAAATCAAATGAAAAATTCGAATTCCCCGCTTCTTACGGAAGCGATCTTCAAACCGAACATGAACGCTTTCTCACAGAAAAATATTTCAAAAAACCGGTTATCGTTTTTGATTATCCCAAGGAAATAAAGCCTTTCTATATGCGGCTGAATGATGACGAAAAAACAGTTGCCGCCATGGATGTCCTTGTTCCGCAAATAGGGGAAATAATTGGCGGCAGCCAAAGGGAAGAAAGATATGCTTTTCTTAAAAGCAGGATGATTGAAAGCGGTCTTTCTTTGGATGATTATTGGTGGTATCTTGAATCGAGAAAATACGGTTCCGCTCCCCACAGCGGGTTTGGATTGGGATTCGAAAGGCTTATTATGCTGATCACAGGCATAACCAACATCCGAGATGTGATTCCTTTTCCGAGAACACCTAAAAACATCGAGTTCTGAAAGCTATATTTTCAGGCATCTGAGCTTGGCCAGGTCTTCGGCATAACCATAAAGATGCAACCCCTTGCTTTCCACTATCATTTCTCCATCTTCAACGCCTATTTCAGCGGCCATGTACTCTTTGAGGTTCTGTATTCCGGCAAGATTGGCCGGAAGTCCGCCCCAAAGATCCCATGACCTGAAATACACGAAAAAATGAAGTTTGCCGTCCTGGATCCGGGTGTCAATAGATCTCAAACACGGAGGATCCAGTAAAGTAAGATCCGACGGGTGGGCTATCTGTAAAACCATCTGATTGTTTCGGTGACCATATCTCTTATATGTATCTATGATCCATTCTATCTGATTCAGATAAATTTTTCCGTCTTCCTCAAACAGTATTTTTCCATCAACTTTTCTTTCGTCTATTATATCTGTATTACCATTTTTCCACCATTCCAGTTTTTCACCCTCCAGCGGTGTTTTGGTGAGCCTTTCACCATAAGTATAGGATTCCCCGGGTTCTTTGTGAGAAGACATCAGGTATTCTATATATGATCTTTCGTAACCTTCTCCGCCGAAAATATATGCTTCCTCGACTGGATTCGGAATTCCGCATGAAGGCGGTATGTCGGGCAAAAGAGGAATCGTACCGGGATATTTTACATGCCCCGTAAAATAATCGTATTCAAGCCTTGTCTGACCGGCATAAGAACCGCGGTCAATTTTAAACCGCTTTCCATGTTCAAGAATATCATGAACAGCCTGAAACCATAAATCCGGCAAATCTCTGGCTGATATTTTGTGGATTTTCATCGAAACGCCCCGTACTTTTTAATGAATTTTTATACTTGACAAGCATTCCGTCATATGCAATACAGTTAATGCGCTTTATTAGTCTGATAATCTTTTCGCATTCTCCTTATTCCAATTGAGCTGTTTTTTACCGGTTTCCCACTGAGCTGTACGTGCGAGCTAATGTTGATTTGAAAAGCGCACCCATCTTGAACCCCTGAAGCTTGCTGCGGGCTTCAGGGGTTCTCTTTTTATAGTCATACATCCAGCATTTTCACGTTAAGGGCGTTGTGCTGGATAAATTCTCTTCTCGGCTCCACTTGGTCACCCATAAGAATTGTAAAAATTTCATCAGATTCGACAGCATCTTCTATTTCAACCTTAAGCAATGTTCTTTTTTCCGGATTCATGGTGGTTTCCCACAACTGATCGGGGTTCATTTCACCAAGGCCTTTGTATCGCTGAACGGCTATGCCTTTTTTACCGTCTTCCAGCATGAATTCGAGAAGTTTTTCCCTGCTTTCCACTTCAATCTGTTCTCCTTTTTTGTCCGCCATACAAATTTTGAAAGGAGCTATATCGTACTTGAATATGTCATTTCCGATTGAATTCAACTTCTGAAATTCATTAGAAAAAATCATCCAGCGGCCTATTTTGAAATTAAGCTTGTGTTTCTTTATTCTGTTCAATTTACCATTTATTTGCATTTCGTATGTGTTTTTTTCTTCTTTCCAAACAGGATCTTCGACCGCGTAACCGGCTTCAATAAGCTTTTCCCTTATAGAGTACATCTTGTCCCGGTCTTTAAGAGTTTCCTGATCAATATTCATTCTGACCAGCAAGTCCAATAATTCACTTTCGGTTTTCTGATTTACCAATTTTTCTTTCAAATTTTGATATTCGTATATATTTCCTATAAATATGAAAAGTTCGTGATTTTCCAGTTCAATGCTATTTTCATCTTCACCTATAATCAATTTTTTATTCGTACAGGCTTTCTTTAGAAGAAGATTGTTCAACTCACGCTCGTCTTTCAGATATTTCTCATTTTTACCTTTGCCTACCCTGAAAAGTGGAGGCTGAGCTATATACAGATACCCTTTTTCTATCAATTCGGGCATTTGTCTGTAAAAAAATGTCAGCAGCAGTGTTCTTATATGCGATCCGTCGACATCCGCATCTGTCATTATGATAACTTTATGATACCTTATCTTCTGAATATCATATTCTTCTTTACCGACACCGGTACCCAAAGCGGTTATTATATTTTTTATTTCTTCACTTCTCAATATTTTGTCGAAGCGAGCCTTTTCTACATTAAGTATTTTTCCTTTCAGTGGTAAAATAGCCTGAAACCTTCTGTCACGGCCCTGTTTTGCCGAACCGCCTGCTGAATCACCCTCTACCAGAAACAACTCACGTTTTTCAGGATCTGAAATTTGGCATTCTGCCAATTTGCCGGGAAGGGTTGCATCAACCAGAGCTCCTTTGCTTCTTGCAATATCCCTTGCTCTTTTGGCTGCGTATCTTGCTCTGGCTGCATCGACCGCCTTGGCTATAATTTTTTTGGCTATACCGGGATTTTCTTCCAAAAAAATAGACAATTTTTCATTTACAAGTGATTCTACAAGCCCTTTTACTTCACTGTTACCAAGCTTGGTCTTTGTCTGCCCTTCGAACTGAGGATTTTTTATCTTTACGCTAATTACGGCGGTAAGACCTTCCCGGATATCATCTCCGCTTATCTTTTCGCTAAGGTTCTTTGGAAGATTTCCGTTTGTTGCATATTGATTCAGTGTCCTCGTAAGGGCTGCCTTGAATCCTATAAGGTGAAACCCGCCTTCGATGGTATTGATGTTATTTGCAAAAGAAAAAATTGTGTCTTTGTATGTATCGTTATATTGAATGGCTATCTCTATCTGGACATCATTTCGCGATCCCTCGATAAATATCGGTTTATGTAAAGGTACGTGTCTTCGGTTAAGATACTCTACAAAAGATATTATTCCCCCTTTGTATTGAAAAGTATCTTTCTTGTCAGACCTTTCATCTTCGATATTGATAAGAACGCCTTTGTTCAAAAAGGCAAGTTCCCTCAAACGCCTTGTAAGAATATCATATCTCAATTCTATGGTGTTGAATATATCGGCATCGGGCAAAAAGGTTATCCTGGTTCCACGTTTCTTGGTCTTGCCGATAACCTTAAGTTCACTTACCTTGATACCTCTTGAAAATTCCTGGTAGTATATTTTTCCGTTCGTAAATATCTCTACTTCCAATCTTTCTGACAATGCATTGACAACCGATACTCCTACACCGTGCAACCCGCCCGATACTTTATAAGTATCATTGTCGAATTTACCACCTGCATGCAATTTGGTTAATACAACTTCAACTGCAGGAATATTCTCTGTTTTATGAATATCTACCGGAATACCTCTTCCGTTGTCTTCAACACTGACACTGTTGTCAGCATGGATGACAACATCTATACGATCGCAGAAGCCGGCCATGGCTTCATCTATACTGTTATCTACCACCTCATAAACAAGATGGTGAAGCCCTTCTATATCAACATTTCCAATATACATGGAAGGTCTCAGCCTGACTGGCTCAAGACCTTCCAAAACATCTATACTGCTGGCATCATAGTTGTTTTTTTTCATATTCTCATCGGCATTATCACGTTAAGGTAATTTTTATCGTCTTTTCCGCTAACTATACATGGTTTTTCTTCATCAACCAGATTCAATATTACTTTACTGTCATCTATAGCATTTAAAGCATCTATCATATATTTAGGATTGAATGCCAATTCAAGCGGCTTTCCTCCATATTTTATTTCAATATCTTCTTTAGACTCTCCTAATTCAGGATTGGTAGAATGAATAATCAGCTCATTTCCTTCAAACCTGAATATCGCGGCTCTGTAGTTTTCATTACACATTATAGCCATTCTGACGAGCATTTTCATGAAAGGTTCTTTTTCAAGCTCTATATCGATAATACCGTCCTGTCTGTTAATTATATCTTCGTAATTCGGAAATTTTCCTTCGAGAAGACGGATAATTATCTTTTCATGTTCCTTTTCGACAATAAAATAGCTTTCCTTTATTCCGATTTTCACCCTGGCGCCGGAATCCAAAAATTTAAGAACCTCACCTATTCCCTTTTTGGGTACCAGAACACTTGACTCATTGATTTCACTTTCAATATTTTCAACAGCCATATCTGTCTTGGCAAGACGGGTTCCGTCTGTCGATACCATTCTGACCAACGGTGTCTGCAGATCCTTTCGCAACTCCAGATAAACTCCGTTTATATGGGCTCTTTTTTCGTCTCCCGGGCCGCCTATTGCAATAGATCTTTCTATCATTCGTTTGAATCGATCAGATTCTACCTCGATACCCTTTTCGAGCTCTATATCGGGAAGTTTTGGAAATTCGTCAGGATTCATTCCCACCAAATGATATTGAACCTTGTTGTCCCTTATTTCAACCCAGTCGTTCTCAGTTTTTTCGAAGCTAATATCATTGCTGGGGAATTCTTTTACTATTTCAAATAATTTGCGCGAGTTGAGCGCAAGCACACCCTCATTTTCAACCTCGGCATCACAATAGCCCTCAAATCCTGTTTCATGGTCGGTGGCTGTAATTTTTATTCCGTTTAAAGACACATCCAGCATTATACATTCTGTAATTGCAAAGTTGCTTTTCCTTCCGGTTATTCCTTGAACCTTTGATAAAATGTCAGCCAGACCGTTTTTTGAGATTCTGAATTTCATCTTTTTCAATCCTTGGATTGTTAAAGGAAAAGTATTATAACAAATAGATTCTGTCAGTTTGATCAAAAGAATCTAATTACCTGTTTTGATAATAAAATATTAAAAAATAATTGTCGATAAATTATAGGTTCTTTCCTTGTTTAATCCATGATCTGATAAGAATCAAAAAAACTGTCAATTGCCGAATAATTATGAACAGAATATCGATACTGAATAATCAGCGGCCGCTGACTTCAGCCGTTCTTTTTTAGCAATCTGTTTTTATCGCCAATCCAGTCCTTCATTTTTTTTGCAGAATGATTTTTCCATTGGTCTGAAATCCTCAGATCAAGGAAACTTTCATAGGCTTTGTCCAATAAAGCGAATATTTTTTCATAAAGGTAAATTTTTTCCAAAACGGCCGCTTCCAGGTCCTGAGACGTTTCCAGGGCACCTGTTTCAGAAAGCTTGATAGATCCCAGGCAAAGACTCTCACCTTTCAAGGTGAACTGCAGCTTACTGTTTTCGTATTTTATTATCAGATTTATTTCAGTTATCAATGCCCCTTTCGACAAAGCCACGAAAGCTTCTTCAAGACCAGCCTGTTCACCGCTGATGACAATTTTTTCGGCTTCGGCTTCTTTTCGGTTTTCAAGTACCATCTTGTTGCCAATATCTATCCTGATATTATTATCAATTTTTCCGAAAAGAATAGCTTCATCGGTATCTATAGCAAAAAATAGCCAGGTTAAAAATTCGTGACCTAAAAATCTGAACCTGTTATATGCAACCGCAATATCTAGCATGTTTTTTCCGTAATCTATTTGTGTGCCAATTGATGCAGCAGGTCTATTTTGGCATCATTGTTCAAAAACGAGTTTCGGGCCAATGTATATGGAAATATCCTTACCAGACGCATTTCAAAAGTTTCTTGAAAAAGCGTTTCAAGGGCTTCGTTGGCGGATTTTACGTTGGTGAAAAACCAAAGCCAATTTTCCTCACAATTCCAAATTATGTCATAAACATTGGGAGCGGCGGGAATTGAAATACATAATTTTTTAATAATTCCGTCGCTTATTCCTTCTTTTTCATCCCTGGTTAAAAAATCGCGGCCTGTCTCTTTCAACCTTCTCTTTGATTTTTCAATATAAAGCTTTTTTACCAGCTTGGACGGAATGGATTTTTTGTCCAAGCGCATTGCAAAAACAATATAATTACCGATAACAAAAGAACGATTCAACAAAAAATCAGGATGGTATGGATCGTCGAAGCAGGTCCATCCCACAGAAACCTGATCAGTTTTTCCATCTATTTCACGTATTTTTCGCTTTTCAAGCTTGTTGGATATGGTTTCCAATACAGGCTGTTCTATTTTTCCGTTAACCCTGTACCGGGTGATTGATACGGATGATGACAATATACCCATTTGTATTCCCCTCAGCTATTTATTAAGTTGCCTGCAAACAGGGTAGGCTGTATATACTAACCTTTTGAAAATTTATAAACAATATAATCGAGTATTGAATATTTATGAGATTTTTTGCAGACTTACATGTTCATTCAAAATATTCCAGGGCCACTGCGCATAACCTCGACCTGGAAAATATATATATAACTTCACAGATAAAGGGACTCAATCTGGTTGCAACAGGCGACTTTACGCATCCGGCCTGGTTTGACGAAATAAGGAACAAATTAGAACCGGACGCAGGAGGTCTTTTCAGTCTGAAGCCTGAAATAAGAGCATCTTTGAATGAGCAAGTTCCCCAAATTTGCCGCAGGGATGTAAAATTCATTCTTTGTACTGAAATCAGCAACGTATATAAAAAGAACGGAAAAACACGAAAAAATCACAATCTTGTTTTTCTGCCCAGTATAGAGTCTGCTGAAATTTTCAATTCAAGACTTGCCAGAATCGGTAATATTGAATCAGACGGAAGGCCTATTCTGGGGCTCGATTCCAGGGATCTTTTGGAGATCGTCCTTGAAACCGACAGGGACGCTTTCCTTATTCCGGCCCACATCTGGACTCCATGGTTTTCAATATTGGGCTCCAAATCAGGATTTGATTCAGTCCAGGAGTGTTTCGGTGATTTGGCGGATCATATTTTTGCCCTTGAAACGGGTCTTTCTTCAGATCCGCCTATGAACTGGCGCGTATCCAGCCTTGACAAGTATCTACTGGTTTCAAACTCGGATGCTCATTCTCCTTCCAAACTGGCCAGAGAAGCCAATATTTTCAACACGGAGCTTTCTTTTCAGGGTATTTTAAGCGCATTGAAGCATAACCGGGACGACCGTTTCTTGGGGACTGTCGAATTTTATCCCCAAGAAGGCAAATACCATATAGACGGTCATCGCAAGTGCGGTTTCAGCTGTTTTCCAAATGAATCTCTGCAACTTAAAAATATCTGTCCTGTCTGCGGAAAGCCGCTTACCCTTGGTGTTCTCTATCGGGTTGAACAGTTGGCCGATCGTTCCGAACCTTTATATCATTCAAATTCAAAACCCTTTTTCCGGCTTATTCAACTACAGGATATTCTGGCCGAGCTTTTACAGGTTGGTTCAAGAACAAAAAAAGTCAATTATGCTTATAGGTCGCTGGTCAACAGGTTCGGCTCCGAGCTTGAAATATTGATGGATATAGATCCGCAGGAGCTGGAAAGATCGACAATACCTTTATTTAAAGAAGCCGTCGAAAAAATAAGAAAAGGAAAGGTGATATTTTCTCCCGGCTATGATGGCGTTTTCGGCAAACTCAATATTTTTTCGGAAGATGAAAAAAATACTCTCCTTGGTCAGAAAGTTCTTTTCCCGATCAAGAAAATTCATGAAAGTAAAAATGATACTGAAGACACAAACCGTGATTCAATAAAAAAGAGAATTTCCAATATTCGGCAACATAAAGAATATATTACAAGTCTGAATGAGCAACAGCGCAGGATAATAGAATTCGGTCTTGGTCCCCTGCTTGTCGTTGCAGGCCCGGGTACTGGAAAGACTTTTACTATAACAAGAAGAATAGAAGCCTTGATATCCGGTGCAGCGGCAAGTAAAGACAATATCATGGTGGTCACTTTTACCAATAAAGCCGCCAATGAGCTGCGGGAGCGATTGTCAGATATAGTTTCGGATTTTGATTCCACACCCATGATAGGAACATTTCACTCAATCTGTTTCAGTATGCTGAGTCAATACGAAAATAGTAGGCTATCTGTAATTGATGACAAACAGAAAACCGATATTATCGGCAAATGCAAAGTAATTCTTAACGAAACTGGTTTTTCTTCGAATCTTTCCCCTGCAAGGATATCGGAGTTTATATCATTGGCAAAACTTCGTTTTCCGGTATCATTCGATGGTTTGACTTCAGATGTGGCGGCCGAAGAATATATCGAGAAAATATATTTTACTTACCGTGATATTCTCGAATCGCAGGGATATTTCGATTATGATGATCTTATTACAGCATTTATAAGAAAATTGGAAAAAGATGAAAATTTTTTGAAATTTGTCAACTGTAAAACAGAATTCCTTTTCATAGATGAATATCAGGATATCAATTATCCTCAATATTTATTGATAAGGAAACTGTCTTCCAGTACAAAAAACATATGCGCAATAGGAGACCCGGACCAGGCAATCTACGGATTCAGGGGATCTGATTTGACATTTTTCAAAAGATTTATTGAAGATTATCCGGAGGCCGAAGTCTTTAATCTGATACAAAATTATCGTTCTACCGACAGGATTTTAAAGGCGTCGTATTCTTTGATAAAAGATCACAGAATTTCTGTTAATGACAGAGATACTGCAAGAATTTATTCTGAAAGAAAAGATGGAAGCAAAGTTACCGTAATCAAAACTTCCAGCGAAAGATCCGAGGCAGTGGCCGTTGGCCGGCTTATTGAAGAACTGGTAGGGGGTTCCGGCTTTCACTCGATAGATTTTGACAAATTTGATTATTCCGTCACCAGGAATATAAGTTTCGGTGACTTTGCTGTCTTGTTCCGTACTTCAAAACAAACAGAAATTTTTGAAAAGGTGTTTTCAAAAGAGGGAATACCTTATCAGACCGTAAAAAAACAGACCATATTTGAAGACAAGAATGTCCAAGCCCTTTTGGCATTGCTGCGCCTTTGCTCTTCCAACGGGACAATAACAGACCTTGAAAAAGCCCATCGTCTCTTAAAGCCCTCTGTCAGTAAGATCATAGTTGAAAAATTCGTTTTTTGGATGTTGGAAAACAGAATTTCGCTCCAAAAGGCCGTCAATATTTCCAAAAAGATCCCGCTCAAGTTCATCGATGTCAACAAACAAAAGGAGCTGGTTGCATTTTTCGGAAAATTGTCTGCGATGAAAACAGAGTTTACCGGCAGACCTGTTGTGGAAGTTCTGGAAAAGCTGGAGCCTTATACCCGTTTCAGCAATAGTTCCGATCCGGCTGATTTTGATTTCAAGTTTGAATTTTTGAAGCAAAGGGCAGAACCGTTCGGCTGTGATATGGAATCTTTTTTGGCATCCATAGCCCTGTGCAGGGATCAGGATGTTTATGATCAAAGAAGTGAGAAAGTTGCCCTCATGACCATGCACTCAGCAAAAGGTCTTGAATTTCCAATAGTTTTTGTAGCCGGCTGTGAGGACGGTTTTTTACCCTACCATGCCCATAACCGCCGTGCCGATGATACGGATGAAGAAAGGCGCCTGTTCTATGTTTCCATGACAAGGGCCAAGGATTTTCTTTTTCTCACTTATTGCGAAAAAAGGAGAATATACGGCAAAACGCAGGACAGGAGCCCATCTCCTTTTTTGAAAAGTATCGGCAAAGATATCGTTTACAGGGAACCTGTAAAGGGGCAAAAACCAAGAAAAAACGGTGCAAAGCAGCTTTCACTTTTTGATTCTTTTTAGGCACATGCTCTGCATGCTGTAAAAACCGGGCGGAAAAAAGTTCAACCACCTCCTGGCGGGGTGCTGGTTTAATAAAAATGGACTTATTCAAAAAAGCATCCAGGCGGATTCCCTTAATTTTGTTTTTCGCCGTGTTGGCCGCCATGGCTTGGAGACATTTCTGCGTTGACGAAATGCCCGACTGGAAAGAATTCGTTGCCGCAGCGGCGGTCTATGACGATAACCATCGGCGTATCGATATTTCATTGAGTTCGGCTGAAAAGCTGTTTTTTCAGCATCAAGCTGTTTTCATCGATGCCCGCAGCCCGGACCAATACCGTAAAGGACACATAAAAGGGGCCCTGAATATACCCTGGAATTCGGTTGAAAAAAGCATCGGTTATGTATTGGAGAATATAGATCCGGACACAACCATCATAACCTATTGCGATGGTTTGAAATGTTCTCTTAGCCACAACCTGGCCAATTTTTTGATTCAGCTCGGATACAGCGATGTCAAGGTTCTGGTCAACGGCTGGTCTGCCTGGCTTGAAAAGGGTTTGCCCGTTGAACGGGATTGAATTTTTTTTGAATTGAACTTCTGCTCAGATCCTGGTTGCTTTAAGCCGGTGATCTGGTAATAATTATTCTGATCATCAGCCTTCTGAATTTTTGCAAAAAAGGAGCCTTGAAAAATGGTTACCTTCCTTGATCCCGCCTTTGATTTGATTGAGGATCCAGAGGCTGTCTCGGCATATGATGAATTGCCGCTGTGGTCCGCAATATTCGGCAACCTTCTGCTTGAAAAAGTTGCAATGAGATCCGGGCTGAAAGTTCTTGACGTCGGCTGCGGCACAGGTTTTCCGTTGATCGAGCTGGCACAGCGACTGGGACCGTCATGCCGGCTTACAGGCATAGATTCCTGGCAACTGGCGCTGGAAAGGGCGGCCCTGAAAATCAAGGTTTTCGGCCTTGGCAATGTGGAACTTATACACGCCGATGTTTCCGTCTATGATTGGAAAGGAAAGAAATTCGATCTAATCGTATCTAATCTGGGCATGGAACATTTCGGAGATTTCTCCAAGGTTATCGAAACCTGTTTCAAGCTTTCCGCTCCGGGTGCCCAAGCCATAATAACCATATGCCCCAAAGGTGTTTTCCGGGAAATTTACGATGTTTTCGAAGATACGCTGATTCAGATGGGTTTGAATCATCTTTTGGACGATCTCAACACTTACCGGGCAAGCCGGCTTTCCCTGGACGAGGCGGCCGGCAGAATAACGCAGGCCGGCTTTGCGGTGCAGGAAACGGTCATTAGATGGCATGGAATAAAATATACCGACGGTACCGCTTTGTTGCATCACTGCATGGTTCAGTACGTTTTTCTGGACGATTGGAAACAGATAATTCCCATTGAGATTCATAACGATTTTTTCAGATCACTTGAAAAGAACCTTAACTCCAAGGCATCGAATGAGCATGGACTTTACATGAGCATACCATGCGGTTGTATAGTCGCCCGACGCCCCGTTCCTTCTTCCTGACTGATTGATCCGCACAACATGGCTGAGACTTCAGCTGCCCATGGTAAGGAGACATTGTGGGTTACGATGCTTTTGCCATCATTGCCGATGATTTGAATCTTTCCCCGGACCAACTGATTATTACGGCCCGCCAAAATCCGGAAGGTCTCAGAAAAGATCTGGAACAGAGCGGACTTGCACATTTGCCCTTCATTCTGGAAGAGGATCTCCGGGTTCACGGCAGCAGGGCGCCGATATTGGTCCGCGGCATGAATCTGATGAACAACATTGACGCGGTTTTCCGAATATTGCAGTTGGAACAAAGTTTTATCGCGCCACCGAGCATAAAGCCGGATACGCGGATCAACAACTACCTCAAGAATAAAATAAGGGCGGATCTGGAAAGGATATCCCGCAAGGTGCGCACTTCCAAAAAGTTCGGAACATTTTTCCTGCGGGCCGAAAAAAACCAGGACGTTCGGTTTGCCATCAATAACCTCACTGCTGCCCTGCACAAATATTTGTCTTCTCCTGAAGTTATAGCCGCCTTGTGGAGCTCTCTCAGAGATGTCGGGCGGTCCAGCCTGATGGAAGATTGTGTGAATGCCTCTTTGCTGGCAATGATTGCAGCCGCGGCTTACTTTCATACGGATCAGATCGCTGAAAAAACCCTGAGACGGACTCAGATCACCAATATCGGCCTGAGCGCTCTTTTTCAGGACCTTTCAATACTGGCAAACGGCGGCCGTGATCCGGATTCCGGCACCGGGCACGCAGCCAGTTCGGCGCGGCTTGTCCGCCAAATCGATCTTCCCGAAGAATGTATCATCGCAATCGCCCATCATCACAGAATCACCGACGAAAGGGGCCGCCCCGTTCTGGAGTCCGGTTCACCCGGGTTATGTGAGCGCATTCTTGTCTGTATCACTTATTTCTTGCGCTGTGTTTTAAAGAAGTATTTCGATTTAAGTATCGATGAAGCGATTTATATAATGAATTACTATGCCCGCAGACTGTATTTCGACCAGAAAGTCGTCATGGCTCTGGGACAGATGGGCGTCGGGGGCCTGAAGAGCCGGATAATGTCGATGGCCGCGGATCTTGTTCAAAAATGCGACCGGCAATACGAGCCCCACCTTTGGGATGTCAACGCGGCGGTTCCCAACAGGATAATATGCGGCCGCAACTGTTGTGAGCACCTGGGAGAAGAACGGGTCTATCTTTTCCGTCAGGTGGTGTTCGAAACGCCCGAACACAGGTTCATCATTGCCGCCGGTCAATATCGTCACTGCCGGAAGTTGACCGAAAAGCTGGGACATGGAATTGTAAATTTATATCGGTCCGGACAATAACGTTGCCGATGACAGTGTTTACTTTCTCTCGATTTTCACGGATATCGAAAATTTTCCGGGTCCCGTCAGCACCAGGCCGAGACAGACCAGGCACAGGGTACCGCTGTAAAGCGGAAGGGTCTTGTATCCGGCAGCCAGATAGTCCAGGGTAAAGATTCCGTATACCAGGCCGTAAAGCAGACAGCTCGGCCGGAAAAAGTAGCCGCTGGCAAGACTGGCGGCGCCGGCAACCAGGATGATCAGCATGATCAGGCCCGCGGTCGGGCCGGGTCCCATGGTACCCAACAGCGGCAGGTCGGCGGCAAAGGAGTTCCATGCGGCCGCACCGCCTTTGAGCCTGGGAACAACCACCCAGAGGGTCATCATTGCAATGGCCATGCGCATTATCAACAGGCCGGTGTTTATCTGGCGATCGTTGCTTTTAAACATAGTCATTTCCACCATATGTTGTATTAGCGGTTGATAACAGCCCCAATAAAAGCTATATTCAGACAGTTTCGGTTACCGACGTTAATTTCCAACCGATATAACTCCAAATGAATCGACGCAGATTTTTGCAGGCAGGCCTATTGTGTCTGGCGGCAGCCGGCATGCCGCCAGGCAAGGCGTTTGCCGCCCTTGTGCCACCGGCCCGGGCAAAGCTGGCCCTGATAATAGATGATATCGGGTTCAGCCGCAAGCGGACCCATGCTTTTCTATGCCTCGGAATCCCCATAACTTATGCCGTCCTGCCGCATGTTTGTTACACCACAGAGCTGGCCGGGGAAATTCATCGCCAGGGTCACGAAATCATTCTCCATCAGCCCATGGAGCCCATCAGAGCCGATATCGATCCCGGCCCCGGCGCCCTGTATGTCGATGATACGCCCGAGCGTATCGCGCACGTGCTGGATGACAATATCGCCACCGTGCCTTACGCCGTTGGGGTCAACAATCATATGGGCTCGCGCTTTACTCAGGACCGGGACAAGGTTGTCCGGGTCATGGACTTTGTCAAGCGCAGCGGTTTATACTTTGTCGACAGCCTCACCACCAGCCGTTCCAGGGCTTACCGGGTTGCGCGCGGCATGCATCTTGCGGCCCTCAGACGCCACTTCTTTCTGGATCTGCAGCAGGACCCGGGAGCTGTCTGTTTTCAGCTTTGCAGGGCCCTGTTTTTCGCCCGCCGCCATGGCTACGCGGTCGTTATCGGCCATCCCCGCCGGGCGACCATTGAAGGTTTGCGGCTCTTTACGTCCACCGTGGCCAGAACCCGGCTCATCGACTGGGTTTATGTGTCCGACCTGCTTGCCTGATGTTTTTTCCCCGTAAACAGGGCCACCGTGCCGAAGGTGAAACGACGGCAGCCAACGTTGCTGAAACCGGAGGCGGTCATCAGGCCGCGGAAATCACGGTCTGAAGGAAAACGGGCCACCGATTCGGGCAGATAAGAGTATGCAAAGCTGTGTTTGGAAAACAGCCTTCCGATCCGGGGCAGAACCCGGTTGAAATATTCCAGGTAAATCTTTTGCGCCCATCCCCTGTCGGGCACAACCAGTTCAAGGATCGCCAGGGTGCCCCCGGGAGCCAGGAGGCGGAAGAATTCTTTCAGAACCGCCCGCTTGTCCTGGATATTGCGGATTCCGAAAGCAATGGTGATGGCATTGAATGTTTCGTCGGCAAATGGCAGGTCGAGGGCGTCGGCCGCAGCCAGCAGGATCTTGCTCGAAAGACCGGCGCGGAGGATTTTTTTGCGGGCCAGAACCAGCATGGCCGGTGCGAAGTCGACTCCCACCGCCCGGTATAAACTTTGCGGGTACCGGCGGGCCACCTCGAGGGCCACGTCCGCGGTTCCGCAGGCCACGTCCAGCACCCGGCTGCCGGCGGAAAGATTCAGCCGCCGTACCATCCGGCGGCGCCAGCAGACATCCTGCCGCAGGCTCAGAAGGCGGTTTAAGAAATCGTAGTGGGGGGCTATCTGCTGGAACATGTCCTGCACGAAATCCGGTTGGCCGCCCTTCATTGACATCCTTTCTGGTTGCATTAACTTAATTGATTAACTAAAGAGGTTGAACATAACATAGCGCCGGCTGCTTTACAACACGGACAATGACCTGATTTTCGAAGCGATAAGAAGAGGTTATGACGACCAAAAGGGACTACTACGAGGTGCTGGGGGTTGCCCGCGACGCAAGCGGTACTCAGATCAAGGCCGCTTACCGCAAGCTTGCCCTTAAATATCATCCGGACCGCAATCCCGGAGACAAGGAAGCCGAAGAAAAATTCAAAGAGGCTGCCGAAGCCTACGATGTTCTGAGCGATCCGCAAAAACGCCAGATTTACGATCAGTATGGCCACCAGGGCCTTGAAGGTTCGGGTTTTTCGGGTGTGGGTGGTTTTGAAGACATTTTTTCCAGTTTCAGCGATATCTTCGAAGATTTCTTCGGTTTCGGTTCCCGCCGCAGGTCCGGCAGCAGGGCGCGCAGGGGTTCCGACCTGCGCTACGACCTGACCCTTGATTTCCTGGATGCGGCCTTCGGGGTGGAGACGGAAATCGAGGTGGAAAAATACGCCACCTGCCCTTCCTGCCAGGGAAGCCAGTGCGCCCCGGGCGCCGAACCGGAAGTCTGCCCTAATTGCCATGGTGCCGGACAGGTTGGCCGCAGCCAGGGGTTTTTCACCATCAGGACCACCTGCCCCCAGTGCCGGGGACAGGGCCGCGTTATTACCCGCCCCTGCGAGGAATGTGGCGGAGCGGGCCGGATCATGGTTACCAGGAAGGTTTCGGTCAAGGTTCCGGCCGGCGTGGATAACGGATCGCGCCTGCGACTGGCCGGCGAGGGCGAGGCCGGGACCAACGGCGGTCCGCCGGGAGACCTCTATGTCTTCATCCATGTCAGGCCCCACGAGTTTTTCATCCGCGATGAAGACGACGTGATCTGCAAGGTGCCCATATCCTTTGTGCAGGCGGCCCTGGGAGACGAGATCACCGTTGCGACCCTGGAAGGTGAAACCCGGGTCCGGGTTCCCAAGGGGACCCAGCCGGGAGAGACTGTCAGGCTGCCGGGGCTGGGCATTGCCTCCCTGCGCGGCGGCCGGCGCGGGGACCAGGTGATTCAGTTTGTCGTCAAGACGCCGACCAACCTTACCAAGAAACAGGAGTCGTTGCTGCGGGAGTTCGCCAAACTGGAGGAAAAGAAACTTTCCACCAAGCTGAAGAAATTCTTGAAGGCCGGTATTTCCAAGGCCGCTCAGTAGACAAGGAGAAATTCTGGATGTTCGAACTGAAAGTGGTGACCGGTTTTGCGGCCGCCCATCAGCTTAAGATGGTGGCCGAACAATGTGAAAACCTGCATGGCCACAACTGGAAGGTGGAAGTGTGTGTGGCCGGCGAAAAACTGGATCCGGCCGGCGTTCTGATAGATTTCGGCATATTGAAGCAGTACGTCCGGGATATCGTAAAGCGGCTCGATCACACCTTTTTGAACGAGCTGGATTTTTTCGAAGGCAACCCGTCTTCGGAAAAGATCGCCGCGTACATAGCCGACACCCTGCAGGAACGACTGGGAGACGGCATCCGGGTCAGCCGGGTGACCACCTGGGAATCGGACAACGCCTGCGCCACCTACCTGCCGCCTGCTGCCGGATCCTGAAAAGTTACGGCCCCTACCCGCCAATCTGCTTCATCAGCTCCGAGCGCCGGACAAGGACCCGTACATCAGCGACATGCCTTGAGATGTTGTCGACCCCGCCTTCTTCCCGGTCGACCAGCACGGCGGCGGCGATCACCTCCAGGCCTTCTTCTTTTGCCCGCCGGATGGCCTTGATGGTTGAGCCCCCGGTTGTGGCCACATCGTCGATGACCACCACTTTTGCACCCGGTTCCAGGTCGCCTTCTATCCACTTGGAGATACCGTGGTCTTTTTTTTCCTTGCGGATGGAAAAGGCCTTGACGGGATGGCCGGCCAGCTGGGAAGCGAAGGCGGTTGCAATGGCCAGGGGATCGGCGCCAAAGGTCAGGCCGCCGACTGCCTCCGGCTCCAGGTCTGCCAGCAGCCGGTACATCAGGTGGCCCACCAGGTACATCCCTTTCGGATGGAGGGTGGTTGGCTTGCAGTTGACATAAAAGCGGCTCATCCTGCCGGAAACAAGCTTGAAGCGCGGCGTCGGGCTGTACTGAAATGACTTGGCGCACAACATCTGGACAAGTTCTTTTTTCATCTGTTCGGACTGCATGGCTGATCTCCGGTTTGTGTGCCGCTGATCGAAATTTGAAACGCCAGACTCGGTAAAAAGCCTCCACCGATTGGAAGAAGCCTGATTGGGGTTTCAGTGGAGGCTTTCGGCAAGGAAAACTGAAAACAGCACTCCTTGAACTTGCCGAGGTCATAGCAGTTAACTTGCAGGCGGTCAATCCTTCTGGAAAGGATTTGACCCCGGCGCCGGCGGCAGCTATTATATCGCTGTTTTCTTGGCTGGACAAAAAAACCGTTGCGGGGATCGTTGCAGTTGCTAGACAAGGAGCCGAAAAGCTTGCCGCCCAGAGAAGACCGGGAAAACCAGGCCCTGATCCGCCTTTTTCACGTCTCCAAGCGTTACGGGGCCAAGGCGGCCCTGAGCGATATCACCATCGACTTTGAAAAGGGCGAGTTTGCATTCATCACCGGGCCGTCGGGGGCCGGCAAGACCACCCTGCTCAAGTTGCTCTACCTGGGCGAGGCCCTCACCGAGGGGCAGATTCTCGTGGACGGAATGAACCTGGCCCGCATCAACCGCCGGACGGTGCCCATGCTGCGCCGCAAGTTCGGCATCGTTTTTCAGGACTACAAGCTTATTGCCAGCATGACTGTTTTCCGCAACATAGCCCTGGTGCTCGAGGCCCAGGGGAAAAGGCCGCGCCTGGTGGCCAAGAAGGTCCGCAGCCTGCTGCGTAACGTCGGCATGGAGGACCGGGAAAACGCGCTGCCGCCGTCGCTTTCCGGGGGCGAGCAGCAACGGGTGGCCATTGCCCGGGCCATGGCCGGCGAGCCCAGGATCATTCTGGCCGACGAGCCCACCGGCAGCCTGGACCCGGAAGCGGCCGATGCGATCTTTGAGCTTCTGAAAGACTTTCACGCCCGCGGCGGCACGGTCATCATCGCCACCCACGACCGGAGTCTGATACGGAAAGCGGCCCATCGCGTGGTTCATCTGAAGCAGGGGCGTTGCGTTGCCATAGAGGGAAACTGAATTGCGGCGGTAATCCATGAAAGTCTACTTCAAACGCGCCTTCGATGATATCCTGGCAAATGTGTTCCTCACCGCCATCACCGTCGGGACCATAGCCCTGGCCATTCTGATAGCCTGCGCTTTCGCGCTTTTCTTCGTCAACGCCGGCCACATGCTCAATGCCTGGGAAAAAGGGGTGCGGATGATGGTTTACCTCAAGCCCCACACCAGCGAGGCGGCCCGCCTGGACACCCGCTACCGGCTCACCCGGATCGACGGAGTCAAAAAGGTGGTCTTTGTCTCCAGGCAAGAGGCCCTTGCCCGGCTCAAGCAGCAGATGCCCGGCCGGGCCGGCCTGCTGGATGACCTGCGGGAGAACCCGCTTCCCGACGCCTTTGAAGTGACGGTCGTGCCCGGCAGCCAGGCAGAAGCCGTGATAGAGCTGATTGCCCGGCGGATATCATCCCTGCCGGGGGTGGACGACGTGGAATACGGCAAGCGCTGGTTGCGGCGTTTTGCCCAGCTGATCAACCTCTTCCGGCTGGCGGGATTCGCCGTGGGTGGCCTGCTGTTCATGGCGGCGGTCTTCATCGTGGCCAACACCGTCCGCCTGGTACTTTATTCCCGCCGCGAGGAGATCGAGATCATGCGCCTGGTGGGCGCCACCGACAGGTTCATCAAGATTCCTTTCTACCTGGAAGGAACCATCCTGGGGGCCGTGGGGGCCGTGATCGGCCTGGCGGTATTGTTTGCCGGCTACTGGACGTTCGTGTCCCGGTTGCAGCAGGAGCTGGGAGACGGTGCAAAACTGATCGGTTTTTTCTCACCTTCGGTTTGCCTGGCGATTGTGGCCGCCGGTATGCTGGTGGGGTGGCTGGGATGTTTGATTTCCCTGAAACAATTCATGAAGGCATGATTTTGGGCAGCCGGCGCCAAAAGGGCGATAACGCCCTCCGGGCGGCGGCCTGGTTGCTCCTGGCGCTTTTTTTCTGGCTGCTGCCGTCGCCGGCGGCCGGCGGCCGGATCCCGGCCGGCAGCCAGGCAACGGTGCTGGTCAAGGACCTAAACCTGAGATCCGGACCGGGTATTAAGTATCCGGTTGTCGCCCGGCTTCCAAAAGGCGCGCGGGTTTTGATCGAGTTCGAACAACAGGGCTGGCTTCGGGTAAGCTATGCCGGCCGCAAGGGGTACCTGCGAGGACTTCCCGGCTATGTGGCCGTCAGCCCTCCGGAAGCGGGCAAGATTCGCCTCAAGCAGGACGGCAAAGCGGCCGAAGACATGAAGGAGCAGCTTGCCGCTTCGCGCCGGCGCCTGCAGCAGATAGCTTCCCGGGAGTCCGAACTGCTGCGGCAGATAGATGCGGCCGAGCGTTGCCTGGACCGGGCCCGCCGCCAAGTCCGGCTCCTGCGCCGCCAGCTGGCCGATCTGCAAAAGGATATCGCACGGGCCGAAAGGCGCAAGGAGATGCTGGAAGACAGAATTGCCGGCACCAGCCGCTACGCTGCCGCCCGGGTGGTTGCCTGGTACAAGCTGAGCTGGATCGGGACGGCTCAGTTGCTGGCCGGGGCCGACTCTTTCTTCGACCTGGTGGTGCGCCGCAGGAGCCTGGAAACCATCCTGGCGTCGGATGAAAAACTCATCGCCGGCCTGATTCGTGATCAGCAGGAAATTGAAGGCCTGCTCAAAGAGCTGGCGGCCAAACGGCAGGAAAAGCAGCGGCTGCAAAGACAGCTGGACACAAGGATAGGTTCCCTGCGCTCGGAGATGAAAAGACGCGAATCCCTGCTTTCAAGGGTGCGCAATGCAAAGACGGCGGCCCTGGCGAAGATGGCGGCTCTCCAGCAGGCGGCCGAACAGCTCAACCGGACCCTGTCGGCCCTGCCGTCCCGGGTCAAAGATACTTCCCGGGCGGTCGGTTTCGCAAAATTACAGGGGTTGCTATCCATGCCGGTTGAGGGTAAAATAATTTCTTTTTTCGGACCTTACCGGGATACCCGGCTCAATGTGGTCAACTTTCAGAACGGAATAGACGTGGAGGCCGAACGGGGCGAACCCGTCAGGGCCGTTGCCGCCGGCTACACCATGTTTGCTTCCTGGGTCCAGGGCTATGGCAACCTGATCATCATCGATCACGGCCAGCACTACTATACGGTTTATGCTCACCTTGAAGAGATGTTCAAGGCCAAGGGTGATGCAGTGGATAAAGACGAAGTCATAGCCACCGTGGGAGATTCGGGTTCCCTGACCGGACCTGGTTTGCACTTTGAAATCAGGCACGGAGGCAAACCCCTGGACCCGATGGACTGGATCAAACACAACTAAAAGGAGAAATCCATGTCGCCGAAAAGCGTTTTGCCCAAGGCAGCCCTGGTTATTGTTTTGGCCGTGATGGTATGGGCTCTGGCCCCGGGTTTTCACCTGGATTTCACGGCGGATGCCAGACCTGCCTACAAGGAGCTGAAGCTTTTTACAGACGTTCTCGACCTGGTAGAAAAGCATTACGTCGATCCGGTGGACGAAAAAAAACTGATCGAAAGCGCTATCCAGGGCATGGTGAGCAGCCTCGATCCTCATTCGGCCCTGCTCACACCGGAAGCCTTCCGCGAACTGCAGATAGACACCCACGGCGAGTTCACCGGAATCGGAATTCACGTCACCATGAAGGACAATCTGGTGACGGTGATCGCCCCCATCGAGGGCACGCCCGCCTACCGGGCCGGCATCAAGGCCGGAGACCGGATCGTCAAGGTCGACGGCAAGGCCTGCGACAACCTGCGGGATGCGGTCAACCGCATGCGCGGACCCAAGGGCACCAAGGTTGTTGTCACCATCGTGCGCGAGGGCGAGCCCAAGCCCATAGATTTCACCCTGATCAGGGACGTCATACCGATTCACAGCGTAAAGTCCACCATCCTCCGGCCGGGCTACGGTTACGTCTGGATCACCAACTTCCGGGACAACACCTATGACGACTTGGTGGCGGCCCTGGACGAAATGGAGACGGCCAAACCGCCCCTGAAGGCCCTGGTGCTCGATCTGAGGGACAACCCGGGCGGTATTCTCGACCAGGCCATCCGGGTCTGCGACCTGTTTCTGGAAAAGGGCGTGATCCTTTCCAGCAAGGGACGCAACGGTGCCCACGTCAGGGTTTACAAGGCCCACCGCAATTCCCGGCCGCGGCGTTATCCGATTGTGGTCCTGATAAACGGCGGCAGCGCCAGCGCTTCGGAGATCGTTGCCGGGGCCCTCCAGGACCACAAGCGGGCCCTTTTGCTTGGCACGACCACCTTTGGCAAGGGTTCTGTCCAGGCCATCGAGAACCTGGCCGACGGCTATGCCCTCAAGCTTACCATCGCCCGTTACTACACCCCCAGCGGGCGCTCCATCCAGGCCAAGGGAGTCGAGCCCGATATCATGGTGCCGCGCCGGATACTGGAGGCGCAAGACGGCCAGACCGAGAGAACCCTGAAGGAAAAAGATCTCAAGAATCACCTGGGAGCCGAGCCGGATAAGGATAAATCCGACAGGAAAGCTGAACCCGAGAGCAAGAAGGACAAAAAGGACAAGCTGCCGTCCAAGGTCAAGTCCCGGATCGATCCGCTGCAGGTTGACCAGCTGCTGCGCGACAGCCAGGTGCGCCGGGCCCTCGATATTCTGATCGGTTACGAAATATTCAAGCAGGCCAATGGCTAAGCGGCGTCCGGTCAAAAGGAAAAAGGCCAAGAGCCGCCGGCGGAAGAAGAAAACCCCGGCGGTCTTTGTGCGGGTGATTGCAAGCCTGGTAATCCTGATGGTCCTGGTGGTGGGCCTGGCCCTGCTGGCGCACCATCTTCTGCTGCGCCGGCCCGCCAAACCATCGGTTTCTCCGTCGGCGTCCGCGCAGCGGCCGGCCTACGAGATATTCACCGCCAAGGTGCCTCCGCCTCCGCCGGTGGTCCGGCGGCCCGAAATCCGGACCGGCCGTCCGCCCAGGGTGGCCATCATCATCGACGACATGGGCTATGACCTGGCCCTGGGCCGGCGGCTTGTCAAAATGGATCCGGCCATCACTTTTTCTTTTCTGCCCTTTTCTCCTTTCAAGCGGAAGATAATGGACGGCGCCCTGCAGGCAGGCCATGAAATCATGCTCCACCTGCCCATGGAACCGAAGGAGTATCCGCGGGTAAAGCCCGGCCCCGGGGCCCTGCTTGCCGACATGACCCCTGATGAGCTGATTGCCCAGCTGGAGCGGGACCTGGAAGATGTCGGCCGCGTAAAAGGCGTCAACAACCACATGGGCTCCCGGCTGACGGCCATGGACGCCCAGATGCGGCAGATCTTTTCCATCCTCAAAAAGCGGGGGCTTTTTTTCATCGACAGCCGGACCACGGCCGAAACAGTCTGCCGGCCCTCGGCCAGCCTGCTCCACCTGCCTTTTGCCCAGCGGGATGTCTTCATCGATCATGTCGATGACCGCCTGTTCATCCGCCGCCAGCTGAAGCTGCTGGTCAAAAGAGCCAGAAAGCAAGGCTATGCCATCGGCATTGCCCATCCCCATCCCAAGACCCTTGAGGTTCTGGAAGAGATGCTTCCGGAGATCAAGGCCCAGGTGGAACTGGTGCCGGCATCCCGGGTGGTGGCTCTGGCAGACGGCGGTTGATCAGGCCGGGGTCTGCGGCCTGACGGCCAGGGCGGCCCACTCTTTGTCACGGACGCGGTCTGCGACCACAAGGGCTTTTTCTTCCAGGGCCCTTTCAATTTCCGGGACCTGGGACGTGATCAGCCCGGAGCAGACGAAAAGGCCGTCCGGCGCCAGCACTCTGTCCAGGGCCGGGATCAGCCTGAGGATCACCGGGGCCAGAATGTTGGCCACGACGATTTTGAAGCGGCGGGCGACACCCTCTACAAGGTCGGTCTTGACGATTTTAAACATCCGGGGGTCGATGCGGTTTAGCAGCAGGTTCTTTCCGGCCACCTCCACTGCCAGGGGATCACTGTCCGTGCCCCAGACCATGCCGGCGCCCAGGCGGGCGGCGGTCACCATCAGGATGCCGCTGCCGGTGCCCACGTCGAGCAGCGAGTCTCCGGCCCGCAGGTGTTTTTCCAGCAGGACCATGGAAAGGCAGGTGGAAGGATGGGTGCCGGTGCCAAAGGCCATGCCCGGGTCTATTTCCACCACCAGTTGATCCGGGCCCGGCTTGAATTCGTACCAGCTTGGCTTTACCACCAGGTGCCTTCCAACCGGGGTGGGTCTGAAAAAGACTTTCCAGGCCTCGGCCCAGTTGCTTTCGGCCACGGTCCGGTATTGAACCTGGTAGAAAAAGCCAAGACCGGCCGCCAGGGCCTCCAGCCTTTGCTCCAGGGCTTGCCGCAGCCTCGAGGCCTCTTCTTTTTCGGAAAAGTAACCGGTTACCGCCGGCTTTTGCGGCCGGAGAGCCGGCCGGTCGCACCAGTCCACCCCCGGCGGCAGGCCGGGATCGTCGATCACGACGCCCTTGAACCCCAGGTCGTGGAAGACCTGGGCAATGGCCTCTGCCAGCAGTCCCGGCTGGTCTGCTTCAAAGATAACCTTGGCTTCGATCCAGTTCATTGCCCGGCCCTTCCCTTGCCCTTGCGGCGCCTGAATTTCTCCCTGGGCGGGTTGAAATAACCGAAAACAAGCTCCGGAAAACGGCGTCCGGTCTCGGCCAGTAACCTGGAGACCCCGGCCGGTTTTCCGGAGCCGGCCACCTTGGCCATGGTTTCCAGGTAGGCCACAGGATCGTAGTTCAGGTTGCGCCACTGGATCATGTCGGCCCTGTATTTTTCCTGGAAACCGAAAAAAGCCTCCATCTCGTCCGGAGTGTCGGTGAACCCGGGCAGGTTGAGGTAGTTTATGGCCACATGGATGCCGGCGGCCCCGGCCCGGGCGATGCTCTCCAGCACGTCTTCGAACCGGTAGCCCCGGGGCCGGAAGTAGGCCTGGTAGCAGTCCTTGCGCAGGCTGTTGATGCTTACCCGGATACTGTCCAGGCCGGCGTCGAAAAGTTCCTGCATCCTATCCGGCAGGCTGGCGTTGGTGTTCATGTTGATGGTACCGGCCGAAGTCCGGCCGCGGATCATCCTGATGGCCTTGCAGATCACCCCGGCCGCCATGAGCGGGTCGCCCTCGCATCCCTGGCCGAAGCTGACCACGGCCCGGTCAACGCGCTCGATGTGAGCCAGGGCCACCCGGGCGATCTCTTCGGCCGTGGGAGTAAAACCGATCCGGTCCTGGCTGCTGGGAAGCCGGCTTTCCGGCTGCCAGGAGATACAGCCCAGGCAGCGGGCGTTGCAGGTGCGCGAGGTGGGAAGGGGCGCCTCGTAACGGCCCAGGAAGAAATTCTTGCCCGCCGGGCAGCCGTAGACCAGGGCGCATTTTTCAAGATGCCTGCGCAGCCTGTTGCCGGCCAGGGCTTTGGCCATGGCCTTTACCCCGGCCCGCACCTTTTCTTCCGGCATCTGCCGCAGGTCCTGGCGGGGCTCGGTGTCCACCACGGCCACCGCCGAACGGAAGCCGTCTTTGTGCCAGCCGACCGCGCCGTAGGAAAAAAGAGGCAGCAGGCCGACCCCGGCCGGCCGGGTATGGGCGCAGGTGTGGGTTACCATCAGGCCGGGCGGGTTGAAGGCTGCCACAGGGAAGACGGGCTCGCTGGGGTCAAAGGGGTTGCGTTCCAGCTTTTCGATCCGGCCGGTCTCCAGGTCGTAAACCAGCACCTGCCGCTGTGGCAGCAGCATCAGCTCGGCCCCGTATTCCAGGGGCCGGGTGTTGGCGGTGGTGAGCCTTTCCAGCCGGGTCCCGTCGGCTCCCAGGGCGGCAAAGCCCGGCAGCTCGAAGATCTCGCCCTTGCGGTTGGCAACCAGGGCGGTCAGCGGTTTGGCGGCTTTTGCCATGGAGTGCTTCGGCTCCTTTGAAAGGTTTTACCACATCCAAAGCATGCGGTTTCCTGAAAACAGTCAACGCAGGCCTGCCAGCCTGTCCGGGTGGACCCCCGCCAGGCAGGCTCCGGCCACGAGAAAGTTGACCAGGGTCGTTTTTCCCGGCCCCGCCGTCTGCCAGCGCCGGCCCGAGGTCACGGCGGCTGCCTCCAGGTGGACCAGGCGGCCTGCGGCCCCGGCCCGCCGGGCAAGCAGCAGGTCTTCTGCCAGACCGACCTCGGGAAAGCGGCCCAGGCGGAAGAAATCGGCCCGTCGCAGGAAAAAGGCCTGGTCGCCGTAAGGCAGGCCCAGCTTCGAGCGCATGTTGGCCGCCTTTTCGATGATCCCCATGACCCGGCCACCGAGGTCGGTTCTGAAGCTGAAGGACCCCAGGATCACCTCCGGGTCCATCAGGGCTTCGAAGACCTCTTGCACAAAGTTTGGCGGCAGGCGGGTGTCGGCGTGCAGAAAGACCAATACCTGTCCCCTGGCCCCGGCTGCAGCCAGGTTCATCTGCCCGGCCCGGCCCGGCGGGCAGGAGACCACCTTTGCGCCACGGGAAAGGGCCAGGGCCGCGGTGCGGTCCCGGCTGCCGCCGTCGGCAACGATTATCTCGGTATCCGGGCAAAGCGCACTTTCAATGGCCCCTTCAATGACCGCCTCCTCGTTCAGGGCCGGGATGACGACCGAAACATAAGGCCTGCCGGCCAGGGCCGGCAGCATCGTCCGGGCCACATCCGGTGTGTCCACGTCGGTGGCCGGCGCCAGCAGGATATGGGAAAGGCCGAGTTTTTTCAAGCGGGCCGTGGTTTGCGCCAGCACTTCGGAGGTGGACCAGGCGATTTGAGAAAAGATGTCCGCCGGCCCGGCAAGGCCCACCAGGAAGTAGCCGCCGTCTGTGCTCGGCCCCAGGACCACCGGCGCGGATGCAAGGCCCCTGAAAGCGGCGACGATCTGCTCCGGTCCCAGGTCGGCCGCGTCGGTTCCTGCCAGCACAACCGGGCCGCGGTTTTGCTTCCAGGCCGTTTCCATGGCCCGCCGGATGCGCTGTCCCAGGTCGCCCTCTGCCTGGGGCCGGAAGACAAGGGGGAATCTTTTCAGCCAGCGTCGCCATTTGTCCGGGGTGCCTCCGTCGCCGTGGACTTCGATTCTGAAGGCTGTTTTGCGGCGGGCTTGCAGGGCCACGTGGATGGTCCTTTCGGTCAGGAGCCGCTGCAGCTCGGCCGCTCCTGCCGGCCCCAGGGCTCCTGCCAGGCGGGTCTTGACCTTTCCCGGTACCGGGTAGCGGCCGAATATGATCAGGGTTGGCAACAAAACATTTTCTCCCCCGGAAAAGATCGCTGGTTGTGGTTTTTACCACAGCGGCCGGGGAAAGTATATCATGTGTTTAAGAGACCAAATCTAGTTGAAACCGCTTGGCGGCCTGTGTAAAGCTTGTTTTCAGAATATTTCAAATTTCGATTGAACATTGATTTTAAACGTTCAAGTTAGGCAGAAGTTACAGTAACCGGTTGTTGAAGACTCCGGAACTGGGGAAAATGACAGGATCGTCTCGATCAAAGACAGAAAAAAACTGGCCCACAGCCGGCTCGCCGGATATGATAGAAGGACGATCTTTATCTTCAGCTCGCAATCCGCAGCCGCCATGCGGCTGCTAGAGCCGCCGGCAAAGCTGTTGTGCAGGGTCGATCTGCGGCAGCCGCCTTGGCACGATGAAAGGAGAACATTATGAAACGTCTGCTGGCCGCAGCGCTTCTGGCCGCAGTGCTGGCTTCCCCCTGCCGGGGAGAAGAAAATCCTTCCTCCCGGCTTTATTTCAACAAGAGCGGTTTTTCCATAGCCGCCCTGGAGGATTCCCCCCGCCGGTCGGCATATACCGTGCTGGCAATGTTTTTGCCGGTTTCCGAAAAGTTCGCTCCCAACGTCAATATCATCATCCAGCCTTTTGAAGGAACCCTGGAACAATACGCCCGCCTTACAAGGGGACAGATCAGGGCCGGGCGGTTCAGCATCCTGGAAGAAAAGTTTTCTCCCGATTCGGTTGCCTGGGAATATGCCGGAAAGATGGGAGAGCTTGACCTTCACTGGTACGCCAGGGCCGTGCGCAGGGCAGATCTTGTCTATCTTGTCACCGCCACGTCCTCCGAAGCCCAGTGGCCGTCGCTGGCGGTAAAATTGAAAAGATGTGTCGATAGTTTCAGGATTGAAAAACAACGGCCGAAAGAGTGAAATATGGCATCGTCCGGACGGAATGATCTTTTCATTGTTCGAGCGGCAATGACCACACCCGTTGCCCGGGCAGTGATAACATCTCAAGCTCCGACTTTGATGAGGAAACGGATATGATCGTACGCATGTGGCACGGGAGGGTTCCCACAGCCAAGGCAGAGGCATACGCCAGGTTTCTCAACCGGCGCGCAATTCCGGACTACCGGTCAGTGGAGGGTAACCTGGGCGTATATATTCTCCAGCGGCGGCAGGGGGATGTCACCCACTTTATCACCCTTACTTTCTGGGACAGCCTGGAGTCGATCCGGGCCTTTGCCGGTCAAGACCCCGAAGAGGCCAAGTACTATCCTGAAGACAGGGACTTTTTGCTGGAGTTCGAGCCCGGGGTGGTTCATTATGAGGTTGCCGGCCGGGCCGGGCCGGAAGATCCTGGTTGATGGCCTTCGGTCCGGACTTGACTGGCTGCCCTTTTGAGGTTAGAAGATTTTACAAAAGTGATGTGACTGTATAAATTTGAGTTATGTAATAGGCCATCGGCCACCCAGGCTCAAACGCCGGTGGCCGTTTCTTTTTGGAGGAAACCATGGCCAGGATGCTCGTGATCGACAACTACGATTCCTTCACCTACAACCTGGTGCAGATGTTCAGGCTCTATCCCCTGGAGCTGGAAGTGGTCCGGGCCGACCAGATCACCTGCTCCCGGGCCGAAAGGCTCAGGCCCGATTACCTGCTGATAAGCCCAGGCCCGCGGGACCCGGCCCATGCCGGGGTGTCCAAGCCGCTGATAGAACTGTTCTGCGGCCACATTCCGATCCTGGGAGTCTGCCTGGGCATGCAGTGTATCAACGAGGTTTTCGGAGGCCGGACAGTACGGGCCCCGGTTCCCTGGCACGGCAAGACCAGCCGGGTGTTTCATTCGGGAAAAGGAATCTTTGCCGACATCCCCTCTCCCTTTACCGCTGCCCGCTACCATTCCCTGGTGGTGGAGCCTGCGCCGGATGCCCCGGCAGCCGGAATCGAAATCACCGCCCGCAACGAGGAGGGCCTTGTCATGGGCCTGGCCCATAAAGAACATCCCCTGTTCGGGGTCCAGTTTCACCCGGAAAGCTTTCTCACCGAGTGGGGAGACGTCCTGGTGGCCAACTTTCTCGACCATGGGCCCCTTGCCGGAAAGCGTTGTGTGCGGGACCGGTTTTCAGGGGCCTGGGCAACACCGCCCGGCAACCGGAACGATCAGGCCAAAGGAGCAAGGCCATGAGCTGGCAGCCTTCAAAACAGATGGAATCCTGCCTGGGACGCGTCACCGGCGTGGTTGAATCCTGCCTGGAATACGGAGGATCGTTTGTCGGGCTGGGGGCCCGGCTGGCGGCCGAACCGGGTACCGTGGTCCTGCTGTCTGGCACCGGGCTGGATTGCGCCCGTTACCATATCCTCGGCGCCCGGCCCTGGCTGGCGCTCAGGTCCCGGGACCGGCAGGTGGAACTAACCATCGACGGCCGGGTGTTCCGGTTCGAGGCCGATCCCCTGGAGGTGGTCCGCTGGCTGCTGGCTGGCTGCCGCCTGCCCCGGCCGTGGCCCGGAGTCCCGCTGGCAGCCGGCCTGATGGGATACCTGGCCTACGACCTGAAAGACCTGCTGGAGGACCTGCCGGCAAGTGCCGTGGACGACCTTGGCCTGCCCCACATGGTGCTCTACGGACCGGAAGTGGTGGTCGTCAAAGACCGGCAGACCGGACAGACTGCTGCCTATGGCCTGCAAAGAAAGGGAAGGCCTGATGCGGCTGCCAGGCTCAACGAACTGCGGGCGCTTTGCAGTCGTCAGCCGGTACCGGCCGGCCAGACGGATACGCCGGCGGCCGGTTTCGTATCCACCTTTGCCCGGAAGGAGTACCTTGGGGCCGTTTCCCGGACAAGGCAATACATTGCCGCCGGTGACGTTTACCAGGTCAACCTTTCCCAGCGTTTCATGATCGATTTCGGCGGCGATCCCTATGAGCTTTTTGCCCGCCTTTTCCGGATGAACCCGGCGCCCTTTTTCGCCTTCATCAACGCCGGCGATCACCAGGTGGTCTCCACCTCGCCCGAGCGTTTCATCAGCCGCCGGGGCCCGGCGGTGGAAACCCGGCCCATCAAGGGCACCCGGCCCCGCAGCCCCGATCCGGCCCGGGATGCGGCCAATCGCCGGGAGCTGCTGGAAAGCGTCAAGGACGGGGCCGAGCTTGCCATGATCGTCGATCTGCTGCGCAACGACATGGGCAAGGTCTGCCGGCCCGGCAGCGTCAAGGTGACCGAGCACAAGCGGGTCGAGGCTTACAGCAATGTCTACCACCTGGTTTCGGTCATTCGGGGCGAGCTGGACCGGGGCCGGGACGCGGTTGACATGGTGCGGGCCGCCTTTCCCGGCGGGTCCATAACCGGCTGTCCCAAGGTGCGGGCCATGGAGATAATCGACGAGCTGGAGCCCTGCCGGCGACACGTCTATACCGGGTCCATCGGCTACTTCAGCTTTCACGATACCCTGGACCTTTCCATTGCCATCCGGACCGCCACGGTGGTGGGCGGCAGACTGGTCTTTTCAGTAGGCGGCGGGATCGTTTACGATTCCGACCCGGCCGCCGAGTACCAGGAGACCCTGGACAAGGGCCGCACCCTGATGGAGGCCTTCGGGGGCCGGGAAAAAAGCCGGCAAACAGAGCGGGTCTGGATGAACGGCCGCATCGTGCCGCAGGCAAAGGCCCGTGTGCCGGCAGCCAGTCTCGGTCTGCAGCACGGGTTCGGCTTTTTCGAAACCATCCGCAGCCTGGCCGGCCGCCAGCCGTTGCTGGAGCGCCACCTGGCCCGTTTCGAACGCAGCTGGAAAGAGCTTTTCGCCCTGCCCGGACCGGGCGTGGACTGGCGGGAAGTCATCGGCCGGGTGCTGGCGGCAAACGGCCTGGAAAAGGAAAGCGCGGCGGTCAAGATTCTGGCCGCCTTCGGCACCCGCCGGCAGCCGCCCTACGATTACAACCTGGTCGTCACTGCCGGGCCTTATGTCCACCGGCTCAAGGCCCTGGACGCAGAAGGCCTCGACCTTGTCACCTATTTTCATCCGCGCGAAAGTCCGCTTGCGGCCCACAAGAGCCTCAATTACCTTTATTACCGCCGGGCCGGCGAGTGGGCCGCGGAAAACGGCGGCCACGAAGCCCTGGTGCTCAACAGCGACGGCACCGTCTCTGAAACCAACACCGCCGGCCTGCTGGTGATCCGGGGCAAAAAAGTGATCCTGCCTCTTTCCGGGGCATCCCTTCCCAGCGTCATGACGGCCGCAGCGGCTGGTGTGCTGCAACAGATGGGATATACGGTGGAGAAAAAGTCCCTGGCGCCCGAAGCCCTGCATGGAGCCGACGGTGTTTTCCTGGCAAACGCCCTGATGGGCATGGTTCCGGCAAGGTCCCTGGACGGAAGATCCCTCGGAGAGTCCGGCCCGGACTGGCGCTTGGTCAACGGGCAGGTCCTGGGGCCCGGCTGGGAGGCCTAGCCCTGAAGCCTGCCCGGGAAGGAAAAAATCCCGCGGGCCGGGACCGGGATACGATCCTGCCCATGCATCTTCCGCCTTCCAGCCGGCAAGGAGGCGGGGCAAACTGGGTCGTCAGCCGTTTAGCCGGTGGCCTACCAGGTGGCCCAGCTCGGGAAAGATCAGGGCTTTGCAGGCCAGTTTGCAGGCTTTCAGGCTGCCGGGGATGCAAAAGATCACCGCCGGGCCGATGATCCCTGCGCTGGCCCTTGAAAGCAGGGCCGCCGAGTCGATCTGTTCGTAGCTGAGCTGGGCGAAGATGGCCCCGAAGGCAGTCAGGTGCTTGGCAAACAGGGGCTCGATGGCCTCGATGGTCACGTCCAGGGGGCTGATTCCGGTGCCGCCGGAAACTATGACCGCCTCGGCCCCTGAAGAGTTGAGAACCGCATGCAACCCGGCCCGGATGTCTTCGATCCTGTCCTTGACCACTTTGTGGGCCACCACTTTGTGGCCTTCCCTGGCGGCCCGTTTGGCCATCCAGCGGCCGCTTTCATCCTCGTCGATGGTCCTGGTGGTGGAGACCGTAAGCAGGGCCACCTTGACCGAATCCGGGCTGCGGTGCTTGTGCTCGCGGGTACCCATACAAAACGTCCTTTCCTCAGGCCGGCTTGACCACGACCGCGTCCTGTCCGTCGTATTCGCTCAGCAGAACATTGACCACCTCGGAGCGGCGGGTGGTGATCTGCTTGCCGGTGTAGTCTCCCTGGATGGGCAGTTCCCGGTGGCCGCGGTCGATGAGCACGGCCAGCTCGATCCTGGCCGGCCGGCCGAAGTCGATCACCGCGTCCATGGCGGCCCTCACAGTCCGGCCGGTGTAAAGCACGTCGTCCACCAGGACGATCTGCTTGCCGTCGACCGAAAACGGAATGTCAGTCTGTTTTACAAGCGGCTGGTGGCTGATCTGGGTCCAGTCGTCGCGGTAGAGGGTGATATCGATCTCTCCGCACGGGATCTGCACAGATTCGGCCGCCTCCAGGTTGGCCTGCAGCCTGCGGGCCAGAAAGACCCCCCGGGTGTGGATTCCGATCAGCGCCAGGTCCTTGGTGCCGGAGTGTCTTTCAAGGATCTGGTGGGCCATTCTTTTCAGGATCCGCTCGATTTCCCCCTGGTCCAGAATTTGGTAGGAAGTTGTCATGCCGGTCTCCCTCAGCGAGCAAAGTATCGATTTCAAAAATCGAATCTATAACGGCCGGCCGGGATGATCAAGGGCATTTAGCGCGAGACGATAAGGACGGCCGAATTTGGGGAAGCGGTTGGTCAGGCGGCGGCGGGCCCGGCATCCAATGTCACATTAAAAAATTCCCCAGGGCAGATACCGGTCCCTGGACCAGCGGAGATATTTCATCAGTTCCAGGTTTACCGATTCAACATCGAATCGTTCACTGTCGAAGTCTCCGCCGGCCCATTCCAGGTAACTTTTATGTTCCCTGTGATTGGGGTCTTTCAGCGCTTTGCAGAATTCAAGGTACCCGTAAGCACCGCCCACGTCTTCAGGCGGACAGGCTCTTTCACCTTCGAGACAGGCCACTTCCATTTCCATTGTCGATCTCGGATCAGAATAACGGCTTTCTTCAAGCACAAGCTCGTGCTCCCAGTTGTCACCGAAGTCGTACACATAGCCGAAGGTGCGGCCCTTGCGCTTGATCAGGTTCACCAGCCGGTACTTGCCGCCCTCGAGTCCGTCCTCTTTCCATTCCGGGGCTTCCGTATATCGCTTTTTTCCGATGGTGAATTCGTGCAAGTGACTGTCGGTCCAGCCCATGACTATCTGAATGACGTCATGCAGCCGGTCCAGCGTAATGCTGGCAGGAACCACGAAACGACGCCAGATTGAAGGTTCGATATCGAGCAGTTGTATTTTCAGCAGATAAAACCGTTCGTTCATTTGTCCCCCCCATATTTCGACCAGAAACTTCTCTTGCGGCCATGTGTTTGAACAATCCGTTTGCGGGAATCGTCCATAATTACTCTGTCCGGTAAGATTGGCAGGGCCCGCAGGGTCTCCAAGGCCTATTATATAGGATGGAAAACATATGTAACACAAGGGCAAAGGCTCAAGGCAAGCGGGCCGGGTTAATAAAAGTCGATGTTTCGAAGCCGCGAACCGGAATACCTGGAAAAATGCACTACCCCTTTGATTTGAGCGGCAACTTTGGTATCCTGCAAGGCAAGTTGGAATTAAAGGTGGCGGTTTTGACCTGTTTTGAAAATTCCATAAGCGGAATCATTCTGGCCGGGGGAAGAAGCACGCGCCTGAACGGTGTTGACAAGGGTGGATTGTCTCTGGGTCCATGGAACCCCATGGAGCGGATCTACTCGATTTTCAGCAAAATTTTCGATGAGATAATCCTGGTGACCAACGATCCGGTGCGGCATCTGGGCTGGGACCTGCTCATCGTGACCGATCTTTTCGACCTGCGCAGCTCCCTGACCGGCCTGCAGGCCGGCCTGTTCAGCGCAAGCAGCCCGTATGTGTTTTGCGTGGCCTGCGACATGCCTTTTATCAACCGCCGGGCGGTGGCCGAGATGGCATCCATGGCAGGCTTGCCCTGGGATGTGGTAATACCTGAAACGCCGGCGGGTCTGGAGCCGCTTTTCGCGGTATATTCCAAAAGATGCCTGCCGGCATTCGAACGCAGCCTCCGGCGGGGTCGCCTGAAGATCCAGGCCTCTTTCAAAAGGCTGAAGGTAAAAAAGGTCAGGCCGGAAGTATGGCAAAAATGGGATCCGGAATTTGAATCTTTTTTCAACATCAACACGCCGGAAGACCTGGAGGCGGCCCGCCGCAAGGCGGCTTCGCTGGAGCCTTCCGGCCGGCACGAGGATGACAGGACATGAGCTGCAGCAAGTTGATAGCCAAGATAAAAGAGCATCCCGATTACTCCGGGGTGGGAATGATTCTGTGCCACAACGGAGTCGTGCGCGCAAGCTCGCGGGACGGGCGCGAGGTTACAGGGCTCGAGGTGAAAGTCGATCACGGGCGCCTGGAGGATATCCTTGCCAGGTACCGCCGGCGGCAAGGGATTGTCGAAATCCTGGTTGAGATCGTGGAAGGCAGAAAACTGTCGGTCGGTGAAGACATCATGTGGCTGGTGGTGGCCGGAGACGTGCGTGAAAATGTAATTGCCACCCTGGCAGATGCGCTGAACGAAATCAAGAGCACGGTAACGGGCAAGACTGAATATTACCGGTGACAAGCTTAAAACAAGAAGGATGAAAATGACCCGCTTGAGCCATATCGATAAAGAGGGTCGGGTCAGGATGGTGGACGTGACCGATAAACGGGCCACTGAACGCACGGCCCGCGCCCAGGCAGTGGTGCGCATGTCCCCTGAGACCTTCGACCTGCTCCGGGACGGCAAGGTGCCCAAGGGAAACGTGCTGGAGACGGCCAGGATTGCAGGAATAATGGCCGCCAAGCAGACCGCGGGCCTCATTCCCATGTGCCATCCTCTCAACATAACCCATGTCCGGATCGATTTTTCCCTCCTGCCGGAAGACCCGGCCGTCCGGATCGAGTCTTTGGTGCGCATCGTTCACCAGACCGGCGTGGAAATGGAAGCCTTGACCGCGGCAGCGGTGGCCGGCCTGACGATTTACGATATGTGCAAGGCCATGGACAAGGCCATGGTCATATCGGATGTCATGTTGCTGGAAAAGACCGGCGGCAAGAGCGGTACCTTCAGGCGCCGGGAGGGATGATGAGCAGACTGGCGGGCGGCGGTCGTAACCGAAAAGTGTTTCTGTGGTCCCTGGTGCTGGGCGTTCTGGTGGCGGTTTTCGCCGACGGCTGCAGCTGGGTTGGATTTGAAAGGGTTTCGGAAAAGGGACCGGCAGGAGCCCTGGTAAAGTTGTCGCCGGCCGCTTACCCGCGGTTCAGGGATTGGTTCGGTTACGATGCCAACCTGCAGCGGGCCCTTAAGATGAGCCTCGCTTTTCTTGAGCGGCTGCCCGACGAAAGAGAGCTTTGTTTCGGACCTGACAGGTATACGGTCGCCCACCTCAGGCAGTCCCTGAAGCTTTTCGCCGATTTCCTTTGCCTGCAACCGGATGAAGCCCGGCTCAACCGCTTCATCCGGCACAACTATAATGTATATGCTGCTGCCGGCCGCCGCGGCCGGCAGCAGGTCCTTTTTACCGGCTACTTCGAACCGGAACTTGAAGGCAGCCTGGAAAAAAGCGAAGAATTCCCGGTGCCCCTGCACCGCAGGCCCGCCGACCTGGTAACGGTTGACCTGGGCCTTTTTTCAAGGGACCTGAAAGGCAGGCGCATCGTCGGCCGGGTGGAAGGAAACCGGTTCCTGCCTTACTGGGACCGCAGTCAGATCAACAGGCGCGCCGATCTTCTGGAAAAGGCCAGGCCCGTTGCCTGGGTAAGAAGCCGGGTGGATCGTTTTTTTCTCCAGATCCAGGGATCCGGCCGCATATATCTGGATGACGGAACAAGTCTCAGTGTTCATTACGACGGGGCCAACGGCCGTCCTTATCGCAGTATCGGCCGCCTTTTGATAGACCGGGGCAAGATTCCGGCCGAAAAGATGTCCATGCAGGCCATCAGGCGCTACCTGGAAAAACACCCCCGGGAGATGGATGAAATCCTGCATCACAATCCCAGCTACGTTTTTTTCAGAGTCGAAGAAAAGGGCCCCCTGGGCTGCCTGAATGTTCCCCTGACACCCGGCCGCTCCCTGGCCACCGACCGGCGCCTGTTTCCGCCCGGAGGGCTATGTTACGTGAAGACAAGGATACCGCTTTCAAAGGGGAGCGGAACCGTTGGGGGATGGCTGAATTATTTTGGTTTTGCCATGAACCAGGACACCGGCGGAGCCATCAGGGGGCCGGGCCGGGCCGACTTTTTCTGGGGATCGGGTCCTTACGCCGCGGTCGCCGCCGGCCACATGCAGGAGCCGGGCCGGCTGTACTTTTTGGTTCTGAAACCCTGAACCGGGGCGTGTTCTTACGATATCGGCCGTCTGGGCTTGACACCCCAGGGCAAACCCCGTACAAATGCTTACTTGCCGTTTAGCAGGTTTTTTCTGCAAAAGCGGCGGTTTCAACTGCCAAGGAGAGAGCCATGTTCGGTATCGGGATGCCTGAAATGCTGATGATTCTGGCCATCGCCCTGATCGTTATCGGCCCCAAGAAGCTTCCCGATCTGGCCCGCTCCATTGGACGCGCCCTGGGTGAATTCAGGCGCGCCACCAGCGACATCAAGGAAAGCATTCAGCGTGAAACCGGCCTGGGTGACGTCAAGGAGAGCCTGGACGAAATTGGCAGGGAGGTAAAGGAATCGGTCGATTTGAAGGTTGATTTGCTCGACGAAGACCAAGTCGATGAAAAAGATGGGCCGCGCCAAACCGATCACACCGCCAACCTTGACAAGGTAAGAACGGCTTTTGGCCAAATGAACGCAACAGACGGTTCCGGCGGGCGGGCGAAAACCGAATCAAAAGACGGCGCCGGGGAAAAATCGTCCGGGCCGAAGAACGAAGGCTCTTCAGGCTGAGTCCGGGCAAGACCTGCGGTCAAAGCGGGCCGGCCGGCGGAAGATGGCCGGCCCGGCTTTCAGTAAGCCGCTTATACCGGCTGCGGTTGCCGAAACGCTCAATCCAAGCTCTAGTTGAGTGACCATGGTAGAAGAAAACACGGCCGAAGAAGAAAAGATGCCGTTTACGGCTCACCTGGAAGAACTGCGCAAGCGCCTGGTGGTGTGTTTTATAGCTGTCGGCGCGGGTTTCGTTCTGTCGTATGGTTTCAAGGAGAAACTTTTCGCAATCCTGGTGGCCCCCCTGGTGAAGGTGATGAAACCCGGCCAGGCCCTGATTTACACCGGGCTGCCGGAAGCCTTTTTCACCTTTCTCAAAGTGTCGTTCCTGTCCGGTCTCATCCTGGCCTCGCCGGTAATAATTTACCAGTTCTGGATGTTCGTCGCCCCCGGGCTTTATGATAAAGAAAAAAAACTTCTTTTGCCGATCGTGCTGCTTTCGACTCTTTTTTTCGTCGGCGGGGCCCTGTTCGGTTATTTCGTCGTTTTTCCCTGGGGCTTCAAGTTCTTTCTC
>JAMOUQ010000038.1 GCA_027068085.1 Desulfobacteraceae bacterium | reverse complement strand
GGCCTTTTTTATCTATTTATTTCAGTATGTTGCGAAGTATGTGGTTTTGTCTTTCGCGAAAAATATAGTGGCTCAAACTCGAAAAAGCACGCCCGCTAAACTGAAGAACATTCAGTTAGAATCGCTGCCCGGCAGCCAGATTCCCTTTGCGCTCGGGGCGGCTGTCCTGTACAGTCCTGCCTGTAACCATGAATCCTGTAAGGAGCTGGCCGTGTTTGCCGAATTCAGAAAAGAGCTGGAGCAGACAGTCGGTAACTCCGGCCTGGTACTGGCCGAAACCGAGGACCGGGCCTGTTACGGCGCCGATGCCACCCGTACCTTCCAGATGCCGGAGCTGGTGGTTTTCCCGGGCAGTCCGGACCAGGTGGCGGCCATCGTCTCTTTGGCAAACCGGCACGGCGTGCCGCTCGTGCCCCGGGGGGCAGGCTCCGGCCTGACCGGCGGGGCGGTTCCGGCAAAAGGGGCGGTGGTGCTCTCTTTTGCCCGCATGAACAGGATCCTGGAGATCGATACCGCCAACCTGACGGCCCTGGTGGAGCCGGGGGTGGTCACCGCCGACCTGCATGCGGCCGTGGAGGCCAGGGGCCTTTTTTACCCGCCCGATCCGGCCAGCATGACCTTCTGCACCCTGGGGGGCAACATTGCCGAAAACGCCGGCGGGATGCGGGCCGTCAAGTACGGTGTCACCCGGGACTACGTCCTGGGCCTGGAAGCGGTTCTGCCCGACGGCCGGATCATCCGGACCGGTTCCAAATGCGTCAAGGATGTGGTGGGTTACGATCTTACGCCCCTGCTGGTGGGCTGTGAAGGCACCCTGGCGGTGATCACCCGGGCCCTGTTGCGGTTGCTGCCCCTGCCCGAGGCCAAAAAGACCCTGGCGGCCACCTTTGCCGATCTTACCCGGGCCGCCGATACCGTGGCCGGTATAATTGCCAGCCGCATCCTGCCCACCACCCTGGAGTTTCTCGACAGGGCCTCCCTGGCGGCGGTGGAAGAACATCTCGGCCTGGGCCTGCCGGAAGGAGCCGGGGCCTTTCTCCTGGTCGAGGTGGACGGCCAGGCCGCCGGAATCGATGCCACCATGGAAAAGGTGGCAGCCGTCTGCCGTGACAACCGGGCTCTGGAGGTGACCGTGGCCGCCGACAGGCAGGATCAGGAACGCCTGTGGCGGGCCAGACGTTCGGTCGCCGTAGCCCTGCGCAGGATCAGTCCTTTCAGGGTCAACGAGGACATCGTTGTCCCCCGGGCCAGGATTCCTGAGATGGTCAGGCGGATCGAGGCCGTATCCCGCCGTTACGGCCTGCAGATAGTCTGTTTCGGCCATGCCGGGGACGGTAACATCCACGTCAACATCATGGGACAAAAGGAACAACTGGAAAGCGGAACGGCCGAGCAGGTGGTGGCCGAACTTTTCCGGGCAACAGTCGAACTCGGGGGGCGGCTTTCGGGCGAGCACGGCATCGGCCTTTCCAAGCAGCCTTACATCGGCATGAACCTCGATCCGGTGACCCTGGAGCTGATGCGCAGCCTCAAAAGGCAGCTCGACCCCAACAACATCCTGAATCCGGGCAAAATCTTTCCGCCGCGGGGCCGGGCCGGGGCCGTTACCGGGTCCGGCTGTGACTGGCCCTAATTGTTTGTCCCTCGCCGGCTGGCAATGAAACGGGCAATCTTCAGATCTTCGCCGGTGGTGTGTCCGTCCACCCAGGTGCTGATTATTTCCTTCAGCCTTTTGGCCTGCCGGACGGGGGACGGCTCGGCGGCGAGGAAGTTGCTGATTTGTTCGATGATATAGGCGTGGGCGGCGCGGTGTTTTTCCAGGTCGGGGTAACCGATGGATTCCATCAGCCGCTCTTCGTTCCGGAAGTGGATCTTGGTGTAATCAGACAGGGCCTTTACCGCGGCCTTTATCTCTTTTTCAGACGCCCGGACGCACGAGACGTTCATCATCTTGCGGGCCAGCCTGAAAAGCTTGCGGTGTTCGTCATCGATTTGAAAATGACCGATGGCGTAGTCCGGATTCCATTCAAAGTCGGTCATGAGCCTTCCTTTCCATGGCGTGTTGTCCGGTGCGGCGATCATCACCGTCCGGTTGATCCTTTACCATGGATTATCGGACAGAAGACGGCCTTACTTTAGCCCGCTGTCGTCCTGTCAGAAGCGGATGAAAAACGGCAGGGCCGCCAGAGCGACGCCGACCAGGATCATGACCGCAATATCGGTCACAAAGTAGGGGAAAACCATCAGGGCCATACCTGATAGGATCGGCAGAAACATTTTCTGACTTTTGCCATAGACGAAAAAACCGAGGCCGACGGACCCGAAGATCAGGCCCCAGACAAGGTTGGCCGGATCGGGCATCTTCACAGCTCCTTTTCGAGGTAAAAACGAAAATCGCACCAGGGGCCGCCTTCCATGATGGTCCGGGTGCGCTCCATCCTGACGGCCGGGTTGAACCCGCGGGCAAAGGCTCCGTCCCGGCTGCAGGAAAGCACCGGTCCCAGATGGGCCAGGCCAAGGTCGGCGTACATCCGGACGTAGGCGCAGCCGGTTACGTTGAACTCCAGGCGGTGCGGATCGATGGCCAGCAGCTCGATTTCCAGGGCCCCGTTTCCGGCCCAGGTGGTCCGGATCACCTGCCAGAGATGTTCCAGGCTGTTGCCGCCGGCCCTGCGGGCCGCCTCCCGGCCGGCTGCTTCGGCCTGGCGGGCGATGACCCCGCCTGCGATCTCGATTGCCTTTTGCTCTCCCATGGCATTGGCGAAAGCCTTGATCAGGGGGCCTGCCAGGGAGGCCTGGAGCCGGCGGCATTCCAGAAGGGGGATTTGCATATTTGGTGTTGGCATGATTTTCCTTTCGTTTGCATCTTAAGGCGACCTCGCAAAGCGCTCAACTCAGGTTTTTACTACCGGCCCGATCAGTCACCGATTATCAGCTCCACCGGTTGTCCCTTTTTCAGGTCCACCAGCCCCTGCTCGCAGATCCGTAAAAATGGGATGGCCGCTCCGGTCAGGGTGACAAAAGAGAGCATGGGATCGGCAAAGGTCACTCCCAGCTCGGCCGCCGCCCGGTTGACAGCCCCGGCGGCAGCTGCCAGCTCCGGGACCGAAAGCTGCGAGCAGAGACCGAACACCGGCAGGGCCAGCTCGGCCGTCACCCTGCCCCGGCAGCAGACCACCGTGCCGCCGTGCAGGTGGGCGATGCGGTTGACCGCCAGGGCCATGTCCTTTTCGTCGGCTCCCGCCACGATGATGTCGGAAGTATCCCAGGCGGCGCTGGAGGCCATGGCCCCCCGCCGGAGGCCGAAACCGGTTATCAGGCCGGTGAAACAGCGTCCCGGCCGCACGGCCCGGTCCACGGCCGCCACCTTGAGCAGGCCCCGGGCCGGATCGGCACTGATCTCACCCCGGCTGACAGGCACCCGGATCAGCTTTTCCCGGGTGACAAGGTCGGTCACCATGGATATGGCCCGCACCCGGGCCGCGGTGCCGCTTGCCGGGATTCTGAAGTCATCAGCGGTAAACTCTTTTTCCAGGCGGACCGAATCCAGGCTGGCCGGACGGTAATGGTGGGGCCGGGCCCTTACTTTCGGTTTTTTGCCTTCTGCCACCAGCTTGCCGTTGCTGAAGACCATCAGGGCCTCGATCCGGTCCGGGGCCGGGATGACCACCAGGTCGGCGCAGCGGCCCGGGGCGATGCCGCCCACCAGGTGATCCAGGCGGAAATGCTCGGCCACGTTGACCGTGGCTGCCTGGATGGCCCTGACCGGGTCCAGGCCGGCATTGATGGCCTGGTTGAGACTGTGGTCCAGGTAGCCGCTGGTGACCAGATCCCGGGGGCTGATGCCATCGGTGGCGATTATCAGCCGCCGCAGGTCGATTCCCATGTCCTTTACTTTCACGATCTCGGCCACGTCCCGCCGGATGCTTCCTTCCCGGGCCATGACATGGATTCCCAGGCGCATCCGCGCGGCCGCCTCGCCGGCGTTGATCGGTTCGTGGCAGGATGTCACCCCGCAGGCGGCATAGGCCTGGAGCCTGGTGCCGGCGGCCCCGGCGCTGTGGCCTTCAACCTGTTTGCCGGCGCAGGCGGCGGCAGCCAGCAGGGGGGCGAAATGGTCCGGGTCGTGCAGCACACCCTGCCAGTAGGATTCGCCGATGGCCAGGACTTCCGGCCGCAGCAGCAGGGTTTGCAGGTGGTCCGGGTCGATGCCCCTGAAGGCCGGGCTGGTGGAGACCATGGCCGGTGCGCTGGCAAAGAGCTTGATGGGCTGGCCGGCCAGGGCGTCGAGAAAATCGAGCACCCCTTCCAGGCCGCAGACAGGGTAGGGCTCCATGGTTTCGGTGATGACGGTGGTGGTTCCGCCGGCCATGACCCCTTCCACGAAGGGGGCCACGTCGAACATCCAGGCCATGTGGGTGTGGCCGTCGATCAGGCCCGGAATGACGGTTTTGCCTTTAAGGTCGATGCGCTCTGCGGCCCCGGACAAGATGGCCTCGTCGGGCGGGCCGCAGTAGGCTATCCAGCCGTCCTTGACGGCGATGGCCTGGTCAGCCGGCACCTCGGCGGTGTAGACGTTGACCAGGCGGCAGTTGAAAAGTACCAGGTCGGCCGGCAGGCGGCCCAGGGCGACTTCCATCAGCACCCGGGGGTCGCGGGCTGCGGCAAGCTGGTCAGGTCCTTGGGGATCTTTCATGGGGCCTCCTTATTGACTTCCAGGGCGGCGGCCAGTTCCTTTTGCCGGAATACCAGGGTTTTTCCCAGCCTGTCCGGGTCAGTTTTACCGAAAGCGTCCGCCAGCCCCACGCACCACAGGGCCAGGCCGGGCACGGGACAGGGGCTGAGGTTGACGGCAACGGCCCGGACACCGGGCAGGTACTCCTGGCGGTCGATGGCATAGCCTTTCTGGCGGACCTGCTCCAGCTCGGCCAGGTATTGTTCCACCGAGGAGGGGCCGGCGTTGGTGAAGCGGGGCAGGCCGCGGTCTGCCAGGATGCGGCGGGCCTTTTGTTCCGGCAGGCCGGCAAGCAGCAGCTTGCCCAGGGCCCCTGCCAGCAGGGGCAGCCGGGTTCCGGGAGAAGCGCTGATCTTGAGGGTGTTTTCAGGCTCGGCCGCCGCCAGGATGAGGTGGTCACAGCTTCCCAGCAGGCCCAGGCAGACTGTCTGTTGCAGCTGCCGGCAAAGGTCTTCGAGCCTGGGCTGGAGCCGGGCCGTGACCCGGGGCCAGTTGACGGCCCGGGTGGCCAGCTCGTGGACCAGGGGGCCGATGTGCAGCTTCCTGGTGCCGGCGGCCCGCTGCAGGGCCCCGGCGGCCACCAGGGCGTTTACCAGGCCGTGGACCGTGCTCTTGCCCAGGGACAGGTCCCGGGCCAGCCGGCTTATTCCCACCGGCTGCCTGGCTCGGGCCACAGCCTTGAGCAGGTCGAAGGCCCGGACTACCGCCGGAGCCCGGTAGGCTGGAGATGGCGCCATGATGTTCTCCTGAAAAAGGTTCACTGGAGTGAATTTATTTTTCAAATACACCATGGGACGCATTTTTTGTCAAGCCTTGTAATATGGGTATACAAAAGCCTGTTGACACGGATGCGCCTTTGCGCATAAATATATAAAAGTATATTATGATGAACAGGAGGTTTCCTTGGATACCAAGCTGGTAAAAGATCTGCTGGGTTTTCTGGAGGCCGGCCGGCCGGTCGTGCTGGCCACCGTCGTGGACCAGGCCGGTTCGGCGCCCCGCACGGCCGGCAGCCGGATGATCATCGGCAGCGACGGTGCCTGCAGCGGGACCATCGGCGGCGGGCGCCTGGAGGCCGACGTCCAGGCCGCGGCACCCCGATGCCTTGAAAAGGACCGGGTCCTGTTCATCGACTTCGACCTGGCCGGTGACCCGTCGGTGGACGAGATGGACATGATCTGCGGCGGAAAGATGAAGGTCCTGCTGGAGCCGGTGCGGCCGGACAGGCAGCAGCAGGAACTGTGGGCCCGGCTGGCCGAGGCCCTGGAAAAGAGGGAAAAGGTCGTCCTGGTTTCCGAGATTCAGGGGACCTTGCAGCAGCCGGCCGGCCTTGCCCGCTACCTTGTGATCGGCCGGGAGCTTGTCGCCGGCCCGGGCCGGGACCGGGCCGGGGAAATCGAGGATCTTGCCCGCCGCCTGCGCAAGACCCGCGGGCCGGTGATGGCACAAGAGCCCGGCCGGGTGCTGGTGGCCGAAAGGATGTTTCCCCCCGGGGTTGTCTATATCTTCGGTGCCGGCCACGTGTCGCGCAGCCTGGTGACCCTGGCCGCCATGGTGGACTTTCGCACGGTGGTCCTCGACGACCGCAGCCGGTACGCCAACAGGCAGCGTTTTCCCGCAGCCGACCGGATAGTGGTCCTGGACTCTTTTGAAAACGCCTTCCGGGGCCTGGAGATCGACACCGACAGCTACATCGTCATCGTCACCCGGGGCCATTCCCATGACAAGACCGTTCTGGCCCGGGCCCTTGCAACCGGGGCCGGCTACATCGGCATGATCGGCAGCACCCGCAAGCGGGATGCCATCTACAAGGCCCTGCTGAAAGAAGGTTTTACAGAGAAGCGGCTCGCGCAGGTGGCCTGTCCCATCGGGCTTGAGATCGGGGCCGAGACCCCGGAGGAAATCGCCGTTTCCATCGTCGGCCAGCTGATCGAAACCAGGACCGGGGGGAGATGATGGCTGCCGCAGAGAAAAAGAACCGCCCCGATCCCGGCCGCCAGGTCCGCGTTCGCTGCCTGGCCTGCTTTGT
>JAMOUQ010000037.1 GCA_027068085.1 Desulfobacteraceae bacterium | reverse complement strand
CGTTTTCGATTTTACAGGTTAAAAAACAGTCAGTCGCAGGGGTTTGCGCCCTTTTCCGGGTGCAAGCCCCTGAAAAGGGCCTGCATCAGCATGTGGCAGACCACGAGATGGACGTCCTCGACCTTCTGCATGTCATTGCTGGGCACGACCAGGGCCACATCCACCATCTTTGCCAGCCGGCCTCCTCCGAAACCGCAAAGGCCGATGGTCAGGCCCCCGTTGTCTTTGGCCCAGCCGATGGCCCGCAGCACGTTTTCCGAGTTGCCGCTGCCGGAGATGCCCAGGACCAGGTCTCCGGGGACGAAAAAATTCTGCAACGGCACCCGAAAGACTTCCCGGTAGGCGATGTCGTTGGCCACCGCCATCACGGTCGGCAGATTGTCGTTGAGGCACAACACCTTGAACTTTTTTGCCAGGTCGAGACAGCAGCCCTTGTTCAGGTCGCAGACCAGGTGGGAAGCGGTGGCAGCGCTGCCTCCGTTGCCCATGGTGAATATTCTGCTCCCCTTGTGGTAGGCATCCAGGAACAGATCTGCGATTTTGCCGAAGATTTCAAGGTCCAGATCTTCCAGAATCCGGCCAAGGTCCCGGAGGTATCCGGCGGCCTGGCTTTGAATCGTATCACTTGTCACGACTGTTACCTCATCGGTTTGTGCTTCGATTCTCGAGGGCTTTCCATTCTTGCCGGGCAAGAGCCCAGTTCTCGGGGGTGCCGATATCCATCAAAAACTCGTCTATTTTGTAGGCAAACATTTTCCCGGCCAGTTTCGGCAAAACGTGATGCCCGAAGTCGAAAGGTCCGCTGTTTTCGGCATGAGACGGAAAATGCTCCCAAAGGCGGCTGGCGGCAACGTAAATTCCGCCGTTGGCCAGGTTGCCCTGCGGCCGGCGCGGTTTTTCAACAAAAGCCACTATCCGGTCCTGCCGGTCGCAGGTGACTATGCCGCAGGCCGAAGGGTCCGGTGCCCGGAAAACACCCATGGTCAAAACCCCATCCATAGACCGGAACCCCCGGTGCCTGTCAATCATTTTTGTCAGGTTGACCCGGGTCAGGTTGTCGGCATAGACCACGAGGAAATCGTCCTGGCCGGCAACAAAGTCCCTGTTGGCCCACAGGGTGCCGGCGCTGCCAAGCAGGACAGGTTCATATACCGCCTCGACGCGGGGCAGTCTATGGTCCCGGCGGTAGCGTTCCAGAAAATTCCTTACCTTGCCGGCGTGGTGGTGGAGGTTGATCAGGACATGGTCGATACCATGGGCAGCCAGCAGATCGAGCCATATCTCCAGCAGCGGGCGCCCGCAGATGGGCATCAGGCACTTTGGAGTCGTGTCCGTATACGGCCTGAGGCGGGTTCCCAGGCCGGCTGCCAGCAAATAAGCCTTCATTTTCTTCCTGCCTTGCGTACCACCTGCATGGCTTTCATCTGGGCCTCGGCGGCCTCCAGGATCTGGGAGCCGGTGGAATGTTGCTGAAGATAGTTCCAGTAATCGGTGATACTTTTGACCACATCGTGCCGGGGCCGCCAGCCGAGGGATTCCAGCTGCGATATGTCAGAGACGATGTGGCGGGTATCGCCGTAACGGTAGTAGCCTTCCATCCGCGGCGGCATGTGCCTGCCGGTGACCTCTTGCATTGTGGTGTAGAAGTCGATGATTTTCCAAGGCTTGCCGCCGCCGACATTGAATACCCGGTAATCGGCCTCCGGTTTTTCCAGCACCAGGAGGTTGGCTGCCACGACGTCGCCGATATTGACAAAATCGCGGACCTGCCGGCCGTCTTCGTAGATGAGCGGCCGCCGCCGGTACAACAGGCTCAGGGCGAAGATCCGCATGGCCCCGGAATAGGCGTTGTAGACCGACTGACGGGGCCCCTGGACGATGGAGTAGCGCATCACCACCGAAGGCAGGCCGTAGCGCCGTCCAAGCTCGATGGCGATCTGTTCCTGGCTGTGCTTGGAAAGGGCGTACTGGTTGCAGGGGGCGCAGACCGATTCGTCAGACGGCAGCCAGCGCAGGGGCCGGCCGCATTGCCGGCACAGATGGTCCCATTGCCCCCTGGCCAGCTGCTCTTCCAGCCGGATGCGGGGATAGACGTAGTCTGAAGGGCCGGTGGCGCACTCGGGACAGATATAGCGCCCTTCTCCCATTACCGCCTGGCTTGCGGCCACGATTATTTTTTTCACCCTGAAACGCTTGCCGTGGCGGACCAGCAGTTCGTACAGCAGGGCGGTGCCGGCGGCGTTGACCGTAAAAAAGGTGGAAAAGTCGGTCAGGTAGTCCTGGTAGGCCGCCAGGTGGTAGACGGCATCGATTCCTTCCAGGGCCTTTTCCCAGTCGGCGGCGTTGCGCACGTCGCCTTTGATGAATTCGGCCCCGGAAGGCAGGTGGGACGGCGGCTTGCCGCCGGGATGGACCGTGGGATGGAGGTTGTCCATGATGCGGACCTCGTGTCCCTTTGCTATCAGGGCATCCGCCGTATGGGAGCCGATGAAGCCTGCTCCGCCGGTAATCAGAATGTGCATTTCTGTCCAAGTCCTTTCAGGCAGCGTTTGTCATGGCCTGATGGCCCTTGCAGCGGCTTACTTGCTGGAATAGGAACGGTCGTCGAAGATTACCTTGCTGCCGCTTTCCTCGATCATGAAAGGAAGCTCGCGGTAACCCGCCAGGGCCCTGAATACCTGGTTCTGCCTTTCCCGGGATGCTATCAGCAGCAGGAAACCGCCTCCGCCGGCTCCGGTGATCTTGCCGGCCAGGGCCCCGGCCTTCTTGGCGGTGGCATACATTTTGTCGATGGCCGGGTTGGAGATGCCGGTGGCCATCTGTTGTTTCAGGTTCCAGTTCCGGTCCAGCAGCTTTCCGCAAAGCTCTATGTCGCCTGCTTCCATGGCCCCGGTGAAAGGGTCCACCAGGGAAACCATCTTGTCCATGATGGCGAGTTTTTCGGCCGCGGCCAGGTTCTTTTTCTGCTTGCTCAAGATATCGTCGGCCGACCGGGCAAGGCCTGTGTAATACAGGAGCAGGGACGAAGAAAAGCGCCGTTTGATCTTGTTTTCAAGGATCACCGGTTTTCTTGCCGTCCCATCGGTGGTGAATTCGAATTGGTTGACCCCGCCATAGGCGGCGGCGTACTGATCCTGGCGGCCGATCGGTTTTTTGAGGATGTCGATCTCTATCCGGCAGGCCTGCCGGGCCAGTTGCTCGGCGGTGACCAGTTCATGCCGGTAGGTGTAAAGGGCATGCAGCAGGGCCACGGTGATGGAAGAAGAGCTTCCCAGTCCGCTGCCGGTAGAGGGTATGTCGGCCAGGGTGGTGATTTCGATACCTTTTTCCACGCCGGTGATCCGCATGGCCTCCCGCACCAGGTCGTGTTTTATCTGGTCGACGCTTTCAACGCATTCCTTTTGGGAATAGTTGATATAGATCATGTCGTCGAAGCGTTCCTTGACGATGGCATAGACGAACTTGTCGATGGCACTGCAGACCACCTTGCCCGGCCGGTGGCGGTAATAGGCGTGCATGTCCGATCCGCCGCCGACGAAACTTATACGCAAAGGTGTTTTGACAATTATCATCGATCTTCTCCTCAGCCGCCTACCGAGCCCAGTCCGCTCAGGTGGATCATGGCACTTACTTTCTCCTCGTCCTGTTGCCTGGAATAGTCGACTTCCAGCCGCCAGCACTGGGCGCTGTAAGTAAAGCCCACCGCCTTGCGGATGTCGGTGGCGGTAAGACGGTTGCGCTCATAGGCCCCTCTCAGCTTCAAACGCCCGGTCACCACAAGATCGGCCGTCACCAGGACCGATTCTTTGCCCTCTTCGGTGATCGTTTGCCTGCGGTAGCGGTACTGGCCGTAAAGGCGGTCACCACGGCCGTCGAAAAGGCCGATCCCCACGTTGTAGGCGTTGAGCCGGTTGTCGTAGGGAGACCAGGCGGCGTCACCGTCCACCAGAAACCAGCGTCCGGGGGTTATGTCGAGTTCGGCGAAAATGTCTGAAAAGGGGCGGTCGTCCCCCCGGTTGGCCTTGTTGATGTCATAACTTTGCCTGATTTTCAACCTGGCAAGCGACAGGTAGTCGAATCGCTCGCTTCCGGTTGCGGCCGGAGGTGACTTGGGGGTGCGGAGGTTGAAAAGATTGGTCAGGCTGCAGGTTATCAGGTTGCTGGCCTCGATCCGGTCGATGCCGTCGAAATCCGGCAGTTTGCTCTGGTTCTGTTCCGGTATGTATCTGTAAGTCACCTCGGGCAGCAGGGTGTGTTTCAGCAGCCGCTGCGGGCCGACCCGGAAGATCCGGTAGAGCCGGCTGGCCATGGTCAGCTCCAGGTCATAGATCGTTCTCTGGTGAAAGCGTTTGAGGCCGGCGTCGGAAGCCACCCTTTCCATCTGCCAGGCGGTGTAACGCAGGCCGGCAGACGGTTCCAGGGTAAGATAAGGCCCAAGGCTGGCGGGCCACAGCAGCCTGGGGTGCAGATCCAGGCGATGGGCCCGGTCTCCGTCCTGGCGGTAGAGGTAGGTGTAGTTGCCGGCCAGCCGGTACTGCAGCGGCAGGCGGGGCAGCGGTGACCTGGAGACATTGAGGTCTATGGCCGGCAGCCTCTGTAGGGTGTCGTCGCTGTCCGCCTGCCTGCGCTTGATCACATCGTCGTACCACTGCAGGTCGGCGTTGAGACTGACCCGCGACCAGGTGCGGTTGAGGTTGAGGCGGTTGAGGCGCACCGGGTCGTCGTAGTCGTCCAGGGCGCGGCCGAAGGTCTTGTTGAAGACGTCCCGGGTTTCGCTATAGCCGGCGTAGGAGTTCCTGAACTCCCGCAGGTAGTCCTGGTCACTGACCAGGTCCAGGTCCAGCTTGGCGCTGAACCCTTTTCCCAGTTGCCTGTCCACTTTTCCGCGCAGCCACCAGCGGTCGCTGTTGGGCCGGATTGCGGTGTCGTCCCGGTATCCCCAGAGCGCTTTTTCAGCACTTCCGTCGTCTATCTGGCGGTCCCGGAAGCCGTCCAGCATCACGACCCCGCGGGAGAGGGGATCTGTCACCCAGCGGAATTCAAGACCGCTTTTCAGTCCCCTTTTGTCCATGTAATGGGCGTAGAAAGTGGCGTCCGAGCTGGGGGAGATGGCCCAGAAAAAGGGCTGGACGTATTGGCCCCCCCGGCGGTCTGAGTACTCGGCCCTGGGGGTCAGGAGACCGGTTTGGCGTTTGATCTTTACCGGAAAGAAAAGGTAGGGGGTGTACAGGAGAGGTATCCTGCGGGCCCAGAAGGCGGCATGGGAGACAAAGCCGTAACCTTCGATGGTGATCTTCACGTTGCGGCCGGTTATTTTCCAGTCCGGGTTCGGCCCGTCGCAGGTTGTGATCGTGGCTTTATCGGCGCTGTAGGTGTCGGGCCCGATTTTACGGATCCGGTCGCCGAAGATGTAGAAGTGGTTTTCCGCCAGGAAAATGCTTCCGCCCTCGATGGTACCTGTCTCGGTTTCAAGGTCCATCTCGATCCGCTCGGCCCTGAGGGTATCTGCGCCGGTGGTGAGCCTGACGTGTCCTTGGGCCACCACCTGCCCGGTCTTGCTGTTGAACTCGGCCCGGTCGGCCAGCAGCACGTGCCCGCCCCGCTGGATCACCACGTTGCCATAGGCCCGGTATGTGCCGCTTGATTGGTCGTAAGCGAAGTTGTCGGCACTTATCTGCCACGGGCCGGGGCCGAGTTTGTAATCCCTGGCGGCAGCACCGCCGGCCGGCAGCAGCCAGAAGATTAGAACCAGAAGCGGCAACAGCCAGGTCCGGCACGTGTCGATGCCAGTTTTTAATGCAGCAGATGAGCGCATAGTTGTCCCGGATCAGGTACCAGTAAAGGCGCGGCCGTTCCGGCCCTTTTCGGCGGGCCGGACCGTCGAGCTTGCGCCCGGGCGAATTTTTCCATATAGAGCCATAAGGGATGAAAAATCAATATGAATTGAATTCATGAGTTTGCGGACAAAGGCCGCAAACATAGTCCAAGCGGAGAGTATATGCGGGTTTTACTGACCAACGATGACGGCATCCTGGCCGAGGGTCTTTGGGCCCTCTACCACGAGTTTGCAAGGTTTCACACGGTAAGCGTCGTGGCCCCGGACACGGAAAAAAGCGCCGTGGGCCATGGGATAACATTGTACAACCCGCTGCGGGTGAAACAGGTCAGGGCCGACGGCGGCCACAAGGCCCTGGCCGTCAACGGGACCCCGGCCGACTGCATAAAGCTGGCCGTGCTGGAACTGCTGGATTTCAGGCCGGATCTTGTGGTTTCAGGGATAAACCCGGGGTCCAACGTCGGTGTCAACCTCAACTATTCCGGTACCGTGGCCGCGGCCCGCGAAGCCTGCCTTTACGGCATTGCCGCCCTGGCCGTGTCTGTCGATTCATTTGCGCCGCGCTGGTATTCCCATGCAGCCCGGATAGCGCGTCTTGTCGGTGAAAAGGCCTTTGAGCAGGATCTGGCAGACGGTGTTTTCCTCAACGTCAACATACCTGATCTGCCCGCCGAACAGATGGCGGGAATGGTAATCAGCCGTCAGGGCGTAAGGCCGTACAGGGAGTCGTTCGACAAACGGCACGATCCCCGCAAGCGGGTGTATTACTGGCAGGTATGTGAGGCCAAGCCGGAATACGCCCATGAGGATGAAGACGGAGCGGTCCTTGACCGGGGGCAGGTATCGGTCACACCGGTCAGGTGCGACACCACAGCCTACTCGGGCCGGGAGGAAATCGGAACCTGGCGTTTCGGGGAACTGTGAAAGGAATTTAAATGCAGATGGATTCGAACCTGCCGGGCGGAGCCCGGGTCCTGGTCGTTGGAAGCGACCCTGAATTGCGGGAGACCGTGGCCGGGATCCTGGAGGACTGCGGCTGCCGCGTGGCGCGGGAAGGCGAAGGTAAAGCCGCTCTGGACAAGTTTGGCGGAGCGGATTTCGATCTGGTGATCGTAGAGCTGGGGATGTCCGGTATGCCGGGCCTGGAGGTTTGCCGCCGGATGAAACAATTGCCCGGAGCAGAGCGGGTTCCCATAATTTGCGTGACTGAACCGGATGATGATGCTACTTTACGGGCCGTTTTTGCCGCCGGTGCCCGTGATTTCCTGTTCAGACCGATCAGGCCGGCCGAACTGGAGGCAAGGGCCCGGGTTGCCCTGCAAAAGGGCCGCGAAACCGGCGAAACGGACGAAAGCGACCGGTCCGGCACGATCCTGGCAGAGGCCGGTGCCGTATGCCACGAACTGAATCAGCCCCTTCAGTTCATTCTGGGGATGGTTCAGCTGGCCTTGATGGACGTGGCCGAAGACCAGCCGCTTTACGGACAGCTCAAGACGATCCAGGAAAAGATTGAAAAGATGGGCTCGATAACCGGCCGGCTGATAGAGGTCATAAAGTCCGGCATTGCGTCCGGTTCCCGGGGTAAAACGATGCCCGGGACCGGCAATGAGAAAGCGCCTGGAAGCAGATGAAGAAATTGTACATAGCCGATATCCGGCCGGGTGACAGTGTGAACGATGTCTTTGTCCTTTCGGAAAAGACCGTTTCCCGCAAAAAGGACGGTGAACCCTTCCTCAGCCTGACCCTGGCCGACAAGACGGGGCAGATCAGGGCCGTTGTCTGGGACAATGTCCGCCAGGTGCTCGATATCCTGGCAGACGGGGACTTCATCCGGGTCAGCGGCGGTGCCAGCGAATACCGGGGAACGGTGCAGATTACCGTCAAGTCGGTCCAGGCTGTCGATCCGGACCAGGTCGATCCGCGTGACTTCCTGCCGGCCGCAGACAGGGACGTGGAGCAGATGTTCGAGCGCCTGGTCAATCTTTGCGCAACGGTTGAAAACGGGCATTTGCGCCGTTTTCTGGCCTCCCTCTGGCAGGATCAAGACCTGGCCGAAAGATTCAAGACCGCCCCGGCCGCCAAGAGGATGCACCATGCCTACCTTGGCGGCCTGCTGGAGCACACCCTCTCCATGGCCCTGCTGGCCGATAAGATCGCTTCCCACTACGTGGGGGTCGACCGTGACCTGCTGCTGGCAGGAGCCGTGATCCACGATCTGGGCAAGATTCATGAACTGGAATACGGCCGCCGCATCGATTATACCGACCGGGGCCGGCTGTTGAGCCATATCGTGATCGGGGCGGAGATGATCGAGGCCAAAATCGGCCGGCTCGACGGTTTCCCGCCCCAGCTGGCAGATCAGCTGAAACACATGATAATCAGTCACCACGGCGAAAGACAGTTCGGTTCTCCTGAACTGCCCAAGACCCTGGAGGCGGTTTTGCTGCATTACATCGACGCCATCGACTCCCGCATGAACGCCATCCGGCAGTTCATGGCAGACGATGATCCCAACTCGGATTGGACCGGTTACCACCGCCTTTTGGAAAGGCATTTTTTCAAGGGCCACTGGAAGGACACCCGGGGCTGAAGGCGGATATATGTTCATTACACTGGAAGGCATAGAAGGCTCGGGCAAGACGACCCAGGTGCAGAATGTGGCCCGCTGGCTCAAGTTGCGCGGGATCGATTTCGTTCTGACCAGGGAGCCGGGGGGCACGCGTATCGGCCGGGCCATCCGGCGCCTGCTGCTAGATCCTGCCAGCTGCGATCTGGATCCCGTGGCCGAGCTGTTGCTGTACAACGCAGACCGTGTTCAGCACATCAGAACTTTGATCAGGCCCGCCCTGGAAAGCGGCAAAGCCGTTGTCTGCGACCGTTTTTTCGATGCCACCCTGGCCTACCAGGGCATGGCCCGCCAACTGGGAGTGGAGCTGGTAAGCCGCCTTCACGAACTGGTATGCGAAAACCTCCAGCCGGATCTTACCCTGCTGCTGGACCTGGACCCGGCCCGGGGCCTGGAACGGACATGGCAACAGGTGGATGCCGGCAGGCGGAACCCGGATGAAACCCGCTTTGAAAAGGAAAAGCTCGAATTCCACCAGCGGGTAAGGGCGGGCTATCTGGAGCTTGCCGCCGCCCATCCGGAGCGGATCAAGGTGGTGGACGCATCCGGCACACCTTCCCGGGTGGCCGAGCGGATCCGGAAGCTTCTTGATCGATTCATAGAGGAATATGGCAAAGATGGCTAGCAATATCCTCGACCTCATCGGCAATACGCCCTTGGTTGAGCTCAGGCATCTCAACCCTAATCCAAGGGTGACCATTCTGGCCAAGCTCGAGTATCTAAACCCGGGAGGGTCCATTAAGGACCGCGCCGCTCTTTACATGATCCAAGAGGGCGAACGTAGCGGCCGGTTGACCCCTGCCAAGACGGTCATCGAAGCCACAAGCGGCAATACCGGCATCGGGCTGGCCCTGGTCTGCGCCGTCAAGGGATACCGGCTCGTGCTGGCAATGGCCGAGACGGCCAGCATCGAGCGCCAGAAGATACTCCGGGCAAGGGGGGCGGAACTTTTGCTGACCCCCGGCCACCTGGGCACCGACGGCGCCATCGAGGAGGTCTACCGCCTGGCCCGGGAGAATCCGGACAAGTACTTCATGACCGACCAGTTCAACAACCCGGCCAACTGGAAGGCCCATTATCACGGCACCGCCGTCGAGATCTGGAAACAGACCGATGGGGCGGTGACGGCCGTGGTGGCCACCATGGGAACCACCGGCACTCTGATGGGGCTTTCCCGCCGCCTCAAAGAGTTCAACCCCGCGGTCGAGATAATCGGTGTCGAACCTTACCTGGGGCACAAGATCCAGGGGCTGAAGAACATGAAAGAATCCTACCGGCCGGAAATCTACCGGCGCAAGCTGCTGGATACCAAGGTCCACGTGGAAGACGAGGAGGCCTTTGAAACGGCCCGCCGCCTGGCCGCAGAAGAGGGCCTGCTGGTGGGAATGAGCAGCGGGGCTGCCGTGGCCGCCGCCTGCCGCCGGGCAGAGACGATGGACTCCGGCCTGCTGGTGGTGATTCTGCCCGACGGCGGAGAACGCTACCTTTCAACCAACCTTTTCGTTCAGCGCAAGATTACCGGGCTCAAGCTCTTCAACGCCGCCAGCCGCCGCAAGGAGACCTTCGAGCCCCGGGCCGACAACAGGGTCGATATTTTTTCCAACGGCCCGTCGACCCTCGGCCGTCTCGACCTGGCAGAGGCCAGGCGGCTGGTGTTCACCGACCTGTTGCGGCGCTATCTGGCTTACAGCGGCCTTGAAGTCGAGCATATCATGACGGTCAATGACCTGGACGACCATACCCTGGACGGGGCCGAGGCAGCCGGCCTGAAACCCGAGCAGTTTGCCGCCGGCAACCTGGCAAGGTTCAGGTCCGAGCTGGAGGCTCTGGGGGTAATGCCGGCCGACACCTATCTTTTTGCCGGCCAGCACGTGGAGCAGATGGTGGAGGTGGCCGGCCGCCTGGTGGCCAGGGGCTTTGCCTACGAAAAGATGCGCTCGTTGTATTTCGACATCTCCCGGGCCGACGGCTACGGCCGGCTGTCTGGAATCGACGTGGACAAGGTGCGGCCGGGGGCCACCGTGGAGGTGGATCGGTTCGTAAAGGACAACCCCAGGGATTTTGCGCTTTTCAAGCGTGTCAGTCTGAGTGACTTGAAAAAGGGGCGTTACTTCAAGACTCCGTGGGGCAGCGCCCGGCCCACCTGGTCGCTTCAGTGCGCGGCCATGGCCCTCGGATTTTTCAAGGCCGGCTGCGATATTCATGCCGGCGGCCGCGGGCAGCTCTTTCCGCACCACGAAAATGAAAACGCCATCGCCCGGGCCCTTACCCGCAGGTCCCTGGCGCGCTTTTGGGTCTATTGCGAGGCGGTGCAGGGAGGCGAAGGCGATTCAGGCTCCCTGCAGTTCCAGGTTACGGTGAGACAGCTCATGGAACAGGGCTGGCAGGGCCGCGAGATCCGTTTCTGGCTGCTGGCCAGCCATTACCGTAAGCCCCTGTCTTTTTCAAAACAACGTCTGCTCCATGCCAGGGGCTCCCTCCGTCGCCTGGACGACTGTCTGGCGGGGCTTCAGACCTGGCCCGGGGGCAAAGACTGGGACGGGCTGGATCAGCTCCTGTATGATCTCAAGTCCGGTTTTACCGCCGCCCTGGATGACGATCTGAACATGTCGGCCGCCCTGGCTACTGTCTTCAAGGCGGTCAAAAAGATAAACGGCCAGATCTCGGCCGGAAGGATTTCCAGGGCCCAGGCCGCCAAGGCCGTGGCCGTTTTCCGGGAGCTGGACAAGGTGCTAAATGTCTTTGTGCCCGACAACCTGAGTGAAAACCAGCAGATAAAGCAGTTGTTGCGGCAGCGGGAAGATGCCCGCAAGGCCAGAAACTGGCAGCTTGCCGACCGGATAAGGGAAAAGCTGCTGGCAATGGGAGTGGTCCTGCGGGACCCCAAGACCGGCTGACTGCGGGGTATCCGGCGTAAAGGGTGCCGAACGCTTTTAAACAACGTAACCGAGGTGAAAATGCAACTGCCGATCATTTTTCCTTTTACCCACCTTGACGGCCCGACCCTGGAATCAGTCCATGATGCCTTGGGTCGCTTCGAGATCCTGCAACTTTCCCCCGGGCTCGTGTCTGAGCCCGTCAAGCAGGCCAGCCGGCAGGGCAAAGTGGTGCTCAGGTTCCAGCAAAAGGCGGACCCCGACCGCCTGGAAAGGCTGCTGGAAGATTACCTTGACTGGGCCGGGATGTTCGGCCGGGACGGTCGTAACATGGCCCTTTACTACCAGCAGCGCGGGGGGCTGCCGCCGCTTGTGGACGAGAATGCTCCTTCCAGGATAAAAAGCCGGATCCGGCAGATGGCCCGGCAACAGGCAGGGCCGGACGCAGGGACGGACCCGTTCATGCAGGCCTGCCTCATTCTGGCCATGGCCCAGTATTACGACCGGCAGCAGGAAGAGATAAGGGGGCGGCTTGCGACCATTGCCGGCATGGAAAGGGAGCTTTACGCCGGTCTGAAAGGCGAAGACGATCCATCCTTTTCGGATTCGCCGACCCTTGGGGCGGCAGAAGATCCGGGAGCTGTGAAAACAGCCGCCAGGCTGGTTTCCTGGGCCCTGCTGGCGGCCTGGCTGGACAAGATGCCCGCCTTCTGGGTGACAACCAGCCAGGCAGTGATGGAATACATGGTGGAAAAAGCCGGACCCGAGTTGGTTCATGCCGCGGCCCTGGAAAACGGGCTGGATCCGGAAGTCCTGGACGACCTGGCGTCTGCTCCGGGACCGCAATCCGGGCCTTCAGTGGTGGATCTGAACAAAGTCGATCCTCCGGCCTTGGTCTTGTTCAGGCTGAACAGTCCCCGGGAGAAATTCCCCTTTTCCCGCATGGAAGCAAGTCTGCCCGGGCGCGGACCTGAAGATATCATCCTGGGCTGGCTCAAATTGTGACGGCTGCCCAAATAATTCTTTCCAGCCGCCTTTTCCGCCTGGCGGACAGACGGAGGCAGCAGGGGAAATATCCTGGTATATTGACGGCTTGAAGGATATAACTTTCCTTTATTACAGGTAAATAGGCGTTTGTAAAAAAGGTGCGACAAGGCTTGACTAGCCTTTCCAATTAGTATAATGGCAGTTGCTGGTAAAGGCGATACGGCCGGGAAAGACCGGCTTAAATAAAGTATTACATGAAAGGAGGCACTAGAATGGCTTTTAACCCTGTGGTAGACGAAGAAAAATGCGTCGGTTGCGAGGAATGTGTTGACGTTTGCCCGGTCGAAGTTTTCGAGATGGTCGATGGGAAATCAAGCCCGGTCAACGCAGAGGAATGCCTCGGCTGTGAAAGCTGCGTCGAAGTTTGTGAAGAAGGGGCCATTACGGTGGAAGAAATCTAGCTCCGGCCTTTGTTACAACCCGCCGGCCGCCCCGGGGCGCGCCGGCGGTTTATATTTTGAAACGCTCGACTTGGGTGAACCAAACGGTTTGCATGCGTACTGATGTCAAATGGCACATCTTTGATACCTGTTTCGGCCCTGCAGCCATCCTGTTTGAGACCGAACCTTTACGCCTGCGTGAACTGTGCCTGCCCAATCCGGAAATTGAGAGCCGGATCGCCGCCGCCGGTTACGGGCGGCACAAATCCCCGGATTCATTTCCCGGCCTCAAAAGGCTGGTCGGCCTTGTGAAAAGCTATTTCAGAGGCAGGCAGATAGATCCGCCTTGGGACCTGATCGATCTGGAACACTTTTCCCCGGCTCAGAAAAGAGTCTACCGGCAGGTCGGCCGGATTCCTTACGGACAGGTGAGTACTTACGGCCGGGTGGCCAGGGACGCCGGATTTTCCGGAGGGGCGCGCTTCGTGGGCAACTGCATGGCCCGCAATCCCTATCCGGTCTTTATTCCCTGTCACAGGGTGATTCGCAGCGACGGCAGCCTGGGCGGCTTTGGAGGCGGGCTTGATCTGAAAAGGCGCATGCTTGAGCTGGAAAGGGCGTCCTTGCCAAAATCTGACAAGTCCGTCAAAAGTTAAGGACCGGCAGTCAGAATTGTATTTCCAGCCGCAGGATGACTCCGCCGTCTCTTGAAGGCAACAACCCCAGGCGGGGCCAGAAACTTTTGCCGGTCCTTCCGGGGGTCCGGTCCTTGAGCCTCAGGAAGCGATACCCCTGGCAGATGGCCAGACCGGCTACCGAGGCCGCAAAGAGATTGGCGGCCGCAGATCCCCAATAATGTTCGATTCCTCCGATATCGCCCTGATAGTATCCTTGCTCGACCTTATTGGTGCTGCCGATGAGCCAGTAGTCAAGGGCGTAGATTAGGGGGTTGAAGACGTTCCAGAACATCATTCCCCGCACGAAGCTGCCGTTTCTGTCGATGGTTTCATCCCGAAGGATGACTTCCGAGCAGATGGTCTGGGTGACAAGGCCGGCCGAATGTATCAGGCCGCCCTTGAAGTCACTGTCGGCCTTTTCCCTGAACCCCAGCGGCTGGTTATAGGTGCCGACTCCCCATTCCAGGTCTGTGTTGGTCAGCCGGGCGGCGAGGGCGTGGCCGCTTTCGTGGAGGCCGTAGGCCGAGATCACACCGGCGGCGAATTTGAGTATTTTCAGGGGATATGAAGGACCTTGTCCGGCCGTGGCAGGGCCGGGGCCCCAGAACAGGACAAGTGATGCCGCGGCCAGGACCGACAGCAATACCAGAAGCCTTCTGTTCAGGGGCGGTTCCGGTCGTTTCAGGCCGTTTGCAGAGCCCACTTTGAGATCTCCTTTTCCGTGGTTTCCTGATGTATTCAAGAGCAACGGGCGTACCAGGAAGGATCGGTCCAGGCTGGATGATGAAAATTTATATTATGTTGATATAATGAGAAATATTATGATCCCCAAGGCGGGTCTGAGGGGCTGTCCGGAAACCGGCGGAGGAAGTTGTTCGGCTTTGAGGCCCGCTTGTTCGGGATTCCGAACGCAGACAATCCCAACTTGAGATTTTCATGGTTTTATGCTAGCTTGCGCTGCATGAAACAGTACGTAATCGATGAGCTGCGGCCTTCCGACCACAAAAGGCTCAAACAATACCTGGATGAAAATTTCGTCGTTTCCGATCTGGGCGGCCTGTATTGGGTACCCCTGGAGCCGGAGATTCTGACTGCCTGCCAGGCGGAGCATCGCAAGTGCCAGCCGCATTATTTTGCCCTGGAGCTGCTGCCCGACCGGCTCGCCTGCGAGCTGCTGGTCCGCACCCGGAACAGTATCCGCTGTGAATGCATTCAGTACGCAACGGACCGGCAGCGTAACTGGCTGATCGACTTGATCGATGCTATTTTTGAAAAACTGGAACTGAAAACCTGATCGGGACGCGCGCATTGTGTCTGCGGCCCTGCGGGCAAGGCGTGAAGGCCCGGGAGCCTCTTGGGTCGCAAATTACGGTTCCCGGGGAATTGGCCGAAACGGTAAAGCGGTAAATCATGCCACAAGATACCAGCTCATGGGCCCACCACGTTCACACGGTGGTGATAATCGGATGGACCTTGGTTGCAACGGCTTTCTTTGCAACCGTGTGCCTCTTCGTCTCTTTTTTTTCGCGTAACGGGGATGCGGTTCACATTCTGGCAAGGCTCTGGTGCAAGACGATCCTGGCCGTTGCCGGAATAAAGGTGAAAATCAAGGGCCTGGAAAACATCGATCCCCGCGGGCCGTATATCTTCATGGCCAACCATCAGAGCAATTTCGACATCCCGGTCCTGCTGGGATGCCTGCCGGTTCAGTTCAGGTGGCTGGCCAAGGCCGAGCTGTTCAAGATTCCGATTTTCGGCCCGAGCATGGAAGGGGCCGGATACATCAGTATCGACCGCAGCAACCGCCGGGCGGCTTTCAAGAGCCTGGCCAAAGCGGCAGACACCATCCGCAGGGGAACCTCGGTGATGATCTTTCCCGAGGGAACCCGCAGCAGCGACGGCCGGTTGCAGCCTTTCAAGAAAGGCGGGTTCGTTCTGGCTGTCGATGCCCGGGTACCGGTTGTGCCCGTCGTGATAAAGGGCACCTATGAGATCATGCCCAGACAGAGGTTGCTGATCAGGCCCCGGCCGGTAACGATAATAATCGAAAAGCCCATCGACACCACGTCCTATACCCGCCGGACGAAAGACAAATTGATGGACCGGGTCTGGCGGGCGCTGGCCAGCCATTTGCCGGCGGCCTGAAGGCGGTTAGTATGGTCAAGATAATTCCCATCGGCGGTTTGGGTGAAATCGGCCTCAACATGATGGTTGTGGAGCATGCCGACACCATTTTCATCATCGATGCCGGCCTGATGTTTCCCGAAGACTATATGCTGGGTGTGGACTACGTCATCCCCGACCTGCGTTATATCCAGGAAAACCGCAACAAGGTCAGGGGAATAGTGCTGACCCACGCCCATGAAGACCATATCGGGGCACTGCCTTATCTGCTGCGGGACGTGCCGGCCCCGGTCTTCGGGACCCCGTTTACCCTGGGGATCGTAAGACACAAGCTGGAAGAGTACGAGCTGGTGAAACGGGTCGCTCTTCATGAGGTCTATCCCCGTGAACACCTCAAGATCGGTCCCTTCGACGTGGAATTCATCAGGGTCAATCACAGTGTCGTGGACGGCGTGGGCCTGGCGATCAGAACTCCGGTGGGAACAATAATTCACACCGGCGACTTCAAGATAACCCAGCCGGGGCAACCCGGCATGCATACCGATGTGGGACGCTTCGCCTATTACGGGGAAAAAGGCGTCCTGGCCCTCTTGTCGGACTCGACCAACGTCGAAAAAGAAGGCTACACCATTTCCGACCAGCAAATAGGCGAGACCCTGCACCGGATAAGCTCCCAGTGCAAGGGCCGCATCATAGTCGCCCTGTTTGCCTCCAACATTACCAGGATTCAGCAGGTGGTCGATATCGCAGAGGCCCTGGGCCGGAAGATAATCTTCAACGGCCGGAGCATCGAGGTCAGTGTCTCCATCGCCCGCCAGTTGGGGCATCTGCGGGTCCCGGAAAAAATGGAGATCCCCATCGAGCAGATCGACCACTATCCTGAAAGCGAGCTGATGCTGGTGACCACCGGAAGCCAGGGAGAACCCATGTCGGTCCTGGCCAGGATAGCCGCCGGCACCCACCGCCAGATCAGGATCAGGCCCGATGACACCATTGTCCTGTCATCGAAGTTCATTCCGGGCAACGAGAAGGCGATTGCGAACATCATCAACAACCTGTATCGCAGCGGGGCCAACGTCATCTACGAGAAGATCTCCAGAATCCACGTTTCCGGGCATGCCTTCCGGGAAGAGCTGAAACAGATGATAAGCCTGACACGGCCCGAGTTTTTCGTGCCCATCCACGGTGAATTCAGACACCTGGTGCTGCACGCCAGACTGGCCCGCGAGATGGGTATCGACCGGTCCCGGATCCTGCTGGCCCAAAACGGCCAGGTCATCGAGTTCGGCCCCAAGTCGGCCAGGATCAGCGAAAAGGTGGCCACCGGCCGCCTGATGGTGGACGGCAAGGGGATCGGAGATGTGGGCCGCAGCGTGCTCAAGGAAAGGCGGATGTTGTCCGAAGAAGGGCTGGTGGTGCTCAACATGGCCCTGGACGAGGAGACCGGTATCGTGGTCTATGGCCCGGAAATAGTCTCCAAGGGCTTTGTCTTTCACACCGAGACCGGGCACCTGCTTGAAGATGCCCATTGCGTGGTCCTGGAAATCGTGGAGGACGTGCCGCCGGAGACTCCCAACCGGGCGGAGGTGATCCGGGCCAGGGTGCAGTCGGCCCTGCGCCAGTACTTTTTTTTCACCATCGGCCGCCGTCCGGTTATTTTACCGTTCATCATCGAGGTTTGACAAGCGGCCTTGCGATACTGCCGGAGAAATTAGGCGATGCGACGCGAAATAACAGGCATCATACTGTTTTTCATGGTGATCTTCACCTTGATCAGCCTGATTTCCTATCATCCGGCCGACCCTTGCCTGAACAACGTGGGCGGCAGCGGGCCCATCCGCAATCTGTTCGGAGCCGTCGGCGCCCAGGTGGCCGGCCTGCTGGTGGGGCTGTTCGGCCTGGGAGCCTTCTGGATACCCTTGTTGCTGCTGCTCGCAAGTGTCCATTTTTTCGTCAAAAAAAGGTCGGAGGCCCTGGTCTCCATGGTATCGGGAGCCTTGCTGCTAATTGTCGCCACCGGCTGTCTGCTGAGTTTCAAACAGGATACCTACCAGATTTTCGGCCGCAGTTTTTCGGCCGGAGGAATCATAGGGATTCTGCTGGGGTCGGTGTTGGTCAGGTATACCGGTTCGACCGGGGCCGTCATAATCGCCACGGTCTTCTGGCTGATCGGCTTCATTCTTTCCACCGGCTTTTCGCTGGTGGCCTTCGGCCGGCGTTGCCATGCGGCGGCCCTGGCCCTGGCAGGCCGCCTGGAGACCCTGGTCGTAAAGTGGAAGGAGCGGCGGGCCAAGGCCCGCAGGCGGGCGCGGCGCCTCAAGGCGGCCCGCCGCGAGCAAAAGCCCAAGATCGAGATCAAGGCCCCCAGACCCAAGCCCACCGCTAAACCGGCACCGCCGCCCCGCCAGCAGGTTTTCAAGTTCATGCAGGCCGACGGGGTTTTCCAGCTGCCGCCGTTCAGCTTCCTGGAAGATCCCCAGCCGGTGCAGGCTTCGGCCGACCGGGAAAACCTGGAGATGCAGTCCCGGATGCTGGAAAAGAAGCTGGAGGATTTCGGGGTACACGGCAAGGTTGTGGCGGTCACTCCCGGTCCGGTGATCACCACTTACGAGTATGCGCCGGCCGCGGGGGTCAAGATCAACCGGATCGTGAACCTGACCGACGATCTGGCCCTGGCCCTGAGGGCGGCCAGTATCAGGATCGTGGCCCCCATTCCGGGCAAGGCGGCCATCGGAATCGAAGTTCCCAACGCCAACCGGGAGATCGTCCGTTTCAAGGAGGTGGTGGCATCCCAGGCCTACCAGAAGTCCAAGTCCAAGCTGACCCTTTGCCTGGGCAAGGACGTGGTGGGCAACCCGGTGGTGACCGAACTCGACAAGATGCCCCATCTTCTGATTGCCGGGGCAACCGGCGCCGGAAAGAGCGTGGCCCTAAACACCATGATCTGCAGCATCCTGTACAAGGCCACGCCCGATGAAGTCAAGCTGATCATGGTCGATCCCAAGCGGATCGAGCTCAGCCTCTATGACGGTATTCCCCACCTGATAACTCCGGTGGTCACCGACGCCCGCAAGGCCACCAACGCCCTTAACTGGGCCGTGCGCGAAATGGAGCGCCGTTACGAGCTTCTTTCCCGGGTCAAGGCGCGCAATATCATCCAGTACAACCGCAAGCTGGCCGGCAAGGCCAAAAATCAGGCCCCGGACCGGCAGGAGCTGCCCGAAAGTCTGCCTTACCTGGTTGTCATCATCGACGAGCTGGCCGACCTGATGATGGTGGCCTCCAAGGACGTGGAGGTGGCCCTGACCCGCCTGGCCCAGATGGCCCGGGCCGCAGGCATTCACCTTATCCTGGCCACCCAGCGCCCCTCGGTGGACGTTCTGACCGGTATCATCAAGGCCAATTTTCCCACCCGCCTGACCTTCCAGGTTTCTTCCAAGACCGATTCGCGCACCATCATAGATACCAACGGCGCCGAAAACCTGCTGGGGATGGGAGATATGCTGTTCATGCCTCCGGGGGCGGCCGGCCTGCAGCGGATCCACGGGGCCTTCATGTCGGAAGAAGAGGTCACCAGGATCTGTGAGTTTCTAAAGCAGCAAAAACCGCCCGAGTATGACACCAGCGTGGTGGAAGCCGCCCGGCAGGAGGAGCAGGAAGATGGCCGGGCCGAATACGACGAGCGCTACGACGAGGCGGTGGCCCTTGTCACCAGGGCGGGCCAGGCGTCGATTTCAATGATCCAGAGGCACCTGCGTATCGGTTACAACCGGGCGGCCCGCATAATCGAAGTCATGGAAAAAGAAGGCATCGTGGGGCCGGCCGACGGCGCCAAGCCGCGCCAGGTACTGGCCCGGAATCTGGACGATCTTCCCTGAGATCATGATTGCTCCGATGGACGTAGATCTGGCGTTGCTGGCCGATACCAAGGGCTTTCTCCATCCTGACGAGGGCCGCAGGCTCTACGAGCTGGCCCTGGAGGCCGGAAAGCTGGGGCCCTGCCTGGAGGTGGGCAGCTATTGCGGCAAGTCCACGGTCTGGCTTGGTGCGGCCTGCCGGCAAAACGGCACGGTCCTTTTCTCCATCGATCATCATCGCGGGTCGGCCGAACAGCAGCCCGGCGAGCCCTACTTCGATCCCGAGCTGTTCGATCCGCGGACATTCAGGATAGACACCTTTCCCTTTTTCCGGGCCACCCTGGCAAGGGCCGGGCTGGAAGATACCGTCGTTGCCCTGGTCTGCAGTTCGCAGCTGGCCGCCAGGCACTGGACGACACCGCTGGGGCTGGTCTTTATCGACGGCAGCCATGACTTTCAAAGCGTCAGGCAGGATTACCGCATGTGGTCGCGCCATCTTCCGGCAGGAGGCTATCTGCTTTTCCACGACGTGTTTCCCGATCCGGCAGACGGCGGCCGGGGGCCTTACCAGGTATACCGGGAGGCAATTTCCCGGGGACAATACGATGTGCTTCCCATGACCGGCTGCCTGGGAATCTTGAGGCGCAGGCCATGATGAAAGAAGCGGGTCCTTTTTCAGGCCGAAGCCCGGTTTTCGGAGATCCTGAACATTCCGGCGGGAAGGGAAATCATCCGGCCGGTCACCGCCACCAGGTCCGACAGGTCGCCGTCTGAATAGGCGATATAGCGCGGTCTCAGCCTGTGGCCGGCCGAGAGGCATTCCGGGGAGGCGTCGTCCAGCACCAGGATGATCCGCAAGTCCCGCATCAGGTGGCGGGCAGCCAACAGATTTTCCAGCTCCCGCCGGCCGGCGGGAAAAAGGACCAGAAGGGGGGTGCCGCTCACAGGCCTGCGCAGCCTTTGCGTCAGGCTGGCGACTGTCGGAAACGTCCGGCAAGGGCGGCCGGTGGCCTTTGCCATCCGGTTTACATACCTGTGGGCGGCAACATTGTAAGGGGCAGCCATTATCCACAGTTCCATTAAGGCCGTCTCCTTTCGCTGACTTGGATTGTTTTGGCAGACCGCATGCTTCTATCGCTGCGCCGGCACCTTGACAAACCCTGCCGGACAAGGTGCCCTGCAGGGAAGACGAGCAAGCAGCGTGCCATCTTATCGATTTTGGCGGATGTCTGTTTGGGTAATGATTACCGGATCATATGGCGTGGGCCGGCATTCCCGGGCCTGTTGCCGGGCATGACTTGTTCTGCTTCCGGACATGTTGTTCGGAAAAAGGGACCGTATGCCGTCAGCTTGCGGCCCTGTCCCGGACCGGCGGGCTGCAGCGGCGGTCCTTGGTTTTGCGCATGATGTTGGAAAGGTCGTATTTTTTCAGCAGCTCGAAGAGCCTGGTGCGTGACAGGCCCGAGATGCGGCAGGCTTCCTTGCGGTTGCCGCCGGTAAGCAGGGTGAGCCTTTCCAGGTATTGGCGTTCCATCATTTCCCGGAAAGCGTGGATCGACAGAAAGTTGTTCCGGTCCATCCTGTTCAGGTCCTCCAGGAGCCTTGGCCGGGTTCCGGATGCTGGAGGGACCTGGGCTGAAATCGTGGTGCGGGTGACCGCGGCCCTGATATGGACCGGCAGATGGTGGGGATAGAGGGTCGGCTCGGCTTCCGCCATGGCCAGGGCCTCTTCCAGGCAGTGAAAGAGCTCCCGCACGTTGCCCGGCCAGTCGTAGATTTCGAGAACCTCCATGAACTCTGACGATATTCCCTTGATTTCAGAAGCATATATTTCACACAGGTGGTTGACGTAATAGGTGGTCAGGGGGCGGATATCCTCCTTGCGCTCGCGCAGGGCCGGAGTCGCTATGCTCAGGGATCGGAGGCGGAACAGAAGGTCGTTGCGGAACCGCCCTTTGGCGACCGCCTGTTCGAGATCGCGGTTGGTGGCCGCTATCAGTCTGAAATTCACCCGGATTTCTTCCTTGCCGCTTACCGGCCGGAAGCGGCGTTCCTGGATGACCCGCAAAAAAGCCTTCTGGGCCGCAACCGGCAGTTCCCCCACCTCGTCGAGAAAGAGGGTGCCGCCGTTTGCCTGACGGATCAGTCCTTCACGCGGTTTTTCAGCGCCGGTGAAGGCTCCCCTGACATGACCGAAAAGGGTGCTTTCAACGAGGTTTTCCGGCAGGGCCGCGCAATCGACCACGACGAAGCGGTGTCCGGACCTGGAGCTGTTGGCATGAATGGCCCGGGCCACCAGTTCCTTGCCGGTGCCTGTCTCACCGGTTATCAGCACGTTGGCTTCCGACCGGGCCGCCAGGGCCACCCGTTCCAGGACGGTGTCGAGGGCCTGGCTGTGGCCGATTATTTCATCTCTCCGCAGCACGGTGGGGGTGCGGGCGGATGACTTTGCCATCCGGTACTGGAGGGCTCTGCTGATGGTTATCATGATCCGTTCCACCGGGGAAGGCTTCACCAGGTAATCCCAGGCCCCGTTCCTGATGGCCAGCTCGGCACCGTCCGGATCGCCGAAGGCGGTGATGATGATGACCTCCGGCGAAGCAGGGGCATGCTTGATCTGCCCGGCTATCTCCAGGCCGTCGCCATCTGGCAGATGGACATCGAGCATCACCACGTCCGGTTCCAGGCCGGCGGCCGCCCGCAGACCTTCTGCCGCAGATGAAGCCTCCAGGGGGGTGTGGCCCAGCCGTTTGACCACTTCGGCCATCATGTGGCGCACGGAGGTGTCGTCGTCGATGATCAGTACCTTGGCCATGATGCGGTCGTCGTCCTTTGGGTTCTGCTTCCTGGAAAATGCCAGCCTGCAAGGAAAATATCGGACCCGGGCGGCCAAAACTTTACCTCTGCTTTGGAAAACTCTGCCCCGGTCTGTCCGGCGTCCTGCCGGAAGCCTGAAATCAGCGCAGTCAGGACGAGATGTCGCGGGGTTTGCGGCAATAGACAACCAGGCTCTTGCCCAGGACGGGATCGAGGATTTTTTCAAGCCTTGCAAACAGGGCCGGATTTTTCAGGGTGTACCAGGTCAGGAAGCGCTGGTAAAGCCTGACCGGGATCTGCCGGCTATCTAGTCCTGTCAGGCACTTGAGCAGCCAGAAAGGGGTGTGCAGGCTGTGGGCAAAGTGGCGCTCCCGGTAGCGCAGCCCGGCTTCTGTCAGGGTTTGCCGGAGCCTGTCGAAGGTGTATATCCGGATGTGGCCTCCCGGGCTGTGGCGATAGGAGGATGAAAGCTTCCAGCAGAGCCGTTCGGGCCAGGTGCGGGGAACACTGATCACCAGCTGCCCGCCGGGACGCACGACCCTGGTTATTTCGATCACCGCCCGCTCGTGATCCGGTACGTGTTCCAGCACTTCGCTGCAGACGACAAGATCGAAGCTGTCCGCAGCAAAGGGCAGGGCCGTAATATCGGCGGCTGTCAGGTGCCAGGTTCCGTGGCAATGAAACCCGTGGGCATCGTGCCAGGCCAGGTTCCGGCCGGCAGCGGCCAGGTCGTCCGGATTGCGGTCTGCCGCCACGATGAAAGCCTGCCAGCGCTGGTGGATGGCCGTGGAGTGCCGCCCGCTGCCGCAACCGATGTCCAAAACCCTACCCTGTGGGGCGAGGGCTATCTTACGGCACTCGAAAGTGATCACAGATGGCCTTCCTATAGGCCGCCACGGTTTTTCCGGCAGCCTTTTCCCATGTGAATTCAGTGGTTATGCGCTTGTAACCGGCCTGGCCCAGCCGGGCCGCCAGGTCGGGATTGTCCAGTATCGCGGCCAGGGCCTTGGCAAGGGCCCGGGAGTCGGCCGGCGGGACCAGCAGGCCCGCCGGGCCGACTACTTCGGGCAGGGCGCCGCCGGTGGTGCTGACAACCGGAGTTGCGCAGGCCATGGCCTCGCCGGCCGGCAGGCCGAAGCCTTCGTACACCGAGGGGACCACCGCCACAGCGGCGCGGGCGTACTGCCGGACCAGTTCAGCCTGGTCCAGGCGGCCGGTGAATTCCACGATTTTACCAATTCCCAGCCGGCGGATCATCCTTTCCACGGCCCCGTCGGACTTCGGCTGTCCCACCACCACCAGGTGGAGGCGATGGCTGCGGCACAGGCGGGCCACGGCATGCAGCAGGTAGCCCAGCCCCTTGAGGGGGGTGTCGGCGCTGTTGGTGACAACTATCCGTCCCGGCCGGCGGCAGATCTGCCTTGCCGGCCGGAATACCTCGGTGTCGATTCCGTTGGGAGCCACGGTGAATCTTGCGGCCCGAATGCCGAATTCGCGGCTGATGTCGTCGCGGGCCGTGCGGGAGACGGTAATGATCCTTTTCAGGGTAGGGGCCACCCTTTTTTGCATCCGGATGAAGCCGTACCAGCGCATCTGCTTCAGCTTGCCGGCAAAGGTGGGTGCGGTGGCGATTGCCAGGCGGCGGTCCACCGTGATGGGATGGTGGATGGTGGCCACCGTGGGAATCCTCCTGGCAATGGCCCATACGCCGTAAGACAGGCTCTGGTTGTCATGAACTATGTCGTAGCGGTGGCCGTGGCGTTTCAGGTAACGCCGGGCCCGCATCCCGAAAGTCAGTGGTTCCGGGAAACCCATGGTAGAGACCCCGGCCCACTCGATGAAATTGACCGGATCGGTCAATTCCTTGAAAGAGGGGGTCCGGAAAAGATCGTCCGGGTTGTAAAGGTCAAGGCTTTCCAGACGGATCAGGCCGACGCCGGGGGCAAGGTCGGGATAAGGCGGTCCGGAAACCACGTCCACCCGGTGGCCCAGCTCTGTGAGTGCCCGGCTCAGATAGTAGACGTAGACCCCCTGGCCTCCGCAGTGGGGATTGCTCCGGTAGCTCAGCAGGCAGATACGTAAGGGATTGGGAGTTCTCGGCATATCCAGACTTTCGCTTCAGATCGAAAGCTTCCCTTACATCCGGCCCGCTGCCGCGGTCAAGCCCAAAAAAAAGGCAGGACCCCTGAAGGATCCTGCCTTTGATTTGATTGTATCTGACTATTCGACCAATTCGCCCTTGATGACCTTGAGTTCCACGTCGGTAGGCTTGGCGCCGACCAGGGCGGTCTTGGCGGCGTCGTAATCAAGGCTCGGTTCTTCAACGGTGGTGTCGATGGTCAGGCCGCTGGCGACACTCGTATCGCTTATCTGGCTCATGACAAGACCTGCCTCGACTATCTTGACCACGTACTGGTCGCTGTCGCCAAGGGTCACGCCGCTTTTCAGATTGATCATGGGATTCCACTCGTCTTCATCGGCATCGTAGGCCCAGGGCACCTGGAGAGAGAAACCGTCGTATTCCAGGGTAAAGGTCTTGCCGTCGTATGTTGAGTCGCCGTTGATATCGTTGGCCGTTGCGTGAGTGTAAGTGAACTTGAGGGGAGCGTCGAAGGAGACGTAGTCGCCGTCAGAGTCTTTGAGCACGGTAAGGCGGTTCCATTCTTCGCTGCCGGTGGACCAGGAATAGTATACATCCAGGTCGAAGGCGGCTCCCGGCTCTGTCTGGATATTGTCGGTGTTGGCCGTGTAGTCGGCTGCCGGAACAAGGGGCATGTAAAAATCGTTGGAGCTTGTAGAAACGACCGGAGTGCTTCCGTTCATGAGCATCAGCTCGCTAACATCGTAGGTAAAGTCGACCCAGGCAGAACCGTTCCAGTATTTGAAACTGAGGTCAGCAGTCGGAAAGTCATCAGAGCCCGGCATGACGGTGGCCTCCTGATGGTAGGTGAGCTGCTCGGTGGGGGCGCAGCTGTCAAGGGTTCCCAAAGGCAGCCAGGCCTGGAGGCTGTCGCACCAGGCGCCGTCCCAGTCGCCGAAGGTTATTATGTTACCGGCGCCGGTTTCGACCACCTGCCAGTTGGTGTCTTGGCTGCGGATTCCGATCTGGACGAACTTTTCGGTATCGGCATCGTAGGTGAAGACTATATCCGTATCCGTACTGTCGTCCCATTTGCTCATCTCAAGACCGTCGAGTTTTGCAAGTCCGATTTCTTTTATGACATGCTTTTTCAGCTTGCCGCCCTTGATGACCAGGGTGTAAGTGTTTCCGTTTTCTTCGCCGACGACTTCATCGCCGTCGGCAAGGCTGACTGGCGCCCACAGCCCATAGTAACCGATGTAACCATGGTGGGTGGAGCCATTTTTCTCGAATCTGATTGGAAAACCTGAATTCAGTGTTATGGCGCTTCCGTCATCAGCATCGAAAAGCTTGTAACGGAAGACGCGGTAGGTCATATCGTCGATGTCGCGGCTGTAGACTTTGATATTGTCGTCCTTGTCCTTTTCTTTGAAATATTCATTGTTGTAGGCAATATGGAATATGTCCGTGCACTCGCCGGAGCCATCTTTCTCATACTCGTAGACATAGGCGTTGCCCTCGCTCATGTCGCTGCTGGCGATGGCGTTGACCTTTGTCTCGAATGCGAAATCCGTTTCATTGCAATTTTCGATATACTGAATCTGGATCTTTCCGTTTTCGCCGTCGCCGATGGACATGGCCATGGTGAATATCGCGTTGTCGTTGTTATCCACGCCTTTGAAATGGGCCTCCAGCTTGCCGTAGGGATAGTAGACACCCTCGTAGGTGTCGCCGGCGCCGGCCCATACGGTGAAGTAGCCCTTGATCAGCATGGGCTGATTGCCGGGACCGTCGTCTTCGTTGACCCAGATCATGACGATCATGGGATCGTTGTTGCTGGTCCGGGAAACATCGACCACTATCTCCATCAGTTGTTCGGTGGTCGTGGACGTGCCGGAGGATCCTGTCTGGCTGGTCTGTGTCTCACCGACTTCCCTTACCAGGGCCAGGTAGGGCCCTTGATTGAGGAATTGATTGTAGGCGGTGTCTTTGATTACTCCCAGGATCTGGTTGACCATGTCCAGGGCGTTGGTGTCGTCGACCCAGATGTGGGTTTCTTGCGTGCTGTAAGCGGTACCGGCGTCATTGTACGCCCTGGTATATGCCGCGGGAACGAATGAACGCATCGAAGCGGCGCTGGAACTGGAACTGCCTGTTTCGCTGCCGGAAAGCTCCACCCGGTTGGGCAGGGTAAGGGCCTTGACCGTGCCGGTGCCGCTGCCGCTGCTGCCCCCGCAGGCAGCCAGCAGCCCTGCCAGCATGAGGGATACGACAACCATGGCCAGCAGGGGCATTATTTTCGATTTTGCAGCATGCCTTTGACCGGCGGTGGCCGGTCTGAGATGAAGGTTTGCTCGCTTGATTCTCATTTTGACCTCCTGATTTGGGGTTGAAACAAAAAGTTGATGGCTTGGATTTTAATTCTGTTTCGGCTGCAAACCTTTCAGCAAAGGCCGTGCCGGTTTTGATTTTTGAACAGCCTGTTTAAATTTTCTGTAATTACAAATAATAACGATTGTACAGGCAGTTCTTCACGCCGTTCGGTTCCTGCCCGGATCCGCTTTTGCGAACACAGGGTGTTCAGGAAAAAGAATGGTCCGGGCCAGGCTCCAAAGGTCTTTTGCCATCGCGGTCGGATATGATAGAATCTGCAAAAATGCCGGATATCCGGATCCAGGAGGATCGGCCGTGGATTTTGCCAGTTTGCCGGGAAAAGCCACCATTATGGAAGTCGGGCCGCGGGACGGCCTGCAGATGGAAGAAAACTTCGTGCCTACCGAATCCAAGATCGAAATGATCAGGCTGCTGGCGCAGGCCGGGATTCCGGTGATTCAGGCCACGGCTTTCGTCCACCCGGCCAAGGTGCCCCAGATGGCCGATGCCGAAGACCTTCTTGCCGGTCTGGGCCCCCTGAACGGAACTCTCGTTTCAGCCCTGGTCCTCAATCCAAGGGGAGTTGAAAGGGCCTGCGGCTGCAGATTGGATATAATCGAGGTTTCCATTTCGGCCAGCGATACCCACGGTCTGAAAAATGCCGGTATGGATTTCCGGCAGGCCGTTTCCCGGGTCGGGGCGATGATAGAAACGGCCGGAAGATGCGGTTTCAGGACCCAGGCCAGTCTTCAGTGCGCCTTCGGATGTGTCCATGACGGGCCTATCCCCATCAGGCGGGTGGTGGCGGCCGTTCAGGCCATGGTGGATGCCGGCGCCCGGGGCATAACCCTGGCCGACACCACCGGGATGGCAGATCCCGGCCAGATAAGAAAGGTGCTCGAGATGACCCTCAAGGTTACCGGGCAGGTGCCGGTAACGCTTCATCTGCACGATACCCGGGGCCTGGGCCTGGTAAATTTGGTGGCGGGCCTGGAGATGGGGGTGACCCGTTTCGATACCTCCTGCGGCGGTCTGGGGGGATGTCCTTTCGTTCCCGGTGCCGCCGGCAACATTGCCACCGAAGAAGCGGTCCACCTGTTGTCCCGGTTGGGCATAGATACCGGTGTGGATGTAAAAAAAGTTGCTGAATGCACCCGCCACATGGCCGCCGTTTTGGGGTATTTGCCCCCGGGCAGGTTGTGGCGCCTGCTGGTCCCGCCTTTCGAGCCCTGACATGATCCTTCCTCTTTGCCGTGCGGGGCGAACCCGGTTCGGCCAAAAGAAGGGCAATAAGCCCGGCCGTTTCCGTCTGCGGCATCAAGATGCAATCAAGTTGAAGCTCCAGTTGCCGATAATTGTCTTGGCAGGTGGTTGGTGTGGGCTGCTGGTTGGGGGAAATAGTGTTTCCCGCAACGCGCATTTGGCCCGGAGGGTGGCTTGCCGGTTGCCGGACCGGTGTTGGCGGCAGTGGTATTACTATCAAGCAGAGTGGCGCCTGATGAAGCAGGATTCCCGCAAAAAAGAGACTATCTTGTTCGTGGACGACGAAGAAAGCATTCTCGATATAGCCAAGACCTACTTCGAGGGACAGGGTTATCGGGTCCTTACTGCCCGTAACGGCCGCGAGGCATTGGATGTTCTGGGGCATACCAAGGTCGACTGTTGTTTTACCGATATCAACATGCCGGTGATGAGCGGGATCGAACTGGCCGGGGAGCTGCACCGGCTGGACAACACCCTGCCGGTGGTGGTGATGACCGGTTTTCCCTCCCTGGAAACCACCATTGAGACCCTTAAAAACGGGGTGGTCGATTTCCTTGTCAAACCGGTCAACCTGAACCAGATGGAGCTTTCTTTGCGAAGGGTTTTGCGTGAAAGACGGCTCTTGATCCAGAACGTGCTCCTGTCCAAGGAGGTGGAAGGCAAGGCCAGGCTGGAGAAGCTGAACACCGAGTTGATGGCCAAGATCGACGAGTTGAACATCCTCAACCGGATCATGGCCGATTTCACCAAGGTCAGGGAAAGTTCGGGGATTTTTTCACGGCTTGTGAAGCTTGCCTGTGAAGTGACCCATGCCGACCGGGCCTGTTTTCATGTCTTCAACGACGAAATTCGTCATCCTGTGGCGATAGCCTCTTTCCCGGAAAACATACCGCCCGGGTTGCAGCAGGAACTGGAGACAAGCCGCATGGAAGCTCTGATCAACGAGGCCATGCGCAATGCCGCACCCACCTTGCATGAAAATGGCGGCCGGGACAGCCGGTTGCCGGAACATACCTTTTCCTGCCTGCTGGTTCCGATGAAGATCAGGGAAAAGACGTTCGGGGTGCTGGATGCGGCTATTTTTTCCAAGCGCCGCGGATTCGGTTCCAAAGATGTGAACTACCTGGCCTTCATGGTCAACAAAGCAGCCTATGCCGTTGAAAACCTGGCCCTTTACGAAAATATTTACGATAATTTGCTGGCCACCCTGTATGCTTTCGTCAAGGCTATCGAAGCTCGTGATCCGTATACCGAGCAGCATTCCAACCGGGTGACGCAGATAGCCCTGGCTTTGGCCGACAGCCTCGGGTGCAGCCAGGAAGAGAAAGATATTCTCAATGTTGCCGGAAGGCTGCACGATATAGGCAAAATAGGGATTCGGGATTCGATCCTGTTGAAACCGGGCCGCCTTACCCCGGAAGAATACAATATCATCAAACAGCATCCGGTCATCGGCGCCGAGATCGTGGATCAGCTCGGACTCTGGAACAGGGAAAAGCAGATAATCCGGGCCCACCATGAACGTTATGATGGCAAAGGATATCCGGATGGTCTGCGAAAAAACGAGATCCCCATGCTGGCGCGCATTCTCAGCGTGGCAGACGTGTTCGACGCCATAGCTTCGGATCGTGCTTACCGCCGCCGTATGGAGGAAGGCAAGATTCTGGAGATAATGTACGGCGGGGCGGGTACCCAGTTCGATCCCCGGGTCGTGGATGTTTTCCGGCATCTGTACGATCAGGGCGTGCTGAAGAGGATTGTCCGCTACCAGGCCGATCAGCCTTGTTCTGCACCCTGATCTGTGCTTATAATCCCCGCCATGATAGCACCATGGTATACGGCCTTCGGTGCCCGGCAATGGCTGGGACGGCTCTTTTGCGTCCGCAATCTGTTGTTGCCGGGTGCTGTCGTGCTGGTTCTGGCCGGTGAACTTTATTTTGGCTGGGCGGAGTCGGCCATAGGATTTTACCTGGCCGCCACAAATTCTGATCGCCCTGAGAGCGGCACTGTCTGGCAGTGGGGCCACAAAACCCTTCAGGCCCGCCAGAAGCTGGAAACACTGGTACCCCGGCCTGTATTCACGGAAGATACCAACGACGACGGCCATGGCCTGGCCCGGATATTCAGGCAGGCCGCGGCAGGCAAAGCGGTCATGCTGCCGGCCCGTCGTTTTGTGGCTTTCTACCTGCGACTGCCGCCCCAGCTGGCCGATGAAATTGCCCCGGCCTTCGATCTTCTGCGCCTTCAGGCATGTGAGCATTGGGTCCGCACTTACATCGAGGGTGATGAAACTCATGTCGCCCTCTACCACCTGGACGCAAACAATCAGGTGCTGGCAAAAGTAAGTATCGGTCCGGATCTGATGCAATACATCCTCAGGGGCAGGGCCATGGTGCCCGGCACCCTGGAGTCCATGCGTGATTTCCGTGGTCATATATTTGCGGCGGCCGACTTTTTTAAGGCCCTCGCGATGCTGCCCGACAAGGTGCGCCGGAAGGTGATTGCCAGGCCCGACGCCCTGCTCGCTTTCGGAACGCAGATAGTCCGGGCCGGCATTTCCGACGAGGCTGCGGCTGACAAGATCACCATCGGATTTGAAATCGAGCTGGCCGGCCAGCCCCAGGTAATGCTGCTCCAGGCCGACAGGGATGCCGTTGAACGCCTCCGGCCGATTTTGGCCCGCAGCGGCTCGGGCTACAAGGATAAATTCAGTGTCCAGTAAAAGAATGCGCTACGGGTACAGATTTTTTACCTATTTCAGAACCCTGGCGGCCGTTATGGCGGCTTTGGCCGCCATAACGGCCGTGGCCGGATTTCTGTTGATTTTTACTGCCGCAAAGGACCTGCCCAAGGTTCC
>JAMOUQ010000036.1 GCA_027068085.1 Desulfobacteraceae bacterium | reverse complement strand
GGTGGGAAAATACCTGGGCTTGGCGGCAATCGTAATCTTATCCAGTATTGTTCTGGGATTCTGTTCTCTGGCAGCCATCAAGCTTTCCATATGGCTGGCCCATGCCAAGATGCCGGCTCTTTTCAATTGGCAGACCTTGTTTGTTGCCATGGCCTACCTTACTATGGCTCTGATGGTCGTGCTGTCAATCTCCTTTTTGTGTGTCAGTATAGCCACTCACCAGTTTACGGCCCTGTTGCTGGCCATTGTTTTTTATTTCGTCGGGCAAAACGTAGAGACGGTCAAGATTATTGTAAAAAGACAGAAAGGTTTGGCAGACAATATTGTGATGCAGAAAGCCATTGATTTCGTCTCTTGGATTCTGCCCAATCTTTCAGCCTTTGACCTAAAGACCACTGCTGCATACGGCCTGCCGGTTTCCGGCAGTTATTTGACAATGGTAGCCATCTATGGGTTTAGTTACATTTTTATTTGCATGATCCTGGCAATCTGGGTTTTCCAGAAAAGAGAGCTGGCATGAAAAGAAAAGTATTTGTCGGCTTGACGGTTCTGGTCGTGGCAGCCGGCCTTTTCGGCTGGTCCAACGCCTGGCTGATGAAATACAGAAGTGGATTGTTGTTCAAGTTCTCATCACCCAGGGTATATTTGCCGGTCGAATTTCTCAAGATCCTTTCCGGTGAATTCAAGGGGCTCATGGCGGACTACCTCTTGCTCGAGGCCGGTTCTTTTCTGGGAAGCAACCAGGAACCTACCGAGCAGGACTGGAAAAACATTCACCGCACTTTGAAATATGCCCTGGAGCTGGATCCGTATTTCATGCAGGCTTACATCTATGCCCAGGGAAACCTGCCCTGGGATGCCGGCATGTACCAGGAGACAATCGACCTGCTGGCAATTTCGAAAAAGCACCGCAGCTGGGACTGGTATCCGGGATATTACATGGGCTTTGACTATTATTATTTTTTGGCCGACTATGCCAGGGCCTCGGAAGAGTTCCTGGAGGCGGCAAGGATCGAGGGCGCGCCTCTGCTGCTTTCCATCCTGGGGGCCCGCCTGGCCATGAAAGGCAAACGTACCGAAACGGCCATTGCGCTATTGAAAACCATGCTGGGCGACAAGGAACTGGACGAAAAAAGCGCCAGGGAGATCCGCATGCGGCTGGAAGCCCTCCAGGGGGTTTTGACCATCGAAAAGGCCATCGGGGAATACGAGCGCCGTTACGGTGCGCGGCCTTCCAGACTCGAAGAGCTGGTCGCCGGAGGGATACTGGAGAAACTGCCGGACAATCCTTACGGCGGGCCGTACATTTACGATGACATAACCGGTGAAGTCGCCTTTGACAAGAATCTCTGATCTCCGTCTTATCCGATGGACAATTGCAGGCTGCCCGTATGGTCAGTGTCGTTATTCCCGCCTTCAATGAACGCCAGAGCCTGGCCGGCCTGCTGGAGACACTGGCCTTACAGACGGCTGTGGATGAAATCGTCGTGGTGGACGACGGCTCAGAAGACGGTACGGCCGAGGTCGCCCGGTCAGCCGGTGCCAGGGTCATAGTCCACCCTTACAACATGGGCAACGGGGCGGCGGTGAAAACCGGCATAAGGCACTGCCGGGGAGAGATCATCGTTTTCATGGATGCCGACGGACAGCACGACCCGAACTGGATCAGCAAATTGCTCGCTCATCTTGATCGCTACGACATGGTGGTGGCGGCCAGGGCTGGCAAAGATCACGCTTCCGGATTCCGTCGTTTCGGCAACTGGCTGCTAAACAGGCTGGCGACCTATGTCACCGGTTTGCGGATAAAGGATCTGACTTCCGGTTTTAGGGCCATGCACGCTGAAGTGGCCCGTACCTTTCTGCCCCTGCTGCCCAACGGTTTTTCATGGCCCACCACCATTACCCTGGCAGCCCTCAGATCCGGCTACAGCCTGAAGTACTTGCCATTTGACGCCGGCTTGCGGTCGGCCGGGAAAAGCAGCCTTAAACCTTTGTCCGGGGCGATCCGCTTTTTCATGATCCTGCTCAAGGTGTGCACGCTCTATTCTCCCCTGAAGATATTTCTGCCGGTCAGCATGCTGAGCTTTTTGCTGGGCCTGGTGAATTATATGTATACTTTTCTTACAGAGGGGAGATTTACCAACATGAGTGCCGTTTTGCTGACGACCGCCGTTATCATTTTCATGATCGGCCTGGTCTCGGAGCAGGTAAGCCAGATCGGTTTCAACCGCCAGCAGCCGGTAGAACCGAAAAAACCCTCAAAACAGTCATGAAATGTGTTCACCAAAAGTCCTGAGGCCGCCAAGGCTGCTGGTGGTAACAACATCCTACCCGCTGGATGGTCAGTCTGCCTCGGCCCACCACATAAAAGGTTATCTTGAAGGACTGGCCGGCCGTTTCAGGATCACCATCATCACTCCTGATTCAGATGGTGGCCCCTGGCCGGGTTTTACCGGAAATGAGCCCGGCCGGGTCGTCCGGTTCCGGTATGCCCCCCGTAAGTGGCAGGTGCTGGCCAACAGGCCGGGGGGAGTGCCCGGAGCGGTTTCCGGCCGGCCGCCGGTGTTGTTGCTGGCCCCTTTGCTTTGGAGCGCCATGCTTCTGACCCTGATCCGGCATGCCCGTAAGGCTGATGCAATCCATGCCAATTGGTCCCTCAATGGCCTTGTGGCCGGATTGGCGGGTTCGATGTTCGGCCGGCCGGTGGTCACAACCCTGCGGGGCAGCGATGTGCGCTGGGCTGCCCGTTCCGGGCTTGGCAAATTGGTGCTTGTCGCCTGTGCGCGCTGCAACCGTTGCCTGGTGGCAGTTTCTCCCCTGCTGAAAAGAAAGGTTGAGGATCTGGCCGGCCGCCGGAAGAAGGGCGGTTTGATCTGCATCGAAAACGGGGTGGACTCCGATTTGTTTTCGGCCCGGCCTCTGGAGGCAGGCCGGATGGAAAAGGAACTGCGCTTTCTGGTGATCGCCAATCTGGTCGCTTCCAAAAGGGTCGATCTTGCCCTTACGGCCTTTGCCGGTTTGAGGAACCGGAAAAGAATGATTCTGGAGGTCATCGGAGCAGGTCCTGAATTTGCGAAGCTCAAAGCCCTGGCCGGTGATCTGGAAGTGGCCGACAGGGTGATTTTCCATGGCGGATTAGACCATGACCAGGTAAAAGCCCGCCTGAAGGACTGTCACGTCCTGGTACATCCGAGTCTTGCAGAGGGGCGCTCGAACGTGGTCCTGGAAGCCATGGCCTGCGGGAGGGTGGTTGTCGCCAGCCGGATTGCCGGAATCCGGGATGTGGTGAAAGACGGGGCAAACGGCCTGCTCTTTTCTCCCGGTTCTGTCTCCGGACTGCTCAGGCATCTCAGGCACCTGGCAGAGGATCCCGGGTTTTGCACGAGGCTCGGCCGGGCTGCCCGGGCAGAAGTGCTCAGACGCAACCTCGCCTGGGAAAAGACAGCTCGCAAATACTCCGGCCTGTTTTTTTCCTGTATCCGCGGCAAGGGGTGAGCGGCGAAAATGTGCGGGATTGTCATCATTATCGATACTGAACTTGAACCCTCCCAAGGCCGCAGACTGTGCCGGGCGGCGTTAAGGAGCATCGGCCACCGCGGTCCTGACGACGCCGGTATTCACTGCGCTCCCCCGGCCTTTCTCGGCCATTGCCGCCTGGGCGTGATCGACCCCCGGGGCAGCCGGCAGCCAATGGCCGATCCGTCCGGCCGCTACGTGCTGGCCTATAACGGTACGACATATAACTTCAAAGAGCTGCGTTCTGCCCTGAAGGGGAGGTGGCGTTTTGTCAGCAGGGGCGACACCGAGGTGGTTCTGGCAGGGCTGGTGCTGGAAGGGCCTGATTTTCTGCAAAGGATGACTGGGATGTGGGCCGGCGCCCTGTGGGACGGCAAGCTGAAACGGCTGCTTCTTTTCAGGGACAGGCTGGGGCAGAAACCGCTTTACTACATGGAGCGCGGCCGGGCGCTGGCAGTTGCTTCTGAAATCGGTGCCCTGCACGGGCCGGCATCTTTCAGTCCGGATCACGACTTAGACAGCACGGCCGATTTCTTTCGTTATGGTTTCTGTCTTCCCGGAAAGACATTTTACAGGCAGATCAGGGAGGTTTTGCCGGGACATTACGCCCGGTGGCAGCCTTCAGCTCCTTTGGTTCAGGAGGCGTATTGGACCCTGCCCCGGAGAAGCAAAGTCAACCGGCCGGATGAAACCCTGGCAGAAAGATTTGAACAGGCGGTGCTGGACCGGCTGGTATCCGATGTGCCGGTGGGCGTATTTTTGTCCGGAGGAGTGGACTCGTCGTTGATCGCTTCCATCTGTTGCCGCAACGGTCGCCGGCTGCCGGGTTTCACCCTTGGCTTTGAAGATCCTGATTTCGATGAAAGGCCATTTGCCGGCAAGGTGGCTCAACTTTACTGCGGCGGATACCGGCAGGTGATTTTCCCGGAGCCAGTGGGCCATGAAGACATAAAAGCGGCCATGAGCAATCTGGGGCAGCCTTTTGGGGATCCTTCCCTTCTGGCCCTGGGCCGCCTGGCAAAATCAGCCGCCGGGCAGGTGAAGGTCGCGCTGGGCGGAGACGGAGGTGATGAAATCTTCGGAGGGTACCAGCGTTACCGGGCGCAGGTTATCATGCGCTGGTACACGCGGCTTCCGCGCCGGTTGCGCCGCACGGCAGAAAAGCTCGTGCGCTCTTTCCCCGAGCCGGTGGCCCACCACAGCCGCAGCCTGCTGAAGATGGCCCATCTTTTCCTGAACATGCTGGATGACGGCGCCGGAAAACCGTATGTGGCTCCGCGCCTTTTTTCAGACGGCCAGCTTGAAAGGCTGCTTCCCGATCTGCACCAGCGCGGCCACGAGCCGCCGTCGCTGCCGGAAACATGCACCGGACCGGATGACCTTGAACGTATGCTGGCAGCCGACATGCTGGTCTATCTGCCCCAGGATATCTGCTGCAAGTCCGACCGGGCAACCATGGCCCATGGACTTGAGCTCAGGGCTCCTTTCCTCGATCATCGCTTGGTGGAACTTGCCTTCGGCATCGGCGCCGGAGAACACGTCGGTTTTACCGGCGGCAAGCGGCAGCTCAGACGTGTTTTCGAAAATTACCTGCCAGCCTTTGTGTGGCGCCGCAGAAAACAGGGGTTTTGCCTGCCCCTGCACAGATGGTTTTCCGGTGGTGAACTGGGACAGGCCCTGCGCGGGCGGTTGTCTGCAAATTGCGGTCCCCTAAGCAGAGAGTACGTTTTGAACCTGCTCGCGGAGCATGAAAGCGGATCGAGGGACAGGAGCCTGCAGTTATGGGCTCTCTGGAGTTACCTTGCCTGGCTTTAAGCCGGGGCCGATCTTCCAGCGGACATGTTTCAGATTGTATCTCACGGCCTTGTAATCAGGATCCAGGGCGTATACTTTTTCCCACTCTTTGATGGCTTCTTCCAGTTGTTCGTTCTTAAAGAACGAAATTCCCCGCTGATAATGAAGATCTTTATATTTTTCTATGCTTGCCTCTATGTAGCTTGCGCATAGATTACAGTTTATATCGTAGGCCAGAGCCTGTTCGAAGCCTTTTTTGGCTTTCAGGTAACGGCCGCGATCGAAATCTGTCTTGGCCTGCCGAAAGAGGGCTTTGGGCAGATAGTCGAGACTTACTTCGTCGTGGGGATCAATGGCCAGGACGGTTTTGAAGCCGGAAATCGCCGCCGGCCAGTTCTTTTGCCTGAAATGCTTCAAGGCCCGCTCCCTTTGCCGGTTCAGGCGCCGGATGTCGGCCTTTCGTTTTTTTGCCCCTTTGAGCGCCTTGTGCCGGTCGCCCTTGAAAGGAATATTCTCGAATCTGGGAATGAGTATCTCACTGCCGTTTGTCACCCGGGTGGCGTCCAGAAGGCCGTTGAAACTGGCAATTACGTGGAAAAGGGCATAGTTGCCGTAATAGACCCGGGCAAGTTTCGACAGTGACTGCCCGTTGCGTATCCGGTGACTGATCTTGCCGGTGACCCTGGGCAGCGATTTGCGGCAGTCCTGCGGCCAGCGGGCGGTTGTTTGAGGAGGCAAAACGATTACCTGACCGGGCCTGAGCATGTCGGGACGGTCAAGGTTGTTGAAGCTTGTAAGAATGTCACAGCCATCGCTGGTTCCGTAGTATTTCTGGCACAAGCCGGACAGAGTGTCGCCGGCTTTGACCACATGGATGGTAAATGGCAGCGGTTGCCGTCCCAGTTGGGGCACCAGCATGCGAGCCGCCATGGGGTGATGCGGGTCAAGCTCCAGGGCCCCGGCCAGGAATCTGCGCGCATCCGGATAGCGGCCGCGGCGGTAATAGGCCATTGCCTTGTTGAACAGCAAGTCGGCCTGGCGCCGGGCATGGGAGCCGATGTCGTCGGCCGCGGAATTCTGAGCCGGCGCTAGGGTGCCGCCGGCCGGCTTTCGTTTTTTCGCGGTTGAACTCTGGAGGCAGCCTGCCAGCAGCCAGCACAACAGAATTGCCAGTATCGAAGCAGCAATGGTGAACTTGCGATTCATTGTTTTTCGGGCACCTGCATGCCTTGCATGCGGTAAAAACTTAAACGTTCGTATCCGTTGTCTGTTTCAGGTCCTAATTGCTATTGCTTCCGCCGGGCGGAACCGATCAAAACCACCCGTTTAGGGGTGGTGGTTTGTTGTTATGCCAGGATTGAGTTTGAATTCAATTTATTGTAGCGATTCTTATCATGGATGGGGTCAAGTTGCAACCATCGCCGGATCGATGGTTTGCAAACGGTGCCATATCTGCCTTGCGCTTTGACCCGTGGTTCATGCTGGGCGGTTCAAATGTGTCTCGTCTGTCAGTAAAGGGCTGGCGGCGGTCGATTAGCGTGATTCAGCGATTCTAACTGAATGTTCTTCAGTTTAGCGGGCGTGCTTTTTCGAGTTTGAGCCACTATATTTTTCGCGAAAGACAAAACCACATACTTCGCAACATACTGAAA
>JAMOUQ010000035.1 GCA_027068085.1 Desulfobacteraceae bacterium | reverse complement strand
ATCTTTCTGAACGGTCATCGCTGCCGCGGCAGACCCGGCAGCGTTCCGGGCCGCAGCCCTGGCAGGCAAAACAGTCCGGGCAGGGGTGCTTTCCGTGACTGCACCGGTCCGGACCGGGCACGAAAACCTTTCCGGCCAGCCCGGGCACTTTCATCCAGGCCATATCCTCGTCATCCTCTTGCTGGTCATTCATGCCTACAAACTCAACCTGGCACGGATTTTCAGTTTGTCAACCCGGTCAAAGGGGTTATATTCTTAAAATCATGTCGAACCACGATCTTCATCATCTCAAAGACCTGAGAAAGGCCCTGCCGCGACTGCTGGAAACGGTGGCCCCCGGAACAGGCAGCGGCCTCGACACCTGGTGTCACGTGCTGGACGTCAAGCTGCTTTCCCGCCTGGGGCCGGACTTTCCCCTGGTGGCCGCGGTCTGCGGGGGAGGCTCGTCCGGCAAATCGACCCTGGTAAACAGCCTGGCCGGCTCACCTGTTTCACCGGTGGGCGGCACGGCCGGTCTCAACCGGCGGGTCCTGCTGGCCTTTCATCCCCGCTGGCTCAAATCCGACTTCTTCCTGGCGGCCCTGGAAGAAACCCTTGATACCGGCTTCCGGCAGCTGGAAGACCCCGGGCAGCTGAAATCACCCGGCCCGCCCCTTTACGCGGCCCTTGAAAGCATGCCCCAAAACCTGGTGCTGCTGGACACGCCCGATTTCGACACCGGCGCCCGGGGCGTTTACACCAACCGCGAGGCGGCCCGCAGGTGGCTGGAGACAGCCGACCTGCTGATCTACGTCTTCACCAACTCCAACTACGCCAACCGCGACAACACCGACTTTCTGCGCGGGCTTCTGACCGGTACCGGCACCCGGCCCAGCCTGCTGGTCTACCGGGCCTATCCCGGCCTGGAAGACGGCCTGGTGAAAGAACACGCCCGCCAGGTGGGACAGAACATCTACGGTGCTGAAAGCCGGCAGATGGTGCTGGGAATCTTCAGGGCCGACGAAGACAACGCCGTGGCCGAGGGCAAAAAGCCGGTCACCGTCCGGCCGGTGGACCCCGGCGATGACGGCATCATCGACCGCCTGGCAGCCCTGGACGTTGCCTCCTGGCGGCAGAAGACAGCGGCCTCGGCCCTGGCCGACGTCCTTGACCAGGCCCGCAAGGCCGCGGCCCGGGCCGCCGGACAACTCGAGCATCTTGACCTTTACCGCCAGGGCCTGCGGGCTCTCCAGTCCCGTTGTGTCACCCGGGCCCTGTCCCATTTTCCCTCGGACCGGGTCCTGGGCCTTTTCACCCGCATCTGGCTCGCAAGCGACCCGCCTCACGTCCGCTTCATGCGCAGGACCGGCCACGTGGTGGAATGGCCCCTGGCCAGGCTCTCACGGGCGGTAAAACAGATTGGCAAACGGCAGCCGGTCACGGACCCCGGGCCGGCGGCCGAAGGCCAGCTGGTGGAAGCCGACCTGCTGCGGGCCGCCGACCGGCTCGTGCGCGGGGCGGCGGCACCCGCCCTGACGGTGGAAGTTGCCGCAACCTCCGAGCTTGCCCGGATGGCCGACCATCCCAGGGCTCAGGTCCGGCCCGCCGGCAAAGACACCATCAGATTCGCCATCGACCTGCCCGAATGTCTGGCTCCCCGGCAGCAGGAGCTTGCCGCCATAGACCGCGGCCTTCTCAACCGCCACCTGGCAGAGGCCCGCGACGATATCCTGCAGCCTTCACGGCAGCTGGAAGCAGAGCTTGAAAAGCTGGCCGGCGAGCTGCGCAGCCGGATGGGCCTTTTGGCCCAGCTGCGCCAGACCGCCTCCGCCATGCTCAACGTGCTGCCGGCAACCGCGGCCGTAACCTACATACTTTCCACCGGCGACCCGGTGGGCGCGGCCACCATCAAGGTGAAGCTGACCGGCCTTTTCGGACTCAAGGACCTCTATGCCCTGATCGCCATCCCGGCCACGTCCGGCCTGAAAAAGGCCGACCGGGACCAGCTCCGCCAGGTGCTCGAACCGGTTGCCCGCAGGTGGCTGGACAACAAGCTGGCACAGGTGGAAAGACTGTTCGAAAAGGAAATAACCGGCGGCATCCTCCGGGCCGCCGACCGCATCCACCAAGAGGGAAGGACGCTGCTGGAAAAGGTAGAAGGCATCCTCGACAGCCTGGAAAGGGAAGCAAAGCCATGATAACCGGCAAAACCCGCCGCCGGCTGGAAGCCGCCGGCCAGCTGGCCCGCCTGCGGGCAGAAATCGAACAGATGCGCGGGCAGCTTGAAAAGCTGGACCTTTGGCTGCCCGCCGCCGGTCTCGCCCACCAGGCAGAGATCGTCCTGGAAATGCTGAAAGGCATCGGCAGCCGCCTGGACCGCCACCTGGTAGTCACCCTGGTGGGTCCCTGCGGAGCCGGCAAATCGACCCTTTTCAATGCCCTTGCAGGCATCGACGGCCTTTCACCTGCCGGCCCCAACCGGCCCACCACGCGCAAAGTCCGGGCCCTGTGCCGCCGGCAGGAAGACGCCACCGCGGTCTTTGAAAGCGGCAGCGGTCCGGGGCCTGAAATCATCACCAGTGACAAGGCTCCTTTCCTCGACCGGGTGATCCTGGTGGACACGCCGGACACCGATTCGGTGGAAGCTTCCGGTCACCTGGAGCTGATAAGACAGGCCATAAAGTCATCCGACGTGCTGGTCTGCGTCTTTGACGCCGAAAACCCCAAGCGCCGGGATCACGCCGATTTCCTGGCCCCCTGGGTGAACCTTTTTGCCGGCACCAGCCTGGTGGCGGTGCTCAACAAGTGCGACCGCCAGGAACGGGACGAGCTGTCAGAAAGCATCCTGCCCGAATTCCGGCAATACCTGGCCTCTGCCTGGCAGGTGGAGGTGGACCGGGTACTGGCCGTAAGCGCCCGGAGCAACCTGCAAGATCCGGCCTGGGAGCCGGAAGTGACCCCGCGCCACGACTGGGACCAGTTCCCCGAGCTGCGCGATCTGGTGACCGGCGGCCTTGACGGATCGGCCGCCGGCACCCGGCTGGCAAACGCCCGCCACCTGCGGGACCACCTGGCCCGGGCCATGGCAAGGGAGGCCGGCCGCGACCGGGCTGGCCTGAAAAAAGCGCTTGCAGCCGCGTCCGAGCTCGAAACCACGGCCCTTGAACATTCCCTGGAGGCCCTGGCGGCCGATGCCGAAACCATGACCCAGGGAACCAGAATCCGCCTCTACCAGCTGCTGGCCCGGGGATGGACAGGCCCGGTGGGCTGGGTCCTTGCCATCTGGTCGCGGCTGCTTGTCTTCGGCGCCGGGGCCATCTCTGTCCTGCGGCCGGGACGCCCCCTGCAACAGGCCATGGGGCTGGCAAGCGCCCTGCGCCACCGGGCCGCCAGCAGACAGAAGCTTGCCCACGTCTCCGACCCGCAGGTGGCCGGCGCCGCCATCCAGGCCTTCCGGTCCGCCGTCCTCAAACACTGGCCTCAAACGGCCGAACTGCTGGTAAAGGCCCGTTTCGACCAGCGGGTACGGGACCCGGAACCGGCCATGGCGGCCGCGGCCGACCTGGCTGAAAACATCTCCGCCGCCTGGATCGCGGCCCTGGACCAAAGGCTGCAAAAGGCAGCCGGCCGCCTCCAGAACTGGCTGCTGCAGTTTGCCCTCAACCTGGCCCCCCTGGCCGCCCTGGGCTATGCCGGCTGGCTGACGCTGAAGCATTTCGTCAAGGGCTCCTACCTGGCGGCCGATTTTTTCATTCATTTTCTGGCCGTGGAGATCATCCTGGTTCTGGCCGGATTTTTCATCGTTCAAATGGCGGTGCAGTTCACCGTGCGGCGGGGCAGGCTCCAGCGTCAGGCCTTTGCCCGGCTGCAGAAAGAAGGCGGGGGCTCCGGTGCCTTTACCCGTCTGGAGGCACTCCGGCAGGCCAAGATGGTTAAGTCACTATCCGGCCCTGATTGAGGCTTTTCAAAACACGGAATTCATGACCGGTCGCCACCTATCCGGCCCGCGGTGCGCCGGGCGAGCGCTTTCATCAGCCGGGCGGTGCGCTTGCCCGGGCGGCCGTCTCCGATAACCGTATCGTCCACCTGGACAACCGGCACCAGGCCCTTGTTGGTGCCGGTGATAAAGACCTCGTCTGCCTCCAGCAGCTCCCGGCGGGACAAGTCCCGCACCCGGACCCGGAAAAAGTCCCTGGCAAGATCCAGCACCACCTTGCGGGTGATTCCGGAAAGTATGCCTTTGCCGGGGGTAACCAGCGTATCTCCCATGAAGGCAAAAATATTGCTGGTGGCTCCCTCCAGGACGTTGTCCTGGTCGTCCACGTAGATGGCCTCGACGGCACCGTTGGCCTTGGCCCGGGAAAGGGCCATGGCAGCCGGCAGGTAGTCGATGCTCTTGGCGTCGGGAATATGCCGCGCCGAGGCCATTGTGATCACCTTGACCCCCTTTTCGTACCACCAGGAGGGCAGCTGGGGCAGGGGGGTTACCAGGACGATAAGGCGCGGATTGCCCTGGTGGGTCATGAAATCCGGACTGGAACCGCCGGTGATTACCATCCTGATGTTGGCTTCGGCCAGCTTGTTGCGCTCCAGGGTCTCGAGAACGATCCGGCGGACATCGTCCTCGCTCCAGGGAAGCTTGAGCTTGATCCTGCGGGCCGAGTTCAGGAGCCGGGCGATGTGTTCGTCTAAAAACAGGGGCTTGCCCTCGTAAGTCCGCAACAGGTCGAAAACCCCTATCCCCCTGAGCAGGGCCAGATCATCCACCGGGATGACGGCCTTGTCGGCAGGCACGAATTTTCCATCCACATAGTATATGGCCTTCACTGCGCCTCCTTGAACGTGATCAGCAGACAACGGTAGCAGCAGGTCGTTTGGCCGGAACCCGGCCCAGCTGGCCGCAGGCGGCCAGGATCCCGCAGCCTTTGGAAGAACGCACCCTGACGAAAACCTTGTTTTCAACGAGCCTGCGGCGGAAATTATCTATGACCTGGTCCGGGGGCGGCTCGAAACCGGCTTCCGGAACCGGATTGCAGGCAATCAGATTGACCTTGACCGGCAGGCCCTCAACCAGAGCGGCCAGGCGGCCGGCGTGTTCCGGGCTGTCATTGAGTCCGTTTATCAGAACATACTCAACCAGAATATGCCCCTTGGCCGGCAGGGGATAGGACCGCAGGGCCCGGATCAGCTCCGCCAGGGGCCAGCGGCGGTTGACCGGCATAAGATAAGAGCGCAGCCGGTCGTCAGGAGCATTCAGGGAAACGGCCAGTTTGAGCCGGGACCATCTTCGGCCGGCAAGAGCATAAATCATGTCCACCAGGCCGACGGTGGAGACCGTCATCCGGCGCTTGGCTATGTCCAGACCGCGCTGGTCTTCCAGCACCCGGACCGCCCTGGTGAAATGGCCGAAATTGTCCAGCGGCTCTCCCATGCCCATGAAAACCAGATTGCGGACATCGAATCCCAGTACCGCCCTGGCCGCCAGAACCTGGCCCACTATCTCCTCGGTGGTAAGGTTGCGGACAAAGCCCATTTGTCCGGTCCGGCAAAACCGGCAGCCCATGCGGCAGCCGGCCTGGGTGGAAACACAGAGGGTGAAATGGGTCGCCATGGGGATCACCACCGACTCTATCCGGACCCCGTCTGCCAGCCGGAAAACCAGTTTGGTGACACCCTGTTCGCTGAAACTGTCGGCCAGCTCCGGCAACCTGAAACAGATACCCGCTTTGACCCGGCCTGCCAGTTGCCCCGAGGGTCCGAACTCGGCCAGGTCTTCCGGGGCAAGCCGCCCCCGGCGGAAGACCTGGCGGTAAACCGCGGCCGCATGATAGGCGCCCTTGCCGAAACGGGCCTCCATCCAGGCCACCAGGTCCTGAAAACAGGCTCCGAGTATGTTGAAAGCATCAGGGTTCATTTCTCAGCCGAGGGCGACCATCTTTTGCACCGCCTCCAGGGCCGGCCGCCGGATATCTTCCGGCACCTTTACCTGGTTGCTCATCTTCTCCAGGCACTCCAGGACGTCCTGCAGGGATATCTTTTTCATGTCGGGACAGACCATCTTGTCTGAAACCGGATAGAAACGCTTGTCCGGATTGGCCTTTTGGAGGGGATGAAGCAAACCGATTTCAGTGCCCACGATGAATTGGCCGGCCTTCGATTCGGCGGCATGGCGCAGCATGCCGCTGGTGCTGGCAATCACATCGGCCAGTTCGAGAATCTCGGGCCGGCACTCGGGGTGAACCATGAAGACCGCGTCCGGGTGGGCCCTGCGGGCAGCCTCGACATCCTGCGGCCTGAGTCTTTCATGGATGGGACAATAGCCGTCCCAGACATGAATTTTCTTGCCGGTGCGCGAGGCGGCGTACATGGCCAGGTTGCGGTCCGGAGTCATCAGCATCTGGTCGGCATCCAGGCTTTCGGCAACCTGGACCACGTTAGCCGATGTGCAACAGATGGTGGAAAGAGCCTTTACCTCTGCCGGAGAATTGACATAGGTCACAACCGGCATCGGCGGCAGTGAATCCAGCCGGGCCCGGAGTGCCCCGGCGGTGATCATGTCGGCCATCCGGCAGCCGGCCTCCAGGCGGGGCAGCAGGACGGTCTTGTCAGGAGACAAAATCGAGGCTGTCTCGGCCATGAAATGGACACCGCAGAAAACTATCACCTCGGCATCGGTCTCTGCGGCCCGGCGGGAAAGCTCCAGGGAATCACCGCACATGTCGGCCAGGTCCTGGATTTCGGGCGGCTGGTAGTTATGGGCCAGAACGATCGCTTTGCGCCGGCGGGCAAGCTCCTTTATTCTTTCTTCAATTGCAGCCACTTGATCCTGCCTTTCATCAAATGAATTGCGCGGTCTGAAAATAGATACAGCAACTTGGCCGATCTTGTAAACCGGCTGGATTCAAATGGCAATAAAAATGGCCGGTCGACTGACCGACCGGCCGGCTGAAACCTGAATTCAGATCGATTCTGACAAACTACGCAGCAATCAGGCCTGGCGGGACGGTTCGCCCGCCCCGCCGAAAGGCCATTTGTCAACAACAGCTACCCGTTGTGCTTTTTGAGGCGAAACCTCGATTATCTCAATGTCCCGATGAAACAGCCGCTGCTTGAAGAAGAACCGCTTT
>JAMOUQ010000034.1 GCA_027068085.1 Desulfobacteraceae bacterium | reverse complement strand
GGTGGAGACCCCCACCGAGTTCCAGGGATCCGTGCTGGGGATACTGAATCAGCGCCGGGGGATGATAGTCGGCGCCCAGGACGAAGGCCACATGAGTTCCATCGAAGCCCAGGTGCCTCTGGCCGAGATGTTCGGTTTTTCGACCGTTCTCAGGTCATTGACCCAGGGCAAGGCCCAGTTCACCATGGAGTTTGCCACCTACAAGCAGGTGCCGGCCTCGGTTGCCGAAGCCCTGGCCAAGGAAAAAGCCGGCGGCCGGAAGAACGTGGCCTGACAATGCTGGAAGACATCTCCGCATCAGACAAGACAACCGTTGCGGTCTGCTTTCCGGACCGCGGTACCGTCCCGGCCCCAAAAGCCGACGTAATCTTCCTGCGTGAAAGGAGTTTGGCCATGCTGAAAAACGATCTTATGGTTAGAAACCCGTTGCGGCTCCTGCAAGGTGACCGGGACGAGATTCTTGCCCCGGGACAATTCGGAGCCGTTCTGGCCCGTCCCGGGGTGGGCAAGACGGCCCTGATGGTTCAGCTGGCCCTGGACACCCTGTTAAGGGGTAAAAACGTCCTGCACATCAGCCTGAAAGAACCCATCGGCAAGGTAACCCTCTGGTACAAACAGGTTTTCAAGCTGCTGGCGTCCGAATACAACGAGCCCCGTGCCGACCAGTTGTGGGAGACCATCCTGCCCCACAGGTTCATCATGACCTTCAAGGTGGAAGGTTTCAGTGTCCCCAAACTGTCTGAAAGGCTGACCGATCTGACGGCCCAGTCGATCTTTGCCCCCGATGTCATGCTTATCGACGGCCTTCCCTTCGACGCCCAAATGGGGCCGACCCTGGAAGAACTCAAAAATCTTGCTTCCTCGCTGCAGGTTTCAGTCTGGTTCACCATTACCACCCACAGGGAGGACAAACCGGACCCCGGCGGCCTCCCCCCCCAGTTTGCAAGGATCCAGGACAGTTTCGCCGTCGCCCTGGCATTGACTCCTTCCAAGGATACCATCGAAGTCGATATTCTCAAGGGCGACTGCAAGGGCAAGCCGGCCTTGGTCCTGGATCCCCGCACCCTGCTGATTGCCACCGGCAGACCGCGCGCTTAGGCCCGGTCTGCCAAAAAAGATCAGGAACGGCCCAGCTTGCGGGCGATATGATCGATGAAATCGGCTATTACCCGGTAAACCCGCTCCGCTCCCGGGCCAAGCAGAATACCGTGCCGGCTGAAGTTGAAAACCACGTACTGCTTGTCTTCCGTTCCCAGTTGATTGAACACCTTTTCCGACCCCTTGGGGTTTACCACCGGATCTTCGGCTGACTGGACCACCAGGGCCGGAACCTCGATCAGGTGCAGCCTGCTTTCCAGGTGATCCATCAAGCGCTCCAGCTCCCGGACCCCGGCGATGGGATTGCGCAGATAGTTTATGTGGGGATTTTCAGGACGGTTGTCGACAAATTCCTTCTTGGCCTCATCCAGGTTGATCCTGTCCATCAGCTTGTTCCAGACGTCCATGGCGGGAGCCATCCTGGAAACCAGGTACTGGAGCCGCAGGGGGGTTGAAACGGCAAAGACACCGGCTATTTCATCCACCCGCGAGGCCAGTTCCAGGGCCAGGGCGGCGCCGGTGGAAAAACCGCCCACCACCACGTGCCGGCAAAGGCTGTGCATCAGGCTGTAGCCTTCTTCGACCGATCTTATCCACTGGCGAAAACTGCAACGCGCCAGGTCTTCCGGGGCCGTCCCGTGGCCCTTGAGGCGCGGCAGGAAAACCCAGTATCCCTTGCGATTGAGGTGCTCGGCCAAAGCCAGCACCTCGGCCGGAGCGGCCATGTACCCGTGGGAGACAACCACACCCACCAGGCGGCGGCCTCCTTTCAAAAGCCTCGGCCGGCCGATATGGGCCGGTTTGGACTCACCTTCGATGTAGAATCGCTCATAATCGCGCTCGAATTCTTCCCGGACCTTTTTGAGCAGCCGGCGGGCGACCATCTTTCTGACAATCCAGCCCGGAGTCCAGGCCAGCCTCGATATCCGCCTTTGAAGCCGGACCAGAGGTTCGACTTCATTGGCCACGACCGCAATGGGATTGTTTACCCGCACTTTATGAAAATCGAAGATTGTGCCCAGTTTTTTCCGGTTCTTGACCCAGCAACCGCCCCTGAATTCAACGACCTGCTTTTCCTGGGCAAGTTTCCAGAAGGCCGCCAGTTCTCCCTCCCGGTCGTCGACCAGCAGATTTTCCTGTTCCCCTTCCAGATTGGGATGAAGGTAGATTCCCATCTGCCGGCAATTGTCGCAGATGGCCAGAAAGGCGCGCTGGCGAAAGGTCCGCAGGTCTATTTTACTGCGGGGACAGGCCCGCAGCAGGGAGGCGAAGATGTGGTCGGTGTTGACCGTGGTCATGCCGTAGATGGCATCCATGTAGCGGCGGGTGAGCTTCAAAGCGGTATTGCGCATGATCCTCATCGGAGGCTCGGCCAGCCGGGGATCCACGCAGTGCAAAGCCTTGCGTAAACTCCTGTGTTCGAGGCAGGGTTCGACGGCAATCGGGGCCCCGAAACGGATATCGATATCGACCCCGGAAAGGAACATGGCCCCTTCTGTCATCAGTTCTTCCTGGATCCTTTCGGGCAGGTCATCCACCAGGCGCTCGGCCAGGCGGCTGAGCATGTTTTCCCGGGCCCGGATCGGATAATAGGTCAGATTGACCGGCACCAGAAAAGTCTCCAGGTCTGCGACCTGATCGATGGAATCCAGGCCGAAACGCTCCAGGAGCGAAGAATCGTTCTCCAGCATCCCCTCCTTTTCGAGCTGCAGGAGTTTTTTGCGGAAATAGGCGGCCCGCAGGGCCAGCTGGGCAGCCCCGGTATGGGGAGGATGCTTTCCGCCGGCGTACGAAATCATGTAGCGGCCTTTTTCGACGATCTTCTTGCTTTTGACCATGCGCCCCTCGGGGAAAATGATCCAGCAGGCCTCTGCCGTGAGCAGGCTCCTGACTATCAGGCGATCGCGGTCGGGATCACCGGTGGACACGGCACCCACCTTTTCCAGAAAGGCGCCCAGGGGACCGCTGAAAAGCTCGGCCGCCGCCAGGGACCAGACCGGCTTCTGTACCAGCCTGTGAATGACCCATGGCATGAGAAAGGTTTCCAGGCGGGTGAAATGGTTGATGACAAAAATCATTGCCCCCCGGGGCAGATCGTCTGCGCCGTGCAGGCGGATGTTGGCCTTGGACAGGCTCGAAAGGGTCTTGATGGCCAGTCCTGTTGTACGGTAGGCGAAAGAATTCATGGCGCTTATGTTTATCGATGGTCTTGCAAAAGTTCCCAGATCGAGGCCCGACTGAAACGGGCTGTCTGCAATGCCATCATGGCTGTTGACACGTTGACGGTTTACTTCTATGTTACACTGCCGGTACTCAAAAGTAAACGATCACTCCCGGGTCCTCTTGCCCGGCGGCCAGGCCGCGACACCTGCGACCGGACAGGGTGGTCGAATCCGCAGCCCGGTCGCCCCGGCCGGGCCATGAGCGCAAAGCTCAGGGGGGAGGCTCCATGTATTCAAGAATCCTGATTTTACGGTTTCCCAGAACCGAAGTTCAGAAACCGATCGTCTGCAACCTGGCACGTCGCTTCGACCTTACTTTCAATATTCTCAACGCCGGCATCCTGCCCCGCAAGGAAGGCTTCATGGTGCTGGAGCTTTCCGGTACCCGTAAAAATTTCAAGGACGGCGTAAATTATCTTAAAGATCAAGGTGTTGATGTCCAGAACGCGGCCCAGCAGATCGAAAGGGATCCTGATCGTTGCACCCATTGCGGAGCCTGTACGGCCGTCTGTCCCACCGGTGCACTCTATATCGAAAGGCCGGAAATGGAAGTCGTCTTCGATCAGGAAAAATGCAGCATCTGTGAAATCTGCGTCCCCGCCTGCCCCACCCGCGCCATGGCTGTAAAACCGACGGACCAGGCCTTCTTCAGATGAGCCGGGAAACAATCGCCGTTGCCCTGAGCGGAGGGATCGATTCCCTGGTCGCCGCTCATATCCTCAAAGAGGCAGGACACAGGCTCTTCGGTCTGCATTTCATCACCGGTTACGAAACAATCCCGGAAGGATCACGGCCGGCGGACTGGGCAAAGACAAAGGTCTCCCGCCTGGAGACAGTCCTTGGTATAAAGGTGCATGCCGTCGACCTGCGGCAACCTTTTCGGGATCTGGTAATCCGGTATTTCGTCGATGGCTACCGGCGGGGAACGACTCCCAACCCCTGCCTGGTGTGCAACCCTTCCATCAAGTTCGGTTTTCTTCTCGACCGGGCGCGCGACAAAGGGGCCGACCGGCTGGCAACCGGCCACTATGCCAGGCTCGAGGTGGATTCTGCCAACAGGATTCATATGCTGCGGGGCAGGGACAGACGCAAAGACCAATCCTATTTTCTGGCCCGCCTGAGCAGAAAGCAGCTGCAGGCGGCGGTCTTTGCCCTGGGCGACCTGACCAAGGCGGAGGTGATTGAAATGGCAAAGGCCTGCGGCCTGGTGCCCCCGGAAAAATCCGAAAGCCAGGACGTATGTTTCATCAGGGGTCCCAAGAACGGCTTTCTCGAAAATCTGCCCGACTACCGGCCCCGCCCGGGACCGGTGGTTGACCCGGAAGGAAACAGACTCGGTTTCCACAAGGGCCTGCACCGCTTTACCATCGGCCAGCGAAAGGGAATAAACATCCCGGCCGGCCATGCCTACTATGTGATCCGGATCGACGTCAAAAACAACCGCCTGGTGGTGGGAAAAAAGGAAGACACTTTCACTTCACGCTGCAAGGTTCGGGGCATAAACTGGATCAACCGGCCCAAAGAAAGGATTTTCCGGGCCGATGTCCGTATTCGCTACCGCCACCGGGCGGCACCGGCCACCATCGAAACAGAAGGCGACAGGGCGGCGGTGTCGTTCGATCAGCCCCAATCCTCTGTCACCCCGGGCCAGGGAGCAGTATTTTACCGGGACGAGGAGGTTCTGGGAGGAGGATGGATTGGATAAGGGCTATTGCGTCACAACCCTGGGATGCAGGGTCAACCAGTGCGAATCTGCCGCCATCGGCCGCCGGCTGGAAGAAAGGGGCTGGCAACAAACCGCTGCCCAAGAGGCTTCCGTCTGCATAGTCAACACCTGTGCCGTCACCCGCAAAGCCGCCATGCAGTCCCGTCAGGCGATCCGGCGTATCGCAAGGGCCAACCCCGGTGCCCGCATCATCGTCACCGGCTGTTACGCCCAGATAGATCCTTCCACACTTGCCTGCCTGGAGGGAGTCGACACGGTTGCCGGCAACGCATTCAAACACATCATACCGGATCTGGCCGCAGACGGAAATCGCTCCCGTGACAGGGAAACAGCCCGAATCATTCACGACGACATCTCCGCCTGCCGGCAGTTCGCTCCCCTGCCGGCCTCTGTCAAAGGAACCAGGACGCGCGCATTGCTGAAGATTCAGGACGGCTGCAACAGCTTTTGCACTTACTGCATCGTGCCTTACGCCCGGGGACCGAGCCGCAGCATGCCCCAGGATGAAGTCATGCGCAATCTGCACAGTTTGGGAAAAGAAGGCGTGCGGGAAGTCGTTCTGACCGGAATCCATCTTGGCCAGTACGGAAAAGACCTTTCCGAAACCACCGGCCTGGAGTCTGTTCTCGATGCGGCCCGGACCCGGGGCGCCATTGAAAGGATAAGGCTCAGTTCGATCGAGCCGACTGAAATCAGCGAAACCCTGCTGGCCGGAATAGCAAACCGCCGTACCGGCAGGGGACGCTTGTGCGGCCACCTTCATGTTCCGCTTCAAAGCGGAGACGACAAGATCCTGAAACGGATGCGCCGCCCGTATGATGGGGCCCTGTTCAGGAAAGTGATCACCAGGGCCAGGCGGCTTCTTCCAGATGCGGCCATAGGAGTGGATGTGCTGGCAGGATTTCCGGGTGAAGACGAAACGGCCTTCATGCATACCTTCGAGCTGCTGGAGCAGCTGCCGGTGTCCTACCTCCATGTCTTCCCGTTCTCGCCACGGCCGGGCACACCGGCATGGCATTTCAAAGACAAGGTCTCCACCGGGGTGATCAAGGAACGCTGCCTGAAACTGCGCCGGCTTTCAGATGCCAAGCGCCGCAACTTCTACCTAAGCCTGGTCGGCAAAAAAGTGGAAGTGCTGATAGAAACCGGCAGGGACAGGCGGACCGGTCTGGCCAGGGGCCTCAGCGACAATTACGTTCAGGTTGCCATAAGCGGAGATCTCCGGCCCGCGGTCAATACCTTCGTAACTGTTGAAATCACTTCCGTAACCGAGGATCTGATGGTCATGGGCAAACCGGTCTGAAACGGAATTTATGGCCTTGCCGGCCGCCTCTCGCGCCGCAGCGCGCTGTTTGCCGGTGGCCGTCAATCCTTGAAAATAGCGTCCAGCCGCTCCAGGTCATTGATCACACGCCAGGTGCCGCCCCCTTTTTCGGTCTTTTGGCGCCATTGTTCCACCCTGCGCATGTAGTTTTTGGGATCGCGGATATCGCTGCGCAGCTTGGTGACGTTCAGGGCCACCACGTGAAAACCGGAAAGCTGAAAAGGCACATCCCGCACATACCCTTCGGCCAGTTCTTCCTGGAGGTCGGAAAAAATCAGTATATATTTGCTGCCCGGACCGACTTCGTTAAGGTACTCGATTGCCTGCAGCAATCCTCCTGAAATGTCGGTATAGCGGCTTCTTGCCGACGACTTGATGAATTTGTCGATCTTCTGCATGAAGGCCCGCTTCTGATTGTTGGCCACCGACGGCCGGTCGTCGAAGGTGACCTTGGCCACGATATCTTTTTCGCTGAAACTTCCGGTGTCGATCCGTCCCACGGCCAGAGTGTCGCCCGGCTGAAGGGTTCCCAGTAAATAGTTTATCAAGGCCCGGGCCTTTTTCAGCTCGACTTTGTAAGTTCCGGAGGTGTCCAGCAGCAGGTATACCCCCTTGGTATGGCTCTTGCTGTCGCTGCAGGCAAAACAGGCCGGCCAGATCATCAGGACGGCCAGAATCCAGGCAAAAAGTTTTTTATGACCGCCTTTCATTCTGCCACCTCCTTGCCGCCTTCGGCGGCAGGAGCGTAGCCCTGGCCGTCTTCGACAGACGGCGGCTGTTCCCGCTCGGTCTCTTTCGCATTGTTCCGGGACATGGCCCGCACAACCACGCCTTCCAGCCACAGGGCCGGGAAAATCAGCAGATCATAGAGGTTTGCCAGAAAACGGCCCAGGTAAAACCCCAGGTTGCCCGCCAGGCGCAGAAAGAAAGCCACAGTACGCAATGACCAGGCGGCCACCACTCCCAGCACCGTGCGCGAGGAAGCTACGAAGGATTCCAGGGGAATGGCCACAAAGGTAAGAATAAACGGCAAGATGAACCCCATTACCATCTGACCCACCGTCGGTATGATGCTTGTGGCCATGGAACCGGGCGAAACCCCTGCCAGGGTCTGACGCAGGGCCTCCATGTCGGCCGCAATTCTGTCGCGCATGAAAGCCAGGGCCGATTCGACACCGGCAAGGATCGTCAGCAGGCCCAGGGCGATCCAGAAAAAGTTTTTGCGCATCCGGTCGTCCATGCTGCCGATAATGGGAAACAGGCGTGTGACCCGCAGGGATTCCATCAGGAACAGACCGGTACAGATTTCCAGGCAGATGATTACCAGTCCGGCCACGTCAGAGGTCTTATAAGGGCCGATATAGCTGGCCCCTCCTACCATTTCCGACATGGGCAAGGCTATCAGGTTGAAATTTATTACCGCTCCGCCGATTGCCACCAGAAGCACCAGCCCGGAGATGAAAAACTGGGTCAGGGAAGAAGACGACAGGGTCCGGTAGGCGGTATCGGTCTGACGCCTGGTTTCCTGGTATTCATCCATGTATTGATCGATCCGCTTGGCCCTGAGGTTGAGGCTGCTAATTGATTTTTCCAATCCTTCCAATGTCTTGTGCATACCCCGCCACACCGGCAGCATCCGGCTCAAAATGCCGTGGCGCTGGGCCACGTCTTTGCGATGCCGATCCAGGGCTGTCTTGTGTTGTTCGGCCAGGGTCTGATGAATCTCTTCCAGCATGTTGGCCACCATGTGATCGCCGTTGGGCTTTATTTTGGCGATGGCCTCGATGACCTTTACCCAGTCGGGAAGGCTCTGGGGAATTTCGGTGCTGCTGCGGTAATCTTCCTCCAGCTTGATCAGCGTCTCCTGCAGATTTCGCTGCAGCTTGGGATAGCTTTCCAGATCCCTGTTGACTGCCTGGCTTATGCGGTCGAATTCCCTTTCAAGGTGTCTTTCGGCATGATCCAGCCCGGCTTTCAGAAGTACCTCACGGTTCCTGGTTTCAAGCCGTTTTTCAGCCTGAACAACCGAAGCGGCCGCAAGCCGCATGGCATTGCGGACAAGTCTGCCCAAGGCGCCGACACTCCTGTGAAAAGGCTTGCGCGCAAGGTACATGGCCGCCAGAATCAGCAGCCCCCATATCACAATCGACAGAAAAGGTATCGGTGTGATCTGCAAAAGTATCGATGTCGTATCCATATCCACCTCCCTGGGTCGTAAAAAGGCCGTTCCTGCCGCCGGGAGAAGTATGATGCAAAAAAAATGCCTCGGGGCATGATTCACCCAAGGCATATCAACCAATTTTCCTCGGCAGCCCGGCGATCATTGCCTTTGCTTTAGACCCGTGGCTTTGCGTCACTACCTTTCGGTAGTTTTGCCTTTATCGGACCTTAGATCCAAATATTCACTCTATTTTGCTTTGGATTCCATGTCAAGCGGTCACCGGAAGCCAAAAGGGGAGTCAGGAGATCGTGCAGATCCATCATCTTAATATATCAGCATAAATTGGCCGGTATCGGCCTGGTCCATTCCGTGCGCCGATCAGTTCAATTTTTCATCCCGTTCGGTTTTGGCGGCAACCGGTTTCTCGTCCTCCAGGCATACATCATAAAAAGCGTAGGTTGTAACCAGTTGCCTTAGATCGGCCAATGCCGTCATGGCGTCCTTGAGGTGGGTCAGAAGCTCGTCGCGGCGGTCCCGGCGACCGCCGGAATCGGCAAGTTCGGTTTCTATAACATTGAGAAAACGCTGACTGCGGGCTGTCTGTTGCCAAATGTGCAACATCAATTCCTGAAGATTTGCCGAAAGGTCATTAACACCTGCCCCCAGCATGGCCAGCTCGTCTTCGGAATCTACTTCGAGGGTTACGCCCAGCTCGCCCTGGGCCAGACCATCGATGGCCTTTCTAACGGTTTCGAGATTGTTGTCCGTTCTTTTTAAATCGACATAGTACAGACTGATACCCAGGACCGGAATAAGCACCCCGGCGCATCCGGCAACCAGCAAAGCCGGCGGCAGTTGGGAGGTCAGCCTCCAGGCAAGGACAACTCCGATGGCAAGGACAACCCAGGTGCCGGTGACAAAAATGATTATTGCAACCACTCTCTTTTTGCTACCACCGAATTTACCCAACTTGCACTCCTGCCCCAAGGCCCTTGACCGAGACCGTTCAGCCGGAATCTTCAGAACGCCCCGGGAAACCGCTGGTTCACGTTCTATGCCCCTTGATATGCCCTGACTTCCAGGATTCGGGACAACGAGCCTTCCGGGCCTGAAGACCCGGAAGGCTCGGTTGCGCAGCTACTGAGTTTCAAGCAGAAGTCAACCTTCATCCACGGCTTTGATGGAGCCGGGCTTGATCTTGAACTGGCTGACCTGGCGAGTCAGATCCACCGACAGTCGCTGCATCTCTTCGGTAATACTCACGACCTCAGCGGCTCCGATGGCCGTCTGCTTGGCCCGTTCAGCCGTCTCGGCCGTTATTTTACGCAAGGTCTTGGAACGGCCGGCCTGAAGCTCGGTCATCTGCCTCATGGCCTCGGAACGTTCCACCACTGTCTGCATCTCCTCGCCCACCGAGCTGGCACGCTCGGAAGCCTTGGCAACCAGAGACGAAATCGCGTTCGCTTTTTCAACCAGGGCGGCCAGGGCTTTCTGGGCCGCCTCACGGCGTTCACCCTGCTGACCGGCCATCTGCTGAATTTCTTCCGCCAGGCGGTTCAGGTCCTGCATCAGCCTGTTAACCTCCTGGGTACCTTCGGCCAGGATGTTGGCTGAGCGGGCGATCTCCTCGATGGCGCGCATGTTGATTTCACCACCTTCGGCGATTTTCTTCAGGGCTTCGTTGGAGCGGCTCGTCAGACGGGTTCCTTCTTCGACCCTTGCCGTGGAATCCTTGATGAGCTGGGTGATCTCCTTGGCTGCCTCTGAAGACCTCTGGGCCAGCTTACCGACTTCGTCGGCGACCACGGCAAAACCTTTACCATGAGCGCCGGCACGGGCGGCCTCGATGGCGGCATTCAGGGCCAGGAGGTTTGTCTGTTCGGCGATTTCTGTAATAACGCCGATGATTTCCGAAATCTGGTCAGACGATTCTTTAATGGCCTCCATACCTCTAACCGTGGCCTGAACGGAAAGGGTGCCTTCCTCGGCCGCCTGCAGAACCGCCTGGCCGTGATCGGTCGCTCTGGCGGCCGCCTGGTTCATCTCCTCCACCGCCTTACCGATCTCGCGCAGGGCCTCGGTAACCTTCATAACCTGCTCGCCCTGCATCTGGGCAGTGGCCACGACCTTGGCACCTGTTTCACCCATTACACCCACGCGCTCGGTGGCAATACTGGCCTCCTGGATCTGCTCGCTGGAAGCCTCGCCCACCTGCTGCATGCTTTCTATCAGCTGCTGAACCCTGCGCAACGAGGTCTGGGCCGCTTCGGCCTGGGCATTGGATGCCTGCTGAACTTCACCGGCTGTTTCACCCATCTTGTTAACAGTTTCCTGGATGGTGTTCATCTGGTGCTGTTCGTCTTCGGCACGCTGCTTGTTGGCCGTCGCCCTGCGGGCCACTTCTGCCGACTGCTGGTTGACGCGCCGGGCGGCGGTATCGACGGTTCCGAAGGCATCCCGCAAAGCCTTCATCATGTTGTTGAACTCACGGGCCATGACACCGAGTTCATCCCGTGAGGTGACGGCAACCTCGAGGGTCAGATCACGTTTCTGGGCAACCTTACGGATTGTCTCTGAAATACCCAGAATCGGCCGGGCGATTCCACCGGTTACGAGCCAGACGATAAGTCCGATCAGAACCAGGGCGACACCACCGATAAACAGACTCCTCATCCAGATCTTTCTGGCCGGCGCGGTAATCTTGTCGATGGGGATGTTGGTCGCCAGGGACCATTTTTTGTCTGAAAAGCCGATCTTGATCGGGGCAAAGGCGTAGTAAGTCTTCTTGCCGGTGGTCTTGGAAACCTTGTACTGAAAGGTTTCACGCCCCTGCCGGACGGCCTGGATGACCTCCGGTTTGAACTTGAAGTACTCCATCGGCTTGCCCACGTTGGACCACTTGGTCGGGTGGGCCACGAACACTCCGTTGTTTGCAATCAGGAAACCGTAACCGATGTCGAAGAATTTAACCTTTTTGATGATGGGTTCAAAATGCCGGAGGGGGATATCGACTCCGACCACTCCCACCACCTTGCCTTCGTATTTGATGGGCACGGCAAGAACGGTCTTGAGTTCCTTTTTCCCCTTCAAATCGAAGGATATCGGGTCCAGCACCGTTTCCCTGCCGGATTTCAGCGGCTTGAGATAATAATCACCCGGCCCCGGGGTGGTATAGTTTTTCAGGGGCTGCACGTCTATCTTGCCGCTCATCCTGTTCCAGTAAGGTATATACCTTCCGGTGGCGTCATGGCCGACGGCATTGGTGTACCTGAAATCCCGGCCGTCCAGGGCATTGGGCTCCCAGCAGGTCCATACCGCCAGATATGACGGGTACCTTTCCAGAACGCGCTTGAGGATACCGTCTATCATGTCCCGCGAGGGCACCCCCCTTATCTTCATGCCCTCAAGTGCTTGGGCCAAGGTACGGGCCGTGTCCATGGCGGTCTGAATATCGGCCTGGACGACGGTACCCCACCTGCGCGCCACCTCATGGGCTTTGTCCAATGACTGCTCGAGGGCCATTTTACGGGCGCTGTAACCAACGTAGGTGACGGCGGCGAAAAGGCCGATGAAGGTGACGAGCAAAATTGAAAGCAACATTTTGGCTCTCAACCCCAGGTTTGTCAGCTTGCTAAACATGTGATCTGCCTCCTATAAAAAAAGACCGAAAATCGCTGCGATACAAAAAGACTCATCTGTCAGGCTTGGCAATCCGTTTTAAAGCATCTATTCACCGGGCAGTTTTTCAAGGCTCAGGGGCAGGCCGGCAGCCCGCCGGGCCGCATTCCACTCCGCTCTTGTTCTGACAGCCTTGTAACCGGGCATACTGCCGATAACTTCGAAATAATCCAGGTTGTACCTGTCTTGCAAAACCACATCGGCGGGCTTGCAGCGCATCAAATAGACAGTCTGAATCAATTGATGGTCAAAAGAGCGCCACTTTTCCTTGTCTTTCAACAGCTGGAACTCATGACCTTCCAGGGCCCTGATGACCGCCGCCGGTTTGAAAGTGCCGGCACGCTCCACTGCGTTGCAGTATTCGTGCAGATTTGTATAAGTGGCATATCCGATTGTGCCCGGATAGCGATTGAAGCGGCCGGTAAATTTGGTCACAAATTCATTGCCCCGTTTGAAATGGTATTTCAACGGTATGTTCCAGGCCCAAGCGACAGTTCCAACCACACCTTCCATGGCCGCGGGTGTTCCCAGCTCGGCCGCGCCGATAGAAAGGGCCGGCACCACTATCTGCATCTCATCCTTCATGCCCATTGCCGCCGCCTGCCGGATGGCGGTGGCCATTTCCTGGCCGAAAAGCACGAGAACCAGGACATCCGGCTTTTGTCGGCGAGCAATCTTGAGCGCCCTTTTGAAATCCTTGGAAGGAAACGGGGTTCTTATTCCCTTGTGAACGGTCTTGTCCTCTGTGCCGGACAATCTTCTTACAGAGGCTTCGGTCGTCCAGCCCCAGGTATAATCGGCCGTTATGTAGAAATACTTCTTTCCTTTGAAATTCCGGCGCATATAGTTTGCCAGGCACTTGGCGATCATCCAGGCATTGTAATTGCTGCGAAAATTGTACCGTGAAGCTTCCTCGCAGGTATTGACGGTCGAAGTCGTGGCGCCGAAATACAATACTTTTCTGCTTTTGCATACCCGCGCTGCGGCGACGGCCACCGCGCTGGAAAGGCCGCCGAAGACCATCTGGACCTTGCCGTTATCGATGGCGTCAATCACATTTTTGGTGGTTACCTTCATGTTGGTTCTTGAATCATAGAGACGGAACTCGATTTCCCTGCCCAGAATACCTCCCTGGGCGTTGATTTCCAGGCGGGCAAGCTCGGCCGCCCGCCACTGCTCGAGTCCCGGCTTCTTGTAAGGTCCCGTTTCAGGATAATTCAACGCAATAGTGACCTTATCTCCAGCAAAGCCGTTAGCTGAAAACATCAATACGAACAACGCCAGCCAGACAAAAAAAGAATTCTTCTTCATAACGCCAATTCGCTCCCAAACACTATCCGGGTGGATACCAATTATATTTCCATAACCTAAAATTCAGCGTTTCAAATTCCGGTTTCCTGCTCCCCGTACGGTCCACCGCACCCGCATCTTACTCGCCGGGCAATTTTTCGAGGCTGGTGGGTTTGCCGGCCGCTTTTCTGACGGCATTCCACTCGGCCCTGGTCCTGGCGGCCTTTTCCCCGGGAAGACTGCTTATTATATCGAAATAATCGAGATGATACTTGTCCATGACGACATCTTCAGCCGGTTTGCAGCGCACAACGTAAACCGTCTGCACCGACTGGTGGTCGAAAGCCCGCCATACCTGCTCATCTTTGAGCAGCTTGTATCTGTGGCCCTCCAGGGCTTTGATGACTGCCGGTACGGAGAACGTGCCGGCCCTTTCCACGGCACTCTTGTATTCGTACATTATGGTATACGCCGATGCACCGGAAGTGCTCGGATAGCGGTTGTACCGGCGGGTAAAATTCTCCACGAATTCCTTGCCCCTGTCGTAATTGTACTTGTAAGGGACCCGCCAGGTCCAGGGCAGGGCTCCGACGACACCTTCCATCGCCTCGGGAGTGCCCCGCTCGGCCATCCCCAGGGTCAGATTGGGGACCACTATCTGCATATGCTTCTTCATGCCCGTGGCGACGGCCTGCCGAATGGCGGTGGCCATTTCCTGGCCGAAAAGCACGAGAACCAGGACATCCGGTCTTTCCCGGCGGGCGATCTTGAGAGCCCTTTTGAAATCCTTGGAGGGAAACGGTGTCCTTACTCCCTTGTGAACCGTCTTGTCTTCTGTGCCGGAAAACCTGCGAATGGATGCTTCGGTCGTCCATCCCCAGGTGTAGTCAGCGGTGATATAGAAAAATTTCTTGCCCTTGAAATTCCGTCGGAGGTAATCGGCAAGAGCCTTGCCGGCCATCCATGAATTATAACACTCGCGGAAACAGTACCGGTTGGCGGCTTCACCGGTGGTGGTGGTGGAATATGTCAGGGTGCCGAAAAATAAATTTTTTTTCTGTTTGCACACCTTTCCGGCAGCAATGGCAACGGCGCTGGACGATCCCCCGAAAACCATTTTCACCTTGCCGTTGTCGATGGCATCGGTGACGTTTTTGACGGTGACCTTGGGGTTGGATCTGGAATCGTACATGCGGAATTCCACTTTTTTTCCCAAAATGCCGCCCCGGGCATTTATTTCAAGGCGTGCCATCTCCGCGGCCCGCCATTGGTCGAGCCCCTGCTTGGCGTAAGGCCCTGTTTCAGGATAGTTCAGGGCCACGGTAACGACTTGTCCTGCCAGGCAGGGAACCGGAAATACAAAAAGAGACAGTGCAACAGCCAGTGCCAAACCTGTAATAAGACAACGGGTTCTCATGACGGTTCCCCTCCATTTGAGCGCTCCTGCAAGTGTCCAAAATCATATCCGATTCGCTAATGTTTCAGCATTGTTATGGCTGCGCATGAATAAAGGGCCGATCTTTCCAACTCATCGGCGCCGGTTACGGAATCTTTAGCCAGCCTCCGCACAACGGATATTCAGCAGGTCGCTCCGGCCGACTTGCCTAAATCGGCCAACGAAAGGGGTCAGTTCAATTTCAGCACATCCCGGCGGCAATTCCGCAAACTCCCGCTTTTGTCTTTATCAAGGTTGACACCGGCAACCCGACAAAATCTAGACCTAAACCTCCAATGTTAATGCTTTTAACAATAATTAAAGTCTAGTTATATATAAATGGAATAAGATGTCAATAAAATATATGCTTTTTATCTCTCAGGGCTTCGCATACAGACCGGTATCTGCCGTTGCGGCATGGGGCGCGTCGGAAAACTGCACAAGTCTCCGCCGGGAAACAACCGCTTATACCCGGAACTGTTTGCAAAGCCGGCGGTAACGCTTTCATACGAGTCTTTTGCGTTTATTCATCAGGCATGCGGACCTGTTCCGGGATGACTGCCGATCTTTCCCGGCTCTTTGCAAGGTCCGAGTTCACCGCGCAGGTTGACCTGCATCAGCCGTTTGGTCTCATCCGGGTCCAGACCACGGCCCAGCAGGTAGAAAAGTTTGGTTAGGGCAGCCTCGGCCGTCATGTCATGCCCGCTTATCACGCCCGCCCTGCCAAGAGACGTTCCGGTGGCGTAAGCGTCCATGACAACGCTGCCCTTTACGCACTGAGTGCAGTTGACAATAACCACTCCCCTGGCGTTTGCCTCCCTGATGACGGCCAGCAGGTTTTTATCCTGATCCGGAGCATTGCCGACGCCGTAGGTTTCCAGCACCAGTCCGGCGATGGGAGGAGTCAAAACATTTTTCAGAACACGGGCCGAAATACCGGGAAACAGCCGCAGGGCCGCCACGGGTCTGGGATTGAGCGGATCTATTTCCCTGTGTTTTTCCGCGCCCCTCGCCTGAGGCAGGACCAGATCCCACCTGACCTTGATATCTATCCCGATCTTTCCCAGGGGGGGGAAATTGGGTGACCTGAAGGCATTGAAACCATCGGCATTGACCTTGACCGTCCGGTTGCCCCGCAAAAGATTCTCGCCGAACAACAGGCACACCTCGGGAATCGGAAAGTCGGCCGCAATCAGCATGGCCGTGACAAGATTGTCGCGCGAATCGTTGCGCAGCTGACAAAGGGGAATCTGTCCTCCGGTCAGGATCACCGGCTTGCGCAGGTCCTTCAGGATAAAAGACAGGGCCGAGGCGGTATAAGCCATGGTATCGGTGCCGTGCAGGACGACAAAACCGTCGTAGTCCTCATGCCGGGATACGATATCTTCGGCGATCCGCATCCAGTGCCCGGGTGTCATGTTTGCCGAGTCGATCAACGGCCGATATTCATGGATTTCGTAGTCCGGCATCCGGGAAGAGCTCATTTCGGGCATGGCCTCCAGAACAGATGCCAGAAAACCGGGCTCCGGCTTGTAACCCTCCGGCGTTTCACGCATGCCGATGGTCCCGCCGGTATAGGCAATGTATATTTTACTTTTCACGACAACACCTCAAAGCTGTTAACCCGCACCAAATGGAGGCTCACAGAGTCAGCGATCACGCCATCACGGTAAAAAGACGGAAATCGCTATCACAACGCAATGCCACCCAAGAAAGTCGTCGGACCATTTGCAATGCAATTTATCTTGAACTGATATCTTGAACTGAGTGTTTCACAAAACAAACGGTCAGCCCGCACTGAAAACCGTAATAGATCGGCATGGCCAGGGCTGCTCCTTTCAGCCCCCATAAGCGGATGCAGACAAAAGTCGTCAGGACGCCGAAGGCAGCCACCAGGCTTTGAATGACAAGGACCGGTCTTGTGCGCAGATGGGCGAAAAACGGCTTTTCCAGCACGTGACTGACGGCAACCAGGCCGGCACCGGCCGCAATAAACGGCATCAGCGAGGCACTGCGCCCGAAACCCGGCCCCAGGAAGACTGCGGCAATCCAGTCCTTGAGAAACAGGACCATGACAAAACCCATGCCGCACACAGTTGCCGTCAGAAACAGCCAAATGGCCAGAATCCGTTTTTCCCTTTCGGCCCGGCCGCCGGCCGCGGCTTCGAAATACAACGGCCGGACTGTCAGTTCGGCAACCGTTTCAACCAGCATGAAAGGTCGCATCATCAGTCCGTATGCAGCTGCATAGATACCGACTTCCTTCATCCCTGTCAGCCAGCCCAGCAGGTAACGATCACCTGTCGAAGATATCCAGCCTGCCAGGGCAAGACCGAAAAGAGGCTTTGCATATTCCACTATCTGTTTGCGCAGGCGCTCCTTATCGTCTTTCAACCTGCCGGAACCGGGCCGCGGCGGTGCTTTGGCAGGGCGATTGAAAACAGCTATACCGGCAAAAGCGCCGGCTGCATACCCTGCCAGGATGGCCTCGGGCGATGGCCCCCAGACATGGATGGCAATTACGGCCCCGGCCGGCCTGAACCATCCTTCGGCGGCCAGCCAGACGGCAAAGCGACGCTGGTTGCGGGCCGCATTCAGCAGGCTGGATTCATAAGATCTCCAGATGTCGGCCACCAGCAGGGCCACCAGCAGAAAAGGCAGACTGAAACCGGCCTGGTCAGCGATGCCGGCGTAGATGAAACTGCCCGCAAAGATCAGGAACCCGATCACGGCGGTTGACCCCCGCAGAAGGCTCTTCAACACCGCCCGAAGACGCAACAGATCGCGCTGGCTGCCAACATCGTGGAAAAAGCGCAGCCCGGCCTGGATAAAGGGCCTTGCAAACATTCCACTGCCCAGATTGAGCAGGGCCACGTAAAGTGCCAGCAGGCCGTATACCGAAGGCGGCACCATGCTGGTAATGGCCTTTATCCCGGCCAGGAGGCCAAGAGCATACAGGATCTGCCCGCCGGCGGCCCAGGCACCTTCTGTTACCACGACCTGATAGCGCTTCAGAATCACTCAATCTCCCCGGCGTTCATCAAAGCCATGTAAGAACCCGCCCTGCCGGAGTCACGCTTTATCTTTCATGCTGTCATCACCGAAAAGGGCTGCAATCTTTTGCCGCCATGACCCGGGAAGACTTGCAATGACGAAAGCAAGCAGGATTGCGAACATAAGGGCCATGAAGCACGAAACCATTACTATCGCCGGGCGGTTGGGACCGGCCTTTTTCTCCGGCGCAACGGCCCGGTCCAGTACCTGGATCACGTTGACATCCCTGGCGGCCTCTATCTTTGCAAGTTCGTACTGGCTGGTTATCAGGCCATAGAGCTTCTCCTGTATCTTGGCCTCACGGGTCAGGCGGGCAAGCTCCAGGCCCAGTTCAGGCAGCCGGCTCAGCGGAACCATGGCTCCCCGGTCTTCCACGGCCTGGCTGGAAGATGCTGTCTTGCTGCTTCCTTCTAGCCTGGCAAGCTGGCGTTCCAGCTCCTTGATCTCGGCCCTGAGTCTTACGGCCTCGTTCTGCCTCTCGGTACCGAACTGGCGCAGTACTTCAAGCCTGGTCCGGGAGGCGATGATCTGGGCCCTGAGCTCGGCCGCGGCCTTGATGACCGCCTCGGCCTGCTGCTGCAAAGAAACCAGCCTGTACTTTTCCTGGAAGGCCCGGAGCAAATCCTCGGCACGCTTGAGGTCGGCTTCAACCTTTTTCAACCGCTGTTCCAGGAAACGGCTTTTCTTTTGCCCTTCCGAGATGTTCAGCCTCCGGTTTATGCCGTCGAGGGCCTCTACATAGGTATTGGCCATGGCGGCAGCCCGCACCGGATCGCGATCCTCCACGCTGACACTTATTATCCTGCTCCTGCGGTCGATTCTCACTTCAGTAAACCGCGCCAGCTTACGGTATACATCTTCCCTGTATCTGACCCGGTACAGCTTCTTCAAACCGAAGCGTTCAGCAAGCTTATCGGCCACGCTGCGGCTTTGCAGGATCCCGACATAGAGCTCGGCCGGAGTCTTGCCTGCCGCCAGGCTGCCGGCCATGGTGCCCAGGAGTCCTTCGTCACCGGCGATCAGGCTGGCCAGGCCTGTAGCACCGCTCTGGGGGGGCAGGATCCTTGCCGTTGCCCGGTAGGTTTCGGGCAAAAGCAGGCTTACGACAACCGAAATCACCAGAGCCAGCAGCACACATGTAAGAATCATTCGGCGGCTGGCATAAATCACCTGCCAGTAATCAGCAAGGGTTACTTCTTTACTGTCTTCTTTCATCGCCATCCCGTCCTGCCTGATTTTCTTCACCAGCCAATGGCCAGATGCAGGGTGAAATCCGGCGCGGTGCGGGTAAGATCTTCGCAGAAGGCTGCTTCATACACCCATCTCCGCGGACCGGTGAACCTGAATCCGAGAGCAAGCTCCATACTGTTGCGATCGAGATCATCGATTCCTGTCCGAACGAAGGCAGGCGAGTAGATGTTCACCTGCCCTATCCATGACCAGTTCCGGCTGTATTCATACTCGACTGCCGCCAGCATCCCCCATACCGGTTTTGTCTCCAGGTGCCTGCCTTTGCTCCCGGCCGCGGCGTTGATCGCCAGGGACGGGGTAAAATAAAACGAGAGCTTACCGGCTCCGATCACGGTCGGCAGTGCCAGTGCCCAGTCCCAGCCACCGTTTCCCATCCATTGGTCTGCATCGCCGGTGGGGACCTGGACTGCCAGACGCAGGGCAGACTTCAAGTGCCCGTCGTCCGATTCGGGCAAGGCCAGTTTGACGCCCAGGTCGAGATCGCCGGGGCGGAAGCTTTCCGAAACCGGTCTGACCAGATCTGCTCCGTCGCGCCGCAGGACATAGCCGAACCGGTCTTCAGGCCTGTTTTCACGGCCGTAGTTCGGAAAACCGAAAGTCGAGTGGTACCGGTCGAGGAATCCGTCGAGAAATCCTCCGCTCATCCTGATGAAAGGCAGACCCAGGTCAACCATCAAGCTGTCGGAAATCCCGTAGGCCAGACGGCAGGTGATGATAGTTGTCTCCATGTCCATCAGCGCCTCCCAGGAGGCCGAACGCGACTCGAAATAGATGCTGCTGTAATCGACGGCCAGGTTTGTCGCCAGGCGGCCTGCAGGCAGCACGGCCGGTCCCTCCGGCAGCGGGGTCAGCAGCCCCAGGTGCATGGGAAAGCGGTTTTTCACCTGCAGGGGGCCTTTGGGTCCGGCTGCCGCATCTTCTCGCCCCACCCAAAGCAGCAGGCATACGACAATGAATAAAATCAGGATAACATGCCTGGTTTCAGAAAAGCGCATTCCTGTCCCGCCTTCGATCAATTATCTATCATGCATGTTATAACACAACAGCCGGTCAATTGCATTCCGGCATTGGTTATTTCCGGTTTCAGCAGACGGCCGCACTGGAAAGCCCCGCTCAAAAAGTGCTTGACAACCGCAACCGGCCTTGTTACCTGACGTTGAAACACGGAAGAAAAGGTCATGCTTAACATAATCGTCCTCAGCCTTATTAGCATTAGCATTATTCCCGTAGTCGGTATTCTTGCCGACTACAGGGGGCGGGGGTGATAATGGCCTGAGATAGACCCATAGCACAAACAAAATCCGTTATCAGCCCCGCCGGCTGATAACGGATTTTTTTTTGCCAGTCCCGAATAATCAGGAAAGGTCGAATCCATGAAAAGCGACATCATCAAAAGCGGGCTCCAGCGGGCTCCCCACAGGTCCCTGCTGAAAGCCTGCGGCTACACCGAAGGAGAAATCGGGCGCCCCCTGATCGGGGTTGCCAATGCGGTCAATACTGTCATCCCCGGCCATGTCCACCTCCAGACCATCGCCGATGCGGTCAAGGCCGGAATCTACATGGCCGGAGGCACTCCGGTCGAATTCGGCGTGATCGGCGTTTGCGACGGTATCGCCATGAACCACCTTGGCATGAAATATTCCCTTGCCAGCCGGGAATTGATCGCCGATTCGGTCGAAACCATGGCCCTGGCCCACGGCCTGGACGCCCTGGTCCTCATTCCCAACTGCGACAAGATCGTTCCCGGCATGCTGATGGCGGCGGCCAGGCTCGATCTTCCGGCCGTCGTGGTCAGCGGCGGCCCCATGCTGGCAGGAGATCATCCCCGGGAAAAGGGACGCAAGATCGACCTGGTAACCGTTTTCGAAGCCGCCGGCGCCGCAGCCAGCGGCAGCGTGACGCCTTCGGAGCTGGAAGAACTGGAAGAGGCCGCCTGTCCCACCTGCGGCTCCTGTTCCGGAATGTTCACCGCCAATTCAATGAACTGTCTCACCGAGGCTCTGGGAATGGGTCTTGCCGGAAACGGCACCATCCCGGCGGTGATGTCTGCCAGGATCAGGCTGGCCAAGGAAGCCGGCAGGGCCGTAGTCGGTCTGCATGCCAAGGGAATCACCCCCCGTTCAATAATGACCCGCCGGGCCTTTGCCAACGCCCTGGCAGTGGACATGGCCCTGGGCTGCTCCACCAATACCGTCCTTCACCTTACGGCCATCGCCCGGGAGGCCGGAGTGTCCCTCGATCTTGAAACAGTCAATGCCATCAGTGCCCGCACGCCGCATATCTGCAGCCTGAGCCCGGCCGGTCCCCACCATCTGGAAGACCTGCACCGGGCCGGCGGGATCACGGCCGTGCTCAAGATCCTGGCCCGGGGCGGCCTGGTGGACACCAGCGCCCTTACGGTCAGCGGCCGGCCCCTGGCGAAAGCCCTGGAAGACTGCCGGCCCATAGACCACGAGGTAATCCGCCCCCTTGAAGATCCATACCACCGGCAGGGCGGGCTGGCCGCACTGTATGGAAACCTGGCCCCCGACGGCTGCGTGGTCAAGCAGACCGCGGTTGCCGAATCCATGCTGCGGCACACAGGACCGGCCCGGGTCTTCGATTCCGAGGAAGCGGCCAGCGAGGCCATTGCCGAAGGCAGGATCGTACCCGGAGACGTGGTGGTGATTCGTTATGAAGGCCCGGCCGGCGGCCCCGGAATGCGCGAGATGCTCACCCCTACCTCGGCCATCGCCGGCCGGGGACTGGACGGCCGGGTGGCCCTGGTCACGGACGGCCGCTTTTCAGGAGGTACCCGCGGCGCCGCCGTGGGCCATGTATCGCCCGAGGCTGCCGCCGGCGGTCCCCTGGCGCTGGTGCGGGAAGGCGACCGCATCACCATAGACATACCGGAAAAGCAAATCACGCTCGAAGTGGATGAAACAGAGCTGGCCGAAAGGCGCACCGCCTGGAAGCCGCCGGCTCCCGGAATAACCCGTGGCTACCTGGCGCGTTACGCCGCCATGGTGGCCTCGGCCGACAAAGGGGCGGTGGTCACGCCCCCCAATACGGAAACGGAGTGAACCATGAAACGAACCGGTGCCCAAATCCTGATGGACATTTTAAAGGAAGAAAATGTGGATGTGATCTTCGGTTACCCCGGCGGAGCGGTCATCGACATCTACGACGAACTGGAACGGAGCGATATCCGCCACATCCTCGTTCGCCACGAGCAGGGAGCGGTCCACGCCGCCGACGGTTATGCCCGCGCCTCGGGCAAGGTGGGGGTGTGTTTCGCGACCTCCGGGCCCGGTGCCACCAACACCGTCACCGGGATCGCAACGGCCTACTGCGATTCCATTCCCCTGGTGGTCATCACCGGCCAGGTCCCCACCCACCTGATCGGCAACGACGCCTTCCAGGAAGTCGATATCGTCGGCATCACCCGCCCCTGCACCAAGCACAACTACCTGGTCACCCGGATAGAGGACATGGCGCGCATCCTCAAGGAGGCTTTTCATATAGCCCGTTCAGGCCGGCCGGGGCCGGTGCTGGTTGACATCCCCAAGGACCTGGCCAGCACCGAAACAGACTACACCCCCCTGGGGAACATCAATATCCGGTCGTACCAGCCCAACTACCAGCCCCACAAGATGCAGCTCAAACGGGCCGCCGAACTGATCCGGACCGCCAAAAAGCCCCTGATTCTGGCGGGCGGCGGGGTGGGGCTGTCCGAGGCCTGGCAGCCGCTGACCGAGCTTGCCCGCAAATGGCGGATACCGGTTACCACGACCCTGATGGGCCTGGGCGTGTTTCCCGGCTCGGACCCTCTCTGGCTGGGAATGATCGGAATGCACGGTACATACCGGGCCAACATGGCCGCCGGCAACTGCGACCTGATGATCGCCGTGGGGGTAAGGTTCGACGACCGGGTCACCGGCAAGACAGATTGTTTTGCCTCCCAGGCCAGGATCATCCACATAGACATCGACCCGACGTCGATCCGCAAGAACGTGGCCGTCACCGTTCCCGTGGTGGGCGACTGCCGCATCAGCCTTGAAAAGCTGAACCAACTGCTGGGTGACATCGGGCCTGAAGAGATCGAAAGCATGCGCAAAGACTGGCTGGAGCAGGTCGAGCAATGGCGCCAAGCCTACAAGATGGTCTATGAGGACAACGGCAGGATCAAGCCCCAGTTCGTCATCGAAACCCTTTCCGAGCTGACCTCCGGCCGGGCCATCATCACCACCGAAGTGGGACAGAACCAGATGTGGACGGCCCAGTTCTACCGCTTCGACCAGCCGCGCCATTTTATTTCTTCCGGCGGGCTGGGAACCATGGGCTTCGGCTTTCCGGCGGCCATCGGCGCCCAGGTGGCCTTCCCCGACAAGCTGGTGGTCGATGTGGCCGGAGACGGCAGCATCCAGATGAACATCCAGGAGATGGCCACGGCCGTGGAAAACGACCTGCCGGTCAAGATAGTGATCCTCAACAACTGCTTTCTCGGCATGGTGCGCCAGTGGCAGGAGCTTTTCTACGACCGGCGCTACGCCTCCACGCGCATGAACTGCGTGCCGGATTTTGTCAAACTGGCCGAAGCCTACGGAGCACGGGGATTGCGGGCCACCGAACCGGAACAGGTCCGGCCGACCCTGGAAAAAGGCCTGGCCATGGACGGGGTGGTGATAATGGAGTTCAAGGTGGAGCCTGAAGAGAATGTCTACCCCATGGTTCCTGCCGGGGCGCCCATTACCGAAATGCTGCTCGTATAGTAAACCGAAAGTACAGAGGATGTGATCATGGATAATCAAACCCGAAAATACACACTCACCATGCTGGTCGACAACGAGCCGGGCGTCCTGTCACGGGTGGCCGGACTCTTTTCCGGCCGGGGTTTCAACATCGACAGCCTGTGCGTGGCCGAGACCATCGACCCCAAGGTCTCCCGCATCACCCTGGTGACCGAGGCCAACCCGTCCATGCTGGAGCAGATCGAAAAGCAGCTGCGCAAGCTGATCAACGTCATCAAGCTGCGCGACATGACCGGCTCGCGGGCAATCCGGCGCGAAATGGCCCTGATCTGCGTCCGGGCCCTGAAGGCGGACCAAAGGGACGAGATCCTGCGTCTGGTACAGTTGTTCCGCTGCAAGGTGGTGGACGTGGGACCGGCGTACTACATCATCGAGGCCACGGGCGATGCGGAGAAGATGGAGGCCCTGATCAACCTGCTCAAGCCCATCGGCATCAAGAAGATCGCCAGGACCGGCACCATCGCCCTTTACCGTGAACCTAACTGAAAAAAAGCATATTACCCAGCCAAGGAGAACAGAAAATGGCAAAAATCGATTTCGGCGGAGTAGTGGAAGAAGTTATAACGGCAGAAGAATTCACCATCGAACGGGCCCGCCGGGTCCTGGACGGAGAGACCGTGGCCGTCCTGGGATACGGGGTGCAGGGTCCGGGCCAGGCCCTGAACATGCGCGACAACGGCGTCAGGGTCATCATCGGCCAGCGCGAAGGCTCCAAGTCCTGGCAAAAGGCTCTGGATGACGGCTTCGAACCGGGCAAGACCCTTTTTCCCGTTGAAGAAGCCGCCCGACAGGCAACCATCGTCATGAACCTGCTGTCTGACGCCGGCCAGGTGGCTACCTGGCCGGTCATCAAAAAGCAGCTTGCGCCGGGAGACGCCCTCTACTTTTCCCACGGCTTCGGGGTGGTCTACAAGGACCAGACCGGCATCGTGCCCCCGGCCGACGTGGATGTCATCCTGGTGGCCCCCAAGGGAAGCGGAACCACCGTGCGCCGCAATTTCCTCGACGGCAGCGGCATCAACGCCAGCTACGCCGTCTTCCAGGACGCAACCGGCAAAGCCTCCGAGCGGGCCCTGGCCCTGGGGATAGCCATCGGCTCCGGCTACCTCTTTCCGACCACCTTTGAAAAAGAGGTCTACAGCGACCTTACCGGCGAGCGGGGCGTTCTGATGGGCGCCCTGGCCGGCCTGATGGAGGCCCAGTACAACCTGCTGCGCTCCAAGGGCCACAGCCCCAGCGAAGCCTTCAACGAAACGGTCGAAGAACTCACCCAGAGTCTCATCCGGCTGGTGGCCGAAAACGGCATGGACTGGATGTTCGCCAACTGCAGCACCACGGCCCAGCGGGGCGCCCTGGACTGGGCCCCCCGGTTCCGGGACGCGGTGGCCCCGCTCTTTGAAGAACTTTACGAGAGCGTGGTTTCCGGCAAAGAGACCGAGCGGGTTCTCAGCGCCAACAGCGCCCCCGACTACCGGGCCAGGCTGGATGCCGAACTGTCGGCCCTGGGCAACTCTGAAATGTGGCGGGCCGGAGCGGCAGTACGCAAGCTGAGGCCCGAAAACCGTTCCCCGAAGTAAAAACAGGATGCTGACAATGGAAAAAGTACTCATCTACGACACCACCCTGCGGGACGGAACCCAGGGGGAAGAAGTATACTTTACTGCCGAGGAGAAAATCAAAGTCGCCAAGAAGCTCGACGAAATGGGCGTCCATTACATCGAGGGCGGCTGGCCGGGCTCCAATTTCCGGGACATGCAGTTTTTTAAACTGGCCCGGCGGGAAAGCTTTTCCTGCGCCAAGATCACGGCCTTCGGATCGACCCGCAGGCCCAACACGAAAGCCGGGAACGATCCCAACCTGAAGGCCCTGGTGGAGTGCCGCACGCCGGCTGTCACCATCTTCGGCAAAAGCTGGCCCCTGCACGTAAAGCAGGTCATGGACAACACCCTGGAAGAAAACCTGGCCATGATCGGAGAAAGCGTCGAGTTTCTCAAACAGCAGGGCCGCGAGGTGATCTACGATGCCGAGCACTTTTTCGACGGTTTCAAAGACGATCCGGATTACGCCGTCAAGACCCTGGAGACCGCCGCCCTGGCCGGAGCCGATCACCTGGTATTGTGCGACACCAACGGCGGCTCCCTGCCGCAGGAAGTGGAAACGATAGTTGCCGGTGTCAGGCAGGCCCTGGCCAAGTCCGGCCCGGCAGGCGGCATACCGCTTGGCATCCACACCCACAACGACTGCGGCCTGGCGGTCGCAAACTCGATTGCCGCGGTAACAGCAGGTGTCACCATGGTTCAGGGAACGGTCAACGGCTACGGTGAACGATGCGGCAACGCCGACCTGATGTGCCTGATCCCGATCCTGGCCTTCAAGATGAAGCGGCCCTGCATCGAGCCGGAAAAGCTCAAAAATCTCAAGTACGTTTCGCGTTTTGTCAGCGAAACCGCCAACATGATCCCCCTCAACAACCGGCCCTTCGTGGGCAAGAGCGCCTTTGCCCACAAGGGGGGAATCCACGTCAGCGCAGTGATGAAGATCCCCCGGGCCTACGAACACATGGACCCTGCCCTGGTGGGCAACAAGCGGCGGGTTCTGGTGTCTGACATGGCCGGCAAGAGCAACGTCATCTACAAGGCCAGGGAACTGGGGGTCGAACTGGGCGGCAACGGTTTCGACAGCCGGCGCATCGTTTCCGAGATCAAGGCCCTGGAACAGGCCGGTTACCAGTTCGACGTGGCCGACGGGTCGCTGAAGATCCTGATGGAGAAATTCACCGAGCAGTTCAGGCCGCTTTTCGAGCTGGAATCTTTCCGGGTGACCATCGAAAAGGACAAGGACCAGCCGTGCACCGCCCATGCCACCATCAAGATAGCGGTCGATGACACCAGGGAGATAACAGCCGCCGAGGGCTCCGGTCCGGTTTCGGCCCTGGACAACGCCCTGCGCAAGGCCCTGGACAAGTTCTACCCCGACCTGGACACCATGCGCCTGGTGGACTTCAAGGTGCGCGTCATCGACGGCCGCGAGGGCACGGCCGCCAGGGTGCGGGTGATCATCGAGTCCCGGGACCAGGATGAGATCTGGAGCACCATCGGGGTTTCGGAAGACATCATCGAGGCAAGCTGGCACGCCCTGGCCGACAGTTTTCAGTTCAAGCTCTCCAAATTGGCCAAGGAAAAGAAAGGAGCAGATTGTGAAGCATAAAAAAGGAGAAGTAAACGCCGCGGGGAACCGGCGCATGGCAGTCTCCCCGCGGCCCATGCTTGGAAGGGTTGAATTGTAACAGGCAGGCAAATGGTCAACAACGGTTCAACCCTCAAGTGAAAAAGGATACCGATTCCATGAGCAAAGCAGATGTAGTCAAGATTTTCGACACGACCCTGCGCGACGGGGAGCAATCCCCGGGCGCCAGCATGAACACCGGCGAAAAGCTGCGCCTGGCAACCCAGCTGGAAAAGCTGGGAGTCGACGTGCTGGAAGCCGGCTTTCCGGCCGCCTCGGACGGAGACTTCGAGGCGGTGTCCAAGATCGCCGCCAGGCTTGAACGGACCGAAACCGCGGCCCTGGCCCGAACCAACAAGCAGGACATCGACCGGGCCTGGCAGGCGGTGAAAAAGGCGGCCAAGCCCCGCATCCACACCTTCATCGCCACATCCGACATCCATATGGAGTACAAGCTGAAGATGACCAGGCAGCAGGTCATCGAGGCCACCGTGGAGGCGGTCCGTCATGCCAGGTCACTTACCGACAACGTGGAGTTCTCGGCCGAAGACGGCTCCCGCAGCGACCGGGACTTTCTCTGCCGGGTCTTCGAGGCGGCCATCGAGGCCGGCGCCACCACGGTCAACCTTCCCGACACCGTGGGCTACGCCATCCCGGACGAATTCGCCGGCCTGGTGCGCTACGTGAAGGATCACACACCCAACATCGGCCGGGCGGTCCTGTCGGTCCACTGCCACAACGACCTGGGACTGGCCACGGCCAACACCCTGGCGGCCGTCACTGCCGGAGCCCGTCAGGTGGAGGTCACCGTCAACGGCATCGGCGAGCGGGCCGGCAATACTTCCCTGGAAGAAGTGGTCATGGCCCTGCACACCCGCTCCAACCATCTGCCGCTGGCGACCAACATCAACACCGAGTATATCTATCCCACCAGCCGGCTGGTGAGCATGATAACCGGCATAATTGTTCAGCCCAACAAGGCCGTTGTGGGTGCAAACGCCTTTGCCCACGAGGCCGGCATTCACCAGGACGGAATGCTTAAAAACCCGATGACCTACGAGATCATGCGGCCCGAGACCATCGGCCTTTCCACCAACAAGCTGGTCCTTGGCAAGCACTCCGGGCGCCACGCCCTGCGGGAACACCTGGCGGACATGGGTTACGATCTTTCAGAAGAAGAGCTCAAGATAGTGTTCAAGAAATTCAAGGCCCTGGCCGACCGCAAGAAACACGTCATGGACGAGGACCTGGAGGCCATAGTCAACGAGGGTATCCTGCGCACGGCCGATGTCTTTTCCCTGGAATACCTCCACGTATCGGCCGGCACCACCGTCCTGCCCATGGCCAGCGTCAAGATCTCCATCAACGGCCGGCCTGTCCAGGGTGCCGCTTACGGCAACGGTCCCATCGACGCGGTCTACAACACCATCAAGCAGCTTGCCGGGGCCGATTGCCAGCTGCTGCGCTTTTCCATCAATGCCCTGACGGGCGGAACCGACGCCCAGGGTGAGGTCACCGTGCGCCTGCGGGAAAACGATCTGGTTTCCCTTGGCCGGGGAGCAGATCCGGACATAATCACCGCAAGCGCCCTGGCCTTCATCAACGGCCTCAACCGCCTGGAATACCTGAAAGCCAACCCGGTCAAGGCTCGCCAGGGTCTCTGATTACTACCCACCGGAAGCATATGGTGAGGCGGCTTGTGTTCGCCTCACCTTTTTCACAACATCGTAACATACGGCTTTTTGAGATGGCTTCTAATGAATCCGTATTGCTATAGACATCAAAGACCTGCCCGCCTATGCGGATCAATGTCAAACAGGAACTGATGTCTAAATATTTTCGGCCTCATTAGTAAATAAACCAACATATTTTTTCAGTAACCACTCTAAGTGTTAAAAGAGAGATTACAACAGAACATCATAAATTCTTTCCACCTGTTCCCACTCACGGGATGTGGGATTCTTCACCTCATTATTTACGATTTTGAAAATCCGAGCCAGGGTGACCGCAATGGCGCCAACCAGCAACGGCAGCTTCTTTTCCAGTGTATTGGATAGTTCTTTTCGCAACGGAGGCAGACCTGCCAGATGTTCAAGTATAGGAGCCAAGGAAAGCTCCTGGTCAATTTCTTTAAAATCGTGGGTAGCCACCTGTAATCCATTAGTGATCGGAATATCCTGATAATCGATTATGTCACGCCCATTGACGCTGGCAGCCACCTGCCCTTGGATAAGAAGCGCATGCAGGCGCTTTCCAATAAAATCACTCATCCTTTTCACGTCACTCTTGTCTATTTCCAAACCGCTAATACGTCTAAACAACATTTGTAGCTTTTTTGATCCCATAATCATATCAATACCTCTCTTTGTCCCTTTTTTCTATTGCTGTTCCGTGGCCATCTTTCCTAATTTTCGTGCAGCAAGGGCAGTCAGAGTTAATATCCAGCCGTTCATTATAAGTTCAATACTGACAATCAAACCGATAACCCACAGACCCGATACCGGCCAACTGAGCGCTATGACCAGAGCAAAAATACAATCCACGGTTCCAACTATCACGGGCAGCAGCCATTTCCAACCATTCTTCCGGCAACGAATACCATAAACAATCCGCAAGACGCCTATAAACATGAACAGGCCGCCAAGTACCAGCGTCAATGCAGCTGAAGCGGCCACCGGATTGATGAAGATTACAATACTTAGTCCGATATAGAGTAGTGCCACCAATATATTGGTCATTCGACCATGCCATTTTTTCTCTTTTACCCGGAAGGAATGAATCAAGGAAAGGACACCCCCTGCCATCAACATGCCTCCATACAGAAGAACAGTGACAAGAGTTACTACAACGGCAACATACAAACCCATGACTCCAGCCACCATCATCAGTATCCCGAGGGCCATCATCAATTTCCATTTACGGGGCAGTTCCTCCAATTCTACGATCACTATTTCTGCTGATGTTTGTTGCTGATTTTTTTCAATCATTGTTTCCTCCGTAAATTTACTGATGATGTTGTATTTCTACATATATAAAAACCTGCTTGCCTATACTAATCAATATCCAATGGAAAAGATCGTGAAATCCCTGGAATGGTTTCCATGCGAAAACTCCAACCCGCCCTGCACTAATTTTTCAAGGGGTTGGTGTCTCACTTTCATTGGCACAAAGGGCGTTAGCCGCCACTTTTGTTGCCTGTAAACTCATCCATAGAAACCGCATCTGTCGGAAATTCACGCAATATCTGTATATCTACTGTGACCAATGGAACATTCAGATTTCTCGCCAGGGCTACAAACTCACAGTCATACGCCGAACATTTGCTTTCCCTCACTAATTGCAATACGTCCATTGATGCGACCTCATATTCCCTCCCATCCATTAATCTTGTGGCTTCGTCCATAATACGCACAACGTCTTCAAATGACAAAATACCTCTCCCGAGGTATTGTGCCAATACGTTCCGCAACTCACTTTTCCACAAGATAGGCACGGACCACTGTGAATCTTTCAACAGCACCTTTTCTGCTTGCCCCGATCGTTCACTACTCAGGTACAAATAACCGATGATGTTAGTGTCTACCACAATCATATCCGTCCCGCCACCTTCGCCGCAGTAAAGTCGTCATCAGTGATTGGATATTGTGCCGTTTTCTCTCGCAAGCGCCGCGCTCTGGATAAATACTCTTCCGGTTGAATTCTGTGGCTGCATATTGCCCGCTCTATGCACAAAATAACTTCACTGTTCAGGCTACGTCGGTTAATTTCGGCATATTGTTTCAATCGCACATAGAGATCTTCAGGGACGTTTTTTATAGTTAGGGTTGGCATATTACCACCTCCGTACAAAATGGTTCCATTTCGCATCCATTATGGAAGTTTCGGCTCATTTTGTCAAGTATTGGCGCGAATAACGACTAAGCCTACCTGCAGTTATGAAACGCCCCTGTCCGCCGAAACGTAGTACAGACGGAAGCGGAAAAGCGGTCAGATGAAGCGCCCTGATAGTTATTGCCTTCCTCTGAATAAAGTTGATAAAGCGAAATTGCCATAAACGCACTTCATTCAGAGGAGGCCAAGATGAGATTTTACAATCAGCAACATAAGTACTATTGCGGCATAGATCTGCACGCCAGGAAAATGCAAGCTGGCTATCGGGCTTTTGCGCCCGGTACCACATTCCGTTTATCCTTGGGCACGCATTATAGATAAAAGCCATCCATGGCGCAAAACAAAAAACAGCAAAATAGTTCCGGCCTTTATTGCCAAGTCTATGCGTTCTGCCCCTTGCCCGAGCGATCCCCTAACTGGATGGCCCCAAGGCCAAGCCCATTGCTTTGACTGCGCCGGGATAAGGGTCGCCAGAATATATTCTGATGCCGCCCGATGGCTGCACGCTGATTGTCAAAGAACTCTTTGCCGATCAGTTACCGGACTTCGACAGTGATAGGCACATTTTATCCATCCAGAGGCTCTAAGCTGTCGAAATCATTCATTGCGGCCTGATCCAGCGGCCAGAATGCATAGG
>JAMOUQ010000033.1 GCA_027068085.1 Desulfobacteraceae bacterium | reverse complement strand
GTATGCCAGAATCGGCCTGTCTGTCTGCCTGCTCGCGGTTTTGCCCGTATCACTGCTGGCGGGCGACTCCCTGCTGACGGCAGGCCTTTGCGCGATCCTGGCGGTCAATCACTTTTCATGGGGCTATGGAAGGTACCGGCTTGCCCGCCTTTGTCCAAGACCGGCACGGGCAAACGATTCCTGATCCGAATACTCAGTGCAGAGCTGATTTTCTTACGAATTCAACCCCGGCCCCGTTGGGAATGATCCATACCACCTTGCCGGGAATGATCAGAAAATCCCGGTATTGTTTGAAGGGAATGGTGAGGATCAGCTCCTGGCCGACATGACACGATTCATTGTGCAGCAAGAATGCGCCTCCCAGACCGATATTTGTCATCTGGGCCGTGTAACAGATCTCCAGGTCGTCGCAGTCCACCAGCAAGGAGCAATCACGTCTCAGATACGCCCTTCGGTCTGAACTGCTTAGTGTCACAGAGGTTGCGGAAAACATTTTTACCTCCCGTTCATCGGGCCATCGCCTCTTCCACTTCGGTGATGGTTCTGGCAATCGGCGGTCCCAGGACGCGGCTGCCGTTTTCGGTGACCAGGACATCATCCTCGAGCCGAACGCCTCCGAAACCGGCCCACCGTTCTACTTCCGGATAGTTGATGAAATCCCTGAACCGCCCCTGTTCTTTCCACTTTCCGATAAGCTCTTCCACGAAGTAAATACCCGGCTCCACGGTGACCACATAACCTTTTTCCACCGGTTTTGCCAGCCGCAAATAACGGAAGCCGAAACGGCTGTCGCGCCGGTAGCTGCTGTCGTAGCCCACCAGGTCTTCGCCCAGTCCCTCCATGTCGTGCACATCGAGCCCCAGCATGTGCCCGAGTCCTACCGGGAAAAACAGGGTGTGGGCCCCCAGGCCGACAATCTCATCTGCATCGCCTTTCATCAGACCCAGCTCGACCAGCCCGCGGCTGACAATGGTTCCTGCCAGCATATGCAAATCCAGAAAAGCCGCACCCGGTTTCAGTGATGCGATGCATGCGTCCAGGGCCTCGTTGACGATCTGGTAGATCTCTTTCTGGCGTGTATCGAAACGGCCGCTCACCGGCAGGGTCCGGGTTATGTCGCTGGCGTAATGCATTTCAGACTCGGCCCCGGAATCATTGATGACCAGGTCTGAGGCGGCAAGCCGGCAATGGTGCCGGATGTTGTGCATTATCTGGCCGTTGCGGGTGAAAATCGGCCAGTAGGCCATCTGTCCTTCTGTTTCGGCGTAGACCAGGGCCTGCATGGCGGCCACCACCTCCCGTTCACGAATCCCGGGCCTGGTCAACGCCATGGCTCGATGATGCATCAGGGCCGTCAATTCCAGGGCCCTTTCAATCTGTTCGGTTTCCTCGGGGCCCTTGACGGATCGTTGAGCTATGACCGCCCTGGCGAAATCTTCCGAACTGCCTGTCTCTATCCGGGCAACGCCGGTTCCCAGCAGATCCGCCAGAAAAACGGAGGTCGCCCGGCGATATGGCGGCAGATAGTGAACCGGCCGTCCTGTCCTGCGGGCTTTTTCAACCGCTCCGGCCAGACCGGCCAGCGGCCCGGCTTTCTCCACCCCCACCCGTAAAGCCTTTTCCTTCATGGCGGGCCGGGGACCTGTCCAGATCACATCTTCCAGACCGGGGTCGTCTCCAAACAGGATTTCTTCCCCCAGATCCAGGTCCATCACGGCCGCCAGTCCCGGCTCGTCCAGCCCCCAGTAGTACAGAAAGCTGGAATCCTGCCTGAAAGGATACTGGTTGGCGGCGTAGTTCACCGCACACGGCTGATTGCCGATAAAAAGCAACAGTCCCTTTCCCAGACAGGATGCCAGCTCTTTTCTGCGTCTACGGTAAATGCCGGCTTCGAACAGCTTCGGAGCGGGGAAAATACTATTGTTTACCCGATTTTTTCCCGGTCTTATCATTCTGGATATGGTTTATTGTCGATGTCGGAAATATGGGCCGGTCGCCTTTCAGGGGCGTATCGGGGAAAGCCCCGTATTTACTGCCGGTATGGCAACCGGGGAAACACCTTACCCGGTAGTAACGCATGGGCTTGTCCGGCAACGGCCCCGACCCCGGGTACCACACGCCGGGGGCTATCGGAATTTCCCAGTCGATTTTGCCGGGATGGTCCTTGGCTTTGTTCTTGGAGTCGTTCCCGCCCGCCCCGGCCGATATTGAAACCGCCAGGATACCGATAACGCCCAGGATCAAAAGAAATGATACTTTTTTCATCGGAAGACTCCTTTCTGCCATAAAGTCAGTAAAGCGGGCCGCCCAAAAAGAGACGGCGGTTTACTTGCCCAGCATGACCGGACAGGCAACGTGGTGATCCGGCCCCGCCTCCACCAGTTCCGGCACCTTCCGGGAGCAGTCCGGTTCGGCGTGCGCGCAGCGGGGATGAAATCTGCATCCCGAAGGCGGATTTATGGCACTGGGTATTTCTCCGTGGGGAATCGGATGGGTTCGTTTGAACTTCGGGTCCGGAACGGGAACCGCCGCCAACAGGGCCGTGGTATAAGGATGAACGGGATGGCTGAAGACCTCCTTCAGCGGCCCGATTTCCATTATCCTGCCAAGATACATGATGGCTATCCGGTCGCAGATGTATTTGCAGGTTGCCAGGTCATGGGTGATGAACAGGTAAGTAAGATCAAATTCTTCCTTGAGGCTGATCATCAGTTCGAGAATCATGGCCGATACGGAAACGTCGGCCATGGCTATCGGTTCATCGGCAACGACGAAATCCGGCCGCGTCACCAGGGCTCTGGCGATAACCACCCTCTGGCGCTGGCCGCCGGACAACTGGTGGGGGTATTTATTGTACAGAAATTCCGCCGGAGCCAGACCCACCTTCTCCATGATTGCCAGCGTCTGAGCGCGCACCTGCCCGGGGCTCGACGAAGAATGGATTTTCAAGGGATGAGCTATCGAATCGCCGATTCGCATACGGGGACTGAGGGAGGCAAAGGGGTCCTGAAAAATTACCTGCATCTTGGCCCGGCGCCTGCGCATCTGCTCCTCGCTGTCGTCCAGGATGGATTCTCCCCCGTAGACGATGTTGCCGGAAGTGGGGTCCAGCAGACGCAGAACCAGGCGGCCGGTCGTGGTTTTCCCGCAGCCTGACTCTCCCACCAGTCCCAGTACTTCCCCCTTGCGGATCCGGAAGGACACACCGTCCACGGCATGCACGACTTTCCGGCTGCCGGAAAAAAAATGAGACCATATTCCCTTGTCGACCTGAAAATGCTTTACCAGGTTTTCCACTTTCAACAACTGTTCCATTTATTCACCCTGCCAGACCGGAGTAAAAAAGACTGATCCCGCATTCTGCGAATTCCGGCTTTTCATAAATCTCTTCATCTCTGTCAGTTATCGTAAAGCCAGCAGGCAACCCGCATCCCGGAGACATTGAACTCCTCGGGCCTGTGCCGCCGGCACCGCTCCATGACCTGCGGACAACGCGGGGCGAAAACACATCCCGGCGGAGGATCGACCAGGTCAGGCGGCGCGCCGGGCATGGTTCTAAGTTCGGGCTGATCAAGCTTGATGTTGGGTATGGACGCCAGCAATCCCTGAGTATAGGGATGGCGGGGATTGCCGAACAAATCCAGGGCGGAACCCGATTCGACGATCCTGCCTCCGTACATGACGGTGACCCGATCGGCCATCTGGGCGACGATGCCCAGGTTGTGCGAAATCAGCAAGATGGTGAGGTTGAACTCTTGCCTGAGGCGGTTGAGCAAATCGAGAAACTGGGCTTCGACGATTACATCCAGGGCCGTTGTCGGCTCATCGGCAATCAACAGGCCGGGATTCAGAACCAGCCCCATCCCGATCATTATCCTTTGCCGCATTCCGCCTGACATCTGGTGGGGATATTCAACCAGTCTCTCGGGCGCAATTCCGAGATGTTTCAGGGTCTGTTCGGCCCGCGCCCAGGCCTCCCGGGGTTTTACTTCCGGCTCATGGGTGCGGATGGCCTCCACGAACTGGTCGCCCACCCTGAACAAGGGGTTGAGCGAAGTCAACGGATCCTGGAATATCATGGACACCTGGCGGCCGCGAAAGGATAACAGCTCCTTTTCGCCCATCGATACCACGTCCCTGTCATTGTAAAGGATCTGTCCCGCCGAAATCTCGCCCGGGGGACGGAGTAATTTCAGAATGGAAAAACCCAGGGTAGACTTGCCGCAACCGGATTCGCCCACGAGCCCCATGACCTCTCCCCGCCTGATGGACAGGCTGACATCGTCGACTGCCCGGACGGTACCTATATGGATAGGAAATCTGACATGCAGGTTCTTGATTTGGAGTATATTGTCTTCTGTCACCCTATCGCTCCAGTAACCTTGGATTCAATATTTCAGCCAACCCTTCGCCCAGCATGGTAAATCCCAGGGCCAGAAGAGATATCATTCCGCCCGGGAAAGTAATCAGCCACCACTGTCCGGAAGGCAGGAACTTTTTACCCATGGCCAGATCCATGCCCCAATCGACAACCGAAGGAGGCAAGCCCAGGCCCAGATAAGTCAGGGCCGCCTCGATCATGATTGCATCACCCACGTTCATGGTGAACACCACCACGGTTGTGGCGATCACGTTCGGGAAGATGTATTTCCACAATATGACCTTTCCCGGAGCGCCGATGGCCCGGGCCGCTTCCACGTACAATTCTTCCTTGATCGACAGGGTCTGTCCCCGGACCAGGCGGAAATACGTCGGTATATAAATGACCGCCACGGCAATGGTGATACTGATAACTCCCGGCTCCAGCATGGCCGCAAAGGCTATCGCCAGGATCAGGCCGGGAAAAGAATAGACCGAGTCCATCACCAGCGACAGCGATTTGTCCATGAAACCGCCCGTGTAGCCCGATATCAGTCCCATGGTTATCCCGATGGTCGAAGAAAGCAGGGCCGCCAGGATGGCAACCCCCAGAATCGTGCGCGACCCGTAGATGATACGCGACAGCACATCCCTTTGCAGATTGTCGGTTCCGAGCCAGTGCCGGCCGGAAGGCGGTGCGAGCTGAGGGCCGGTGGCCTGATCATGCGGGCTGTATGGAGCCAGCCAGGGGGCAAGCAGGGCCATGATGATAATGGCCGCAATGATAACGGCTCCGATCACCAGAATCCACCACTCGACTCCGTACTTCCGGCCCATACCGGTCATGCGGCCGATCAGCTGTCCCATGGCTGAAGTTGGAGAATACTTCATCGGCAGAAAAACTCCTAGTACCTGACCCTTGGATCAACCAGGGCGTAAATTATATCCACTATCAAGGATACGAAGGCCACGATCAAGGCGAAAATAACGATTATGCCCTGAATCGTGGGATAATCTCTGAGATAAATTCTTTCCAGCAGCAGCCTGCCCATCCCGGGCCACGAAAAAGTACTCTCCGTCAGCACGGCGCCGGCCATCAGCAAGGCCACCTGTAGGCCCATCATTGTCAGGATCGGCACGAAGGCGTTGAGGATGGCATGCTTGTAAACGACACGCCGGTGGCGGATCCCCCTGGCTTCCGCAGCCAGGATATAGTCGGACTTGAGGACATCGAGCATGTTGGCCCGGGTCAATCTTATGAAAATGCCGGAAAGCACCAGTCCGAGTGTCACCGATGGCAGAACGAGATGGAGCATTACGTCTGCGAAGGCCTCGAAATCCCTGACCAGCAGAGTGTCAAGAGTATAAAAGCCGGTCTTCTCGAAGGTCGACACGAATACCCTCGCCCCGGTACGGCCTGCGACCGGAAGGATGTCCATCCAGACCCCGAAGATCATCTGGAGCATGAGTCCCAGCCAGTAAACCGGAATGCAATAGATGACGATACCATACAACCTGATGGCGTAATCCTGGGCCGACCGCCTTTTGTCGGCCGCATACGCCCCCAGGGGCACACCTACCAGAAGGGTGATTATCATGCCGAAGAAAGTCAGCTCGATGGTCGCCGGTATCTTGTCGCCGATCGCATCGAGTACTTTCTGATGCAGAATCATCGACTCACCGAAATCCAGCCGGCAGATCTGCATCAAGTAATCTCCGTATTGAACTATCAACGGCCTGTTGAGGCCAAGTTCTTCTTTCTTCTGGTCGATGACGCTTTGGGGTGCATGGCCGCCCAGCATGGAAGACACGGGATCCCCGGGCATGACCCTTACGACCACGAAGACGATGGTCAGCAGGATCAGCAGCATGGGGATGGTCAGCAGGGCACGGGTCACTACATATCTGATGAGGTTTTTCATTTCAGTACCAATTCAGGGGTTGGAAGGATCACACGCGCCAGCCGTAATCCGGCACTCTGTTTGCTTCGCCTCTTCTGACTTTTGCCGTGGCCCTCCCGAGGTCCGGTCCCTGACCCGGACCGGAAGATGCCCGCCGGCAAAGGGTGAAAAAGGCCGCCGGCACCAACATCGCAGGCGGCCTCGTTATTCCGGGCTTGGTTCAGGACTTCTATTTCACCTTTTCTATCGGAGCGTAGATGAACTGCAGGGTCGGAGAAATCATGACTCCGCGGATATTCTTCTGGGTGAACAGGTAGAGGGTCCCCTGGAAGATCGGAACCGTGGGAACTTCATCTGTCCACATCTTCTGGATCTTCTTATAGATTGCGGCGCGCTTGTTCTGATCCGGATTCTTCTGGGCCTCCACAAACATCGCGTCCCATTGCTTGTTGGAAAAGAAAATACCGTTTCCGGCCGAACCGGCGGTGCCGGCAAAAGCAGCCGTGTAGTTGTCAGGATCGATGTAATCCGGGTACCATCCAAGCAGGAAGACATTCATCAGCTTGTCGCGCCAGTTTTGCTTGTAAGTCGCCCACTCAGCCGATTTTACCGTCACCTGGATGACCCCTGTCGCTTCAAGCTGACGCTTGATTACGGCAGCCATGTCGACCTCGGTATCCCCGTAATGGCTGGGTGTGTACCACAGTTCGAACTTGAGCTTGTTCTTGGCGTTGTAACCGCGGGAGGCAAGCAGCTTCTTGCAGAGCTTCACGTTGCCGTCGCCGATTTCCGTCAGGAAGCTATCCTCGTGGGTCCACATGCCCTTGGGCACCATGGAATAGAGGGGCTCGTTCTGGCCCAGAAAGACCTTGCGGATAATTTCCTTGCGGTCGATGGCGGCAGCGATGGCCTTGCGCACCACCTTGTCGTCGAAAGGCGGCTTCTGGCACTGAAAACAGATGTAGCGGATATAGGGGCCCTGGCCTTTGATGGTGATAAGCTTCTTTGATTTCTGAAGATCGACTATATCGGAAGGGTTGAAGGTTTTGAAGGCGAAATCCAGCTCACCCTTTTCAAGGGCCAGACGCATGGTGGTGGCGTCTGCAAAATAGCGGATAACCACCCGGTCGTTTTTCGGTTTGGGGCCCTTGTAATAAGGATTGACATCGAGAATGATCTCCTCGTCACGCTTGAATGAAACCGCCTGATAAGGTCCGAGACCCACCAGCTTGCCGCCTTTGAGTTCGGCCGGATCCTTGATGATCTTGTCGGCCGGATAGACATTGGGGTTTACCGGATAATACGGCACGGTTGCGACCAGAGAGGGGAAATAGGCGCAGGGGTTTTTAAGGACGTACCTTACCGTGTATTTGTCCACCACTTCCACATGGTCGACAAAGTCGGTAACCAGCCAGGAAGGATCTCCCTTGAGGCGGATGACCCTGTCCAGGGACCATTTGACCGCCTTGGCGTCAAAGGGGGTGCCGTCACTGAACTTGAGGCCTTTTTTGAGCTTGAAGGTATAAGCCTTGCCATCTTTGCTGATGGTGTAAGACTCGGCCAGGGCCGGGACCAGGTTGGTCTTTCCCGGGGGGTAACCCATGAGTCCCTGGTAAATATTGTAGAATATCTCCCAGGTGTGAAAGTCGTAAGCATTGGCCGGATCCATGTCGGTAACTTTTTCAGTGGTTCCGTATACCAGCACCGTCTTCTTTTTGGCCATGACGTCCGTTGTGGCGCACACCATGGCGAGTATGAGCACGCCAACAAGTAACCATCTGAAACTCTTCATCATCCATTCCTCCTTTGGCTTTTCGGTTAGGCTGTCAGTTTGGCTACGACCGGGGAACTACAACCGGAGTGCGGGAAACCGCCGGGGCTCCCGACGTTCAGGTTTTTACCGCAGGCAAAGCATGCGGTTTTCTAAAACCAATGAATTTTTATGCGCATTAAGGATCTGGTACACATCAATTTAGTAATTACGCAAATCTTGCCGATCTTTCTGAGGATTACATTTCTTATTTTCCTTCGAAGTGGCCTCTATTTTCATCAAAAGGTAACGAAAGTCAAGCCTCATTATTTGCGCGGGACTTTTTGCAACCCGTGAGCCGCCACTTTCCCCTTACCGGAAATGCGGTGCGCGGTCCTCGGGCATATCCTTCCCGGTCCCATGTCCGGATGACCGTCTTTTGGAAACATTCGACAGATATTTCAGCAGGATCTAAGCTGTCCTGATCTGAAAGGGGCATGCCCCCGTCAGCGCCCGGGGCGTGTTGACAGTGTTTCCAAAATATGTGATATTGTGATAACTTTATTTTATTATTGGGATTTATTTGCTAAAACCCATTTTACGCCGCAGGACGATCGATAAAGGACTTAAGGATGGTGATCATGAGGCATAAGGCAAAAATTCCGCACAGATTTCTTGTTATCCTGCTGCTTGCAACCACGTATCTTGTCCTGGGTGCAGACATCGACCGCTGTTTCGCAGCCCCTCCGGCTGTCGCCGCCGGTCATGCAGAAGGCATATCCGTCAACCCGGAACAGGAACGGGAATCCGCACCGGTTTCAGGCGACGATCACCATTTGCAGGCATCGGCCGGTCATGGCAACGAAAATCTGGGCGAAAAGCTGCCCCTGGCCAGCTGCATCCCTTTTGCCGGGATGCTTCTGTCAATCGCCCTGATGCCCCTGATCGCGGCCGAATTCTGGCATCACCATTTCGGAAAAATTTCGGCTTTCTGGGCGGCTGCTCTGGCCGTACCTTTTTTATTCACCTATCATTGGAGCGCGGCCCACGAAATAGCCCACATCCTTCTGGCAGACTACGTTCCTTTCATCATCCTGCTATGGTCACTGTACACCGTCTCGGGCGGGATTCTGCTCCGGGGCACACTGGCCGGGACACCGCTTGTCAATCTGATAATGCTGATAATCGGAACCGTTCTGGCTTCCTGGATGGGAACAACCGGAGCGGCCATGTTGCTGATCCGTCCCTTTCTGCGGGCCAACCGCAAACGCAAGAACAGGACATTCATGGTCGTCTTTTTCATCTTCCTGGTGGCCAACATCGGCGGAGCCCTGACGCCCCTTGGTGATCCGCCGCTTTTCCTGGGCTTTTTGCACGGAGTGCCGTTTTTCTGGACTTTCAACACCCTGCCGCACATGCTGGCGGTTTCAGGAATCCTCCTGGCCATCTATTTCCTGCTGGACCTGTACCATTACCGCAGGGAAAAGGAACGCATCGAAAACGCCGTCCGGGCCGAAGGCCCGCAGGAAAAAGAACGGTTGCGGCTCGAAGGGGTTTACAATTTCATTTTCCTGATCGGAATAGTGGCAGCGGTGCTTGTCAGCGGTCTGGTCGACTGGGGCCAGGTGTCGACGCTGGGTATCCACCGCGCAATCCAGGATTGGGCGCGGGACGGATTTCTGATCTTGATGGGCATCGCCTCTCTTGCCACCACACCCGCCGACGTACGCGAAGCCAACGAATTTTCCTGGTTCCCGATAAAAGAAGTCGCCTATCTCTTCATCGGCATATTTGTCACCATGATCCCCTGCCTGCTGATCCTGAAGGCCGGAAGCCGGGGCGCCCTGGCATTTCTGATCAATGCCGTCAACCGGCCGGCCAACTATTTCTGGGCAACCGGCGCCCTTTCAAGTTTTCTTGACAATGCACCAACTTACCTTACGTTCTTTAACACCGCCCTGGGCCAGTTTTACCCCGGAGTGGCAGAGGCTCAGGCGGTGACGAAACTGATAGCCGAACATTCTGTCTACCTGAAGGCCATATCGACAGGAGCCGTTTTTTTCGGTTCCTGCAGTTACATTGGCAATGCCCCCAATTTCATGGTACGTTCCATAGCGGAAGAGGCCGGAACCCCCATGCCCAGCTTTTTCGGGTACATACTGAAATACAGCCTGGTTTTTCTGGTTCCGTCTTTCGTTGGCATCAGCTTGCTATTTTTCTAACAGCGGAGTTCGGCCCATGCAATTCGTCCACCAGCTGGATCAAGCCCTGAACAATGCCCAGGGCAATTTGATTAAGGAGCTTTTGGGGCCCCGGATCGCCATTATCGGCGGCGGGCGTTTTTGTCTCCGTTTTCTCAAAACGATCTGCAAGAGCGAGCTTTACAGCCTCCAGCCTCAGGTGGTCGCGGTGGCCGACATCAACCCCAAGGCGCCCGGCATGGTCTACGCCGCTTCACAGGGCATCCATACCACAACCGACTACAGGGAACTGTTCAAGCTGCCGGGACTGACCACCATTTTGGAAATCACCAACGACCTGGAACTGGGGGCCGAACTGCGCCGCCAGATTCCCGGGCATATTCAACTCATCGAACATTATGACGTAAGGACAGTGTGGGACCTGCTGAGGGTGGAGATGATCAAGGCCAGCGCCCTGGAAAAGGCCAAGCAGGGCATCAAATCTCCGGCCGAGGCCGTTTCCCTCTTCAGCCAGTATGCCAACGAGCTTTCCAGGATCCTGGTCGAACGCCACAAGCGGGCCCGCCAGATAGAGATCGACCTCATAGACAACCAACGGGTGCTTTCGCAGATCATCGAGGGCAGCACCATACCGACATTCGTCATCGATCAGAACCATGTGGTCACCCACTGGAACAGGGCCCTGGAAAAGCTGACCGGATTTCCGGCCTCCAGGATCGTCGGCACCACCAAATCGTGGCTTCCGTTCTGGCAGCGGGAAAGACCTACGATGGCCGACGTAATCCTTGACCAGATCAGCGAAGAGGAAATCAAGAAGCTCTACGGCCAGAAATGGAAGAAATCGGTCCTTATAGAGGGGGCCTACGAAGCCGAGATATTCTTTCCCAACCTGGGCGATAACGGCAAATGGTGCTGGTTTACGGCAGCCCCCATTAAGGCTCCCGACGGCAAGATAATCGGCGCCATCGAAACCCTGTGGGATACGACTGAAGACAAGCGGGCCGAGCAGGAGCGCGAAAGACACACCCGGGAGCAAAGCACCCTGGTTGCCATCTACTCCGCCCTTAACTCTCCCGAGCCCTTCCAGAAAAGGCTGGAATCGGCCATGAAGGTGATACGGGACTTCATCGGCGCCGATACCATCTGCATCTTTCTGAAAGGCAAGGACGAAAAATTCTATCTCCAATACAGCTACGGCGCGCCCAGCGACGTTTGCCAGAGCGAACGCTCCCGGGAGGCTGACGCTTTCCTGCACGATATCGCCCTCAACGGCCGCTTTACCATCATCGGCCGCCTGGACGAAGAAATGCGGTCCAGTGTGTGCCTGGACAGCTATGAAGCTCTGCAGTCGGTGGCTTTCATCCCCATCTTCACCAAGGGCAAGACCAGCATCGGCGTCATCAGGATAGGCAGCCGCGAGCCCGAAAAATTCAGCTCCGCCGACAAGCCGATCCTGGAGCTTATCGGCAACCGGATCGGCGTCGCCGTGGAAAACGCCATGCTCCAGGAGCAGGTCCGCCGCTCCGAGAAAAAGTACCGTTCCCTTTTCAACAACGATCCCAATCCGATTTTCATTCTCGACAAAGACAGCCTCAAGATACTGGACACCAATCACCGCGCCCAGGACCACTACGGTTACAGCCGGGAAGAAATGATGCAAATGAGCTTCCTGGATCTGGGGGACAAAAACGACGACGAAGTCAAAAGGCGGCTTCTCAGCCTTGCCGAAGACCGGTCCATTTTGCTGACCAAGAAGAAACATTTCAAAAAGAACGGAATGCCGATCTTTGTAAACATAAATGTAAGCCAGGCAAAATACGGAGACAGCGAAATTCTCATCGCCTCCACCACCGACGTAACCGAAACCGTGGAGAAAGAGACCCAGCTGATCCAGGCCAGCAAGATGACGACCCTGGGACTGATGGCGGCCGGCATGGCCCATGAAATCAACCAGCCCCTGAACGTCATCCAGATATGTGCCGATTATTTCCTGAAAATGGTCAACCGGGGCAAAAAGATTCCCGAACAAGAGCTGAAAACGATGGCCATGGATATAATCGACAACGTGGCCCGGGCGACCTCGGTCATAAAGCACGTCCGCGATTTTGCCCGTCAGTCCGAAATCAATTACACCAAGATCGATATCAACGATCCCATCAGGGACGTGTTCAAGGTCCTTGGCCATCAGCTCAAGGTCCACCAGGTCGAGGTGGTGCTGGAACTGGCGGACGATCTTCCTCCGGTACTTGCCGAACACAACCGTCTCGAACAGGTATTTATCAATCTGGTCACCAACGCCATCGACGCCATGGATGAAAAGGCGGAGCGCAACCCGGAGGAGAAAATAGAAAAAAAGTTGACCATCCGCAGCTTCAAACGCGACAATCGGGTCGTGGTGGAAGTCAGTGATACCGGCATCGGAATGTCAGAGGAAGTTCAAAACAAAATATTCGAGCCGTTTTTCACCACCAAGAAAGTGGGCAAGGGCACCGGGCTGGGGGTAAGCATCAGTTACGGCATACTTAAAGACTACAATGCCACCATATCCGTCCGGAGCCGTGTCGGGCAGGGAACCACTTTCACCATAGAGTTTCCCGCGGCCGGATCATAGCGAACAGGATTCCAAATGGATCAAGCACCCAAAATTCTTATCATAGACGATGAAGAGGCCATAGTCAGGGTTTTGTCCATCTCCCTGAAAAGCGATGGCTATGAAGTGATTACCGCCCTTGACGGCCCGTCCGGCCTCGAAGTTTTCGACAAGGAGCTGCCGGACATCGTTCTTACCGACATCAAAATGCCGGGCATGGACGGAATCGAGGTGCTCAAACAGGTCAAGGAGCGCCGGCCCGAAGCCGAGGTCATCATCATCACCGGCCACGGCGATATCGAAAATGCCATCGAGGCTCTCAAATACGGGGCATCCGACTTTCTCAACAAACCGATCCGCGATGCCGCCCTTTCGATAGCAATCAAACGCGCCCTCGAAACCCAGCGCATCAAGCGCCAGCTGCAGGAATACACTGACAAGCTCGAGGCCAAGGTCAAAGAAGCCACCCGGGAGATCCGGCGCCAGTCCAACTTTCTGAAAAAGCTGATCCGCAGTTCCAACGATGGGATCGTGGCCACCGACCAGGATTTCAAAGTGGTGATCTTCAACCCGGGGGCCGAGTCGATCTTCGGCCGCAAGGCCGAAGATACCATCGGAAAAGCCGTTGTCATGGACTTTTTCCCTCCGGATCTTGCCAGGCAGCTGAAAGAAAAGGCCGACAGCCCGGAAGACGACAGCGAAATTCCGTGGCAGGAAGCAACCATCACAGACGCAAACGGTGTTGAAAAACCGGTCCGTTTTTCCGGCTCCATTCTGCACGAAAACGGCCGGATGATGGGGTCGGTGGCCTTCTTCCAGGACCTGACCGAGATAAAGCGCCTCCAAAAAGAACTGGTCCAGGCCGAACGCCTGGCGGCCGTGGGCCAGACGGTTGCCGGCCTCGCCCACGGGATCAAGAACATTCTCCACGGTCTCAAGGGCGGCATCTACATAATGGATGTCGGCATCCGGCGCAACGATCCGGAAAAGACCCGCCAGGGCTGGGAGATGCTCAAAAAGAACATAGAGCGCACCTCCGAGCTGGTCATGGATCTGCTGTCTTACTCCAAGCAACGCGAGCCCGTAATGGAGCCTTGCGATCCCAACCAGATCATCATGGAGGTATGCGATCTTGTAAGGCAGAAAGCCGCAGACCACGATATCGAGCTGCAGACCGATCTGGACCAGAGCATCGGGACGGTGATGATGGACCCCCACACCATTCACACGACCCTGCTCAATCTGGTAACCAACGCGGTGGATGCCTGCATCTTCGATCCCAATCCCAAGCCGAAGCAATGGGTTCGCATCAAATCACGCAAGCTGGCAGACAGCGGGGAAATATTGTTCGAAGTCGCCGACAACGGCTGTGGCATGAGCGAAGATATCCAGGCCAAGCTCTTTACATCCTTTTTCAGCACCAAGGGGCACATGGGCACCGGCCTGGGTTTGCTGGTCACCAGGAAAATGATAGAGGAACACGGGGGGCGGATCTGGTTCGATTCCGAGCCCGGGCGGGGTACTGTCTTTTACATGAGCATCCCCTACCAGACCGTGGATGAAGACAGCGAAAAAAAATAATGCGCTGCAAGCCGGGCGGACAGGGCCCGAGAACGGATTCGGTATCGGGTTTGCAGTTGCGGCAGATCAATGGCATAACAGGATCATTATCAGGATCCGGCAACCGTTCAGAGCAGGAGGAAATACATGAGTAAAAAGGTTTTAATAGTCGACGATGATCCCGATGTCAGGCTGTTTACCAAGACAGTCATCGAAGAGCTGGGTTACGAGCCTATCGAAGCGGACAATGGGGAAGATGGCCAGAAACGGCTCCAGGAGAATCCACCGGACCTTATCATACTGGATGTGCTGATGCCGCGTCAAAGCGGAATCAGGTTGTACCGCGTGATCAAGACCGACAAGAAGTTCAAAAACATACCGGTGCTGATCCTTTCGGGAATAGCCAAAAAATCGTTCTTGCGTTCCCAGAAAGCGCTGGCCGAATTCGGCGATGTCGAGGTGCCCGAACCTGATGCCTATCTGGAAAAACCGGTGGATCCCGATCAGCTGGCCGAGGTTGTAAAATCCCTGTTGGGTTGAATCCCGGTCAGCCCCACAGCCAAAGCAGGAAAGGACGATCTGAGGGATGAAAATCAGGAAAATCCTGTTCGTTACCAAGTTTGAACAACTCAATTTCGATGACTTGCGGACCCTTTTGAACCTGCGCAAGGCAGACCTGACAAACGTTGTCTTCATGAATGTCATCGAAAGAGAAAAGGTCGCCATGCATCGCGGCAGGGGCTACGAAAAGGAAGAAGAGATCAGGCTGAGGGAAACGGCCAATATCCGCTTCATCGACTGGGCCGAGACGTTGTTCGAAGAAGGCATGGAAGTAGGCGTCTACATAGTGGTGGGACACCTGGTGCCGGAAGTAATCAAGGCCGCCGAAAAGGAAAAGGCCGATCTGATAGTGATCGGCCGTTCATCCAAGGGGCTGCTGGAGCGTTTCTACTCCGGCTCCGATGTGACCGAACTGATCCGGCGCGCTTCCATTCCGGTCCTGGTATACAAGGACCGCGCCGACAGTCCCGGCGGAAAATGGATCCCGTTCAAGCGGCCCCTGCTGGCCACCGACTGGTCGCCTGCCAGCATGAAGGCCCTGAATTATCTGGAATCCCTTGATAAAGTGCTGGAAAAAGTGGATGTCATCCACGTTGCCAGCGACAAGGACCTCAAAGGCAGCTCGGCCATGGAGGTTCAGAAAACCAGGAAACAGGTCCGCCAGAAACTGGAAGCCATATGTGAGCGCCTGGAAGCGGCAGGAATCAGGGCAAGGGCCCACGTGTATGTCGGCGAAGCAGTGGAGGAAATCGAAAAGGCCGCCGAAGAATGCGAATCCACGATGATAGTGATGGGTTCTTCCGCCAAGCCGTCATGGATAGAACGCTGGCTTGGAAGCGTACCGCTGGCGATTGCCGAAAAATCGATCTATCCGACACTTATCGTACCGCCCGACAAATAGGCCCTTGCGGCCCGGACAGCCTTCCGCCAAACAGGCAGGTGGGCAACGAGAATCTCATGCTGGCCGAATCCGGGCACATCGACCCACGGCTTGCCGGCAGCAGATAGACTGATCATCATTAGGAGGCACAATGGCTGTCATTACAATATCCCGGCAATTTGGTGCCGGTGGCATAACTTTGGGGAAAATGATCGCCGAAGAGCTCGGATACGTGTTTGCCGACAACCGCATAATTCAGATGGTAGCCGAAGCGGCCAATGTATCCCAGGGCTGGGTGGAGTCGGTGGAGAAAGAAGCCGGGACCAAACTGTCCAGAGCCATCTCGAAAATAATCGCCCAGAAATGGCTGGACCGGATTCTGGCCGACGAACGGGGTTACCTGGACGAAAAAATGTATCTGGACTACCTGGTGGTCATCATTTCCCAAATGGCAGAGGAAGGCAATGTGATCATACTGGGACGCGGCAGCCAGTATATTCTGAACGATCATCCGGACGCCTTTCACATTCTGCTGGTAAACTCTTATGAGAACCGGGTCAAATTCATGATGGAGCATTACAACCTGACCCGCAGCAAGGCAATGAGCCTGGTCTCAAATGAAGACCGCCGGCGCATCAACCTCTACAGGCGCCTGGGAAAACAGGATTACGACAACCCGGAGCTGTACCATGTCGTTCTGAACATGAGCCGCCTGAGCCTGGAAAAGGCCAAAGCCCTAGTCCTGGAGCTTATCGCGGAAAAGGCAAAGGACAACTGATTTTCCTGCAAGCCGGGCGCCCTTTCAGGCCACAACGGCCGGCAGATCGCGGACACCATGAGCCGGCCTCTCGTGCCGGTTTTCCGGCCTGCCGCGCGACAGAAAGGATATTCCCAGATGAAGCCCTTTGACGAGCTGGTGGAAATATTCGCCGCTGTCCGCTCTCGCGACCGCATGCGGGCTTTGTTCGAAGAACTCTTCACCCCCAAGGAAATCGAGACCCTGGCGCTGCGCTGGCAACTGCTCAAAGATCTGCACGCCGGCCGGCCCCAGCGCTGGATCGCCTCCCGCCACAAGATTAGCCTCTGCAAAATAACAAGAGGATCCAAGGTCCTGAAAAACGAATCATCCATCATCAAGCAGGTTCTGGACAAAAGGAGCAAGGGCAAACCGGACTCCGGGCTGTCACCGGATCGTAAAACCAAATCCTGACCCGGGTTCGGACCATGCGGACTTCCGCCATCGCCTCAGGCCAGATCTAGAACCTGAAAGGTGTAATCGTTCAAATCGACAAGCAATAATTTGTTGCGCAGATTGCCTGTCTTTCCCAGAAGCACCTTACAAACCTCGGTCGCTTCCAGACACCCCAGCAGTGAAACTGCCGGCGCCAGACATCCCAGGCTCGTCTCGGCCCCCCTGTTGGCAGACAGGCTGTCCGGAGGGCCATAGATCGAACGCAGACCTTCATCCGAGGGGAAAACGGTCGTCACATGACCGCTGAAACCGGCCACGGCCGCCGATATCAGGGGAAGGCCGCAATCTTTGGCCGCCTTTTCCAGCAAAAACCGGGTATCGATGGCATCCAGGCAATCCACCACCACCCGGGCCCCTTCAAGGGCCGTCCCGGCTGTTTCAGGACCGAAAAAATGCCCGTGGACTTCAACCTCGACGGCGCTGTTAATCCGCCTGATCCGCCTGGCGGCCTCCCCGGCCTTGGGCCGCCCGAGATTGGAATGCAGCGCCAGCAGCTGGCGATTAAGATTGTGTTCTTCGAAGCGGTCTCCGTCCACCAGTACCAGCTGCCCCACCCCCAACCGGGCCAGGGTCTCGGCCACCATACCGCCCAGACCGCCAAGGCCGATTACGGCCGCTTTGGATTCAAGCAGCCTGGCCTGATCGGAAAGCGAAAAGGTTTTCAGGTTGCGCAGATAACGCCGGGGCACGACGCCGTTTTCCAGGATCTTTATTTCGACCCGGCGGAGGGAAAGCCCGAATTCTTCCGCCAGCCTTTCTGCCCGGGAGGCAGTGATCGTCTCGACCGGGCTTCCATCCGGCAAAGTGGCGGAGACCGCTTCCTTCTTTATGGCTGCCACAAGGTTATCCATCTTCCGGTCATCCGCCTCCGATGGGCGGAAATATTCCCACCCTGTCGCCGTCGTGCAGGCGATAGTCGAGGGGCTGTCTGACACCGTTGACGAAAATCAGTTTCGCCGTCTCCGGTGTCATGCCCAGTTTTTCGAGGACCTGGCCGACCGTTGAACCCCGGGGCACAGGAAATCTGTCTGCCTCCGGGGGGGTTTTGTCCGCCAGGGTGGCAAACAGTTTCAAATCGATATGTATGAAGTCGTCCACCGGATATCATCCTTTTCCGGATTGGCTCGACAAAACGGGCCGATGAATGTAGCATGGACTTTTACTCGAATTTACGGGGGACAGACGCCAAAGTCAAGCCGCGCTGCGGACAGGCGGACAGGTCTTCCGGAGCGGGAAAGATGAGTATTGTAACAACCATAATTCCCATTTTCGCCGTGGTCATAATAGGCTGGATAGCCCGTCACAGGGGATTCATACCGCCCGAGTTCTGGGGGCCGGCCAACCGGCTGGTTTTCTATATCGCCATACCGGCCATGATCTTTCGGGCCGTATCGCGGTCCTGCCTGGACCGCCAGTTCGATCCTCTCCTGATCGGCCTTACGCTGGCGGCATCGTCGGGCGGATATCTGGCCGCTCTGGCAGCCGCGCGCTCATTGTCACTGCCGTCCGGCTGCAGGGGCAGTTTCATCCAGTGCAGCGGCCATGGGAATCTGGGCTATATAGGCCTTGCCGTGGCATTCTATTACCTCGGGGAACAGGGGCTGGCGGCGGCCAGCCTGCTGGCCGGATTCCTGATGATCCTGCAGAACACCCTGTCGGTCTTTGCCCTGCAGTCATCTTCGGGTCATTCCGGCTCTGGGCGTCCCATCCTGATGGCCCGCCGGGTCATGGCAAACCCGGTGATCATCTCAGCCCTGGCCGGGATCTGTGTTTCGGCCCTGAAAATACCCGTGCCGCTGGTGGTCTCGCGGACCCTGGACATTCTCCGGGCCATGGCCCTGCCAACTGCCCTTCTGCTCATCGGGGCCTCTTTGTCATTCGACTTTATCCGCAGCCACAAGGCGACAGTGACCGCTGCCTGCCTCATCAAGCTGGGTTTGATGCCCGCCGCCGGGCTGGCCCTGTTCAAACTTGCCGGCTTTTCATCGGCCGACATCCTTCCGGCCATGATCCTGCTGGCATCGCCAACGGCCACCATAGCCTATGTGATGGGTTCCCAGATGGGCGGCGATGCAGATTTCGCAGTAGCCGCCATCTCGGCCTCGACCCTGGTTTCGGCCTTAACTTTCAGCATTTGGCTGGGAGCCCTCAACGCCTTCTGACTAAATCGCGCAATCAGGCCTTGTCCTTTCTGGCCACAAAATGAAGACAGGCGCGTCCGGAATATTGCCTGACCACCCGGGACGGCGGCCTGGCGCTTTTAAATCCCATTGCCCGGCAGCCGTGGGGCCGCTGCCTGTCCCAGGTTACGAAATAATGGATGCATGCGGCACAGTATATTTTGGGTGACTTTTTTTCCGCCATCGGTTAAAGACTTTGCCGGCCGGTTGTGTTAAACTTCACAGGTATTGTTAAGACGATATTTTACAAAACCTTTAATACCGTCGGCGGCTCGTGATAGCAACCCTGACACCATTCCGGCGGCCGGCCGGTTTGACAAGGCAGACGGACAATGGCTGAAAAGCGATTCAGGGCACTTGTGACCGGGGGAGCCGGTTTCATAGGGGCCCACCTGGTGGAAGCCCTTGTGGCCGACCGCAACCAGGTCACGGTAATAGACAACCTGTCCAGCGGCAAATTGTCCAACCTGGACAATGTAAAGGACCGAATCGATTTCATCAGGGGAGACATCCGAGAGCGGGAGCTTCTTGAAAAAGCCGCCCGGGGCTGCCGCTATATCTTTCATCTTGCCGCGGTAGTCTCGGTGACCGCCACGGTCACCGACCCGGTTGGATCGGCCCGGGTCAACGAGCTTGGGACCCTTGAGGTCCTGGAGGCCGCCAGAAAGTGCGAAATCCGGCGCGTGATCCTTTCCAGCTCGAGCGCTGTCTACGGCGACGACCCCCGGCTTCCCAAACAGGAACAAATGCCGCCGCGGCCCAAAAGCCCGTATGCCGTCCAGAAACTGGTCAACGAGCACTATGCGGCCCTTTACAATGATCTTTACGGAGTCGAAACTGTCTGCCTGCGTTACTTCAACGTATATGGCCCCCGCCAGGATCCCTCCTCACCCTATTCCGGAGTGATCTCAATCTTCATGAAACAGGCCGCCGACAAAAAACCGCCCGTCATCTATGGCGACGGCGGACAAACCAGGGACTTTGTCTTCGTAACCGACGTTGTCCGGGCCAACCTGCTGGCTGCCGGGGCTCCTTCGGCCGCGGGAGATATTCTGAACATCGGTACCGGAAAGAGCATCAGCATAACCGAGTTATGGAACCTGGTGGCGGGGATAGCCGGCGTCGGCCTGAAACCCGAGTATCAGCCTCCCCGCAGTGGCGATATCCGTCATTCCGTTGCCGATATCGGCCGGGCGGCCCGCTCGGTCGGCTACCGCCCCGAGGTAGACCTTGCTTCCGGCCTGGCTGAAACATACAAATGGTGCCTTCAGCAACAGTGAAGATGCGCGGTTATCTGCTGATCCTGGCGGCCGCCACGCTCTGGGGGACCATCGGCCCGGTGGCCCGGCGCGCTTTCGCCGAGGGGGTCTCTCCCATGGAGGTGGCCTTCTGGCGGGCCGTGCTGGCCTGGGTGTTTTTTGCGATTCATGCCGGCTTCAAACGCCAACTGCGCCTTAAGACAAGCGACCTTCCCATGGTCGTCCTGTTCGCCGTGACCGGGGTGACTCTTTTTTACAGCTCATATCAGATAGCGGTCAAAACAGGCGGCGCGGCCCTTGCGGCCGTGCTCCTGTACACGGCGCCGGCCTGGGTGGGCATACTGTCTCCGGTCTTTCTGAAAGAAAAACTGACCGCCGGAAAGCTTACCGCCCTTGCAGCGACGCTGCTGGGGGTCATTGCCATTTCACTGGGTGCCGGAGGCCCCCAGGTGAGAGTGAATGCGGTTTCGGTAGGATGCGGTCTGCTGGCCGGTTTTTCCTATTCGCTGTACTACATCCTGGGCAAATATTTTTCGTCCCGCTACAGTTCTGCCACCCTGTTTTTCTATATCCTGCCCATGGGCGCCCTGGGGCTTTTCCCATGGGTCAACTTCGGGCCCAAAACGTCCGTTGCGTGGCTCTGCATTCTTTCGATAGCATTTCTGTCCACATATGGCGCCTACTTTTGCTATTACGCGGCCCTCAAGTACCTGGAGCCCACCCGGGCCGCCATAACGGCCACACTCGAGCCGGTCATAGCCGCCATAGTGGCCTACATCTGGTGGCATGAATATTTCAGCCCCCTGGGCTATATCGGCAGCGCCCTTATTCTTGCCGGAGTGGTTATAGTTATATGGAAAGGCGATCCCAAAAGCAGGGTTTCAGTCGAAGTAAAAGGGTAGCAACTTCCTGTTGCAGTGCAAAAAAATGCTTGCGTTGCCAAAACTCTTTGGCACCATGAGGCCGAACGCATGATTGTCGGCCGTCTGTCAAACAACCTTCATAATATGTAGTATTCGCATAATATGCAGCATCAGGCCGCGGCCCCTCCCATCCGGGTGTAGAAAGTCTTGACTCCCTGTCCCCTCCAAACTCCTTTGCCGGACACGGTGCCATAACCTTTTTCGCCCAAATGACGGGCGATATTGGTCCAGCTTTCGCCTGCCTGACGCATCTGGTCGATAATGTTGAAGACAACTTTCCGTTCGCCTTCGCTCATGCGCCCTCCTGTTTTCCCGTCCGCAGGAGCCGTCCCTGCTGCGGAGCCGGGTTCGGAATCCGCCCCGGCAGCGACGGCAGGCCGGCTTTGCGGTCCTTGCGCCGATCCAAGCCACTGCTTTAAACCGCTGGCTATGGTCTCAAGTGCTTCTGCTTTGCGAACCTCGGCCCGGGAGGCAGCCTCATAAGCTTCGGCCATCCTTTTCTGGGTCTGGGAAATACCTTCCAGGATGCCCTTGATGGCATCCAGGCGCTCGGCGGTCTCTTTTGCATCGTGATGATCCACCTTGCGCCTGTGATCCATGGAAGACCGGCGTTTTCCCTTGTACTGATCATTGTAGATTGAACGGTTGCGGTCTTGTTGTTTCAGCTTTCCGCTTCTTAGATTGTGCAAAAAATCATCCATTAAACAGATCTCCCTTTGGGCGTGAATTACGCCAAGATAGTAACCTTGCGGCTAATACGAATTAACGATAAAATTGCGTCTGGCCCGGAAAATTCTCTCCTTGGGCTCAACGGGCTGGTTCAGGCGACCGGAAATGCAACTACTGCTGTCAGGATCGATGAAGGTGGCAAATAAAGCTACCGTTGCGTCGCTCATTTGGAATATCGCCCGGCATTACCAAAACTTTAACACTGCAATCCGACCAAATCTGCTCAGTACCTGCCAACATGTGCGCCGGGGAAACCTTACTCGGCAATATAACTTCAGCTTTGTCAAGTTCCGGCCTGCAAGCAGAGCGACGCATCACCACCCGCTTGGGTGTTATCGATGGGTTAACTTTGACAATAATTCTCCATTAAACATTTTTACGGGAAAGGTCAACAGCTAAAGACGAAAAAAGTAAAAATCTTCAGCGTGTCCAAAAAGTGTAGTAAAACCCGTCCGCCTTACAAGATTGTAAAAAAGGGGCGTCTTTCCATCGCGGGGCTTGGCGCACCGGGCCATAAAGACTGCGACCGCCACAAGGGACGCTATCATTTTGACATGATTGACGGGCTTCGCAAAGCAGTAAATCCGGATTGAAAGACCGGATCCGTCCGCCGGCTCACATGCCGCATGCCGCCGGGCAGACGATTCCGCTCAAGGATTCGGGTCGATAATATCCCGGTCGAACTGCAAGGTAGCAAAATAATCGTCCAGAGTTTCGGCCCGTCTTATAAGTTCCACCCGGCCGTCCCGGCGCAGGAGCAGTTCCTTGGGCCTCAACTTGCCGTTGTAATTGAAACCCATGGCATGGCCATGGGCGCCGGTGTCGTGGATACAGAGAATGTCTCCGTCTTCTATGGGAGGCAGGGGGCGCTGGATGGCGAATTTGTCGTTGTTTTCACAAAGCGATCCAACCACATCGACCGTCTCCAGGCCAAGACCGGGGTCCTTGCCCAGAACCTCTATATGATGGTAGGCGCCGTAAATTGCGGGCCGCATCAGGGCCGACATGCAGGCATCGACCCCTATGTGGGTCCGGTAGATGTCCTTGCGGTTGATTGCCCGCACCACCAGGACCCCATGAGGTCCGGTCATGTATCGCCCGCTTTCCATATACAGTTTCGGACAATATCCTTCCTGTCCGCGGAACACCTGCATCAGCTGCCTGATTTCATCTCCCATTGCCCGGAGATCGAAGGGAGAATCATCAGGCCGGTAAGGGATTCCCAGCCCGCCGCCGATATTGATAAATTCGAAGACAATGCCGATTTCCTTTCTTATCCATCTGATCAGGTCCAGCAGCATTTCGGCAGTCTGTACCATGTAGCGGTAATCCAGTTCGTTGGAGGCAAGCATGGTATGGATACCAAAGCGTTTTGCACCGCGCCGGCGGGCCTGCACGTAAGCCTCGATGATCTGATGGTGGGCCACGCCGTATTTGGCTTCGACAGGATTGCCGATTATGCTGTTTCCGCTGCGCTGGGGACCAGGATTGTACCTGAAGCAGATCAATTCCGGCATTTCGGGCACTTTCGGCACCAGTGAAATATCGTCCAGATTTAGAATGCTGCCGCCGTCGGCGGCAGCCGCCCTGAATTCTGCCCGGCTGGTGTTGTTGGAAGTAAACATCAGGTCTTCACCCTTTGCGCCGGCCCGGCGTCCGAGCACCAGTTCGGCAATCGAACTGCAGTCGAAGCCGAAGCCCATCTGGGCCATTATTCCCAGGATGCGCGGGTTGGGCAAAGCCTTGACGGCATAATACTCCCTGAATCCTTCCAGGCCGGAAAAGGTTTCATTAAGCCGCCTTGCCGTCTCCCGGATTCCGATCTCATCATAAATATGGAAAGGCGTGCCGTAATGCTCCGCTATGCCGGGCAGCACCGGGTACAGCCTGTCTTTGAAAGCCTGGCTCATGGGCATGGAAAATCTCCTATCCTAAAACCGCCTCGATGCGCTCCATGGCTTCTTCCACCTTCTCGAAGCTGTTGAAAGCGCTGAGCCTGACGTATCCCTGCCCGCAAAGGCCGAAACCCACGCCGGGGGTACAGACGACTGCGGCCTCGCTTAAAAGCCGGTCGAAAAATTCCCAGGAATCGGTCCGGCAGTCCACCCAGACATACGGGGCGTTTTCGCCACCGAAACAGGTATAACCCAATTTTTCCATCGCCTTGCGCATATAACGCGCGTTGGCGAGATAACCGGAGACGAGCTTGCCGGTCTGCTCTTTGCCTTCGGCGGTATAAACCGCCTCGGCCGCCCGCTGGACAGGATACGACACGCTGTTGAATTTTGTGGTATGCCGCCTGCGCCACAACTGATGGACGGGAACCGGCCGGCCTTCGGCGGTATAGGCCGTACATTCCCCGGGGACCACGGTATAGGCGCAACGCGTGCCGGTAAACCCGGCCAGCTTGGAAAAGGACCGCATTTCGATGGCCACCCGGCGGGCGCCGTCGATTTCAAAGATGGAATGCGGCAGGCTGTCGTCGGTTATGAACGCCTCGTAGGCGGCATCGAACAGAATCAGAGACTTGTGCTCCAGGGCATAGTCGACCCAGCGTTGCAGGCCCTGCCTGTCGATGGTCGCACCGGTCGGATTGTTGGGAAAGCACATGTAAATGAGATCGACCTTTTCTTTGGGCAGGTCCGGAACAAAACCGTTGGCGGTGGTGCCTTCAAGGTAGACCAGACCCTGGTAGCGGCCGTCGACAAACGCTCCCGTACGGCCTGCCATGACGTTGGTATCCACATAGACCGGGTAGACCGGGTCAGGGACGGCGACCTTGATGTCCACGGCGAAAAGCTCCTGCAGGTTGCCGCTGTCGCACTTTGCGCCGTCGCTGACGAAAACCTCGTCGGCTTCGATATCCATTCCCCTGGCCTGAAAGTCATGCCGGGCGATCTTTTCCCGCAGAAAAAGATACCCCTGCTCCGGCCCGTAACCCCTGAAGGTCGCGTCGTCAGCCATATCGTCCACGGCCTTGTGAAAGGCCTCGATGCAGGCCGGCGGCAGGGCATGGGTTACGTCGCCGATTCCCATCCGGATCAGTTCTTTTCCGGGATGGGCTTCGACAAACGCTTCGACCCTGCGGGCGATATCCGAAAAAAGATAACTTTCCTGTAGCTTGAGATAATGTTCATTTATCTTGATCATTTATCCTCCTTGCAACCATTTTCCCCGCCATACGGTCCGGGCGTTGCGCTAACCGGTGACCATGAAAAAATCAAGGTGCGTCCGGAAACGCCCAACACGGCTTGCTAAGCACTGTCGATCACATCCAGTGGAATCCGGGCGGTTTCCTTGAACGTCTTGATCACGATCATGGTCTTGACGTCTTTGACCCGGGGCAACTTGCCGACGACCTCTTCCATGAGGCGGCCAAGGCCGGCTGTCGATGCAACGCGGACCTTCACCAGCAGCCCGTCTTTTCCGGCAACATAGTGCACTTCCTGGACCGCTTCGATTTCCGCCAGCCGCTTGCCGAGGCTGTCGTGGCCGCCGGCCACGGATGTCTTCACCAGCAAAAAGGCCACCAGGCCCCGCCTGAAACGCTCGGGGTTCAGGCGCACTTCATAGCCATCGATGAACCCCTGTTTTTCGAGCTTGCGGATTCTTTCCAGCACCGCCGAAGGAGCCATACCAACCTGGCGGGCCACTTCCACGTTCGGAATCCGGGCCTTTTCCTGGAGAATCTTCAGTATTTTTAAACTAATTTCGTCAATCATTTCCATTTACCATTAGCCTCAAGCCAATTATTTGGTGCTATACATTTTGTCAAGAACATAATTCGCGGGCATCGGCAACAACAAAGATTTGGACTATTTGCCAGGCCGCCGAGTTGTGGTAGACTGCAATCAAGCATCCGGAGAAAAAGCCATGGCAGGATATGCTCTCGCCCTGAGTTCTGTTTTGCTGTCGATGGTCGCCCTGCCCGCGGCCGGGGCCCTCCTTGCCGGCCACAGCCTGTCTGAATACCTGGAATTTCCGCCTCTTACAGCACCGGCCAGCCACAGCCCCTTTTCCTGGCCGGTGTTCATTCTGATGGCCGCAGTCGAAATCGCCTCCCTGATCCTGATTGCCGGATGCCTGACGCCTTCAGATGGCGATAAAAACACCTGCAAAGTACGCGGCGGCCGTTTCCCCTGGTGGGGATGGCTGGGACTGCTTCTGGCCGGAGCCGGGTGGTGGCTGGCCTGGACGAGGCACTCCTGGTTCTCCGCCTTTCAGCGCCATAGCTTCTGCCTGCCCTGGGCGGGCTATATCCTGGCCGTCAACGGCTGGTGCGAGAAACGGGCCTCTATTTCGTGGTTCAGGCTCTGTCCGGGACGCTTCGGCTTGCTGTTTGTCGTCAGTTCGGTCTTCTGGTGGTTCTTCGAATTCATGAACCGCTTCGTTCGTAACTGGTATTATCTGGGGGTGGAAATCTTTTCACCGGCCCGGTACGTAATGTTCGCCTCCCTTGCCTTTGCCACGGTCCTGCCGGCGGTGGTCAGCACCTGCCTGCTGTTGACCACGTTCCGCCCCTTCGCCATTTCAGCCGCAAACCGCCTGCAAGTCAAAACCGGCAACGCCGGATACATCGGGCTGAGTGCCCTGTGCGTTTCCGCGCTGATTCTGATATTGCTGGGACAATATCCCGACCGGCTCTTTCCGTTTGTCTGGATTGCTCCCCTGGTGCTGATATGCAGCGTTCAGGCCCTGTTCGGACGGCAAACCGTCTTCGCCCCCTTGAGCCGTGGCGACTGGCGGCCGCTTGTCGTACCGGCCACTGCCGCTCTGATATGCGGCATCTTCTGGGAAATGTGGAATTATCACAGCCTGGCCCGCTGGGTCTACTGTATCGCCTACGTCGATCGCTGGCACATTTTCGCCATGCCTCTTGCCGGTTACGGGGGATATCTGCCCTTCGGCGTGGAATGCTGGGCCGTTGCCTGCATGGTGCTGGGACGACAGGCCGATTTCGGACTGCTGGCCGCAAAGGCTTTCAGGCCGGAGAAATCCGCCGCAGCCGGCTTCAGGTAGAAGAAGACAATTCGTCTACGACCCGCTCACCTTCTTCGATGGCATACATCAAGTGTCTGGGAGATTTGGCATCTCCGACAATCTGCAATTCCACCTTGCGTCCTTTAAGCAGGTTTGCCGCCTGACGGACAGACTTCATGTTGCCGGCGATCACCGCCGAATCGCAATCTTCGAGTTCAAACATCTTCCCGTCACACCTGAAGCTGACGCCCCGGGAAGCAAATGTCAGCGCTCTGACTTTTTTGAAGAGGGACACGTCACCCTGTTTGAGGCGCTCCCTGAGGTAGTAACGGTCATTGCTGGACATCTCTTCTGCGAAATGATCTCCCCGGTGCAAGACCGCAACGGACTTTCCCCGGGTCGCAAGGTAATCCGCGCCCATAAGCCCCGCCTGCCCTCCACCCAGGACAACCGTCTTTTCACCGGGAACATCCGCTTTGCCTGCCATCACTTCATTGACGGTGAAAAGTTCCATCTGAGATCCGGCAAGGCCCTTGATCATCGGCACCTCGGGTAAAGCTCCCGTGGCCAGCACGACCACCTGGGGCCTCAAGCGGTCGAGCACTTGGCTATCCAGGCGGCAGCCGAATCTGATTTCGACACCGAGTTCATCAATCTCGTTGAGGAAAAAATCAAGGATATCATTCAGCTCACCCCTGCCCGGCGCCTTGGCCGCCAGCGCCAGGGCGCCCCCGGCCGTCGCCTCCTTTTCCAGGACCGTCACCACGTGGCCGGCCTTGGCGGCTGCCCGGGCGGCCGCCAAGCCCGAGGGCCCGGCCCCGACCACCAGGACCCTGCGGCCGGCAGCGGATCTGCCGGTCTGCCGGACGGAGTTTTTGTTTTCTGAATCCGACAGATATTCCCGGCCCACTTCCGGGTTGACGACACACCCTCCCGGTTCCAGCGCAAGTACGGCGTGGATGCATCCCAGACAGCAGCCCACGCAGTGGCGTATGGCTTTGCGGCGGCCGCTCCGGGCCTTTAGGGGCCACCGGGGATCGGCCAGGAACGATCTGCCCATGGCCACCATGTCCGCCTTCCCTTCTTTGATGATTTCTTCCGCCATCTCCGGGGTCTTTATTCTGCCCACGGCTATCACCGGCAAAGCAACCTCCTGTTTCACCCTTGCCGCCAGATGGACGAAGCATCCCTGTTCAACGTACATGGAAGGGATAGTCAACTGGGTGCTGCCGTAGACGCCGGCCGACACATGAAGGTATGCTACTTTCAATCTTTCCAGGATGCGTGACAGCCTCAGGGCTTCGTGCATGCTCCAGCCGTTGCTGATGTAATCCTCACCGTTTATCCGGATTCCGACCGGAAAATCCCGGCCGCATTTGGAACGGATGTCCTCGATTATCTGGATCAGGAACCGTATCCGGTTTTCAAAGCAACCGCCGTACCGGTCCCGGCGGTGATTGGCGTTGGGCGATAAAAACTGGTTGATCAGGTATCCGTGGGCGGCATGAATTTCGATAAAATCGAACCCTGCCTGCCGGCACCTGCGGGCCGCATCCCCAAAAGCGGCAACCATCTCCATGATCTCGTCCGGGGAAAGTTCGCGGGGAACACCCTTGACCACCGCCGGGGCCGCAATGGCCGAAGGGGCCACCTTGCGGTCGTGGTAGGACTGCCGTCCGCCGTGCATCAACTGGACGCCGAAACTGCAGCCGAAGGGCTTGACAGCCCTGACCATCTTCTCAAGCGGCCCGATGCAGCCATCGTCCCACAGGGTCGGCAGATGGGGCAACTCGAGCCCCGTGGGATGAACCGCGCCCCCTCCGACCAGCATTGCCCCTGCCCCACCGCGCGCCCTGGCGACGAAATAGGCGGTCAACTGCCGGTTCACCCTCCCCTTGTCATCGACCCCGAAATTGATGCTCATGGCCGACATCAGCAGCCGGTTCTTTACGGTCATGGTCCCCAGTTTCAGGGGCTGAAACAAGCCGGGATAGTGCTCACCCATATTTCATCTCCTTGCCTTGTAATGGAACCAAAATCGAACGTTTCAGACTTCCGGCTTCCGATTAGATGTTTATGAATTATTTTTGTCAACAGGTTATGCATTGTTCTGTCGCCGGTGTATGCGCCTGACAGCCGGTGCGCCATACGGCTTGAAGCAGGTTGCCAAAAGTCCGTCAAAGGCGGACACCGCCGGGGACATGGGGCCGGGCAAAAGCCGGCGTCCGGATACCGGTTTGCGTCGCCGGCGTTGCCTGTTTGAACAAAATACCGCCAAAATGCAAATCAATCCTTGACCGCCTCAACGTGCAGCTATAATATAGCCAGGGACGACCGCGGTCCGGGCGCCCATGGCTGCATCAGCTTCCGGACAGCGAAGATCAAGGGCCGGAACCGGCAGTAAAGGGCGGGCATTTGCGACGGGTCCCGGCATTTACCAAGAGACCATGCTTCAGCAAACCACCACCCTTTAAAAGACAGGTGGCTTTCAAAAACGATTAATCCGCGAAAAAAGGCGGCTGCCGTGCCAGAAAAAAAAGGACAGAACAGAAAACCACAAGACAATCAAGAGGATGTGCCGCGGAAGGTAAAGTTTGAAATTTACGGCGAGGAAATGATAGAAAAAAAGGTCAAATCCAGCGGCAACAGCGGAAGAGTTTATCTGCCGCCCAACTGGGTAGGCCATAATGTTAAGATCATACGGATCGACTAGTTCTCGGCAAAAGGAACCGCAAAGTGAAAAATATAAAAATCCGGAAACTTGAAACAACCGATGCCGAACAAATCGCCCATATATATTCAGCCATCATACGCAAGCCGGCCAATGCCGATTTCAAGGAACTTATCCGCCTGCATGCCAAGAGCGAGCAGGACATGTGTTACGTGGCAGAACACGATGGACGGATCGTCGGTTTCATGATCAGTTATATCCTGACCCTGGGATTCGGCATCGAAAAAAGCGCCTGGATAGCCACCCTGGGAGTAGATCCCGATTATATGGGCCGTGGAATCGGAGAAAGTCTGGCCAAAGAGATTTTCAAAATTTATAAGGAAACCGGCATAACATCCGTCTACACTTCAGTGCGCTGGGATTCGACCGACCTGCTGTCTTTTTTCAAAACACTCGGCTTCGACCGGAGCAATTTCATCAACCTGCGCAAAAGCCTTGCCTGACAGGCACATTCCGTTTACGCCCAAATACAGATCATCCGACTGAGCCGGTTACGGCCCCGGCAATTTACCCTCCGACAAGCCGGGACACACCGGCAGAGGCACCTGATCCCCGGCCTTCCGGGTTTCCCGCCATTGAAGACCGCCCTTCAATTCTCACGCCCGTTGTTATTACCGTCAAAGTGCGTTATATGCGCCGTTTCATCGTTAATTGAATAATTTTTTTGTCGTTTGAATATTATATTTGCATTTTTGCCGGTAATATCACAATATGGTATTCCAAACGCAACCCAGTCATGGAGTCAGCCATGGATGATCTTGACCGCCGCATCGTACAGGCTCTTTGCCGCAATGGCCGCGAAAAAATAAGCACCATCGCCAGAAGGCTCAGCGTCCCTGCCACCACCGTCCAGGAAAGGGTCAGGCGCCTGGAAGGCCGCGGTGTGATCAGGGGTTACCGCGCCGTGGTCAACCGGCGCCATCTCGGATTAAGTGTCCAGGCTCTGGTAGGGCTCGTCCTGGACCGGCATGAGGCCAACCAGATCCGCAATTTTGAAAAAGCCGTCCAACGGGTACCCTGCATCAAGTCCTGCTACCATGTCAGTGGCAGGTTCGATTACATCCTCCACGTGGTGGCCAGGGACCTCGACGCATTGGGCAATCTGGTCAAGACCCAGATAGCGGCCCTGCCGGACTTTGGCCGCTGCGAGACCTTCATCATCTTTTCCGAAACAGAATCAGCGCCTGCCCTTCTTTCGGCCATATCCGCTATTGCGCCGGACAATTAACCAAACCAGCAAGGAGGTAAAAATGCAGCCTTACTCACCTGAACTTGCAATGATTTCAGCCCGCCGGGAGTTTGGCGAACACGGCGGCGTGGCACCGTCAATCTCCCGTTCGGCCACATTCACGGTTATCGATCCCCGCACCCTGCCTGAAATCTTCCAGGGCGCCAAAGGCCCCGACAAAGGCGGTTGTTTCCTTTACAGCCGGCACTTCAATCCCACTGTCAGCGTCCTGGGCCGCTACCTTGCGGCCATGGAGGGCACGGAAGCCGCCATGTGCACCGCCAGCGGAATGTCGGCCATCGCATGCGTCCTGCTGCAGTTGTGCCGCAAGGGGGACCATATCGTGGCCAGCGACACGATCTATGGAGGAACCCATGCCCTGATGGCAGACCTGATGCCGAGGTTCGGAATTGAAACCACTTTTGTAGACATCACCAGCCCGCAAAAGATAGAGGAGGCCGTCAGAGAAAACACCAGGGTAATCTACACCGAATCCATCGGCAACCCCACCCTGAAAATCGCTGACATCCCTGCTCTTGCCGCTCTTTGCCGCAAAAACGGTCTGCAACTTGTGGTCGACAACACCTTCGCCCCCATGGTCCTGAGCCCTGCCCGGCTTGGAGCCGATGTGGTGGTCTACTCGATGACAAAGTTCATCAACGGAGCCTCGGACCTGATTGCCGGCGCTGTTTGCGGCCGGAGCGATTTCATCAGGGATCTGATGGATCTGCACCAGGGCATGATCATGTTGCTGGGACCGACCATGGATCCCCGGGTGGCTTTCGACATAATCCAGCGCCTGCCGCACCTGCCCCTGCGCATGCGCGAACACAGCCGCCGCGCAATGGCCATGGCAAAAGCCCTGGAGGAAATGCGGGTCGACGTCATCTACCCCGGGCTTGCCTCCCATCCCCAGCACCAGTTGCTGCGCACAATGATCAACAAGCGTTACGGCTTTGGCGGAATCATAGCCTTGGACTGCGGTACGCTGGAAAAGGCGGAGCAACTTCTGGACGTCCTCCAGAATCGGGAAAAATTCGGCTTGATTGCCGTGTCCCTGGGATATTTCGACACCCTGATGAGCTGCTCGGGCACCTCGACTTCTTCTGAGATACCGGCAGAAGAACAGAGGCAGATCGGCCTTTCACCCGGTCTGGTAAGGCTTGCCATAGGGTATACCGGAACCCTGGAGGCCCGCCTGGAACAGCTCAGGCGCGCAGTCGCCTCTGTTCTACAGGCATGACCGGGAGCCGAGCGTCGTGCCGCCCGGGCCTTACCGGCACGGGCGGCTGCCAAAAGGCGTCAAACCAGCTTCGGGTCGGCCGGATAACTGCCCAGCCAGCGCAGATCCACCGCTACCTTTTTCACCCGGTCCATGACAGCCGCGATTTCAGCCTGTTTGACGGAGCCTTCGAAATCGAGGAAAAAATCCCAGCTGCCCGGGTCTGTCCGCCCGGGTATGGATGAAATGCGGGTCAGATTGATTCCGGCCTCGGCGAAAAGCCGGAGGACCTTGAACAGGCTGCCTGCCGTGTGGGTTGTGCTGAAGACGATTGATGTTTTGCCGCTTTCCACCTGGCAGGCCTCGGTGGACAGCAGGATGAAGCGGGTTGAATTCGAAGGGCCGTCCTGGATCTTTTCGGCCAGGATTTTCAAGCCGTATAAATCGGCGCAAAGGCGGCTTGCGACAGCCGCCGCAGCTCCGGGATTGTCCCTGGCCAACATTTTGGCAGCCCCGGCGGTGTCATAGAAAGGTCTTTGCTCGAGACCGTGGCGGCTCAAAAAATTCCTGCACCGGGCAAGGGCCTGGGGATGGGAATATACCAGCCTGACCCGGGAGATATCATCGGCATCGACTGCCAGCAGGCAATGATCGACCGGCACACTGATTTCTCCCACTATTTTCAGCTCTGTCCGGGTCAAAAGTTCGTCGACCCGGGTCACGGCCCCTTCGAGCGAATTTTCGACCGGCACCACCCCAAGATCGAAATGCCCCTTGGCGACACCTCCGAAGACATCACCGAATTCCAGGCACGGGATATAAGCTCCCTCGGGCACCAATTTGCGGGCCGCCACTTCACCGTAGGCACCGTGTTCGCCCTGAAATGCCACCAGGGTCCTGTCTTGTCTTTGCAGCCGTTTGCTTTCTGCGAAGATGGCTTCAAGCAGCTGGCGGGCGAAGGAACGTTCAACCAGGTCCAGCCTCAGCCGGGCAGCCCTTTCCAGGATATCCTGTTCGCGCTCGGGGTCGGACACCTGCTGCTTGAACTTTCCGGCCCGCAGGGCATAACTCATCCTTTCCTGGAGCAACACCAGCAGCTGGCGGTCGATATTGTCAATTTGCCTTCTGATTTCTTCCAGTTCCATTTTGATCACCATTTTGGGGCAGGACAATAATAAAACGGCCCTGTCAGACCCGGGGAAAATAAGATGGACCCCAAAGTCAAGACCACAATAAGATTGTTTTAAGGTGTATATTTTCCGTTATCTGTAAAAGTCAAGCGCTTACCGAACAGTAAAGCCTCCCGGTCTGGGTGTGTTTAAGCAGCTTGTTTCATCAGGGCCTCCCGGCGTTTTTTACCAAGTTCGAAGGTTTCAATCGGTTTTCTGCCCTTGTTACGGTAACCGCGGTGGGGGCGTTCATGGTTGTAGTGATGCAGCCATTTGTCCAGGTCCTTTT
>JAMOUQ010000032.1 GCA_027068085.1 Desulfobacteraceae bacterium | reverse complement strand
AAGAACCGGTCCGCCCTTGTCGGCGCAGTAGGTTCACAATATCGCGTTACAGTGCGGCCATCGGGCCGGCAGAAGCAGTCTTTTATCAAAGATTTGGTATTTTGTAGAGAACAAATCCCGCCCGTGCTGGTGTGCCGACTTATCCCATCTGCTTTTTCAGGCCCAACAGGTAGAGCAGTACGTTTGTCAGATAATGGATCGCCGTGCCCAGAACGAAAAGCATGAGCAGCTCGGCGAGGCTTGGTTGATAAAAGTAATGCATCGTTACCAGGCAGCCGACTACAGAGTCTGCCTGGTCGCAGAAAATGAACGCTATGCCTTTCAGGCCCCTGGCTGTTTGTCCGGGGCCGATCTGCAATCGGCGCTTGACGAAGCTGTTGGGAAGCTCTGCCAGAACGTACCCGGTTCCCCAGACAGCTCCGTTGACCAGGGCTTCGGGCAGGTCCCATCTGGCTGATGCAAACAGGTCCAGGGACGAGGCCCAGGACAGCCTGGCGTTGAGGCTGCTGAAGATCAGCATCCAGACAGCCGACCAGGCCGGCATTCCCACCAAGCCTAGCCATGTTTTATGGCTGCCCAGCAAGGGGCGCCCGTCGGTCCAGCAGCGGTTCCCGTCCATGGGCCGGTTGATGCGCCTGACAAAAGGCAAGCGCACCCAGAGCATGTTGCATACCGCGGCCATCACGATGGGCATCAGTATCCATAAATATGCAACCAGGTCTTTCACAGCCAGATCCTTATCTTGGTGTTCCCGGTACAAGGCCCAGCCAGACCAGGGTCAGGCCGAGGGCCAGGCCCAGCAGGCAAAGATATCCCTTCCCGGAGGGTTTTCCCACCACCACGTCCAGTAAAAAGGCAACCGTCATTCCAGCCAGAACCAGCCGCAGGACCATTAGGAACGTCGTTTCGGTCAACAGCTTGCCTCCCAGGAAAGCCAGGGGAAAGACAAGGGCCGCATAGGTCACCGGAAGGCCCCGGAAGATTCCCGCCTGCAGCCGCCCGGCAAGCTTCAGTGTATTGAAGGTCGCAAGACGCATGGCGGCCGCCGACACATATAGTGCCAGGAAAGGGTAGTCCCAGATCCGGTCCAGTCCGAGCAGAAAGCAGCACAGGGCCGGTGTCACCCCGAAGGACACCAGGTCGACCAGGGAATCGATCTGGGCCCCGAAAAGATTTTCAGTGGCCGAGGACTTCCTCCGCCTGGCCAGGGGGCCGTCCAGAAGATCACAGACGCCGGCCCAGATCAGAAAGACCGAGGCAAGGTCGATCCGGCCTTTGATGGCCCAGAAGCAGGAGGCCAGCGCCAGCCAAAGTCCGGTGAACGTCACTGCGCCTGGAAGATTGTATGTGCCCAGAAACATTTGATTCTCCATAAAAAAGATCACCTTTTGCGAACTTGTCACAGCATGAAGCCGACAATCCTGGCAGCCAGGGGCAAAACGAAAGCCAGGAAACCGCGCACGTAAAGCGCCCTGGCTGTTTGGACACCGGGGTCTTCCCACAGCCGGAGCAACCATCTTCCAAGCCATATGCCCGAGCATGCCAGCGCAAGTGCCATGACAATGTTAGGTTCGAGCACCAGGGCAACAAGGGCCATGACAAAGGACAACCCGTAACATACGATACCCGTCTGGGCCGCCAGCCGCAGCTTGCCCTCAGCAGATCCTGATTGTTCCACCATGTCGGCAATGCTGTGGCAAAAATCGTGGCCGGTGGCAGCCAGCCATCCGAATGCACCCAGGGCCACCCGTCCCCATGAGGCCTCGGCAGTGCCGGTTATAAGCAGCCCGAATACCAGGTTGATCCAGAAAGGACGGACAAGGGCCGGAATCCCGGACTTGAAAAGGAAAAAGGGCAGATAGACGGACGCAAGAATCACAGTCAGTTCAATGCTGCCCGACATCACCGCCAGTGCGGCCGCCGCCATAACCGAGATGGCCGCCAGCCATCCAAGACTGGCAGTGGTGACCCATCCCCTGGACAGGGTTCGCCGGGGGTGCCAGATTCGGTCGTGTTCGAGGTCGGTAAGATCGTCGATAATGCGCAGGGCGAGCAGAATCAGCCAGCCGTAGAGGATTGTTGCCGGCACAGACTGCCAGGGACAAGGGTTGCCGGCCTGGCCGGAAAATGTCAAAACGGCTGCCAGGGGCAGGGTAATCAGGGGTGGAAAACGTTCCCTCATCCATGCCGCCACAGCCCGGACGGTGGAGGTGTGTTCCTCTTTTTCATTCGTCTTCAATGGTTACACTTCCGCTATTGCCGTCCACGGTAACGATTTGGCCGCTTCGGATCCGCCGGCAGGCGTCTTCGATACCGGCCACCGCCGGGATACCGAACTCGCGGGCCACGATTGCCCCATGTGAAAGCACACCGCCCCTTTCCAGGACAAGGGCACCGGCAAGGGTGAAAAGGGGAGTCCAGCCCGGGTCGGTGGCGTATGTCACCAATACCTCTCCTTCTTTCAACAGGTGCCCCTGGCGGGGATCTACGATAACACGGGCCGAGGCTTTCGCGTTTCCGGGTGAAATCGGAGTTCCGGTCAGGGTGCGTTCATCATTCATGTCGTCCGGTGGTTTCTGCCGGGGTTTCCAGTATTCCCCTTTGCGGGCGAGAAAAAATTCCGGCGGCCGTTCATGTTTCCAGTAACTGAAAGCCTCTTTGCGCAGTCTGATTGTTTCATCCAGAGTTTCCGGCAGGGGATAGGCCCCTTGCATTATGTCCAGAATCTCGGACAACCGCAGATAAAAAACATCCTGGGCTTCTGCTATCAGGCCAAGGGAGACCATTTTGCGGCCCAGGGCCAGGATCAGCGGCCGCATTTCACCGAAAAGGAGGCTTTGCAGCAGCCGCCCCCTTTCCCGCAGCCGGACTGCCAGGCCTGACCGGTCAATGACAAAGCCCATGATTGCCCGGCGCAGGGGAGAAAGCCGCTCCAAAAAACGCCGGCGAACCTTGACGGTGCGCAACCGGGTGGCTTCCAGGGTGCTTGCCGGATCAGCACGCCGACTGTTTCCGTACTGGCTCACCAGGTTCCAGAACAGGGAGTGCTTTTCCCGGAAAGTAGGCATTACCACCATGCAGTCCAGGTAACAGCGGCTTCCGAAGCGATCCATGAATTGGTCCAGCAGCCGGCGTGCCCGCTCTGGCAATCCGGCCTCGAGGCGCCGGAACTGACCCCGGTGCAGAAGTTCGGCCAGGGCCGGATCGGAGTTTATCAGGCGGGACATTTGCCAGATCAGGACCGAGGGCTGGATACTGGTTACCTCCTGGCCTGCCAGCAGGTCTGCCGTTGCCATGGCGGCCGGGGTTCCCAGCCATCGTTCGGCCAGAACCCCCAGCAGGCCGGGAAAGATCATCACCAGCAGGTCGGCCATGGCCGCAGCGGCCCACTGGTTTTCCACAAGATCGAACCTCTGCTCGAGCTGTTTTGCCAGCTGTCCGGCTGGCATGCCTTCGGTGTGCGGCCTGCGCCAGGTTTCCTGGAAGCGGGCAAAGTCTTTTTCAAGCCTGGTCAGCCTCTTTTCCGCATTGAAGATAATCGCCAGCATCCGCGGCAGGAAGGTTAGCCAGGCCAGCCGGCGACGCAAGGTTCCCGCGCCGGCCATTACGTCGTCCGCGACAGGAGGGCGATAAGCCACGTACTGGCCGATATACTGGTCCAGGAAATGGGTCATCCAGCGGCTGAAGGGAAAGGACTGCAGGACCGCGTACCAGTTGTCGATGCAATAGTAAATTCTCTGTCCCTGCAGGCCGATCAGGTGATCGACGATCCCGCGACTGCTCTTGTGCGGCCGCCAGCCGAAGACGGGCAGGATGGAACGCATGTAGGCAGCGTAAAACCGCCTGACCAGCGACCAGGCCAGAGGGGTGATGGGATGGGGGAAATTTTCAGCCAGGTTGACATCGGTCCAGGCCACGCTCTGGCCGTCGCTTATTGCGGTCACCGGCCGGGCCTGCAGAACGTAAAATTGTTCTCTTTCAGCCGCCCATTCCAGGTCGGCCGGGAAATTCATCATGCGCTCGGCGGCAAGCCCCCAGCGATGGGCTTCGGTACATATGTCTCCGGGTGGTGATTCTTCCCGGTCTAAAATCTGTCCCGATTTCCTGGCTATCCGGCATCTGCGGGGATCCAGGCGGCCATCCACCAGGCGGTCTCCAAGTCCGTGGGTCCATTCCAGGACCAGGTTGTCGGCACTGCGCCGGACCGGGTCGATGGTGAAGACGACTCCTGCCATGTCGGCATCGATCTGGCGCTGGATAATCACGGCCATGGCATCATCGCCGGCCAGCAGCCTGCGCCGGCGATAGGCTTTCAGAGGGTCTGAAAACCTGGCGGCCCAGCACTCCACCACTTTGCGGGGAACTTGCTCAGGTTTCGTGTTGAGAAAGGTTACCAGTTGTCCGGCCAGGGAATGCTCGTATCCGTCTTCGCCGACCGCCGATGAGCGGACGGCCACGGTTGCCGATTTCAACAAGCGGGCAGCCTGAACCAGCGACCTGGAGAATTCTTCCGGCAACCGGAGTGACAGAACATCTTGGGCGGAGGCTGAGGAGCCGGCAAGTGCCGACCAGGTCGCGGTCGGGACTATGATCGCTTCCGGTACCGGAAATCCGGCCTGGTACATGGCCGCCAGGCGGGCCCCCTTGGCCCCGCTTATCCCGGGATCACAGGCCGCAGGGTCGCTGAGAGCGATACAGGATGACAATTTCAGCCGGCTCCTGGATTTTTTTGAAAAACGTCTATCGAACCAGCTTTTCCAGTCGCAAAGATTCATAGGCTCCTATACAGCCTTGCATGGTTTACGTCAGTCATAATCCGGCCCGGCCGTCATTACTTCAAGGGATGCCATGACCGGTTCGATAAAGTCCAGCGGCATTACGTTGTGGCCCAGCAGGTAGAGGTTTATCCTTACCAGGGCCAGGTGAAGGGCGTTGAGAATCAGCAGGCGGCCGGTCGGGCGCCCGCCGATATCCATGCCCAGGTGCCGTGTCAGACAGTCGTAATAGTATTTTTGCAGGTCGAGGCGGCGTCGGGGATGACAGTCAGAGGGCAGGGCGAAGGCGAAGAACTCGGCCAGGTCGTGTTCTGGATTCTGGACGCAGGCCAGTTCCCAGTCGTAAAATATCACATCATTTCCCCTCCTGCTGCGATTAGCTAGGCATATGTTCCTGGGAGTACAGTCGTTATGGGTCAGGGTGAATCCCCACTTTTTCATCTCCGCAACGTATTGCTCGGCCCTTTCCAGAAATGCAAGCATCCTTTTGCGCAGGGCGGGTACCAGCAGTCTGGGAAAGCGCCGGGCGTTGAACTCGGTCAGACTGGCCAGCAGTTCACGGGCGGCTACCAGGGAATGAGGTTCGAGCAGGGCCGCTGATCCGGGCACCCGGAAGGAGTTGTTTCCGCCTTGCCAGTAAGCGGCATGTAATTTGGCAAGGCGTTCAAGGCAAATGCGCATGTCACCGTCGGTCATGGGGTCTCTGAGGCTGTTTCCGGTGAAAAAGCGGCAGAAAGAAAGGTCCTCCATCAGCACCGCGTAGAGATCCCGCCGGGGATCGCAGCACGTACCGTAAATACGGGGTATAATGTCCGGCAGATGCCCGGTCAGGGCCTGAAACATCTCGACTTCGCGCAAATGGCTGTCTTCGAGCCCGAAGATTCCGAAATGGGCCTCGAAAAGACCGGCCAGGGAATCATGGCCCGTCATGCGGGCAACCTGGACGCCGATGTCCAGCAATTCACCTGCATGGGGCTTGATCTTGAGCACCACGTCCAGGTGGTCGCGGTCGAACTCCAGGCGGTAGCGGTGGAGCCCGAAGACCGTCCTGCGCCGGTGGTTGGTCACCATTGCCGACAAAACAGCATTGGTGGTATCGAGCTCCAGGCGGGTTACGCCGCGTATCCGGCCGAAGCCATCGGGTAACATTTGTCTGAAAAAAGAAGTATTTATCTGGGCAAAGCCTATGCCGGTCTTGGCGCGGCGCCGTCCCAGCTGGTCATGGGCGCGTGCGAAGCGGTTGGAAGCTATGGCAGCCCCTGTTGAAAGATCCAGGGAGAGACAGGTTGCGGCTATAATCTCGGCCAGACGAAAAACCTTGCCTTCTCCTTTGCAGCCCATTATCTCCAGACATTCGGCTTGGCAGGGCAGCCAGGTTCCGCCGCCCACTGTGCCTATAACCAGCCCCGGCAGATACACGGTACAAACAAGATGACTGTCTTCGGTGCGAGTTTTGAAGATTCCGCAGGCAGACTCGTGGATGGAGGCCAGATCCTGGCCGGTGGCGGCGAAGACGGCCGCCACCACGTTGGCGAAGTTGATGTTGGAACCGCACATGCCGGCCTGAAGGGCTCCTGTTTCGCCCGCCTGCCAGCGGCGGCAGAAGGTTTCCGGAGTAAGACCGAGTTTGGCCCTTAGAATGTCTTCCGGGATCCGGCAGGTGGCAGTTACTGAAATCCCCCTGCCCACGGCGAAATTCTGCAGGCTTACCTTCTTGTCTCCCGAAAGATTGCCCTCGATCATAAAATCAAGTGAGCCTATTTCAGGCAACCGGCCCGCCTGATCCGCTATCCAGCGGCAGGCCATCCAGGTACAGGCGGTGGTCATGTTCTGGCCGGCGGCATCACCGGTATGATAATGGAAACGGATATGAAGAGAATCACCGAACACGAAGGGAGTGATTTGCTGAAGGCGGGCCACGGCGGAAACACTCTCGGCCTGTCGGCGGATTTCATCCTGGTGGACATTTACCCATCGCTCGAGGCTCAGGGCGGCTGACAGGTCGCGGCAGAAAAATACCGGGGCCCTGGTCATGGTCTGGCCCAGTACATGAACCTGGATTCCGCCGGCAAGGTTGCAGGCCATGGCCCCTCTTGTCATGGAGGCCACCAGTGCCCCCTCACTGGTGGCCACAGTCACCGGTATTACTCCCTGGGCATAGAGGCCGTTTATCATGATTGGTCCTGCTATGCCCACCGGAATCTGGACTGCTCCGATATAATTCTCGATGTTTCCGGCAAGCGATTCAGGCTGGAGTATGGTCCGAAACAACGCTTCCAGCTTCGAGCGGGTGACGGCGGCCAGCCAACTGCGGCGGCCTTCCACCGCTTCCGTGCTGTAATGTCCCTTGCGGCCGAAATACGGGAGGCGGGTTGCCGGATCGGTATTGTAATGCCTGGGAGACTCCAGCCTGGCGATCAGCCCGGGTATGGTTTCAGGAGCCTGCCGCTCGGCCAGACCGGTCGAAACCAAAAGTCTTTCGCCGGCCGGGAGCACCTGGCTGACTGTCAGGTCGGGGAAGGGGATGGTTCTTCCGTATTTTTCCACCCGAACCCGGGCAAGGCGGTCGCCTGGGCAAAGCCGTCCTGCGGTCCGGAGCCGGAGCAGGAGACCGCTTTCCCAGTAACTATCCAGTTCGGCGCGAAAAATTCGCTCCTCCTGCATGAATACAACCAGGGGCCTGCGCCGGGCATGGTAACGGCGGCGGCTCATGCCGCAAGCGATACGGACTGTATTCCGGTCTGAATGAGCAGAGTTCATCGTTCGGCAATCATTGTGAAAGCGGCCGTGGCGTAGATGACCCGTCGTTTTTTTTTGGAGCTAAAGCGTGGAGATATTTTCTCTATAACCCAAAGCTGCTGAAAATCAAATATCAAAATGATTCATTGGCCCGTCCCGGAGTTCTCTTGAACACCAAGTTGGGATAATGCGGCGGTTGGCCGAAACGTCCAGAAGCCCTCATCCCCGCGGATGATATTTACGATGGGCCCGGATCAGCTGTTGTTGGGTCAGATGAGTGTAAATCTGGGTGGTGGCTATGTC
>JAMOUQ010000031.1 GCA_027068085.1 Desulfobacteraceae bacterium | reverse complement strand
GCTGATAACGCCGATCGCCATGGAAAAGGAGCTGCGCTTTGCCATTCGGGAAGGCGGACGGACGGTCGGCGCCGGTGTGGTGAGCGAAATCATCGAATAAGAGAGACGAAGCCATGATAATGAATGCCAAGATACGTATACGGCTCAAAGCTTATGATCACAAACTGTTGGACCAGAGCGCATCGGATATCCTGGATACGGCCAGGAAGACCGGCGCCAAGGTGGTGGGTCCGATACCACTGCCGACCAGAATCAACAAGTTTTGTGTATTGCGTTCACCTCACATCGACAAGAAATCGCGTGAGCAGTTCGAGATGCGGACGCACAAGCGGTTGCTGGATATTCTGGAACCGACCCAGCAGACAGTGGACGCCTTGATGAAATTGGATCTTTCTCCGGGTGTCGATGTTGAGATCAAATTGTAGCACAGGGAAGATTGACCTATGAGTAAAGGACTGATCGGTAAAAAACTGGGCATGACGGGTATTTTTACATCCGACGGCCGCTATGTCCCGGTAACGGTTATCCAGGCCGGGCCGTGTGTCGTAACCCAGATAAAGACAGAGGCGAAAGACGGATACAACGCCCTGCAGATCGGGTTCGGAGAGAAGAAAAAGAGCAGGGTCACCAAGCCTCTCCAGGGCCATTTCAAGCAAAGCGGCGGAGTATGCTTCGCCTATCTGAAAGAAGTGGCTGTCGATGATCCGGAAGCCTTCTCTCTGGGGCAGACCGTGGGGCCGGAGATCTTCAAGGTGGGCGAAAAAGTAGATGTCGTTGGTACCACCAAGGGGCGCGGTTTCTCGGGGGTCATGAAAAGGCACGGTTTCGGTGGCGGCAGAAAAACACATGGAAGCAAATCCCATCGTATTCCAGGATCAATCGGTTGCAGCGCCTACCCTGCCAAGGTGATCAAGGGCAAAAAACTGCCCGGCAGGTACGGAGCGGCCAGGAAGACGGTTCGCAATCTCGAAGTTATCGATATACGACCCGAAGAGAACCTTATAATGTTGAAGGGCGCGGTTCCGGGACACCGGGAAGGCCTGGTGACCATCAAGAAAGTGAAATTTGCCAAATAGGCCTGGCTTGTGGATCGGTGACTGCCGCGGATTGATGCGTAGCCCGGCTGAATTGCTCCGCTCAAGGCCAATGACCTGGTGAGGAAGAATATGGCAACTGTAGAGGTTATCAATATAAACGGTGAGAAGGTGTCGGAAACGGAGTTGCCTGAGGCGATTTTCGATATCGAAGTGAAACCTGCGGTGCTTCATCAGGTGGTGATTGCACAGTTGGCGGGCAGAAGAGCAGGCACGGCCTCTGTCAAGAGACGTTCCGATGTCAAGGGCAGCACGAGGAAGCTTTATCGCCAGAAAGGTACCGGGCGGGCCCGTAAGGGTGATATCAAGTCTCCGATTCTGAGGGGAGGCGGCGTCGTTTTCGGTCCCTCGCCCCGTTCCCATGAGAAAAAGGTGCCGAAGAAGATGAAGCGTCTTGCGCTGAAAATGGCGTTGAGCAGCAAACTGGCATCGAAAGAACTCGTGGTGCTCGACAGCTTTGAGATGGAAAGAATCAAGACGAAGGATTTCGTCAGAGCCATCGAGAATATTGACGCCGGCAACGCGCTGATAGTAACCGATCAGAAGAACGAGAACCTGGAACTGTCTTCTCGTAACGTCAAGGGCGTCAAAGTTTTGCGGCAGGAAGGACTGAACGTTTACGACGTTCTGAAGTACGAAAAGCTGGTATTGCTCGAACCGGTAGTCAGGGCGCTGGAAGGGAGGCTTGGGCAATGATTCAATACGATATTATCAAAAGGCCTCTTTTGACCGAAAAGACCACGATTCAGAAAGAAAAATACAATCAGCTCACTTTCGAAGTGGACCCGCGGGCTAATCGAATCGAGATCCAGCGGGCGATAGAGCAGATTTTCGGAGTGAAAGTACTCTCCACGCGCACAATGAACATGAAGGGTAAAATAAAACGACGGGGAAGGATTCTCGGTCAAAGGAAGAACTGGAAAAAGGCGATCGTTACCTTGGCACCTGGCGAAAAGATCGACTTTTTCGAGGGAGCCTAGATTAAAAAGTTTGTGCACTGAAGTGCTGAGTATAAATAGAGCTTGGGAGCTAAGATCATGGCAGTAAAAAGAGTCAACCCGACTTCACCCGGACGGAGGTTTCAGACCTATTCGACGTTCGACGAGATTACCAAGACCGCACCGGAGAAGAGCCTGATCAGGATCATGAAAAAGAGCGGCGGCCGTAACAACAATGGCCGGATTACCAGCCGCAGGCGGGGCGGCGGGCATAAGCGCTACTACCGGATAATAGATTTCAAGCGGGACAAGGACGGCATCCCGGCCAAGGTCGCATCGATAGAATACGATCCGAACCGCAGCGCCAGGATCGCTCTGCTTCATTACGCAGATGGAGAAAAGCGTTACATCCTGGCTCCGCTCAACCTGAATGTGGGAGATACGGTGATGTCCGGTCCGGATGCCGACATAAAGCCGGGCAACGCGCTGCCGCTTTCAAATATTCCTCTTGGAACCCATATTCACAACATCGAGCTGAAGCTGGGCAAGGGCGGCCAGATTGTGCGCAGTGCCGGGACTTACGCCCAGCTCATGGCCAAGGAAGACAGGTATGCCCTGGTAAAACTGCCGTCGGGAGAAGTCCGCATGGTGCTGCTGCGCTGCAAGGCAACGGTCGGGCAGCTGGGCAACGTGAACCATGAAAACCTTTCCATCGGCAAGGCAGGCCGTTCCAGATGGCTGGGCCGCAGGCCCAAGGTCAGGGGAGTGGCCATGAATCCGGTCGATCATCCCATGGGCGGCGGCGAAGGACGTTCGTCCGGCGGCCGTCATCCGTGCTCGCCGTGGGGTTGGCCGACCAAGGGATACCGTACCCGTAAGAACAAGCAAACTGACAAGTATATCGTGAAACGCAGGTACAAGAAATAGGCGCCATGGCGCAGAAAAGATTCGTTAAGCCAGTTTGACGACCCGGAAAGTGATCTTAAGCAGGAGGCGTTATGCCACGTTCGTTGAAAAAAGGACCTTATATCGCTCCCAAACTGATGAAGAAGGTTCTTGCGGCGCAGGAGACGCGCAGCAACAGGGTGATCAAGACATGGTCGCGCAGATCGACCATTGTGCCGGAGATGGTCGGCATAACTTTGGCGGTGCACAACGGAAGAAAGTTTATTCCGGTTTTCGTAACCGAGAACATGGTCGGCCACAAGCTCGGCGAATTTTCTCCGACACGCACATACTATGGTCACGCCGCCGACAAGAAATCGAAGAGGAAGTAACCGCAAGGTAAGGAGAGCTAGAGCCGATGGAGGTTAAAGCCGTAACCAAGTACGTGCGCATTTCGCCGCAGAAAGTGCGGATGCTTGCTGATGCCGTCAAGGGTAAACCGGTAGAGAAAGCCTTACAGATTCTGAGGTTCATGCCCCAGAAGGGTGCCGGTATCGTCGAAAAGACGATACGTTCGGCTGCGGCCAACGCCGACAACAACATGAATCTGGATGTTGATCTGCTGGTGGTCAAGAATTTAATCGTGGATCGAGGTCCAATGCTAAAGCGTTATCGGGCCAGGGCCAGGGGGCGCGGAACGAGAATTTTGAAAAGGACCAGTCACATTACCGTCGTTCTGGCAGAAGAATCGGTCTAAAAAGGAGGGAACAGTTTGGGCCAGAAAGTCAATCCGATCGGTTTGAGATTAGGAATTGTCAAAACCTGGGAATCCCGGTGGTACGCTGATAAGAAATACGCGGACTATATCTACGAAGACTACAAGATCCGCAAGTTCATCAAGAACAAGCTTTATCACGCCGGAATCTCGCGGATAGAGATAGAAAGATCGGCTAAAAGAATCCGCCTGAGAATCTTCACCGCCCGGCCCGGAATCGTCATCGGCAAAAAGGGCGTGGAGATCGAGAGGCTGAGATCAGAACTGGAGAAGATGGTTACCCAGGAAGTGCTGATCGATATCCAGGAAGTCCGCAAGCCGGAAATAGACGCCCAACTGGTTGCTGAAAACGTCGCCCTCCAGATCGAACGGCGGGTCGCTTTCCGCCGGGCCATGAAAAGAGCGGTGTCTTCGGCCCTGAGATTCGGCGCCCAGGGCATCAAGATAATTTGCTCCGGACGGCTTGGCGGGGCTGAAATGGCCCGTACCGAATGGTACCGGGAAGGCAGGGTCCCCCTGCATACCCTGAGGGCCGATATCGATTATGGTTTCATCGAGGCCAAAACGACTTACGGAGTTATCGGCGTAAAGGTTTTTATTTTCAAAGGTGAGATCCTGAAAAAGGAAAAGAACGAGATCGGGAAATAAGGCAAAAAAGGCACCCCGGCGGAGTAACCCCGCGGCAGTACGAGCCAGGACCGTGTAATTGATGACAACGCCGGACGCCGTCCAGAAAAAAGTATGGAAGCAGGAGACGTGAAGTCATGCTGAGCCCTAAAAAAGTCAAATATCGTAAACGCCAGAAAGGGAAAATGAGGGGTGTCGCCCGGCGGGGATGCAACTTGAATTTCGGTGAATTCGGACTTAAGGCAATCGACCGCGGCTGGCTGACGGCCAAGCAGATCGAGGCTGCCCGTATCGCCATGACACGCCATGTAAAGCGTGGCGGAAAGATCTGGATTCGCATTTTCCCGGATAAGCCAATAACCAAGAAACCGGCTGAAGTGCGAATGGGAAAAGGCAAAGGCTCTCCTGAAGGATGGGTGGCCGTGATCAAGCCGGGACGCATTCTCTATGAAATGTCCGGGGTTTCCAGGGAAATGGCCAAGGAAGCACTCCGTCTTGCTTCTCACAAGCTTCCGATTAAAACAAAGTTCGTTGAGAGGAGCGAAGTCTGATGAAAGCAAGTGAAATTAGGGAAATGACCCCTGAAGACATGCAGCAGAAGGTAGTGGATTTACAACAGGAGTTGTTCAACCTTCGCTTTCAGCACGGAGTGGGACAGCTGGAAAATACCAGCAGGATCAAGCAGACCCGTAGGGATATAGCCCGGCTCAAAACAGTCCTGAGGGAAGTTGAGCTCAACAAAACACCGACTAGCGAGTAATGGCGGCTATGAAAAAACGTGGCATGAAAAGACAGGTTATCGGCACAATCGTGAGCAACAAGATGGATAAGACCGTGGTGGTGCAGGTGGAGCGGTTGGTAAAGCATCCATTGTATAAAAAGTACATTCGTCGCCGGAACAAATTCATCGCTCATGACAAGGAAAATGCATGCAGCATCGGCGACAAGGTATTGATCACCGAGTCACGTCCGTTGAGCAAGACGAAGCGTTGGCGGGTTAGCAAGATCGTGGAAAAAGCCCTCTAGAACCAGAAGGATAACAGAAAATGATTCAGGCAGAGACCAAATTGACCGTAGCCGACAATTCCGGTGCCCGTGTTCTGTATTGCATAAAGGTCCTGGGTGGATCGAAGCGGAGATATGCCAGTATCGGTGACATCATCGTGGTTTCGGTTAAGGATGCCATACCGAATGCCAAGGTAAAAAAAGGCGATGTCCACAAGGCGGTAGTGGTGCGAACCAAGAAAGAGATCCGCAGGCCGGATGGATCATACATCCGCTTCGACGATAACAGCGCGGTGCTCATAAACAATCAGCGTGAACCGCTGGGCACACGCATTTTCGGTCCGGTGGCACGCGAGCTGCGGGCCAAGCGTTTCATGAAGATCGTTTCGCTGGCGCCGGAAGTACTATAAATACGGAATCATTGGAGTACTGTCCCATGATGCGACAAAAATGCCATCTGAAAAAGGACGACAAGGTCAAAGTGATTGCCGGTAAGGACAAGGGAAAAATCGGCAAAATCATCAAAGTCGATCGCAAGAAGCAGCGGGTGTTGGTGGAAAACATCAATATCGTCAAAAGGCATAGCCGGCCCAACATGCAAAACAGACAGGGCGGAATCATAGAGAGCGAAGCGCCGATTCATTGGTCGAACGTAATGCTGATGTGCGACAAGTGCGTTGCGCCCATCAGGATCAAGATGCAAAGGCTCGATGACGGCAAGAAGGTGCGGGTTTGCCGCAAGTGTAACGAAATAATCGACGCCTAGGGAGCGCGTGACAGATACGTGTACTCCGGAGGATTGGAATGTCACAGTTGAAATCTTTCTATGAAGAGCAGGTAGTCCCGAAACTCAAAGAAAAGTTCGGGTACAAGAACCGGATGCAGATTCCCCGTCTTGATAAGATCGTTCTCAACATGGGGCTGGGCGAAGCAATCCAGAATATAAAGGTTCTTGACGGGGCTGTTGAAGAACTGATGGCCATTGCGGGCCAGAAGCCGGTGATAACCCGCGCCAAAAAATCGATAGCGGCCTTCAAGCTGAGGGCCGGAATGCCCATCGGGTGTATGGTTACATTGCGGCGGCGCAAAATGTATGATTTTTATCAGAAGCTGGTCAACATCGCCCTGCCGCGTGTGCGTGATTTCCGGGGTATATCGCCCAAGGCCTTCGATGGTGCCGGAAATTATTCGCTGGGGATAAAGGAGCACATTATTTTCCCTGAAGTAGATTATGACAAGATCGACAAGATCAAGGGAATGAATATCAGTATCGTCACTACCGCCGGAACCGATGAGGAAGGGCGGGAGCTGCTGAAACTGATGGGTATGCCATTCAGGAAATAAAGGCTTGAAGGCAATTCAAGGAGGTTGTGTTGGCCAGAACAGCATTACGGATTAAGGCGAGACGTAAACCAAAATTCAAGGTGCGAGCCTATAACCGGTGTCCGATATGCGGCAGACCGCGAGGGTTTCTGAGGAAATTCGGGCTGTGCCGCATCTGTTTCCGAACCATGGCATCACAGGGCAAACTGCCAGGGGTGACCAAGTCAAGCTGGTAAAAATTTTAGGAAGTAATTAAAGCGGTTCGGCCGCAACCGGAAAGACCGGCCGCAAATTGATACGGAGAGAGCCCATGTCAATGAGTGATCCCATAGCGGACATGCTGACCCGGATTCGCAACGCCGGCAAAGCGAAGTTCAACAGTGTAGATGTGCCCGGTTCGAAAATGAAGACAGAGATAGCGAAAGTCCTCAAGAGCGAAGGATACATCCGCAATTACAAATTCATCAAGGACGGCAAGCAGGGCATCCTGAGGATCTATCTTCGCTATACGGAAGACAACCAGCATGCCATTTTGGATATCCAGAGGGTCAGCAAACCCAGCCGGCGGGTATATGTGGACTCAAAGGAGATCAAGCCGGTATACAACGGCCTGGGCATTGCTATCTTGTCGACTTCCAAAGGGGTGCTTACAGACAAGAAGGCCCGTGCGATCAACGTGGGCGGCGAGCTGCTTTGTACTGTTTGGTAAGCTGGAAATGGAATAAGCAGAGCTGTCCTTTTTTTCCTGGTGGAAACAGCAGCAAACAGCCCGGGATTTTCGCAACCGGGGCAAGGCAATTCAGAGGTGAAAGATGTCGCGAGTAGGAAAAAAACCGATACCCGTGCCCGAAGGCACGACCATCAGGCTGGACGACCGGTTGCTTACGGTCAAGGGTAAAAACGGAACCCTGACCCAAGAAATTCATTCCGCAGTGAATTTGAAGATAGAAAAAGACCTGATAACCGTCGAGACCGTCATTGACAATCGTATCAGCAGGGCCCTTCAGGGGTTGACCCGCAGCCTGGTAAACAACATGGTGGTGGGTGTGAGCAAGGGGTTTGAAAGGGTTCTCGAAATCAACGGAATCGGCTACAGGGCCGAAGCCAAGGGAAAAAGCATACTTTTCAACCTGGGCTACTCCCATCCAATCGATTTTCCACTACCCGAAGGGGTGACGGCCAAGGTGGAGAAGAACAATATCATCAAGCTGGCGGGGATCGACAAGCAAGTGCTGGGGCAGACTGCCGCTTCCATACGCGCCTTGCGGCCGCCCGAGCCGTATAAGGGTAAAGGAATAAAGTACGCTGAAGAACATATTCAGCGCAAGGCCGGCAAGACTGGAACCAAGTAATTTTGATCTGAAAAAATCAAGAACGAGGATCTAAAATGGGTTCGACTAATCCTACATATCTGGCCCGCATCAAACGCAAGGCACGGATAAGGAAAAAGATTTCTGGAAAGAGCGAAAGGCCGCGGCTGAGCGTTTTCCGCAGTGCCAGGCATATTTACGCCCAGATCATCGACGATGTGAACGGCCGCACACTGGCCGCAGCATCGACGGTAGAGAAGGAAGTCCGTTCACAACCCAAGTTCGAAAGCAAGGTCGCCGCCGCCGCCTTTGTCGGTAAGCTCATCGGGAAGCGGGCCCTTGAAAAGGGCATCAAGCAGGTTGTTTTCGACAGAAACGGGTTTCTCTATCACGGCAGGGTCAAGGCCGTTTCGGACGGCGCACGGGAAGCCGGACTTGAATTATAAGGTATTATAAGTGGTTGCAAAGGAGGCGATCCCTTGTACAAAACAAATCAACAAGACGAAAACCAGCTAATCGACAAGGTGGTGCACATCAGCCGGGTTGCCAAAGTGGTAAAGGGCGGCCGGCGCTTCAGCTTCAGCGCCATTGTGGTGGTAGGCGATGGAGAAGGGCAAGTCGGCTTCGGTCTGGGCAAAGCCGGGGAAGTGCCCGAAGCAATCCGCAAGGGAGTTGAAAAAGCCCGTAAAAACATGATCCAGGTGCCCCTTCAGGAAGGGACCATTCCGTTTCAGGTCATCGGCAGATTCGGTGCCGGACGCGTGCTGCTGAAACCGGCTTCCGAAGGTACCGGAGTTATTGCCGGCGGAGCCGTGCGAGCGGTCCTGGAGGCGGTGGGGGTTCAGAATATACTGACAAAATGCATGGGAACCAATAACCCGCACAACGTTGTCAAGGCGACCATAGACGGTTTGCGGCAGCTGCAAAGCATAGAGACTGTCGCCCGGCGCCGGGGACTGCGGGTTGAAGAAATTCAGTAAGGATGGATCAATGGCAGGAAAAATAAACGTCACCCTGGTACGCAGCATGATCGGCAGGCCTGAAAAGCACCGCAGGGTGTTGAAAGGCATGGGGTTGACCAAAATGAACAAAACTGTGCAACTTGAAGATACGCCAGCTATCCGCGGAATGATAGAGAAGGTTTCGCATCTGGTCAAGGCTGAGGAGATCACTGATGAAACTTCATGAGCTCTCACCTGCTAAGGGGGCGCGTAAGGCCAGAAAGAGGATCGGCCGTGGTGTCGGGTCCGGTTGGGGAAAGACCGCCGGCCGGGGCAACAAAGGACACAACAGCAGGTCCGGCGGCGGTGTCCGTCCCGGTTACGAGGGCGGTCAAATGCCGATTCACCGCCGGCTGCCCAAGCGGGGGTTTACCAATATTTTCAAGAAGAATTTTGCCGTTATCAATGTGAGAGACCTGAATCGTTTCGATGCAGGGTCGACTGTGGATGAAAGCGTCCTGGTAAAGGCCGGCCTGGTCAAGGGACGCAGGGATGGTATCAAGCTGCTGGGTAACGGCGAGTTGCAACAGCCATTGACGATAAAGGTCGATGCCGCCAGTAAAAGTGCAAAGGCAAAGGTCGAAGCTGCCGGTGGCACGATCGAGGTGAGCTGATCATGGTTAGCAGCGGTTTGGCAAACATATTCAAGATACCGGAACTGAAGCGGAGAATTCTTTACACCGCCGGATTGCTGGCGGTGTACCGCGTCGGTGTGCACGTGCCGACCCCGGGGATCGATACGGTGGCGTTGGCATCTTTCTTTGACAAGGTCGAGGGTACGATTTTCGGTGTTTTCAATATGTTTTCAGGTGGTGCCCTGCGCCAGATGTCGGTGTTTGCCCTCGGAATAATGCCTTACATCAGCGCATCCATCATCCTACAGCTCCTGACGGTCGTGATACCCCATCTGGAACAGCTTCAGAAAGAAGGAGAGCAGGGCCGGAAGAAAATAACCCAGTACACGCGTTACGGGACAATTCTGCTCAGTATCATTCAGGGGTTCGGAATAGCCGTGGGTCTGGAAAGGATGTCTTCTCCTTCCGGGGCGCCGATAGTCATGTTTCCCGGCTGGGGGTTCCGCTTGATGACGGTGCTGACCTTTACTGCCGGAACCGCCTTTATCATGTGGCTTGGAGAGCAAATAACCGAACGGGGTATCGGCAACGGAATTTCGCTGATAATCTTTGCCGGCATCGTGGCCCGCATGCCTGCTGCCGTCGGCAACACCTTTCGGCTCCTGTCCACGGGCGAGATGAATATTTTTGCGCTGGTCATCCTCACGGTTCTGATGGTCGCGGTAGTGGCTTTCATAATATACGTGGAGCAGGGTCAGCGCCGGATACCGGTTCAATACGCCAAGCGGATCGTAGGAAGGCGAATGTATGGCGGGCGCAGTACTCATCTGCCCCTGAAGATAAACACTTCGGGTGTTATCCCGCCGATTTTCGCATCATCCATTATAATGTTTCCGGCGACCATAGGCTCTTTCGTGGATGTTCCCTGGATTCAGAACATCGCCGGCATGCTGCATCCCGGCAACTGGATTTATGAGACCCTGTTTGTTGGATTCATCTTTTTCTTCTGCTATTTTTACACGGCTGTTACTTTTAATCCGGTGGATGTGGCTGAAAACATGAAGAAAAACGGCGGGTATATACCCGGAATCAGGCCCGGCAAGCCTACCGCCGATTACATCGACCGCGTTCTTACCCGCATAACGCTGGGAGGTGCCGTTTACGTTTCAGCCGTCTGCGTATTGCCGTCGATACTTATCACCAAATTCAATGTGCCCTTTTATTTCGGCGGTACGGCGCTTCTGATCGTTGTCGGAGTGGCCATTGATACCATCGCGCAGATAGAATCCCATATGCTGACCAGACATTATGAGGGATTTCTCAAGCAGGGCGGGTTTCGCAGCCGCACGCGGTGATCAACCAAAGTTCTCATAAGGGGGAGTAATGGCGAAAGAAGAAGCCATAAAAGTCGAGGGAACGGTTCTGGAGACCTTGCCCAATGCCATGTTCAAGGTGGAGCTTGAAAACGGACACCAGGTTCTGGCTCATATAAGCGGTAAAATGAGAATGCATTTCATCAAAATTTTGCCCGGAGACAAGGTAACGGTCGAGCTTTCGCCATATGATTTGACCCGCGGTCGAATCACCTACCGTTCGAAATAGATGGCAGGCCAGGCGGGAAGAATAGCATCGGACAGCCCCCGGATTCGGGGTTGATTAAGGAGTTTGAAAGATGAAGGTCAGAGCGTCTGTAAAAAAGATTTGCAGTAAATGCAAAATAGTGCGTCGCAAGGGCGTAGTAAGGGTTATATGTGAAAACAAAAGGCACAAACAACGGCAAGGCTAATTAGTTCCATTTCGGATTAGAGGAGGAAAAGCTTTGGCACGTATTGCTGGCGTTGACTTACCTAGACGCAAAAGAATAGAGATCGGTCTTACCTACATATTCGGCATAGGACGAACGACCTCTAAGAAAATATTGCAGCAGCTGAAAATAGACCCCAACACCTTGACCGATGATTTGACCGACGCTCAGATCAACAGCATTCGCAGGATCATTGACAGTCAATACAAGGTTGAGGGCGAGTTGCGGACCGAAGTGTCCATGAACATTAAGCGTCTCATGGATCTCGGATGCTACCGGGGACTGAGACACCGCAGGGGACTGCCGGTGCGCGGCCAGCGGACGAGCACCAACGCGCGGACGCGTAAGGGGCCGAAGCGGGCCGCCGTCAAGAAAAAGGGCGCGGCAAAGAAAAAGTAACCAATAATCGACAGGAATACAGATCATGCCACGGAAAACCCGTACCAAGAAAAAGGAAAAGAAGAATATTGCCAGCGGCATCGTTCATATTCAATCGACCTTCAACAATACAATCGTTACGATAACCGATACGGCCGGAAACACGGTGGCCTGGTCCAGCGCAGGGGTGCAGGGATTCAAGGGTTCGCGGAAAAGCACTCCTTTTGCCGCTCAGCTTACCGCTGAAGATGCGGCCAAAAAGGCCATGGAACATGGTATGAGGACCGTGGAGGTATACGTCAAGGGGCCCGGCGCCGGGCGTGAATCCGCCCTGCGGGCCTTGCAGGCCGCAGGTTTCAATATTACAGCCATCAGGGACGTCACTCCCATTCCGCATAACGGGTGCAGGCCGCCGAAAAGGCGGCGTGTATAGAGCGCGTTTTGGGAAGGGGCCGGCCAGTGTGGTCCCGGCATGAGTGAAAAGGCACCGGATCTGATACTGTGAATCAGGCCGGGCCCGGAAAGCTACAGAGAAAAGCCCTGTCGCAAAGGAGGCAACTTTGGCACGTTATAGAGGTTCGGTTTGCAGAATATGCCGAAGAGAGAACATGAAACTGTTTCTCAAGGGAGACCGGTGCTATTCAGACAAGTGTGCATTCGACCGTCGCGGATACGCACCGGGTGAACATGGCCAGAAAAGGCGCGGTAAGCCTTCGGATTACGGTATCCAGCTGCGAGAGAAGCAGAAGGTTAAAAGAATGTATGGGCTTTCGGAAAAGCAGTTCCGGCTCTTTTTCCAGAAGGCCGACCGGCAACAGGGTATAACAGGAACCAACCTGCTGGTTTTGCTTGAAAGACGGCTGGACAACATAGTCTACCGGTTGGGATTCGTGAATTCACGCAATCAGGGCCGGCATTTCGTGCGCCATAAGCATTTTCTGGTCAACGGTAAAAGCGTAAATATCCCCTCCTATCTGGTCAAAGTCGGGGATGAAATAGAAGTAAAGGAGAAAAGCAGGAAGGTTCAGGCCATTGTAGATGCCTTGGATGCCGTTGTACGCAGAGGTATCCCCCAGTGGTTGGATTTGGAAAAGGAGCAGATGAAGGGTGTCGTAAAAAGCTTCCCTGTTCGTGAAGATCTCACCATGCCTATGCAAGAACAGTTGATCGTCGAGCTGTATTCGAAGTAATTGAAACCGGACTGGGGCATCGCACGACTGGTGGCGAATAATTAAATCCCAAGTCATCGGAGATACAATCATGTCGACCAATGAACTTATGTATGTAAACTGGCGGGAGATGATCAAGCCGGACAAAGTCGAAGTCAGCAGCACTCCGACTTACGGGAAGTTTGTTTGTGAGCCGCTTGAAAGAGGATATGGAATAACCATCGGCAATTCACTGAGGCGCATTATACTGTCGTCGCTGCACGGGGCCGCCATTACATCGGTCAAGATAGATTCCGTGCAACACGAATACAGTGTGATACCTGGGGTTTTGGAAGATGTTTCGGAGATAATCCTGAATCTCAAGCAGGTACGCCTGAAGGTCAAGGATCTTGCCCCGCGCAAGGTCAGAATAGAGGCCGAAGGTGAGCGTGTCGTAAAGGCCGGAGATATCATAAGTGAAGACGGAGCGGTGGATATCCTAAACCCCGATCAGCATATTGCCAGTTTGTCCGAAGGTGCCAAACTGAACATGGAGATGACCGTCAAGGTGGGGAAGGGATACGCTCTTTCCGAGGACAACAAGGACGAGGATGCTCCCATAGGCACCATTCCGATAGATGCTGTTTTTTCACCGATAAAGAAAGTAAACTATGTCGTGGGTAACTCCCGTGTCGGCCAGCTTACAGACTACGATAAGCTCACCCTTGAGGTCTGGACCGATGGAAGCATAAAACCTGAGGACGCGGTTGCTTACGCTGCCAAGATTTTCAAGGAACAGATGTCGATTTTCATCAATTTCGATGAATCGCTGGAGCCAAAAGCAAAAGTTGGAAACGAAGATGAAGAAAAGCCGAAATTCAACGAGAACCTGTACAGGAGCGTTGAAGAACTCGAGCTGTCCGTTCGCAGCGCCAATTGTCTGAAGAACGCAGAAATAAACAAAATATATCAGCTGGTTCAGAAAACCGAAGCCGAAATGCTCAAAACCAAGAATTTCGGCCGTAAATCGCTAAACGAAATCAAGGAAGTCCTTGCCGAAATGGGCTTGTCGCTTGGAATGAAGCTGGAAGGTTTTGTGCCTCCTGAAGAAGATAATGAAGAAGGGGAGTAAATATTTCCATGAGACATAGAAAGAGCGGAATTAAACTCAACCGGACTATCAGTCACCGGCAAGCCATGTTTCGTAACATGGTGACTTCGTTGTTCAAATATGACCGGATCAAAACCACCGATGCCAAAGCCAAGGAACTGCGCAGGTGGGCCGACCACCTGATCACGCTTGCCAAGCGGGGGGATCTGCATGCCAGGCGCCAGGCGCTTGCCATCGTAAGAGAAAAGAATGTGGTGCACAAGCTGTTCGAAGAAGTGCAAAAGCGTTTTGGCAAAATATCAGGCGGATATACAAGAATTATAAAAGTGGGGCGCAGGGCCGGTGATGCCGCTCCGGTTTCGATCATCGAACTGGTGGACCATGACGACCATGCCCGTAAAAAGAAAGCCAGGAAAAAGGTAAAGGCAGCCAAGAAAGAGGCTCCCAAGGCCGCCGGTCAGGATATGACCGCAGAAAAGAGCGCGGAAAAGCCTCGGGCCGGGACAGAAGAAGAAAAACAAGCAAGCACTGCGGAGAAAGATGCCCCGCAGGAGCCTGCGGACGCGGAAGAACAGTCTGCGGAATCCGGACGTCAGGCTGAACAGCAAACGCCGGAAAAAGACGAGTCTGTTGAAACCGAAGAGGAAAAGAAAGAATAATTTCGGCTCAGGCCCGGCAATGTCGGTATTATCAACCCCGTCCTTACTAAAGGACGGGGTTTTTTGTTGCAGAAAGGCAAGACACATCGGTCCGGAGGCCTCAAAAAATCCGCAAATCACTGTTTGCGGCAAAAGCTTGAAGCGGGGGCTTGATTTTCTGTATGGTTGTAACAGTCCGAGTTTGCGGCTATAAAGTGACGGATGATGGAGATGATGACTCGCCGGCGACGAGGACGTCTTCACGGACCCATTTTTTTACTTGACTGAAGATGATTGTAGCTGTTATTTAGCTTTTAAATGGCTTTTGGCAAATGAATGAAATTTATTAACTGACGGGATGCCTTTAGCAAAGGAGGGGTAAATGGCCAGGAAGGTTTTTTTTGGGGCTATCGGTGCATTGATCATCATCGGGTTCGTTTTTGGCACGGCATATGCCAAAAAGCCGTCGCTAGACGCCTGGAAACCCAAATTCGATCCAAAGGGTGCCAAGTACAAATGCATTGTTTCCAACGTATCCCATCCGGTTTTGAAGGGAGTGTACGCCGGGTTTGCAATTCGCGATGAACTTTGGAAAAGGACAAATGGGCAGATTTACATCGACTACAAACCGTTTTCCATGCTCGGCGGTGAGGTTGAGGTTCTCAACCAGCTTCAAATGGGGGCAATTCAGGGTATGGGCGTAAGTTCCGTGGCCGCAACAAACCTCGGACCGCGCTTCGGTCTGGTCAACCTGCCTTTTCTGATCAATTCCTTCGACAAGCTGGACAAGTTTATCGCCAACAAGAAATTGTTCAAACATTTCATGATGGCGATGGATCATCAGGGGATAATGGGTCTCGATATTACCGGTTACGGTAATTACGGTTGGGCCACCACCATTCCTGTCCGCAATATTGCAGAGGCCAAGAAGGTAAAGTTCCGTACGGCCGAAGCGGCTGTTAACCAGCTGTTTTACAAGGAATGCGGGTTCAATCCTGTGGTTATGCCCTGGCCGGACGTACCGGTTGCGCTCAAGCAGGGAGTCATAACCGGTCTTGACCATACACCGATGGTGTGCAATATCACCAAGAAGTTCGAGGTCTGTAAGTATTATACATACCTTGACTACGCTCAGGGATTGTTCATCTGGATTTTCAACAAGGCCTGGTTCAACCGTTTGCCGGCCGATCTGCAGAAGACCTTCAAGGAGGTCGTCCACGATGTCTGCGCCAATATCAGGGAGCAGACCAAGATCCAGGAAGCCGTGGAGATCGCCAAGGCCTCCAAGAACGGAATTCTGTTCTTTACCCTGTCGGAAAAGGATATGAACTGGCTCAAGAAAAAAGGCAATGCCGCTCATATCAAGTATAAGCCGGAGATCAACAAGTTGTATCCCGGAGACAAGTATCGTCCTGCGGACTATCTCAAGGAAGTCCAGAGCTACATGGGGTACAAGATCGATTAAGACGGACAGGATCCGGAGTAAGTTGATGAAAAAAAAGGAGGCCGGTGCATATTTCACCGGCCTCCTTGACAAGATCAGTCGTAGATGCTCCCGAAAGTCCTGTCTCAGAGCAGCAGAATATGTTATCATCAAAAGCATCACGGGTCGGCGGACGCGGTTAAAAAGGAACAGATTGTATCGTCTGCTCGGCCCGTTATGATTGAAAACCCTTTCAACAAACCTGGCAGGATGAGGTCGAATGTTTCGCAAAACCCTGAATTTTCTTGACAAGATACTTACCTTCTTCGAGGACTGGACCCTCTTCATCACAGTTATGATCGCTCTTGTGGCCCTGTTCGTAAACGTGGTCATGCGTTACGGGTTCAATTACACGCTGGCATGGTCAGAAGAATTGGTGCGTGAGGTGATAATTTACACCACCTTCATCGGCTGTTGCAGCGCCGTGAAAAAACGCTCTATGATCAAGATAGATGCCTCGGTTCAGCTGCTTCCGAAACTCAAGACGGCCCTGACTTTCTTTTCAAACAGCGTAACACTCATTTTTGCTTCCATGATGATCATCTATGGCTGGAAGATGGCGATGCTGCAGGTGAAAACATTCCAGAAAACCATCATCCTCAGAATACCCCTGGTCTATCTTTATGCAATTTTACCCTTGACGGGCGTATTGATGCTGATACGCACCATTCAGGTCATTTATGAAGATGTCGATCAGCTAAGATCCAAGCAAGGCGATCAAGAGGCCTGAAGCAACTGCGCGGCAATGAAATGCGGGCAGGACGCAGAGGCGGTTTGCATTGTCCTGGCCTTGGTTTAGGAAACAATCAGAAGCGGGGAAGATCTTTTCTATGACTGGTAACGATGTTATAATTCTGTTGATCCTTCTCGGTTGCATGGCGACCTACATTCCTGTTTTTATGTGCCTGTTCTTTACGGCTGTTTTGGGGTTCCTCTTTTTCACCGACCTTCCCATTTTGCTTCTTTTCCAGACCATCTTTCGCAGCATGGACAACTTCGCTCTGGTGGTGGTCTTGTTTTTCATTCTCTGTGGTAACATCATGACCGCGGGCACCATAGTGGAAAAGCTCATCAAGGTGGCCAATGTTCTGGTCTCATGGCTTCCGGGCGGACTGGGCATGGCCGGGGTCCTGGCCTGCGGCCTTTTCGGAGCCATCTCCGGATCGACGGTGGCCACCGTGGTGGCCCTGGGCGGTTTCATGATTCCCGCACTTCTTGAAAACGGATATCCGGAAGGCTATACCATCGGAGTAATGACCACGTCGCCCAACCTGGGGGTGATCATCCCGCCCAGCATCAGCATGATCCTTTACAGCATGATCAGCAACGTATCCCTTGAAGGTCTTTTCCTGACCGGATTTTTGCCGGGTGTCCTGATCATGGGGGGAGTGTGCCTTTACACTTTCTTTATTTTCAAGGGGAACAAGAAAATTGTCCGTATGCCGCCGCCCAGCTTCAAGGAGACCCTGAGCATCCTCAAGGAAGGCTTCTGGTCCCTGATGCTGCCGGTCATTATTTTCGGCGGAATTTTCAGCGGCGCTTTCACCGCCAATGAAGCGGCCGTGGTGGCCAGTGTCTATGCCTTTTTCGTGGAGTTGTGCATCCACAAATCGATGAAGTTTTCCCAGGTCAAGAATATTACCGTGAGTTCCGCCGTCACATCGGCAACCCTGCTGATCATTGTGGCCGGTGCCACCTGTTTCGGCCGCCTCCTGACCCTGGAGGATATTCCCGGCCGGATCACCGAAGCAGTTCTGTCGGCTATTCAGTCGCCGGTGATGTTCCTGCTGGCCATGAACGTCATGCTGCTTGTCATCGGCATGTTCATGGACATCATTTCCGCGACCATGATTCTTGGCCCCGTGTTCCTGCCAATGCTCGATGCCTTCCATGTCAACTGGATGCATTTCGGCCTGATCATGACCGTCAACCTGGCAATCGGCTACTGTACACCGCCCATGGGGGTCAGCCTTTATATTACCGGTGCCATAGCAAACAAGAACTTGATCTACGTTTCCAAGGCTGTCATACCATTTATCATCATTCAGATGGCGGTCCTTTTCCTGATAACTTATATTCCCGATGCCGTGCTGTGGCTGCCCAGACTTATGGGGTATTTCTAGGTGATCTCCGGGCGTTCAGGTGTTTGCCGCGCGCAAGCAAGGCAAACGGCTGGCCGAAAAAATGAACACAGCCCTGAACCGGCCTATGGCGGCGGCAGGCTGCATACTCACGCCGGCAAAGGCCGCCGGTGTTCTGCTAGCGAGCAAACATTGGCAAAGATCGGCAGTATGTGCATTGAATGAGACGGCAGGTTTGGCCTTGTTGTTTGAGCGATGACAGTGAAACGTCCTATCAATCTCGACCTTTAAAAGGAGGGTACGATGAAGCATTTTGAGGGCCTGAAAGTTTTGGCAGTGGCGGTGGCGATAGTGGTATTGGGCCTGTCCATCGCCGGATGCGCAGCGAACAAACCCAAGCCGGGAGAAGTATTTGCCTGTGTGCCCGATGGCAAGCTCGAAAAGAACATTGCTCCCGAAGCCGCACTGGAAGATTTTTCGTGCGTGTTCAAAAAATGGAAAGGCAGTGAAACCCTGCACTTCAAGGTTGTCGTGCGCAACGTCAGCCAGGAGCCCCAGCGCTATCGGGTCAACATCTTCATGGACAACGGCAAAGCCGTCGGTGGCTTGATTCCCCGTAAGACAAAAAAAGGCCTGGTGCAGCCCGGTCAAACGGCCTCCTTCGTTTATCCGGTCAAGGGAATGGACGTTCCCCCCAAGGCGGTAACCCTCGTCATTCGCACCATGGCTAAGTAATCCAACGCTAACCGACAACAAGGGAGGTTGATCCTATGAAACGGCTTTATATCATTATCACCTTGGCATTGGTTCTGGCCCTGGCCGGACCGGCTGCCGCAAAAACCACTTTCATCAGCATCGGAACCGGCGGAACCGGCGGAATCTATTATCCCTATGGCGGGGGCGTGGCCGAAATATGGTCGAAATACGTACCGGGCGTTAAAGCGGTGGCCGAAGTTACCGGGGCCAGCGTCGAAAACGTCAAACTGGCCCACAAGGGAGAAACCGTGGTCGGCGAGGTCATGGGCGATGTGGCCGTGGCCGGTTTCAAGGGACTGTCGAAGTTCAAGGGCAAAAAACACAATATCCTGGCCATGGCCATCATGTATCCCAATCTGCTTCAGCTGGTTACGCTCAAAAATAGCGGAATCACCAACGTGGAACAGGTCAAGGGCCGCAATATCAGTACCGGCAGTCCCGGCAGCGGCACCAATTTCATGACCGAGACCGTTTTCAAGGCCCTTGGAATACCGCTCGATTCATACAAGGACAGCCGCCTGTCGTTCACCGAAAGCGCAAACGCTCTGCGTGACGGCACCATCGATGTAGGCGCTTGGTCGGTAGGCCCGGGAACCAGCTCCATCCTGGACCTGGCCACCACACACGATATAAGGATAATCGGTTTTACCCCCGAGCAGACCGCCAAGATCCTGGCGGCCAATTCCACCTATTCGGCCGTTGAACTGGCCGGCGGAGTGTACCGTGGAGTGGACGAGCCGGTACCGACCATCGGTGTCTGGAATGTAATGATTTGCCAGGCTTCCCTGGATACCGACCTGGTCTACAAGCTCGTAAAGGCCCTGTACGAGCACAGGGACTACCTGGTCAAAATCCATCCTTCAGCGGCTTACACTACCCCTGAAAACGCCGTCAAGTACTCTCCGATTCCCTTGCATCCCGGAACGATCAAGTATCTGAAGGAAAAAGGGATAGAAGTGCCCCGGAAGCTCATTCCCTGAAGGTGATCTATGGCCGGGCCGGTCGAATTCAGCGTGCGCTCCAGATGGATCATGGCCGGCCTGGCTTTCTGCCTGGCCCTGGTACTGTTCCTCCTTCCGGGCGGTCTGGAACTTACCGTTACGCCGGTAGGCGGGCAAGATCCGCTGCTTGTTCTGCCCATGAGGCCCGGAGAGACTTTTACCATCCATTATTACCACTCGGTCGAAAATGCGCCCATCTGGGAAACCCACCGCCTGGACAAAGAGGGCCGCATCTTCATTGAAGAAGAAAAATACCTGAAGTTCGGGGCCGGGATGGGCAAGATGCCGGGAGTCGGCCGGATGGTGATGGAAGGCCCCTATGAAGTGATCAAAGATATGCACATGCCAACGGGAAACTTCATTCTGCGGATCGGCAGCCCCGGTGTCGACCACACCGTAATTTGGCGCAATCACAGGATAAACCTTTCGGCCCTGGCACCCCATGTGGCGGTAAGGTTCACGGCCCGCAAGGTCAGCCTGGCAAATATGGTCTGGCGCACCCTGGTATCCGGTCCTTCAATACCGGGAGGGCAGTGATCAATACTTTTTCAAATCGATCAGGATGGAATTTCAGATGAACGCAACCACAGCCAATAATTCTTCTTCTGCGACAGGAACTCTTGCCTCGGTGACAGCGGGTCTGGTAACCGTAATTGCTATTTGCCTCAGTCTTTACCAGTTGTATACGGCCGGTATCGCCGCGCTGACAGCTTTGATCCAGCGTGCAATTCATCTGGGAGCCATACTGGTGCTCACCTTCCTGATGAAGCCGCCCTTTGCCGGGGCAAGCAAGGACCGCCTCAGCATCTGGGTGGTGATAGACTGGCTTCTCGTGATAGCCTCGGTCTACTGCACGGCTTATATCTGCTTCAACCTGACGGAAATTTTCGAACGCCAGGGAGACTGGCTTCTTGCCGACCGCCTGGTGAGCATCATCGGTGTCTTGCTGGTGATGGAGGCCTGCCGCCGGGTAATCGGTCTGGTGATGACCGGCATTTGCGTTGTGGCTGTTTTGTATGCCTATTTCGGTCCCTACATGCCGGAGTTGATCATTCACAAGGGCTACAGCCTGGAACGGATAGCCACCACCCTCTGGCTCACCACCGAAGGCATTTTCGGGTTGCCCATCGGAGTTGCATCCACTTTCGTCTTCGTCTTCGTTCTTTTCGGAGCCTTTCTCGAGGTCACCGGCGGCGGCCAGTTTTTTATCGAACTGGCCTATGCCCTGACGGGCCGCTTTTCAGGAGGGCCGGCCAAGACAGCGGTGGTGGCCTCCGGTTTCATGGGTTCAGTCTCCGGCTCGGCCGTGGGCAACGTGGTGGCCACCGGCTCTTTTACCATCCCGATGATGAAAAAAGTCGGTTACCGGCCCCATGTGGCCGGTGCCATCGAGGCCGCGGCCTCCACCGGCGGCCAGCTCATGCCGCCTATCATGGGCGCAGGGGCTTTTTTGATGGCCGAATTCACCAATACCAGTTACCTGACCATCATCAAGGTGGCCCTGGTGCCGGCGGTGATGTATTACATGACCGTGCTGCTGTTTGTCCATTTCGAGGCCCAGAAGTACGGTCTGGCCGGTCAGCCCAAGGAAAGCCTGCCCAGGCCGTTGCAGGTGATCAAGGAAGGGTTGCATTTCGTCATCCCGGTGGGGATTCTGATCTACGTCCTGGTGGCCAATTACTCGCCCATGATGGCCGGCTTCGTGGCCGTGGTCAGCACCCTGGCGGCCAGCCTGGCGGCAGACTCCATCCGCTGGGCGGCGGGCGGCCGCAGCCTGCCCGAACGCCCGGGACATCCGGTAGGGATCGGCCGCCTGGTGGCCAGAGAGCTGCGGATGACCCTGAAGGCCCTGGAAGGTGGCGCCAAGAACGCCATCATGGTATCGGTGGCCTGTGCCGCCGCCGGCATAATCGTGGGAATGGTGACTTTGACCGGCATGGGGCTGAAATTTTCAAGCCTGGTGCTTGACCTGAGTTTCGGCATCGAGGTTTTCGCCATCCTGCTGATCGGGGCGGCTTCTCTGGTGCTGGGCATGGGACTTCCGGTAACAGCCAGTTATATAGTTTTGGCCACCCTGGCAGGGCCTGCCCTGCTGGATATGGGGGTGCCCCTGCTGGTGGCCCACATGATCGTCTTCTGGTACTCCCAGGATGCCAACGTCACCCCACCGGTCAGCCTGGCAAGCTTTGCCGGCGCCGGGGTCGCCGGAGCAAATCCCATGCAGACCGCCTTTACTTCGTGGAAACTGGCCAAGGGTCTCTATATCATTCCCATCATAATGGCCTACCGGCCCCTGCTGGGAATGGGAAAAAACTACGAGCTGCTGCACTGGCAGGTGATCTGGACCATGATCGTCACCACCCTCGGGCTGGTGGCTTTTGCATCGACCCTGGAACGCTATTTTTTCAGGTCCATGACATGGCTAGAAACGATCCTGTTCACCCTGGCCGCCGTGGGCTTGTTCTGGCCGACCTACTGGGCCGACGGGATCGGGCTGGCGCTGCTGGTTGCAGCCGTTGCCATGCAGAAGTTCGGCCGTGCTCCGGTCCGGGCGGCTGCCTGATATATCAGTGTGAGGGTGTTCGGGCGGGGTCTGGGGGCCGGTGCGGTTCCCCGGTGCGGCTGTATAGGAAAAAGATCAGTCCCAGGCAGGCTGCGCAAAGGATGAAAGCGGTCCGGAAGGCTTTGGGCTCCATGGCGGCTTGGGGAAAAAGATGCTGCATCAGCCGGCCCAGACCCTGGAGAAAGACCGCGGCCCCTGCCATGGTAAAGAGGTTGATTCCGGTCATGGCTGCTCCGGCCTTGTCAAGGGGGACCAGTTCCTTGATGTGGGCGTACATTATCATGCCGGCACTCGAGAAAAATCCGCAGCCGGCGAAAATCGATCCCAGAACAAGCAGGTTGGCGTCCTTGCCCTGGAGGGCCAGGCTGGCCAGGCAGAGCGCCAGGCCGGCCAGGCCAATCATGACGACTTCCCTGCGTCGCCCGAGGACCTTGTCCGAGATATAACCCCAAACCGGGCCGCCCACTATCAGGGCCAGGTTCATAACCAGCAGGAGGTTTCCGGCTACAACCTTGTCCATCTTCAGGCCTATCATCAGGAAGGGCCCGGCCCACAAGGCCTGAACGGCGGCGAAAACCCCGTAACGGCAGAAGGTGGCCAGCGATATGATCCAGTAGTCCCTGCCGGACATGAGGCGTCCGATGCCGGCCAGGATCTGGCGTACGCTGGGACCGTCGTAACCGGCTTCGTCCGGCTTGGTCCCGGGAGGGTGATCACTGACGAGGAAGAAAAACAGAATGGTCAGAGCAAGGTTGATGGCGGCAAACAGAACGAAGGTCATTCTCCAGCCCGCGGCCTGGGAAAGAAGCACCAGGGGAGTGGAGGCCAGGAGGTTGCCCGCCGTTCCGATGGAGACCACCAGAGTGGTCAGGGTGGCGAAGCGGTCGGGCGGGAACCAGACCGTCAGCAGTTTCAAAGTGCCCATTAGGTTACAGGCCATGCCCACACCGAGCAAGACCCGGCCGGCAACCAATCCCGGATAAGAATCGGACCAGGCAAAGATCAGCGAACCGGCAACCGCCAGCAAAGACAGGATGGTCATGGACCGGCGGGCTCCCACCCGGTCGAGCAAAATACCGATGGGAATCTGGGTTGCCGAAAAACTGTAAAAGAAGGCGGCCGACATGGCGCCCAGCTGGGACGCCCGGAGGGACAGTTCTTCTATCAGCCAGGGGCTGATGACGGCCACCGAAGACCTGTAGAACTGGGACAGGACAAAGAGCTGGCAGGTAATGATGAATACCACCCACGGGCGGCGCGTGGTCAGGTCCATGGTTATCCCAGAATGAGGCGTTGCGGATCACATTCGGTCCGCAGGATTTCAAGTTCTCTCTTTGTCGGCGGCTGAAAAGTCTGCGCCCGGTCCGTGTCGACCTCGAATCCCATTTGATCCAGTACCTGACGGGGGTCTATCCCCGGATAGACCGCATCCAGATACATCCGCCGGGTCTTATCGTCGAAACGGAAAACGGCCATGTTCGTGATTACCGCCGCCGGTCCCCCGGCAGCCAGCCCGGCCGCGGTCCGGCTGTCGTCTCCACCCAGCCAGCCGGGACTTGTCAGGTAATCCAGCCTGGGGACGAACTTGCGCTTTTGCTGCTGCATGAAGATTATGGTGCGGTCCACGAAAGAGGCCACGTCGCAGGCTCCCCCGCTGCCTGAAAAACGTACCCGGGGGTGGTGGTAATCTCCGATGACGGTAGAGTTGAGATTGCCGTAAGGGTCGATCTGGGCGGCCCCCATTATGCCCACCACGTGCGCGCCGGTCCGCCGGTTCTGCATGAAGGCGAAAGCATCCGCCAGGCTGCCGTTGACGGCGGTGTAGTACATGACCCGGGGATCCGCCACGGCCAGGGGCACTTCTTCCAGGAGGGAATCGATGGCTCCGGTTTCGAAAAAGATGGTGCTGTCGGGAGCGCTGATGTGTTTGGCTGCCATGGCGGCCAGCATGGATATGCCGGTTCCGCAAAACACGATGTCACCATCTTTTATTTCCCTGGCTGCGGCAATGGCCATCATTTCCTTTAGGGTGTAGTCGGGCATTTTGTCATCCTCCTGCTTCCTGGTGTGGTCAGCGGCGTTCCAGTCCGCTGGCATAGCCGGTACGCCCGTCGGCCGTGATTGACGCCAGCCGGTCCTTGTCGATGCTGTCCATCATTGCCTTGTGATCCTTGTGGGAAAAGATCCAGTCCTCGAGGTACTGCCGGTAGGATTCATCCCCGGCGGCCTCCTGCTTGTAGCGGTTGAGAAAAACAGGGTCGTAGTCGTAGTGCCGGTAGCAGGCGGTGGGATAGGCTCCCCAGGGGACATGGACAACCGCGTCGACACAGAAAGGCGGCAGCTGGTTGGCATCGGGCCTTTGCTTGAGGCGGCCGGTTTCCACCAGTTTTTCACAGGTCACTATCAGCCTGCGGGCCGCCTTGGCCTGTTCGATGTCGGCGAAAGTAAGCCCCTCGATACGAACCAGCCCATGACTGTCTGCCTCCTGGACGTGGAGGATGGTAACATCGGGCACGATGGCCGGCACCAGTACCACCTTGGTGGTATCGCACCAGGTCCCGAACGGGTTTTCGGTTACAACCAGCTTGTGATCCGGCAGTTTGGGGTCGCTCTGACGCAGGGAGGCAGGAAAGCCCCACGTGTTGGCTATATCGGTCGCCAGGCCGGAACGGCACGGCAGAAACGGCACACCCATGGCGCCGGCCATGAATCTCAGGGTCATCTGGTAATTGGAATAGTCCTCCACCTGGAGCCGGCCCTGTTCGACGGCCTTGCGGAACCTGATGCAGGTGGGGGCAAAGCGCCCGCTGCCGGCGTAGGCTATCTCGAGTCTTGATACACAGCCGCCGCCCACCAGCTCGTCCACTGCCTGTCCGTTTGAATGGGCGTAGAGATGAAGGTTGCGTTTTTTCTGACGGATGATTTCGTACACTGCGGCCATGGGGTTGCGGTTGATGGTAAAACCCCCTATGGAGATGTGGGCCCTGTCCGCAACGAAACGTTCGATGGCATCCTTCAGGGACATCAGCTTGTCGCTGGGTTGGTTCATGAACTTTCCTCCCCGGTTCTGAAACCCATGTACTGGGATATGCGCCTGGCCGTGGCGATGACCTCTGCCAGGCAGAATTTTCTGTGATCCCGATCCCGGAACCTTATTTCCGGGATGGCAAGACTGAGGGCGGCCAGCAGGGCACCCTGGTGATTGAAAACCGGCGTGCTCAGGGAACCCAGGCCGGGATTCCGCTCGGCCAGGCTTTGCGAGTATCCCCGGTTGCGGATCATTTTCAGTTCTGACCGCAGCTTGTTTTTATCGACGATCGTGTTGGCGGTGATGGGGACAAGCCTGGTATTTTCCAGGTAGGTCTTCCTGAAGGCCGGTTCTGAAAATGCCAGCAGACACTTGGAGGAGGCTCCGGCGTAAAGGGGGGAGCGGCTGCCGACCGGCATGCTGGCCTTGAGGGCCTGGTTGGATTCCACTGCGTCGATACATACCCGGCTTTGGTCTTCGATGACATTGAGATGGACGGTCTCACCTGTTTTCAGCGCCAGCCGGCGCATGAATTCGGGCGCCACCCTGGTTATGGGGTAAGACTGCTGCAGGGTCTGGATGAAATGATAGAAGGCGGCCCCCAGGCGGTACTGGCGTGTGGCGGTATCCTGATCCACCAGGTGGTAATCCTTGAAAGTGCTGAGGATCCTTTGAACGGTTGCCGCGCTGAAGCCCAGGTGCTCGCTGAGCCGGCGGACTCCCCAGCTTGGATGGCGCTGGTCGAATGCCAGCAACACCCGGATCGCTTTTTCGATGGATGTCAGGTTTTGTTTCATAATGCAAAACGATGTTTTAAATAATTAAAACTTATGCCATCCAGGGCCGGTATGTGTCAACCGCTTTGCTCGCCGGATGTCAAAACCCGGAGGGATCGTTTTCCCCATACGGGCCAAGATGGGGCAGGGAGACGGAAACCGGTTGACAAGACCAGGGATCCGCTGTTAGAAAAACAAAACGTTTGTTTCGTATAATGAAACATATTTGATCAATTAAAAGATCGAGGTGAAAGTAGCGTATGGCGGAACCGGTTCAGCAGGTGGAGCACCGTTTTGATGTTTGACACGCCTGAATGAATACACTATAGATACAATATAGCTAGTACCAGCCCTTTCCCGGAGCGATAATCCCCAGCTATTTTAGATAAATATTGCCTTCGGGAGAATATTGTACCCAGATCGAAGGAGGACCCATGGATTTTGCACTTTCCAAGGAGCTCGAGATGCTCCGCAAGGCCGTTCGAGAATTCGCCAGCAAGAAAATCGCGCCCAATGCCGACCAGTGGGACAACGAGCACTACTTCCCCTACAAAGAAGCCATCAAGCCCATGGGAGAGCTGGGTTTTTTCGGCACGGTAATACCGGAGGAATACGGCGGGGAAGACATGGGATGGCTGGCGGCCATGATCGTGACCGAAGAGATCGCCAGGGCCCACAGCTCCCTGAGGGTTCAGGTCAACATGCAGGTTCTCGGATGCGCTTTCACCATCTACAGATACGGCAGCGAGGAAGTTAAGAAAAAATATATTCCCGGCCTGTGCAGCGCCGACCTGATCGGCGGCTTCGGCATCACCGAGCCCAATGCCGGTTCCGACGTGATGGCGATGGAGTCCACTGCCGAAGACAAGGGCGACCACTGGCTGCTGAACGGTTCCAAGACCTGGATATCCAATGCCGATATCGCCGACGTGCTTATATACTACGCCTATACCGACAAGTCGGCCGGAAGCAAGGGCCTGTCGGCCTTTGTGATCGAGCCCAAGAATTTTGAAGGTGTAAAGACCACCCGCCTGGACAAGATGGGCTCCTTTTCATCACCCACGGGTGAGGTTTTTCTGGACAACGTAAAGGTTCCCAAGGAAAATATTCTGGGCAAGCCCGGTGACGGGGCCAGGATCGTTTTCAGTTCCCTGAACCAGACCAGGCTTTCGGCGGCCGCCGGAGCGGTGGGCGTGGCCCAGGCCTGCCTGGATGTGGTAACCAAGTACTGCAACGACCGCAAGCAGTTCGGAAAACCCATCGGCCAGTTCCAGATGAATCAGGACATGGTCGCCCAGATGGCAACCGACGTGGAAGCCGCCCGCCTGCTGGTGTACAAGGCCGCCTGGGCCAAGGACCAGGGCAGGTTGAACAACGGGCGTGACGTGGCCATCGCCAAGTACTTTGCCGGAGAAGCCGTAACCAAGTGCGCCAATTACGCCATGCGTATTCTGGGGGCTTACGGTTACAGCACCGAATATCCCGTGGCCCGTTACTATCGCGATACACCCACCTACTTCATGGTGGAAGGATCGGCCAATATCTGCAAGTGGATCATAGCCCTTGACCAGCTCGGTTACCGCAAGGCCAACCGTTAAGGCGCGGGTTGCCCTGCGGCCTGAGTGCCTGCAACCATAGCGGAGGAGACACAGTCTTGGCAGAAGATATCAAAGAAAAGACCCGGCAGACGGCGGCCCTCTATTTCAAGGGAGTCAGCGGCGAAAAACCGTATGATCTGTGGAAGGCTTTCGATCCTGAACTTGCCAGGGAGCTTTCCCTGTTTATCACCGGCAGAATGTACGCCCGGGAGCGAATACCCCATACCACCAGGCAGCTGGTCACCGTGGCCGTGCTCACCGTCCTGGGACGCACCGAGGAGCTGGAACTGCACATCAAGGCCGCTCTCAACGTGGGCTGTGAGCCTTTGCAGGTGGCCGAAGCCGTCTTTCAGACCTTTACCTATGCCGGGATACCCACCGTCAATCAGGCCCTGAAGGTTTTGCGCCGGGTGCTGGAAGAAAAAGGGCTATGGCCTTTGGACCGTCAATGATATATAGTCTGAAGCCCCGGCCGTCACAAGGCCGGTTGGCCCGGAGTTATGTTCACCATGTCAATCAAGGGTTGAAGAAAATGGAAGGGGGAGAAGATGAGACCCTATTTCGAAAAAATGACTGAATTCGGCCGGCCGCTTTCCGAGGGCCAGCGCAGAAGCACCGAGGAAAATATAGCCAAGATCAAAGAGGTGGAGGCCGAGGTGGCCGCCGCGGTCGAAAAAGTTAAAAATGCCGGCTTCCCCGAGGAAAAGATAAACGCCCGAGGACAGATGACCGTTTTCCAGCGCTTGCGCTATCTGGTCGATCCGGGAACCTGGTGCCCCCTGCATACTCTGTACAACCCGGAAGACAATGTCGAGGGTACCACCAACGTGATAGACGGTCTGGCCAAGATTTCGGGCAAGTGGGCGGTGGTTATCGGTTTCGACAACAAGGTGCTGGCCGGAGCCTGGCTTCCGGGACAGTACGAGAACATCCTGCGGGTAACCGATCTTTCCAAGCGCCTGAACGTGCCCCTGGTCTGGCTGGTCAACTGCTCTGGAGTCAAGCTGACCGAACAGGAGAAATTTTACGCCAATCGCCGGGGGGGCGGAACGGCATTTTTCCGGCACGCCGAGCTGGAGCAGATGGGCATTCCCATCCTGGCGGCAATCTACGGCACCAACCCGGCCGGAGGCGGATACCAGGGCATCAGCCCCACCATCCTCTTTGCCCACAAGGACTGCAACATCGCGGTCGGTGGCGGCGGGATTCTCAGCGGAATGTCCCCCAAGGGATACTTCGACGAAGAAGGTGCCGAGCAGCTCATCGCCGCTGCCAAGCAGTTCAAGATGAAACCGCCCGGATCGGTCGACATCCATTATAATGAAACCGGTTTCTTCCGTTACGTCTATGAGAACGAGACCGACGTTCTTGACGGACTCAAGGAATACATGCGCGATATGCCGGCCTACAATCCCAAGTTTTTCCGGGTGACAGAGCCCAAAGAGCCGCGTTTCCCGGCCGAGGATCTATACCGGCTGATTCCGTTCAACCAGAAGCAGATGTACGATTTCGACGAAGTCCTGGCCCGCCTGGTGGACAACAGCGAGCATATGGAATTCAAGCCCGGTTACGGGCCCGAAGTTTACACCGGCCTGGTGAAGATCGACGGTTACGTGGTGGGCATCATCGGCAACCGCCAGGGATGGCTGGGTGAGGACTACCCTGAATATGCAGACTATCCCGGGATCGGCGGCAAGCTGTACCGTCAGGGGCTGATCAAGATGAACGAGTTTGTCACCCTTTGCGGCCGCGACCGGGTTCCCATCATCTGGTTCCAGGACACCACCGGTATCGATGTGGGCGACCTGGCCGAAAAGGCCGAGCTGCTCGGCCTGGGCCAGTCCCTGATATACTCCATCCAGCAGACCGATGTTCCCATGATGCTGGTGGTTCTGCGTAAAGGCACCGCCGCGGCCCATTACATAATGGGAGGGCCGACCGCCAACCGCCACAACGCCTTTACCCTGGGAACCCCGACCACCGAGATCTACGTCATGCACGGTGAGACGGCCGCTGCCGCCACTTTTTCACGCCGGCTGGTGAAAGAGAAGGATGCCGGCCGGGACCTGAAACCGGTCATCGAGAAGATGAACAAGATGGTAAAGGAATACTACGATTATTCCCGCCCCATATACTGTGCCCAAAAAGGGCTGGTGGACGAAGTGGCCAACATGGGCGATATCCGCAAGTACATGAAGGCCTTTGCCGGGGCCGCCTATCAGAACCCAAGGTCGATCTGCCCCCACCACCAGATGCTTACCCCCCGCGTTATCAAGGGCTGAAGACACAAACAGCCGGCGGCATTTTCAATGCCGCCGGCTGTTCTTGGTTTTCAGTCTTGCGCCGTAATTTTCAATAGTAGGTTATCTTATCCCAGAAGTCAGAATCCTTCTTCTTGAAATCCGGGCCGAAAGTCCGTTCGCAGAAGGACGCCAGGCGTTTGTACCAGCCAGACCAGGTGTTGCGTCCTGCGGCCCTGGCCGACATTATTTCTGCCAGGAAGGAAGCTATGTTGACCATTTCTTCCTTGGGCAGAAAATAGGCCGCGCCCTCTGTGAACGATTTTTTGACGTCATCGGCGCTCAGTGCCCGGGCGGTCAGCATGACTGCCGGTATTCCCTTGCGCCGGCATATGCTTAGCAGCTCGTAACCGGACACTCCCATTATGTCCAGAATGGCCAGGTCGAACTCTTGCTTCTCCAGGGCCTCGCGGGCCTCTTCAAAACTGCCGGCACAGGTGGTGTGACACATGGGCAGCAGGTCCTGGAGAGTTTCCAGCACATCGGGCTCATCGTCCACAATCAGGACCCTGAGGCCGTTCAGGATATCGGTGTTGGTTTCAGTGGTCATGGGGATCCCCCCTTTCAATACATTAACTGCGGCAACACCAGGATGATCTGGGGAAAGATCACCATGATGATTATACTCAAGATAATGGCTATCAGGAAAGGCGCAATACCCTTGAAAATCGATTCCAGGGCGATTCCGCCGTCGACAACGCTCTGGCTGACCCCGTAAACCACATATACGTTGATGCCGACCGGCGGCGTGATGACTCCCATCTGCGTTACCAGGACAATGATCACCCCGAACCAGATGGGATCGTAACCAAGGTTCATCACCACCGGATAGAATATCGGTATGGTCAGCATCACCAGGGCCAGGGCGTCCATGACACATCCGCCCACGAAGTAGACTAGGACGATGGCGGCCAGGACGAGATACGGCGGCAGGTTGAAACCGCCGATCCAGTTGGCGATATTGAAAGGGATGCGCGTTACGGCCAGGAATTTGCCGAAAACCACGGCTCCGGCGATGAGGAACATCACCATGCACGAGGTGCGGAGGGTTTCATACAGGGATTTTACGAATCCGGCCCATGTCAGCTGGCGGCGGATCAGGGATACGGCAAGCACTCCGAAAGCGCCCACGGCGGCCGCTTCGGTGGGGGTGAAGAGACCGAAAAACAGCCCTCCCATGACCAGGATGAACACCGCCAGAGTATCACCCATTCCGCTGAGGGAACGGAAACGCTCGCGCCAGGTGAACGACTGTCCCGGAGGACCCTGGTCCGGAGCCAGCCGGCAATGGAGGTAGATGCAAAAGATGAACAAAATGGTCACCAGAATGGCAGGCAGGATGCCGGCCACAAAGAGGGCCCCGATGGACTGCTCGGTAAGAACGCCGTAGACGATCAGGACCACCGAGGGGGGCATTATCATTCCCAGGCCGCCGCCTGAGGCGACCGATCCGGAGGCCAGCTCGTCGGCGTACCCGTATCTTTTCATCTCCGGCAGGCCCACGGTGGCCATGGTGGCGGCCGTGGCCGGGCTGGAGCCGCAAACCGCCCCGAAGGCGGTGCAGGCCGACACGGTGGCCATGGCAAGTCCTCCCCGGGTGCTGCCAAGAAACTTGTAGGCCGTGTCATAGAGCCTGCGGCTGATGCCGCTGTTGAAGGCGAACTGCCCCATAAGGATGAAAAGGGGAATGGTGGTCAGTCCATAGGAGGAGAAGGCTTCGTAAATATTGCGTGACAGCAGGTTCAGTCCCCCCTTGACCGAAACCATGTAAGAAAAACCGGCCCAGCCCACCAGGGCCATCACATAGGCCACCGGCATGCGGGTCATGAAAAGGATCAGCATCAGAACTATACCGATAATTCCAATCAGAGTCGGGCTCATTTGTCTCCTTTAAGACGTTTGAAACAGGTCAACAGATCCTCGAAAATGACCAGCCAGAATATCAGGAAGCAAAAAGCGGTCGCATAGATGATGAGGTACTCGGGAAATTCCAGGTTCATGGAAACCTCGCCGGATGCTTTCATGGTGCCGGCGTAGATCGTCATGCGCCAGGTTATCGCTCCCATCAGGATCAGGGCCACAAGGTTGGTTATCATCTCGAAGACAAGCTGCACCCGTTCCGGAAACAGCCGGACCAGGATTTCGACTCCGATATGGCCCTTGACCTGATGGGTGTAAGGCAATGCCACGGCCACGGCCAGGGTGGACAGAAAACCGACGATTTCGACAGAGCCGAAAATAGGGTGATTGAAAAACCGGCCCACCACGTCGGCACATGTCAGCAGCATCATTGCCACCAGGCAGCCGGCGCCGATGCCTTTGAGCAGGGAAACAGTTTTCCCCAGTATCGCTGAGATGTGATTCATGGATTATCTTTCTCCAAGCCTGTCGGGTTCCTTGATGACCCGGGACGGAACCACATCGGTTCCATCCCGGGTGTCATGCGGTTATTGCAGTTGGGTCAGGGTCTGTTTTACGAAGTCGACGACCTTGGCACCGTCGATGCCTTTGGATTTGGCCTTTTTGATGTAGCTGTCGACAATGGGCGCCACCGCTTTCTTCCAGCGGGCCATTTCCTTGGCCGGCAGCCCGATTATCTGTCCGCCCTGATTGAGGAAGTAGATCATACCTTCCCTGTCGCTCTGATCCCAGGCCTTGCCGTGGCGAACGGCCCATTCAGCATTTATCTGGCGGATGATCTTTTTGATGTCGGCAGGCAGGGACTGCCACCGGCTCTTGTTCATCACCACGAAAAAGGTGGTGGTATAGGCGGCTCCGAAGGCAGCCGTGCAATACCTGGTAACCTCGCCCAGTTTCCAGCCTTTGTTGGATTCCAGGGGATAGACCGATCCGTCAACGACACCCTTCTGGAGCATCTGATAGGTTTCCGGCATCGGCTTGGGGACCGGGGTCCCGCCCAGGGCTTTGATGACCAGGGAGCTGGTGCCGGTGCCCCGCAGTTTGAGGCCCTTCATGTCCGCAAGCTTGCGCACCGGTCTGGATTTTGTGTGCAGCAGGCCCGGTCCGTGGGCGTGCAGATACATCACCTCGGTGTCGGAAAGCTCTTTGGGTTTGAACTTGCGGTAGACTTCGTTGGCCACCTTGGTGGCAACCGTTCCGCTGGTGTAACCCAGGGGCAGATCGACGGCGGACATGACCGGAAACCGTCCCCGGGTATAGGCCAGTACCGAAAATCCGATGTCGGATATGCCCTCGACGGTACCGTCGTAGCACTGCTTGGCCTTGGTCAGGGTCTGGCCGGCGTAATAGTCGACCTTTACCCGGCCGTTGGTGCGTTTTTCGACCTCCCGGCACCAGGCTTCGGCCAGTTTGCTCTGGATGTGGGTAGGCGGGAAGAAACAACTGTAAGTGAGTTTGATGGTGCCTGCATGGGCAGCCGGGGTGGTGCAGACTGAGAACAGCAGGCCGGCAAAGGTTAACGCTACGATGAAGATAGTCGCCTTTTTCATTTTCTTCCTCCTGTGTTGGGTTCAGAGATGGCTTCGTCCAGGCGCCCTCACGGCCGGTGGTTTCGCCCCCGGCGGGCCGTAACAATAACAGCGGCTTCCGGCTGACATCGATGTCATTGTTCCGGCCTTTTCCTGCGGGAGCTTCCCTGGCTTCAGGCGCCTGCTTTCAGCATGATACTGGGGAAAGCCGTCTCGCTTGGCCGTAGCTGCTAATATATGGGCTTGTCATCATCAATACCGGTTTCAGATTTTTTGTGAACCTGTCATATCATGGTACCCATGGAGCCTGCGGTGCCCTGTAAAGTCGAACTTGCTTGACTGGCTATAAAATAGCTATCATATGACTGATATATTTCAACCCCAAAATACAAAAACCTGAAAAACCCGGTTCGGTCGGCGGGCTTTTGCCTGCAATCCGGTGCAGGGCATATCGAGGCTGTGGCCGTTATTTCCCTGCCGCGCTCCGGGCGGCGCTGTCAAACCGCCTTTTCCCTTGACAGGGGGATAATTTTTGCCGACAGTAAAAGCGTAATCGGCTTATGTTTACACGATATTGACAGGCGACTCAACCCTTTCCCGGGCATGGTCCAAGCTCCGGCTGTCCGCTGCCCCGTAACAGGAGGCCTTATGAAACTCAAACAGATTGTCGTTTCCATTGAGAACTCGCCGGGACGGCTTTACGAAGTAACCAATGCCCTGGGCCAGGCCGGTATCAACCTCAGGGCTCTAAACCTGGTGGATACCGGTGCCTTCGGCCAGCTGCGTCTTCTGGTTTCCGACGTCAGCAAGGCCAGACGGGTCCTGATGGAGATGCACATACCGGCTCAGATCAACGAAGTTGTTGCCGTTGAGATCGAAGACAAGCCCGGCCAGCTGGCGTCCGTCCTCAGACCCCTGAAGGACGCCAACGTCCGCGTCCTGTTCATGTACGCTTATTTCCGGCAGGCAGCCGACAAGGCGGTTATGATTTTCAGGTTCAGCGACAACGACCGGGCCATCGAGATTCTTGAATCACAGGGGGTGATGATTTACGACGCCGAAAAATTCGGAATTCTGGAAAATCAGTAACAAGAGCGTTGTAAACCGTTGAGCCGTTTCTGTCTCAGGCCGCCATCCCGAATCCCGGCGGGGTTCAGGGCCGGCCGGTACACCGGAACATGATCCGCCGGGAAAGCCTTCTGCCATTTGTATGAGTGATAAAAAGACAATCGATTCCCCGGCAGAGTGCGGGATACCCAGGGAACGCTATCGCACCTTCATCGAAGACGTGGCCGACGGTTTCTTTGAGACCGATCTCAAGGGTAATTTCGTGTTTTTCAACAATGCCCTGTGCCGGATCCTGGGCTATCCCCGGCAGTATCTCCAGAACCGCAATTACCGGGATTTCATGGACGATGTCAATGCCGACATCGCCAACAAGAGCTTCAACCAGGTATATAAGTCCGGCCGCAAGATGACCGGGATCATCTGGCGTATCATCCGCAAGGACGGCCAGCAGCGCATCCTGGAGATTTCGGCCGGTCTCATCCGTGACCGGGAGGGCAACAAGCTAGGCTTCCGGGGAATCGCCCGGGACATCACCGAGCCATACACCTACCAGGAGAAACTCGAGGCTTCAGAGCAGCGTTACCGCGCTTTCCTTGAATTTTTACCCGATCCGGTATTCGTCTTCAATCTGGACAATACCGTCAGTTATCTCAATCCGGCTTTCGAGAAGACTTTCGGGTGGAAATTGTCGGAAGTGGAGGGCAAGCGGATTCCGTTCGTGCCCGAGTCGGAGGTGGAAAAAACACGCCGCGGCATAAAACGTCTCCTGCGGGACAAGGTGATTCACAATTTCGAGACCCGCCGCCTGACCAAGGACGGCCGCTTGCTTGATATCATCATCGACGGCGCTGTTTTTTACGATATCCGCAACCGGCCCGCCGGTCAGGTAATAACCTTGCGGGATGTCACCCGCAGCAAACGCGACCAGCGTATTAACAACGCTCTTTTCCGTATCTCCCAGGCTCTTCACCGCTTCAGGAACCTGTATGATCTGCTTGATTACGTTGCCAAGGAGATCAAGGATCTGATGGGTGTCGGCGGAGCCTCTGTCATTCTTCTGGACGAAGAGAAAAAAGAATTCTTTTTTCCGGTGGCCGCCTTCGAAGACAAGGAGGCCGGCCGCAGGTTCAGGGAGATCCGCTTTCCCCTGGAAAAAGGAGTTGCCGGACAGGTCTATCGTACCGGCCGCCCCCTGATAGTGCCCGATTATCAGTCCAGTCCTTACGCTTTCCAGCTGGTGGACCGGCAGACGTCCTACCATACGCGCAACATGCTCGATGTGCCGCTGCGCATCAAAGACAGAATGATCGGCGTTTTGTGCGCCGTCAACAAGAAGAACGGCGAGTTCAACGACCAGGACGTGGCTTTGCTGACCACCATTGCCGGGGTGGTTGCGCTGCCGATTGAAAATGCACGGATCAACTCCGCCCTTCAGCGTTCCTACGATCGTGTCAGAGAGCTGAACCGGGCCAAGGACAAGGTGATTCACCACCTGTCCCACGAGCTGAAGACGCCCCTGGCGGTCCTTTCGGCCTCGGTC
>JAMOUQ010000030.1 GCA_027068085.1 Desulfobacteraceae bacterium | reverse complement strand
GGTAAGGCCGGTCATGCGCCAGGTCTTCGCCCTTGACAGCGCGGTCAAACCGGAAGGCCCGCTGCCCCTGACGGTCCTGCCCTCCGGACTCTATTTCCGGACCGAGACAGGAGGCCTGATCCTGCTTGGCAAGTCCATGGAGGAAGACCGGGTTGGTTTCGATTTTGCCTGGGACGACAAGCGGTTTTACGAGATACTCTGGCCGGAGCTGTACGAATTCGTACCGGCTTTCGACCGCCTCAAACTCGTCAGGGGCTGGGCCGGACTGTATGCCGTCAACACCCTGGACGGAAACGCCATCGTCGGGCCCTGGCCCGGGATCGAAGGACTCTACCTGGCAAACGGTTTTTCAGGCCACGGCCTGCAGCAGGCCCCGGCGGTGGGGCGCTACCTGACAGAGATTATCCTCGACCTGCCCCTGAGTCTTGATTTGTCTGTATTCGACCCGGCCAGGATAATCGAAAACAGGCCCATTGCCGAGGCCGGCCTGGTATAATAGCAAATCACCCTGCAGGGAGGCATCATGTCTTCAAAACATGTTGCCATCGTTACTGCCGCCGGCAAAGGTATTGGCAACGGGCCTGTGCCGGGGATTTTGATGCCCGGCCGGTTTACAATCCGTCCCTGGTTGTGGTATCGCAGGCATTGGAATTGGGAAGCAGGTTTTGGCACCTTCGAAACTTTCACGAGGATTTGCTGATATGGCGACCGATTACGAGCGGATCGACTTCGACGTGGTTATCGTTGGCGGGGGGCCGGCCGGCCTGGCGGCGGCCATCGCCCTGATGCAGAAGGCCCGGGCGGCCGGGCGGGAGCTGGAAGTGGCCCTGATCGACAAGGGGGCCGAAATCGGCGCCCATGCCGTCAGCGGCGCCATTTTGAACCCCAGGGCCCTGGAGGAACTGATTCCCGGTGCCGTGGAAAAAGGCTGCCCGGTCGACGGCCAGGTGCAAGGCGACGCCCTTTTCTACCTCATGCCGGACAAGGCCTGGAAGATTCCGCTGGTGCCCCGCTACCTGCACAACACCGGTTTCCACATCGTCAGCCTGGCCAGGTTCACCCGCTGGCTGGGCCGGCAGGCCGAAGACCTGGGGGTTAACATATTTCCCGGCTTTGCCGGCACCCAGATCCTTTACGCCGACGACGGCCGGACCGTGGCCGGCGTCCGCACCGGCGACAAGGGCCTGGACAAGGAAGGCAAGCCCAAGCCGAACTTCGAGCCGGGCATAGACCTGGGGGCCAAGGTGACCATATTTGCCGAAGGGGCCCGCGGCAGCCTGGTCAAGGAGCTGGCCGGCCGCCTGGACCTTTATGCCGGCAAGTTTCCCCCGGTGTACGAGACCGGGATAAAGGAGGTAATAGAGTTTGAGACCCCCAACGCCTTTTTCAGCTCCAGGCCGTTCAACGTGCTCCACTTCATGGGATACCCCCTGGGCTGGAATCTTTCCGGGGGAGGGTTCTGCTACCGCATGGACGACAGGCACCTGGCAATCGGCTACCTGACGGCCTTAAGTTACGAGGACCCCTTCCTGGATCCTTACGAAATGTTCATCCGTTTCAAGCTCCATCCCTTTGTGGCCCGCATCCTGGAAGGCGGGAAGGTGATCGAGCAGGGTGCCCGCACGGTCAGCACCGGTGGCCTCTATACTTTTCCCCGCCTGGCAGTCGATGGGGCGGTCCTTGTGGGCGGGTGTGCCTCGGTGCACAACACCCCGGCCCTGAAAGGTATCCACGTGGCCATGAAGTCGGCCATGGTGGCGGCCGAGGCGGTTTTCGCGGCCCTGGAAAAAGAAGACTGCAGCCATAGACAGCTGGAGGATTACCAGCGGCGGCTGGAAGCATCCTGGGCCATGGAAGAGATCCGCGAGGGCCGCAACTTTGCCCAGGCCCTGGCCAAGAAGGGGCTGGCCAAACTGGTTCACCTGGGGCTGCAGTACCTTACCCGGGGCAAGGGGATCCAGGACCCCATGCCGCTCAAGCAAGACAGCCGCACCCTCAGGCCGGCCGGTGAAAAGCAGGCTGAAGAGCTTCCCGGCCAGGTGTACGACGGCAAACTGGTGGTGGACAAGCTGACCGGGGTTTACCTTTCCAAGACCATGCACCGGGAAGACGAACCCTGCCACCTGGTGATTCACGACCCGGCACTATGTGTCGAAAAATGTTATCCAACCTACCGCTGCCCCTGCACCCGCTTCTGCCCGGGCAACGTCTATGAGCTGGAAAAGGACCAGGCCGGCCGGCCGCGCATCAAGCTCAATGCTTCCAACTGTTTTCACTGCAAGACCTGCGACATCAAGGATCCGTACGCCAACATCACCTGGACCTGTCCCGAAGGCGGGGAAGGACCGGGCTATACGATTGTATGACAGGCGGACAGCCGGCAAACAGGACCATCAGGGGCTGCCTTCAGAGGCGGCCCTTTTTTATGATGGCAACCAGGAGCCAGATGCCCATGACGGCGGCGGCCAGAAAGCCGATGATCCCGATCAGGGAGATGCCGTAGAACAGGGGCGGGGTCTTGGAGATCACTATCAGGGCCGAACCGATGATCAGGGCGGCGATTATGATGGCAAAGGCGATCCGGTTGCTGATCTGGTCGTGGGTGGCCAGCATGGTCTGCATGTCTTTGAGCACCAGGGTGACAGACAGCTTGCGCTGGCGGATGGCCCGGGTGATCTCCAGCAGGTCCTTGGGAAAGTCCACCATGAACTCGTAGGTGTTTTCCAGGATTCTCAGCATGTCGGAGCTGACCCGGGCAGGCGCCAGGCGGGCCAGCCTGACCTTCTTGATGAAGGGCCGTGCCTTGGAGATGAAGTCGAAATCAGGGTTCAGGGTGCGGGCCACGCCCTCGACCGTGGCAAGGGCCTTGAACATCAGGAAGATATCGGGCGGGATCCGCATCCGGTGGCTGGCGGCGATCTCCAGCAGGTGCTGGAGCAGCTTGCCGATTTCGATGTCCTTGAGGGGCTTGTAAAGGTGGCGGCCGATGAACTCGGCCACGTCTATTTCCAGGCGCCTGAGGTCCGGTTCTTCGTCCCAGATGGTAAAGCGCAGCAGGACCTGGGCGGCCCGGGCCTCGTCGCGCTTGATGATGCTGTAGATCAGGTCGACGAACTGTTCCCGCCGGCTGCGGTCCACCGCCCCCATCATGCCGAAGTCCAGGAGGCAGATGACGTTGTCCGGCAGGGCGAAGATGTTGCCCGGATGGGGGTCGGCATGGAAGAAGCCGAACTCCAGCACCTGGGCCAGGACGATTTCCGTGCCCAGGTCGCAAAGCTGCTCCAGGTCCAGGCCTGCCGCTTTCAACCCTTCCAGGTCGTTGATCTTGATGCCGTCCACATACTCGGTGGTCAGCACCTTCTTGGTGCTCAGCTCGCGGTAGACCTTGGGGATGTAGACCCTGGGGTTGGCCAGGAACTGGGCCGCCACCCGCTCCATGCTGGAGGCTTCGATGGTATAGTCCAGCTCGCGCTCGATGCTGCGGGCAAATTCTTCGACGATGGTCACCGGCCGGTGGAAGGCCAGTTCCTCTATGTGGCGTTCCATCAGGGTGGCCAGGTGGAGCATGATTTCAAGGTCGATCTCGACTATCTTTTCGATGGCCGGCCGCTGAACCTTGATGGCCACTTTCTCGCCGCCTGTAAGCCAGGCCTCGTGAACCTGGCCGATGGAGGCCGAGGCCCTGGGAACGGGATCGACCGATTTGAAAATCTCTTCCAGGCGATGGCCCAGTTCGTCCTCGATGGTTTCCTTTATCCTGTCGAACGGTACCGGGACGACCTTGTCCTGGAGCTTTTCGAACTCGCGGATGAAATCCACCGGCACCAGGTCCGGCCTGGCAGACAGGATCTGGCCGAGCTTGATATAGGTCGGGCCGAGTTCTTCCAGGGCCATCCGTACCCGCTGGGCCCGGGAGAGCTTTTCAAGCCGCTCCCGCCGCTTTTTCGAGATCAGCTGAAGGCCGATTTCGATGTACTGCTCGATTTTGAGCAGTTCCACCAGATCGCCGAAACCGTATTTGAACAGGGTCGCCAGGATCTGGCGATAGCGGTTCAGGTGGCGGTAGGTGCGGCCGATGACCCCGATTTTGCGGATGCTGATCATGACCAACAGGCGCTAGCCGGACTTTTCACTCAAGGCGGCCACGGCCTGTTTCAGTTCGCGGATCTCTTTTTTCAGGCCCTTGAGCTCGTCGGCAGTGACAACGTCGGCCTTTTTGAGAAAGCCGCGGACACTTTGCTCGACCCGCTTTTCCAGCTTGGATTGCACATCCTGATAGCGCACCTGCAGTTCTTCGAGGAACTTGCGGCCTTCTTTTTCGGTCATCTGGCCTCGTTTCTGCAGGTCGCGGGCAAATGCTTCCACCTCGTCCCAGGTTTTGAGGGCCAGGCCGATGCCGGCCAGCATACTCTTTTTTACCAGATCTAACATGGGAGCCTCCTTGTGGCTGTAGTTCGGTCGGCCTGGAAAGCGGCCGGGCGTGATTTTCCCGGTCCTTGTCTGCAAACACACATACCCAAGCTAACACAGGGCCGGGACCAAAGCAAGCCGGAGGATCCGGATCAAAATCAGCTTGCCTTAATCGGAAACGGTGTTAACTTCTGTTGTTTGGAGCATGTATATGACGGGTGAGGAAAAACGAAAGTTACGGCTTCGCAGATAGTCCGGTATCTGCGCTGCCGGTTGCTTTGGGGCGACTGCGTCGCATCTCGATGACAAGTTTGCGACAGAAAGGAATCAACAATGGCTTTTACGATTGCTTTGGCCGGCAAAGGAGGCACCGGGAAGACCACCGTGGCCGGAATGCTGATCAAGTATCTGATTGCAAAAGGCAAGACCCCTGTCCTGGCGGTCGATGCCGACAGCAATGCCAACCTGAACGAGGTGCTGGGCCTGACTGTCACCGACACCCTGGGCAATGCCCGCGAAGACATGAAAAAGGGCAAGGTGCCGCCGGGAATGACCAAGGACGTCTTCATGTCCATGCGCCTGGAAGAGGCCATCGTGGAAGAAGACGGTTTCGACCTGGTGGTCATGGGCCAACCTGAAGGGGCCGGATGTTACTGTGCCGCCAACACCCTGCTTACTGGTTTCCTGGAACGGCTGGTTGGGAATTACGCCTATGTGGTCATGGACAACGAGGCCGGGATGGAGCATATCAGCCGGCTTACCACCAGCAATGTGGACGTGCTTCTGATCATCACCGACAGCAGCCGGAGAGGATTGCAGGCCGGTCTGCGGATAAACAAGCTGGCCCGGGACCTGAATATCGGCGTGGGCAAGAGTTACCTGATCATGAACAAGGTAAAGGAGCCCCCCAGCCGGGAGGTCATCGATCTGCTGGAAAAAGAAGGCCTGGAGCTTGCCGGCACCATTCCGGAGGACGAAACGGTCTATGAATTCGATTTGGACGGCAAGCCCACCATCGAAATCGACGAGAACAATCCGGCCATGCAGGCGGCCTGGAGCATATTCGACCGCATCATACCCTGATGGCTTCTTAAGCGGTTTCATTTCTTCGTTGCGGCCGCGCCCGGATTGGTTGCTTCCGTTGCAGATAAAAAAATGTGGACAGCCGGCCGGAATCAACCTATCGTAATAGATTAGCCTTGACAGGTCTGTCAAAGCGAAGCCAGGCGGCCGGGCTGCGGGCAGCACGGATAACGGCCTGGAACTGTACACCATGAAATTGACGTAAGGCTTATCTGTCTTGTTCGCCGGGGGGACGGGGTTCCATGAAAAAGACGGGCTTTTTGTACGACAAGCGGTTCCTGCTGCATGACACCGGACCGTATCATCCTGAAATGGCCGATCGCCTGCTGGCCATCCGGAAGGGGCTGGAAGAGGGCGAACTCCTGGACAAAGTGGTTTTGATCGAGGCCGAGACGGCCGACAGGCAATGGATCGAGGCCGTGCATACCGATGCTTATATCCGGCGTTTCGAGGAGCTTTGCCTGTCGGGCAACAGCACCTTCGATTGCCCGGACAACCAGATGTGTCCCGAAACATACGAGGTGGCCTGTCTGGCGGTGGGCGGGATACTGAAAATTCTCGACATGCTCATGGACGGAAGCCTGGACAACGCTTTCTGCGCCGTAAGGCCGCCGGGACACCATGCCGAAACCGACAAGGCCATGGGCTTTTGCTACTTCAACAACGTGGCCATTGCCGCCCGCTACCTCCAGGCCCGTCACGGGATCAAGCGGGTTGCCATCGTCGATTTCGACGTTCACCACGGAAACGGCACCCAGCATATTTTCGAACGCGACGATAGTGTTTTCTACTATTCCATTCATCAGCATCCTTCTTTTGCCTATCCCGGCACGGGCCGGGAGTTCGAGGTGGGGGCCAAGGCGGGCTACGGCTTTACCAAGAATTCGCCCATCCTGCCGGGGCAGGGAGACGAGGCTTACCGGTTGCGCATGAGACGCGACCTGGAACCGTCCATCGAAGCCTTCAACCCGGAGGTGATTCTGGTTTCGGCCGGATTCGATGCCCATTGCGAAGACGAGATGTCGGATATCAACCTCACCACAGAGGGTTTTGCCTGGATAATGCGCCAGATCGTCAGGTGGGCGGACCAAAGCTGTGACGGCCGGGTGGTTTCGGTCCTGGAAGGCGGCTATTGCCTGAAGCGGCTTCCGGAACTTGCCCGGGACCATGTACGGATCCTGTTGGAAAACTGATGACCGGTGCCGGTGCAATTTCACTTGGCCGGGTCTAAACAATACAGCCCAGCGTGGAGGAAACGATGTTTGTCAGCAGATCAATGACCGCCAAAGTGATCACCATCGACAAGGAGACCTCTATCTACGAGGCCCAGGACATCATGACCGAAAACAATGTCAGGCACCTGCCGGTGGTGGAAGCCGACAACACCCTGGTGGGAATCGTTACCGACAGGGATATCCGCAGCGCCCTGCCGCCGCGTTTTGCCAAGGGCCTGGGCAGCGCGGACGACCGCAAGAAGTACGACGACCTGAAGGTCAAAGAGATCATGAGCATAAATCCCATCACAATTTCACCCACCGACACCATCCAGGACGCCCTGCTGCTGATCCAGCGCCACAAGGTGGGCGCCTTTCCGGTGGTCGACGACAAGGGGCGCCTGAAGGGGATAATTTCAGTCCGGGATCTGCTGCGGACCTTCATCAATGTCCTGGGCATTGGTGAGCCGGGCACTCTGCTCTGCATCATAGTTGAAGAAAAGGTCGGGCAGCTCAAGAAGATAGTCGACGCTGTCACGGAAGAAAATATTTCTTTCGGCAGCGTGCTGGTGGCCCGTTACTGGGAAGAAGGCAAGCGGGCGGTTTTCCCTTATCTTCTGACCAACAATGTCGCGCGGGTCAAAAAGAAAATCAGGGACCTGGGCTTTACCATCCTCGATCCCATGCAGTGGTACCTGGATCAAATTCCGAAAACGTGACCCTCATGCGAAAACCCGGCTGGCTTTGCGGCCGGGGCTTGTCAACAGATTGCCAGGCACAATCACATGGATCGCTGCCCTTACGATGAGCTTTTCATCTACTATTGCCGGGGTAACCTGCCGGCGGAAATATCTGTGCCCGAATCGGATTTTCTTGGCGCCTGGGAAGAAGAAGGTGATTTTTTCCTTTTTTTCGGCCGGCCGGCCGGCGATGCCGTCAGGCGTCTGCTTGAGTCGATCCCTTCCGTTGAGCTGATAGATACCTATAACATGTCCTATGAACAATGGCAGGGCCAGAGCCTGTCCGTTGTCGACGCGGGTGACTTTTTCATCGCCCCGCCATGGCACAGATTCGACCCTCCGGCGTCCAGGCCGTGTATCTGGCTCGACCCGGGAGTGGTCTTCGGCAACTGCCGGCATCCAACCACTTTGCACTGCCTGGAGGCCGTCAAAAGGGCCTTTGCCCGCAGGCCGCCCCGCACGGTGGCCGACCTTGGAACCGGCACCGGCGTGCTGGCCCTGGCGTGCGCTTTTCTGGGGGCCGAAAAGGTGCTGGCCCTGGACCTGAACCCCCTGGCGACAGCTACCGCCATGGGCAACGTGAGGCTGAACCGCCTTGAGGAAAAGGTCCTGGTGGCCCGCGGCCGGGCAGATAATTTTATGGACTTGCCGTTTGATCTTGTGGTATCGAATATCCATTATGATGTCATGAAGCAGATGTTGGCGGCCGAAAGTTACCGGCTGCCCAAGCAATATGTGTTTTCCGGACTGTTCCGGAGCCAGGCCCGCCTGATAGAAGAGGAGCTTGGGCGCAATGGAGTCAGGATCGTTGAAAGCTGGCATCAGGATGGCATTTGGCACACTTTCCTGGCCGAGAATTTCTGATGGCCGCGCCCAGCCGGGCGTAGACCCGGCCGGACTGTGGCCGTAAGACCCGGCGCTGGCAAACAGGCAGCTGCCGTTACTTAGTCGCCTGCTTACAACCCCGGTAGGTGAAGCATGCTAATCAGATGTTGGGGGTCAAGGGGATCGATTCCGGTTTCCGGTCCTGAATACACCAAGTATGGTGGTGATACCACCTGTATGGAGATTCGGGCCAAAAGCGGAGATGTGATCATCGTCGATGCCGGCACCGGCATCCGCAGGCTCGGCAACCATCTCATCAAAGAAGGGTGTTACAAGTACAATTTCCTCTTGACCCACGGCCACTGGGACCATCTCATGGGGTTTCCCTTTTTCAAACCCCTTTTCCTGGAGCATCCCGAGATTCGGATGCACAGCGGCGCTTTCCATAAGAAGTTCATGGAGAGCATGTTCTCCAAGGTCATGGCGCCGCCCAACTTCCCGGTCCGTTTTTCAGACCTGAAGGCCAAGATAATTTACGAAGAGGCCCGGCCCGAGAAGTTCGAGATAGGCTCCATTACAGTCGTTCCCATCCAGATCAGCCACCCCAATACGGGCAAGGGCTACAAGTTCATCGAAGACGGCAAGTCTTTTGTTTTCCTTACCGACAACGAGCTTGGTTTTGTCCATCCCGGAGGCCTGACCAGCATGGAGTATCTTGCTTTTTGTGAAGGGGCCGATCTGTTGATCCACGATGCCGAATATACCCCCCAGGAATACAAGCTGCTGATCGAATGGGGGCACTCTTCCTACGTGGACGTCCTGGACATAGCCTTCCATGCCAGCGTGGGCAAGCTGGGGCTTTTCCATCTTAACCAGGAACGGACAGACCAGGAAGTTGACGAGATTGTCGAGGCCTGTCAGAAGATAATCAACGACCGGGACAAGAAGCTGGAATGTTTTGCCGTCGGAGCCGGCATGACTTTCGAACTTTGAAGCCCTGGAAAGGACGGGCAGGCGATGGAAGAATTGATCCGGCAGGCGGCCGGGATACTGGCCGCCAAAAGGAACGTGGTGGCCCTGACCGGGGCCGGAATCTCCGTGGAAAGCGGAATTCCTCCGTTCAGGGGCAAGGGCGGATTGTGGGAAAAGATAGACCCGATGCAATACGCCCACATAGATGCTTTTCTCAAAGACCCGGCCGAAGTATGGGAAGTGCTGATCAAGTCCATGAAGGAGGTCCTGGACCGGGCCAGGCCCAATGCAGCCCATCAGGCCCTCTATCGTCTGGAGCGGCTCGGGATTCTGAAAACAATCATTACCCAGAATGTCGACGGGCTTCATCAGGCGGCCGGCAGCACGGACGTGATCGAGTTTCACGGCAGCTTTGCCGTTCAGCGCTGCATGGACTGCCAGGCGTCCTTTGACACCGGCAGCCTGGAGCTGGACAGTCTTCCGCCCCTGTGCCGGTGCGGGGGAGTCCTGCGGCCGGATGTCGTTTTTTTCGGCGAAATGATTCCCCCCAACCACCTGAAAAGGTCCCAGCTGCTGTCTGCCGCCTGTGAGGCCATGCTGGTGATCGGCACCTCCGCCACCGTCGAGCCGGCGGCCTACATGCCGGTGATCGCCAAGCGCAGCGGAGCGGTTATCATAGAGATAAACCCTGAGCCGACCCCGCTCACCGGCGAGATAACCGACCTGGCGTTGATGGGCAAGGCCGGCCGGGTGATGAGCCGGCTGGCAGAGCAGGTGGAAAAGCTGATGGCATAAGGCCTGCTGAAAGCTGAAAGCACCCCTTGAAAAGGATCAAATGGAGTCGCCCGCGCAGAAGTTCCAACCCCGTACCGATCCCCTGGTGATCGAAGTAGACCTGCCCGAACCGTCCCTGGCCGACAATACGGCTGATGCCGACCGGCTGGTGAGGTCACTGGCTGCTGTCGTCGAAACCGATGAGCTGGCCATCGATCTGCATCTCGTCCGCCGGCTGCCGGACCTGTTGCGGAAAAGTGATTACCGGGTAAAGGCCCTGGTTTTTGCCGACGGCAACGGCTTCCGGGTCCTGCATGCGGCCCCGGCCGGCCAGGAAAAGAAGATCTGCGGGCTGGCGGTCGACCTGGGAACAACCAGGGTCGTCCTGCGTCTGGTGGATTTGGCCGGCGCAGAGACGCTTGCCGAAACCGGTCTGGACAATCCCCAGCTGGAGGTGGGGCCCGACGTCCTGACCCGGATTCACCACGCGGCCGAACCCGAAGGCCTGGCCCACCTGAACTGCCTGATCATGGAAGGCCTCAACCGGGCGATTGCCGGGATTTGCGCGGATGCAGGCATAGCAAGCGACCAGGTCCACCTTATGGCCGTGGCGGGCAATACCGTCATGACCCACCTTTTCCTGGGACTCGATCCGCGGTGGATAATCCGGGAGCCCTACATTCCGGTCATCAACCGTCCGGGGCTGACAAGGGCCTCGGACCTGGGGCTGAACCTGGCCCCCGGTGCCATGGTATACCCCTTCCCCAACGTGGGCAGTTATTTCGGGGGTGACCTGCTGGCCGGCATCATCTACGCCGGACTGGACGATCTGGATGAACCCGCCATCCTGGTGGATGTCGGCACCAACGCCGAGGTGGTGCTGGGAAACTCTGAATGGATGGTTGCCTGTGCCGGGGCCGCCGGCCCGGCCCTGGAAGGCGGGGTTACCAGGATGGGCATGATGGCCGGTCCGGGAGTGATCGACAAGGTGCGCATCGACCCGCAAAGCCGCAGGATCGAAGTCCGCACCATCGGCAACCGCCCGCCGGTGGGTATCTGCGGTTCGGGACTGATCGATCTGGCGGCCCAGCTCTTTGTGGCCGGCATGATCGATATCAGGGGCAAGTTCCGGCCGGAGGCCTGCGGGCGGTTGCTGACCGTGGAGCAGGGCCTGGCCCGCCTGACGGTGGTGCCGGCCGCAGAGTCGGGCACCGGCCGGGATTTGACCATCAGCCAGGCCGATCTCGACAGCCTGATCAGGTCCAAGGCGGCCATGTATACCATCCTGGAGACCATCACCGCCACGGTGGCCATGGATTTGAACCGTCTGGAGCGGTTTTACGTGGCCGGCACCTTCGGCTCTTTCATCGATCCCCGTTCGGCAATTACCATCGGCATGCTGCCCGACCTGCCTCTTGACAGCTACCATGCCCTTGGAAACAGCAGTCTGGGCGGGGCCACCCTGGCCCTGCTGTCGCGGGCCGTTCCCGGAACCGTTACCCGTATCCGCGACCGGATTACCTACCTGGAGCTTAACGTCAACCAGGACTTCATGAACCGTTTTTCGGCCGCCAAATTCATTCCCCACACAGATCTGAGCCGGTTTCCGTCCGTGAAGGCCGCCCTGGAGGGTCAGCCGGAGCGGAACAGGCCGGGGATCACTTCTTGATACGTGACCGGCGCAGCTGGATATAGCCGTTGCGCATGGACAGGTAAGGATCGAGGGAAGCCTCCTTGAGGGCCTCGTAGTCGCCGATGTGAAAGGAAAGGCGGTTGAGGCTGCGGCAGCCTTTGAGGGCCAATTCGTCCCGGGATGGTGTGACGTAGGAAAGGGGGTTCAGGCAGTAGTCTCCCAGCAGGCCGACGGTATCGCGCAGGGTGGAAGGCCCCAGCACCGGCAGCACCAGGTAGAAACCTTCCCCGATTCCCCAGCGGCCTAAGGTCTGGCCGGTGTCCTCGACGGGAGGGTTCAGCTCCGGATAGTCTTTGGCGGGGTTGCCGAAACCGAGCACGCCGATGGTGGTATTGGTTAGGAAACGGGCAAATTCGGCCTCGGCGGCCCCTGCCTTGCCCTGCAGCAGGCAGTTGACCAGCCTGATGGGGGTAGTCAGGTTGACGAAGAAATTTTTGACTCCCCTCCTGACCATCTCCGGCAGGACCGCCCGGTAGCCCTTGGCCAGGGGGCGCATGATCCAGGTGTAGAGCTTGTCGTTGATCTGGAACATTACCCGGTTGAAACCTTCCAGGGGATCTGCGATGGTGGTTTCTCCGGCCATCTCGTCCTCCAGCTCGTCCTCCAGCTCGTCTTCCAGTTCGTCCTCCAGCTCGTCCTCCAGCTCGTCCCGGGTGGCCTCTGTTTCGGAGGCACGCCTGATATAGCGCCGGTCGTCCTCGTATCCGGGGTAGATTTCGCCTGTCTCGAGCCAGCTCAAATCAGGGGGCGAGTGCGGATCCGCTTTTGCGGTTGCCGGTACCGAAGAACAGCCGCCGGCGCCCGCCAGGACCATGACGGCCAGCAGGGCTGCGATGGTGAGCCTATTTGTTTTTTTCGGCGCGTTTCTTTTTTTGCTCGGCAAGTTTGGTCTCCAAGCGTTTTATCAGGTATTGCGGAGGATGTTTCTTCAGGATTTCGGAAAACTGGATACGGTAGTTCTTGACCAGGCTGACGCCGTTTTCGACCAGGATGTCGTAAATTTTCCACTTACCGTCAATTTTTTTCATCCTGTAGGCAATGGGAATCTCCAGGGACTCGCCCCGCAGGAGCTTGGTCTTGACCAGGGCCTTGTTGCCCCTGGCTATCTGGCTGACGTAGACGATCTGTTCGTTGTTGTACTCGCTCTGTATCTTGTCGATGTAAGTGTTGCCCAGAAAGTCGGCGAATACGTCGGCAAAGCGCTTCTTTTCTTCGGGCGAGAATTTTTTCCAGTGCCTGGCAACCGCTCTCCGGCTTATCTCGTTGAAATCGAACAGGCCCCGGACGGTCTCCCAGAGCCGTTCCCGCTGTATTTCCCTCTTGTCAGGGTCCTTGTAGCGGGGGTCGTTGAGAATTTCGATGACCTTGTCGATGGGCTTTTTGATGGTCGCCATGGGATCGGCTTCAGTCTCGACCGCCAGCAGGCCGGCAGCCGTCCACCAGAAAATGACCGCCCCCAGGACAATCAGTTTGATCCACTTCGATACCGGATTGTTTCGCATGCCGTCAAACCTTTCCAAAGACATATTTGCTGATCAGCTCCTCGATGTCCAGGGCCGATTCGGTGTCAGTAATAGTATCGCCCGGCCCGAGATAATCTTCAGATCCGCCCGGTGTTATTTTGACGAATTTGTCTCCGATCAGGCCGGCTGTCTTGATGGAAGCGATGGCGTCGTCGCTGATCCTGACCCCCTTGCGGATCTTCAGCGTTACCACGGCCACGTACTCTTCCTGGTCGAGCGCGATGGAGCCGACCTTGCCGACCTGGACTCCGGCCACTTCAACATCGGCCCCGGCCTTCAGGCCCGAGACAGAATCGAATCTGGCTGTAAGTTGGTAATAATCGCCGCCGAACAATTCCATCTTGCCCAGCTTGATGGTCAGATAGCCGATGCAAAGGATGCCGATCAGGACGAATACCCCGACGGCGGTTTCAACGCTGGTTCGTTTCATGATTCCTCCGGAAACATTCCGCCTCCTGTAAAAAATGCCAATGAAACCCACCCATCTTGTTTACTCCATGTCGATCAGGTCATGCCCGTGGATGAAGGCCCGGATGACCGGATTGTCGCTTTCCCGCAGCTGTTCCGGGCTGCCTTCGAAGATTATCTTGCCGTCGTCCAGCATGGCCACCCGCTGGGATATCCTGAACACGTCCGGTATGTCATGACTGACCAGCACGCCGGTGAACCCGAAGCGCCGCTGGTAGTCGGCGATCATGTTGTGGGCCGCGTTCTTGCGGATGGGGTCCAGGCCGGTGGTCGGTTCGTCGAAGAGCACGATTTCAGGCTCTGTGATCAGGGCCCTTGCCATGGCGACCCTTTTTTTCATTCCTCCGGAAAGCTGGGAAGGGTATTTGTTTTCCAGCCCCACCAGGTCTAGCTGCTCGAGCTTTTCCCTGACCCGCTTCCGAATCTCGGCCTTGGGATAACGCCGTTTTTCCGCCAGCGGAAGGGCGATGTTTTCGTAAACCGTCATGGAATCGAAAAGGGCCGTGCCCTGGAACATGTAGCTGAGCTTGCCCTTGAGTTCCCGGCGCTCGGAAGCGGACATGGCTTCCAGGGGCCGGCCGTAGAAAAAGATGGTGCCGGCATCGGGTTCCAGCAGGCCGATGATGTGCTTGAGAAGCACGCTTTTGCCGATGCCGCTCTTTCCGATTATGGTGGTTACCTGGCCTTTGAAGATTTTCAGGTCCACCCCCTTCAGCACGGCGTTGGAGCCGAAGGATTTGAAGACTTGCCTGAATTCGATCAGCGGTTCGGTCATGGTCATCGGTCCTAGAGGAAGAACGAAGTAAGAACGTAATCGGCGATCAGAATGAGCACGCAGGAAGTGACTACCGCCGAGGTGGTGGAGAGGCTGACGCCCTTGGCGCCGAAGCCCTCACGCCGCAGGTGGGTGTAAAAACCCATGAAACAGCAGACCATGGCCACCAGAACTGCGAAACAGACCGCCTTGTAGAATCCGCCGGCGACATCGTTCATCACCACGCTGGATTCGACCCGGCCGAAGTAGATTCCGGGGTTTATTCCCAGCAGGACCGATCCGGTGAGGTAGCCGCCCAGGATGCCCACCACGTCGAAAAGGGCCGTCAGCAGCGGGAAGCTGATCAGGGCGGCGGCCAGCCGCGGGCTGAACAGGAAACGGACCGGATCGATATCCATGGTTTCCAGGGCGTCGATCTGTTCGGAGATGCGCATGATGCCGATTTCGGCCGCCATGGCCGATCCGGCCCTGGCCACCACCATGATTCCGGTAAGCACCGGCCCCATCTCCCGCACCAGGGACAGGGCCACGGCTGCCCCCAGCATTCCTTCGGAACCGAACTTGACCAGGGTGTAGTATCCCTGCAGACCCAGGACCATGCCGGTAAAGGCGCTGGTAAGGCAGATGATGAAAACGGACTTTGCTCCGATGAAGTAGACCTGCTGTATTATTTTACGCCACTGCAAGGGCAGGGTGAACATGTGGACCGTTCCCCAGAACAGGAAGATGGCCATTTTCCCCATCTGTTCCACCGGTTCCAGGGTGCGGCGGCCGATGGCAGCCAGCAGATTCGGATTTTTTTCGGCAGAAAGCATGCGCGGTTACACCTGTTTACGGTTGCAGTGATCTCCGGGTCTTGGAATTTGTTGGGCTTTTTCAGCGGCTAAGCATAAAAGGCCGGGATGGCACCCCTGTGTATGCGGTGAACGTAACCATTGGACGATCTGCAGTCTGTTTCAGCTCCCTCTTTGGCGTGACACCGAAAAGCCGCCGCCGGCAACGGTGGCTGAAAATTGGCAGTTACGGCAAACAGCCAGCATAACATGATAAGTGTTATACTGGTTGCCACAGGTGGTGTCAAGCAAAGGGGGCATCCGGACCGGCGCCCGGAGCCGGGTGCAAACCGGATGCAAACACCAGGTTGACAGGGAATGATTTTCGTCCCATAAAGGAGTTTTGCCCTTTCCGGAGCCGTATGAGACAGGCCGGGGAAAGCGGCTTTGGACATTCACCACCACCGGGGAGGAAGCGATGACCGAAAACTTCAGCACCATCGAAAAGCTGGACTCGAAAGATCTGGCCAGGCTGATAATCGACATGATCCACCGCCTGATTCTGCACCACGGTTTCTGGTTCAACGAAGTCAGGCACCAGATGGGATCTGCCCGGGCCATGGAGGCCCTGGAGACCGCCGGTACAAGGAGCCTTGCGATTCAGATCCGCCGTCTGGGCAAGGTGCTGGGGTTCGAAGTGGAAGATGGGCTGCCCAAGCCCCTGGTGGAGATGGACCGCGGACGCCAGCTGGCCCTTCTGGAAGCGGTGGCCGCCAACTGGCTGGCCAATGACGGAGTCTGGTTCCAGGCGGTGGAGTTCGAAAACGGAATGAACGACGCCAAGCGTTGCAACGATACCTGCTGGGCCCATTTTTCACCCCTGGAGGCCAGGTTCATCAAGAAGTTTCTGGGATTGTCAGAGCGCCCCGGACTCGAAGGACTGAAGGCAGCCCTGGGATACCGGCTCTATGCCCGGCTCAATGTCCAGACCATCATCGAGGAAGATTCTCAAACACTGGTCTTCGAGATGAACCAGTGCCGGGTGCAGGCGGCGCGCAAGAAAAAGGGACTGCCGGATTATCCTTGCAAGTCCGCCGGCCTGGTGGAATATACTTATTTTGCCCGCGCCATCGATGACAGAATCGTGACCGAGTGTATCGGCTGCCCTCCGGACGACCATCCGGACAGCTGGTATTGCGCCTGGCGTTTCAGGCTGGCCAAGTGAGTTCGCGAATGGCCCGAGAAAGAAGAGGATCCCGATGAAAGGCGGTGCCAAAAAAACGGGCCGTCGCTCTGTGAGCCATACCCGCAAGGCGTACCAGGGTATCCGGCGTATGCTTTTCCATGGCGAAATCGTGCCCGGCCAGAAGATCGGCTATCGTGATCTGGCCGAGCGCCTGGGAATGAGCCAGACTCCGGTCATCCAGGCCCTCAAGTGGCTGGAGTTTCAGAAAATAGTCCGGCATGAACCCAACCGCGGCTACTATACCGAACCGGTCAGTATCCGCGAAGTGGAGGAGATCTACAGCCTGCGGGAGCTCATAGAACTGGATCTGCTGGGCCGTACGATGAACCTGCTCGACCGGGCCGGCCTCGAGCTGCTCAGGGAAACCATGGAGGCCCATGCCAGGGCGGCCCGGCAGGTTTACCTGTTCGAGCGCCTCGCCCGGGACATGACCTTCCATCTTACCCTGGCCGAACTGGCCGGCCGGCCGATTGCCGTGGAAACCCTGCGCAACCTCTTCGACCGCCTCTACCTCAAGTACGGTGGCAGTATCCTTTTTTCGACTTCCATGGAACAGGCCGCTACCGATCACAAGGCGCTTTTCGACCGGATCGAGGCCGGGGATGCCTCCGGCGCCCGCAAGGTGCTTTGCGACCATATCCGCAGGGTTTGCAACCACGTGGTCGAGGGACTGCAGCTGATAAAAGCCGAAAAGAAAGGGAGCGTGGTATAATAACGCCGGCCCGCCCGGAAAATATTGTTCCCGGGGGATACGGGATTGACACGGGATATGTAATTATATATTTGATCACATATTTGATCAAATACATGGAGGGAAAAACCAATGGCACTATGTTTCATGGAAGGCAACGAGGCCATTGCCTGGGGAGCCTTTGAAGCCGGCTGCCGTTTTTTTGCCGGCTATCCCATAACGCCGGCCACCACCATCTACAACACCATGCTCAGGCTGCTTCCGCCGGCCGGCGGTATCTGTCTTCAGGCAGAAGACGAAATCGCCTCCATCGGATTTTGCCTGGGCGCTTCCATGGCCGGGATGAAGGTCCTGACGGCGACGTCGGGGCCCGGCATAAGCCTGTACAGCGAACAGATATCTTTTGCCGTGGGAAGCGAGATTCCCCTGGTGATTGTCGATGTTCAGCGCCTGGGGCCGTCGACGGGATCGGCCACCCGGGGAGCCGACGGCGACGTGCAGTTTCTGCGCTGGGGAAACAGCGGGGGCCTGCCCGTGATAGTGCTTGCGCCAGTCGATGTCGGCGACTGTTTTTCCCTGACCATGGAAGCCTTCAACCTGGCTGAAACATATCGTTGTCCGGTGTTCGTGGCCACCAACAAGGAGATCGCCATGACCCGTGAAAGCGTCGATTGGGATAAATTGCGCCGGGCTGAACCGGTAGGCCGCAGGCTTTGCCCACAAGGAGCGGATTTTCTTCCCTTCGGGGTTGAAAAGGGCCGGCAGGTACCGGATTTTCTGCCCATCGGCAACCGGCGCCTGGTCCGTCAGACTTCCTCCACCCACGGTCCCGATGGCTATATTACCACCGATCCGGTCCAGATAGGGGCCAACCAGAAGCGCCTGCTGGAAAAGATCGAGTCCCGGGCGGAGCGGTTCACTTTCTACGAGGAAATGGCCGTGAAAGACGCCCGGACCCTGGTTGTCTGTTACGGGGTAACGGCCAGGGCCGCCCGCCTGGCGGTGGCCCAGCTGCAGCGCAAGGGACAGGCGGTTTCTTTGCTGATTCTCAAGACCCTGTGGCCGGTGCCGGCCCGCCTGATCGCCGAGAAAGCGGCCGGTTGCCGCAGGGTGGTGGTCGTGGAGATGAACATGGGCCAGTACGTGCGTGAAATCGAAAGGGTGGTTGCCCCCCTGCCGGTGGGATTTTACGGGCAGATGAACGGTGAACTGATTGGCCCTGAGAAAATTATGGAGGTGATCGCCCATGGCTAGCTTTCTCAATTCCGAGCGTCCTCCGGTATTTTGCCCCGGATGTACCCACAAGAATGTCACCGAAGCCCTGGACAAGGCCCTCCAGCAGCTGGGTCTGGCCGCCCAAGAGGTTGTCATCGTCAGCGACATCGGCTGTTCCGGGCTTTTCGACACGTTTTTCAACACCCATGCCCTGCACGGGCTGCACGGCAGGGCCCTGACCTACGCCACCGGGATTAAAATGGCCCGGCCGGAGCTGAAGGTTATCGTAACCATGGGAGACGGAGGACTGGGCATAGGCGGTGCCCACCTGCTGAGCACCTGCCGCCGGAATCCGGATCTGACCCTGCTGGTGCTGAACAATTTCAATTACGGGATGACAGGCGGACAGTGCTCGCCCACCACCCCGCCCGATGCCGTGGTGGGGTCCGGTTTCCTGAACCGTCTGGAAATACCGCTGGACGTGGTCAAAGTGACCCGGGCCGCCGGTGCCGGTTTCGTCAGCCGCCTGGCCGCCCACCGGCCCGAGCTGGCAGATGAAATTGCAAAAGGTATCGAGTTCGAAGGTTTTTCCGTCATCGATATCTGGGGAATCTGTCCCGGCCGCTACAGCCGGCGCAACAAATTGACCCCCAAGAGTCTAGAGGCCCGGATCGAAGCGCTGGAAAAGGCCTCCGGGCCGGTTGCCGAAAATGTACGCGAAGAATACGGTGCCCATTACCGCCGGCTGGCCGCCGGTCAGGAGCCGGCCCGCCCTCCCCGGCCGGTGAAGGCCGTCTTCGAACCACCCCAAAAGCGGCCCTGGCGGGTCCTGGTACTGGGCCGGGCCGGCCAGAGGGTTGTCACCGCCGGCGAGCTTTTGTGCCTGGCGGCCATGACGGCCGGCATGCATGCAACCCAGAAAAACGATTATCCCATCACCGTCCTGCGGGGCCATTCGGTCTGTGAGCTGGTCCTTTCCCCGGAGCCGGTCGACTATACCGGGATCGACGTTCCGGATGTGGTCATCGCCCTGGCGCCGGAAGGCGTTGCGCGACGCAAGGCCGTGTTTCAGCGCCTTAAACCGGACTGCCTTGTCCTGCGCGACGCTGAGGTGAGTATCGCTTCCACGCCGGCCGAAGTGCTGGCGGTGGATTTCAGGAAGGCCCGCATAAAGGCCGCCGACCATGCCCTGGCGGCCCTGGCGGCCCTGGCGTTCCGTAACCTGGTGTTGAGTCCGGCCATGTTGAAGGCGGCTGTCGAGCATCGCTTTCAAGGGGCGGTCCGCGCCGCAGCCCTGGCGGTTGTTGAAGCCATGTCGGGAGGAGGTTGATCCTTTGGGTAACGGTTCAATGTGAAATTTATATGCCAATTCTTACAAAATTTTCTCATTCCAAGGGCGCCTTTTACCCAAGGGGAATTGGCCGGTTTTAAAATACCCATATATTGCAGTAGCTTAAAATTTCCTCCCGCCTGGCATCAAAATTGTATCCTGTCTTTGTGTACCAGGGGCCGTCCATGGCAAGACGCCGTGGACAAGCCCCTTGAACCGAGAGCGCAGCGACTTTCTTTGTTTTTAAAAAACCGCGTGCTTAGCGGTAAAGATCCGTAAGTTTCAAAGCCATCGCTCTTTGGGTGGTTTGCTACCAGAAAAAGCCGAACTCCGGGGAACCGGAGGGCGGAAAGCCGCGGATCCAGTCCGGTTGGTTGAAGCCTTGAAAATGTGGCCGTGTGCGGGAAAGAGCCAGAGAAGGTGACAACCGCCGGGTTGGACAGCCGGGCTGCCTGGCAGACCGTTTCAGCTCCATCAGGGGAAAGCCGGGTGGCCTTTTCCCTGATGGGTTGGAGCGGAGTGTTCTCATGCGTTATGGAATCTCAGTCAGCAGGGCCATAGACGGTGTCAGCCTCACAGAGCTTGTCGAAGTGAGTTATCTCCAGCGGCTGCAGAATTCCTTTGCAGCAGTCAACGGGGTGTCGTCGATAATCAGAGACCTGGAAGGCCGGCCCATTACCCGTCCCAGTCTGCTCAATGAAGCCTGCCAAATGGTGCGCAACGCCCCAAGGGGGTACGCGGCCTGCAGAGCCCACCTTGAAAAACTTTCGGCAACCCTGAGTTCGAGTCTCCTTCCGGCGTACGGCCGCTGCAGTCACCTGGGGTTGTTGCATGCCGGGATGCCGATAGTTGTGGAAGGCCGCCATCTGGCCAACTGGTGGATCAGTCAAAGAGTCCGGGGGACCCTGGATGACTGCGCCCTCAACCGGTATGCGGCCAGGATAGGAATTGACGGTGACAGGCTGGTTGAGGCCTATCTCAAAATGCCGGCCGGAGACCAGGGAGCCCTGGAGGTTGAAATAGAAAGGCTGTGGAACATGATCAACGAGATCATTTCCCGGGCCCACAGAGATTTTGCCCCCAAAGACGGCTCCGCCAGGTTCGCTTGTCGGCCTCCGGCCGGCAAGCGTTTGTGTGTGCAGGAAAAAACTGCCGGTAAGCCGGACGCCCCGCCGGTCTTGTGTCCGGAATTCGAGGCAAAGGGGCAGGAGCAGGAGGGCGTCCATGCGCAGCTGGGCCGCAAGACAGCCCTGCTTGATGCCATCAACATGGTTCTCCAGTCGGCCCTCGGGCAGGTCAGTGACGTCGAATTGGCGACCGAGTGCCTGATGGCAGCCTGCCGGCTCACATCGAGTAAGGCCGGAATGATTTTGGACAAAATCGGTGACGGTAAATGGACGGTCCTGGCCGATACGGAAAAGGCGTTCCCGGAAGCCGGCCGCGCAGGGTCCATGGAAGCACCGCCGGCGGATCAGGGCGGGTTTCATCCGGCCTTGCAACAGGCGCTGGCAAGCGGCGCCCACGTGATTGAAAACCGGCTTCAGGGATTTCTGCCATGGCCCGCCGGCAACCGCCGGCAGCGGGCTTCCAGCCTGCTGGGCGTATGCCTTGGTGACGGGGGAGAGCCTTTCGGTCTGCTGGTTCTGGCCGGCAAGGACCGGGGATACAGCCAGAAGGATCAGCAGGATGTCTTTTCCCTGGCCTCGGCTTTCGTGCAGGCCCTGCTGCGCAGGCGGGCCGAAGCAGCCCTTGCCCGTAGTGAACGCCGGCTGACCCTGGCCCTGACGGCTGCCAACGAAGGCCTGTGGGACCTGGATGTGGTGGCCGGCCGGATATATTACAGCCTCAAGTGCCATGACCTGTTGGGTTATCCGGCAGGCAGTTTCGGAGACGATCCCAAGGCCTGGCACGCTTTGGTCCATCCTGACGACAGGCATGTTCTAAGTAAATACCCCATGGACGGCAGTGGTTCGGAGCAGATCAAGATCGATGTCCGCATGCGCACGGCCGGCGGATCGTGGCGCTGGATGCGGATCAGGGGCAAGGTGGTGGAGCATAGCAGCACCGGGCGTCCGGTGCGTGTGATCGGCACCATCAGCGATATCCAGGATTACATGGAAACCCAGGCGGCCCTGAAAATAGCGAACGCCAAACTGCAGAAACTGGCGGCCCGGGACGAGCTGACCGGAATAGGCAACCGCCGCCGGTTCGACCAGCATCTGGTTCAGCAGTGGCGGCGCTGCAGGCGCGACAAGACCCCTTTGAGCCTGATCCTTTGCGACATAGACCATTTCAAAGCCTATAACGACACCTATGGACATCTCCAGGGTGACCGGACCCTTCAGGCGGTGGCCCAGGCCATCGATGCGACCCTGAAAAGGCCCACCGACCTGGTGGCCCGTTTCGGAGGAGAGGAGTTTGCCGTTGTCCTGCCCGCCACGGACCAGGCCGGCGCCGTGGCTCTGGCAGGCGAGATCAGGACCGCTGTCGAGCAACTGGCCATCGATCACCGCACCTCCGGGATAGCCCCCCATGTCACCATCAGCCTGGGGGTGGCCACCATCGTTCCCTGTGACGGGATGCTTCCCCATCTCCTGGTCAAAGCCGCCGACAAGGCTTTGTACGGGGCCAAGGCCGGCGGCCGCAATACCATCCGGGCGGCCGGAGATGTCAAGACCGGGCAAACGGAGTAAATGAGCGCATTGTCTTTCGCCTTCCCGCCTGCTTGACACGGGTCCGGGGCTGGTCTATCTATTCGATATTGCCTGTCCGTACCGTTCCCGATTGCCCGGATAAAAGGCGGCGAAGGTTGGATGATGGACCCCGAGGCCCGTATCCTCGATTATCTCATCATAAACAGCGGCGTTTTCGGACGCTGGATCCTGCGCCTTGCAAGGCGGCTGCGCTTCTGGCAGGTGCGCCTGAAGGGGGAAGGCGGCCGCCGGCGATACATGCGGAAGGCCGCCGGAGCCGTTGTCTGGACGATTTCCCTGGTTTTTACTTATTATGTGGGGGGCTCGCTGACCCGCAATGACCAGCATACCCTGGCCCGCCTGCGGGGGATGCCTGAAGGCCGGGCCTATCGGCTGACTTTGATGAACGCTCTTTGCTGCGGCCTGCCATGTGCGGCCGGATATTTTCTGCTGGGCGAAGGGTTCCGCCTCGTCAGCGGTCTTCACTCATGGGTTGAACTGCCGTCGTTGCTGGCCAGCCATTTCTCCCTGGCCATGGGGGCCGCCAGCCTCCTGGTCGATATCTTCAGGGCCGCAGATGCCGGCATAAACCATCGCTGCTGGGCACCGCTGGGGATATTTCCACTGATACTGAACCTTCCCACCTACCTTAAAACCAGGCTCGATACCTGGCGGGCAGTCAGACCGGTCTGCAGCGAGGCCTCCGGAGGCGGACAGCCCGGCCTGGAGCGCGTTTCCGGCCGCCTGCCCGGTGTCAGGACAAAGGGCGGCTAGGGGTTTTCCTCCGCGTTTTTAAGGGCTTTGACCAAGCCAGCCTTGTGCAGCTCTCCGGCGATATGGACCGGGCTCTTTCCCGATATGGGGTCCCAGCCGGCAGGATCGGCCGTGCAGCAAAACTGGGCTTCCAGGCCGACCCTGGTCTTGGCCTCCTCGATATCCATACCGATCAGTTTGCGGGCCACGTTCCAGGTGGCGCCGCAGGGGGCTCCCCGGAGCACTTCGACGGATTTTATCCGGCCCCGTGCGGTGGTTACCCTGAATTCAGGCAAGCCGAAGATGCGGGCGTAGGCTCCAAGGCCCTTTTGCCGGGCCAGGGCGCAGCAGGTGGCCGGAGTCAGGGCATCGGCCAGAGGGCCTTTTTTGCCCGAGGAGATTACCGGCACCCCGAACCGGCGGCACAAATGGGCAAGTTCATCGGAAAGATCTGGATGTTTGAGGTAATCCAGGACGAGATCGGCTTCTATCTTTTGCGGCAGCCAGGCGGTGGCATCGTCGATTACCGGCGGCAGATCGTCGTCGATGTCGAAAACCTTCAGTTCGATCAGGCCCTTGCCGTACTTGCCGATACCCTTTATTTTCTCTACTCCGCTGCCGCTTTGCTGAAAAACCCAGACGCGCTGGGGCAAGTCTTCGGCAGCCGGTTGGCTTTGTCGATCCATGGCTGTTTCCGGCATGTTGTTTGAAAAAATCCGGGGCCGATGAATGTGCCACGGCCCCGGATTGTTCTTTATGCGGCTCGGGTCAGCGCCGGGGATTGAGACCGAAAGGGTTGCCGCAGACCCGCCACTTGCCGTCTTGCCTGACAAGCCGGAGGGTTGCCTCCACGGGGTACTCGTTGCCGATGGCGAAAATACGGGCCACGGTGGCAAAGACGGGGTTTATGCAGACCCTGCCGGTCGCAGTCAGGTGGACGGTGGCCTCGTTTTCGCTTTCTTCGATTATTTCCACGTGCATGTCATACAACATCTGGCGCAGGCAGCCCGGTGCCAGGCCTCTTTGGCGGGCCTCGGTGATCTTGCCGTAGATGTAATCGCCGACGACATCCCTGTCTTGATCGCCTGCGATATCACTGCAAAGCAGATCTTTCATCCCCGGATCGAGAAGGTAATAAGCCTTGACAAAGTTCTTGGCTACCTTGACCGGAGTTTCAAGGGTGTCGGCTGCAACGAGCGCCACCTGCAAGCCTGCGGCCAGGACCAGTACCAGGAAAAACGGGGCGATGCTGGCTCTTTTCTCCATCTGGCAAACCTCCTTTGGCCTGGATGCCACACCATTATTGCCGGGTGCTCCAGGAGTTTACGCGGTGATATGACGAAGGTGGACAGGTCAGCATAATTATCATGAGTTTGATTTCAAAACAAGCCCCTTTGGCCGGGTGGCTTGCGAACCCGGCGGTGATTGCATTTGAAATGCTCAATTCTTCTTAGATATGAAAAGGTTTACCTATTTTCAACTTGACTTATAACCGAAACTACTTCACCTATAGTGGTTGTCAAAATGGTTCTCTGTCCGGCATTGACCGGTTTTCAAAGATCCGGCAGGAGTTTTTGACGACTTCCGTATTTTATAAAAGGAGAACAAGTACCCCTTCCTGGGGGGACGCGGTTATGCTGCGGGACAGCAACAAAGGCGCTTTGCAAGCACGGGCCTGTTCCTTTGCCGCAACCGACCGTTGCGCAATGGACAGTTGTACGAAGAAGGTGTTCGGCTCGAGCACGGGGTAAAATTTCCGGGAGGTGGCCCATTATGGTAGACACCGGGCAGTGGAACTGGGAGACGGCTGAACTGGCGATCGATCTGAAGCCCTGGCAGGAACGTTTCCGCTGGGTCGAGGAGACCTGCATAAGTCCCGACGGTGAGAAAATAGCCGCGGTGGTCAATCTGGATGAAGGGGTTTTCAGTGTCTGTGTCAATGGTGAACAATGGCCCGATACCTTCGAAAAGATCTGGCATTTGCGGTTTGCAGACGGCGGGAGCCTAATCGCTTTGGTGGCCCGGGACGGCCAGTGGACGGTTGCGGTCGATGGCAAGCCCTGGGACAAATGGTACGATTATGTCTGGAATCCCATTTACGCCGCCGGTGGAAACTCCGTGGCGGTGGCCGTCCAGAATGACATGCGCTATTGCATGGCCCGCGACGGCAAAGCCTGGGATAGCGATTTTGCCAACATGACCTATTTCGCCCTCAGTCAGGACGGCTCCTGCACGGCCGCAGCCGTCCAGGTAGAGGATGTGGACTCGGGCCAGGTCCACAAGTTTCAGGAAGGGGTCTTCACCGCCGCCCTGGAAGGCAAGGCCTGGGACCGGCGTTTCGTCAATGTCTGGAATCTGGCCATCGGTCCGGACAACAGATCCCTGGCCGCCGAAGTACGCCTGAATCTTTACGATTACACCATCGCCGTCGACGGCCGGACATGGCCCCGGACTTACGGCTGCGTCTGGGAACCGGTTTTCAACCCCCGCACCGGCCAGGTGGTGGCACCGGTGCGGGTGGCCGGAAAGTGGATCCTGGCGGCCGAGGACGGACCCATCTGGAACCGCAGTTTCGTTCAGCTGTGGCACCAGGCCTTTGATCCTGACGGAAAGCGCCTGGCCGCCATAGTTGCGCCTGCCTATGGCCGCTGGACGGTGGCCGTCGATGAACGGCCGTGGGACCTTACCTTCGGCGAAATGGTGACCGACATGGTCTTCAGCCCGGACGGCGGCCGGGTGGCAGCCCTCGGCAAAGACGACTCCCGCTGGACGGTGGCCGTGGACGGCAAGGCCTGGAAGGGGCGGTTCGATATGGCCTGGAAGCCGGTTTTCAGCCCCGACGGGGCGCGGGTGGCGGCCAAGGTGGAAAAGGACGGCCGTTACACCATCGCTGTCGACGATTGCCTCTGGGACAGGTGGTGTGAGCGGGCCTGGACGCCCTGTTTCAGCCCTGAAGGCGACAGGTTGTTGATTTGCGGGGTGGAAAAAGGCGTGTATCACCGCCGGGTGGTGCCGGTCGATTCCATTGTAAACCCGGGTTGAGCGCTGTAACCGTGATTTGAAACGCTCGAAGCGGGCTAAAGTAACAACGGGGGAGGAGGCAATGCACCAAGTATACGCCCTGGTTTCAGGGCCTTTGGCCTGGATCGCTTTTATCCTGTTTTTCGCCGGCATCCTCGTCCGGCTGGCGGGGCTGATCCGGATGGCGGCAAAGACCGAGAAGTTCATTTTCTCCTACATGAGCCTGAAATACAGCCTGCGGTCGATCCTGCACTGGCTGGTGCCTTTCGGCACGGCCAGCTGGCGCCTGCACCCTCTGGTAGCCCTGGTCACGTTTGCCTTCCACCTTTGCCTGATTCTGGTCCCATTGTTTCTCATGTCGCACATCGTGTTGCTGGACGAAGCCTGGGATCTTTCCTGGTGGGCCCTGCCCGATCCGGTGGCAGACTGGCTTACGGTGCTGGTGATCGCCAGCTGCGTTTTTTTCCTGATCCGGCGGCTGACCCGCCGGGAGGTCAGGTTCGTGACCGACACCTCTGATTTCGTGCTGCTGGCCATCGTGGCGGCGCCCTTTGTCACCGGGCTGCTGTCCTACCATCAATGGACCGGCACTTCCTGGATGACCATCGTTCACATGCTGGCCGGCGAAGTCATGCTGGCGGCCGTTCCGTTTACCAGACTCAGCCATATGATCTTTGCGCCCTTGACCCGGGCTTACATGGGCTCCGAGTTCGGCAAGGTCCGGCATGCGAGGGATTGGTAACCCGGTTTTGCACAGTTGCCCATGGAGCAGGGAGAGACTTTCATGACAGAACCCGAACAGAAACCGAAACAGCAAGCGGAAGATCAGCCCGAGGACGAAGGCATCAGGGTGGGCATTTCCCGCCTCAGCGAAGACAAGATCGAAAAGGTCATCCGGCAGGTGCTGGACCAGGAGACCGGCGCCCGGCTCAAGGCTTATGTGGAGACCTGTATCCACTGCGGGTTGTGTTCCGACGCCTGTCATTTCTATCTTTCCCACGACAAGGACCCCCGGTTTTCGCCCGTGGGCAAGGTCAAACAGACCATTTGGGAAATGATCAGGCGCAAGGGCCGGGTGGATGCCGAATTTATCCGGCGGGCGGTCATGATCGCCCATACCGAGTGCAACCTGTGCAAGCGCTGCGTGCAGTACTGCCCCTTCGGTATCGATATCGCTTACCTGATGTCGGTGGTGCGCCGTATCATCCACAAGCTGGGGGTCACCCCTCTTTACATCCAGGATACGGCCCATAGCCACTCTGTTCACATGAACCAGATGTGGGTCAAGGGCGATGAATGGGTGGACACCATCCAGTGGCAGGAGGAAGAAGCCCAGGCCGAGATTCCGACCCTGCGGATACCCCTGGAGAAGGAAGGGGCCGACATCATGTACTCGGTGATTGCCCCCGAGCCCAAGTTCCAGGCCCAGTTGATCTACCAGGCGGCCGTCATCATGGATGTTGCCGGGGTCGACTGGACCATGCCGGCCACCGTGGGATGGGACAACAGCGACATGGCCATGTTCACCGGAGACAACGAGCTGATGGGGCGGCTGAAAAGGACCCACTTCGAGACTGCCGCCAGGCTGAAGGTTAAAAGAATCGTCATGGGCGAATGCGGCCATGCTTTCCGTTCGGTTTACGACATGGGCAACCGCTGGCTGGGCTGGTCCATGCCGCCGGTTCCCATAGTGCACGCCATAGATTTCTACTACGAGCTCATCAGTTCGGGCCGGATAAGGATTGCAAAAAAATATCCCCATACGGTAACCCTCCACGATCCGTGTAATGTCTCCCGGGGCGGAGGCTTGCATGAGAAGGCCCGTTATATTGCCAGGGCCTTGTGTGAAGAGGTGGTGGAGATGTATCCCAACCGGGAGCACAACTACTGCTGTGCCGCCGGCGGCGGGGTGATCAACTGCGGCCCGCCGTACAAGAAAAAGCGGGTTGCGGGCAACCGGGTCAAGGCCGAGCAGTTGTTCGATGCCAAGAGCCGGGGGGCCGAAATCCTTATCGCACCGTGCCACAACTGCCACAGCGGTTTGCACGACGTCGTGCACCATTACCAGGTCGGGTTGGACATCAAGTTTTTTCAGGATATAATCTACGAATGTATGGAGAAACCGGCCTGACGGGCCCGGGGAGGTAGTGTGGAGATGAAGAAGGCAGCCCTTGCCGGCATGATCGTTCTGGCAGCCCTGGCATTTGTCTGTTCACTGGCCGTGGGGCAGGAAGATATGGTTTCCGTGGACAACAGTTCCTTTACGGCCCCCAGGCGGCCGCCGGCGGTTTTTCACCATGATGAACACAATGAAAATGCCGGCCTGGAAGACTGCAGCCGTTGCCATCATCTGTTCGACGAAGACGGAAACAAGCTCGAAGACGAGTCTTCCGAGGACCAGTCCTGTTCGGAATGCCACGGCATGGCGGATGAAAACGGGCGGCCCTCCTTGCGCAAGGCGTTTCATCTCAACTGCAAGGGGTGTCACCTGGAACTCAGAAAGGGGCCCGTAACCTGCGGCGCTTGCCATCGCCGGAATACCGGAAAGGCGCAGTAAGTCGACTGCGTCCCCGGCGGGCCGGCCTACAAAGATCAGCAGGGGGAAAGCATGGCCAAGAAAATCTTGATAATCGATGACGATCCGGTTGTGGTCAAGTACCTCAGCAGTCTTTTCCAGGACAACGGCTACGAAACCTGCAGTGCCGGCAGCAGCTCGGAAGGCCTGGAAGTTGTCCGGACCGAGAAACCGGACTTGATCACCCTGGATTTGCAGATGCCCGGCGATTGGGGCCCCCGGTTTTACCGCAAGCTGCGCCAGGACAAGCAGCTGCGGGATATTCCGATCCTGGTCATAAGCGGTATCGACGGCGACCACGCCATCAAGGGCGCGGTGGCCTTCGTGGCCAAGCCCTTCGATCCTGACAAGGTGCTGGGGATCGTCAAGCGCACCATCGGCTGATAGCGGTTTTTACCCGTTAAGGGTCGGGCTGCCTTCTTTGATGGTGGCGCAACCGGCCGGGATGCGCTTTCGCAGCCCTCCCGGAAGAGGCCGTGGTTTACCGAAAAAAGCCCGCCACCGGATTTTCCGGAAGCGGGCTTTTGCATGGTTGTGGGCCGTGAGTGTTATTTGCGGCTTTTCGCCAGTCCGATGGTCTTCAGGGCCTCTTCTATCTCTCCCAGGATGGAGGGATCATCGATGGTGGCCGGCATTTTCCATTCCTTGTTGTCGGCGATCTTCTGAATGGTGCCGCGCAGGATCTTTCCCGAGCGGGTCTTGGGCAGCCGCTTGACCACCGTGGCCTTCTTGAAGGAGGCCACCGGACCTATCCTTTCCCTGACCATCAGAATGACTTCCTTGATGATTTCGTCATGATCACGGGTGACTCCGGCATTGAGGACCAGAAAGCCCACCGGCACCTGTCCCTTTAGTTCGTCGTCGACGCCCAGAACGGCGCATTCGGCCACATCGGGATGATCGGCCAGGACTTCTTCCATGGCGCCGGTGGAAAGGCGGTGGCCGGCCACGTTGATTATGTCGTCGGTGCGGGTCATGACATAGACATAACCGTCTTCATCGATGAAACCGGCGTCGGCCGTCTTGTAGTAGCCCGGAAACTCGGCCAGGTAGGATTCGATGAAGCGCTCGTCGTTCTGCCACAGGGTGGGCAGGGCGCCCGGCGGCAGGGGCAGCTTGACCACCAGGGCACCGATTTCACCCGGCGGCACCGGTTCCTTGGTCTCCGGATCCAGGACCTTGAGATTCCATCCCGGCGCCGGCTTGGTGGGAGAGCCCTCCTTGATGGGGAACTGGTGCAGGCCCAGGCAGTTGGCGCAGATGGCCCATCCGGTTTCGGTCTGCCACCAGTGGTCGATGACCGGCACTCCCAGTTTGTCCCGGGCCCAGTTGAGGGTGTCGGGATCGAGGCGTTCGCCGGCCAGGAACAGGGCCTTGAAGTCGGAAAGGTCGTAATTTTTGATCAGCTCGCCGGCCGGATCTTCGCGCTTGATGGCCCGGAAGGCGGTGGGGGCGGTAAAGAGGCACTTTACCTTGTGCTGGGAAATGACCCGCCAGAAGACCCCGGCATCCGGTGTGCCAACCGGCTTGCCTTCGAACAGGATGGTGGTACAGCCTTTAAAAAGGGGACCGTAGACGATGTACGAGTGGCCCACTACCCAGCCCACGTCGGAAGCGGCCCAGTAGACGTCACCGGCATCGACGTTGTAGATGGCCTTCATGGTCCATTTCAGGGCCACGGCATGGCCGCCGTTGTCGCGCACCACGCCCTTGGGCTGGCCGGTGGTGCCCGAGGTATACAGGATGTAAAGCGGATCGGTGGCCTCAACCGTCACGCAGTCGGCCGGCTGGGCCCGGGACACGGCCTCCTGCCAGTCGATGTCGCGGCCTTCCACCATGGAGGCCTTTTCCATGGGTCGCTGGTAGATGATGCATTTTTCAGGCTTGAAGGAGGCGGCGTCTATGGCTCCGTCCAGCAGGGGCTTGTAGGCGATGACCTTTTTGACTTCGATTCCGCAGGAAGCGGAAACGATCACCTTCGGCTTGGCATCGTCGATTCTGGTTGCCAGCTCGTTGGCGGCAAAACCGCCGAAGACCACCGAGTGCACGGCCCCGATCCGGGCGCAGGCCAGCATGGCGATGGCCGCCTCGGGTATCATGGGCATGTAGATTACCACCCGGTCGCCCTTTTCTACTCCCTGGGCCTTCAGCACTCCGGCAAAGCGCGCCACCTCGTCCCGCAGTTCATTGTAAGTGTAGATTTTCAGGGAATCGGTGACCGGGCTGTCGTAGATCAGGGCCGGCTGTTCGCCCCGGCCGTCGGCGATGTGCACGTCCAGGGCGTTGTAGCAGGTGTTGAGCCGGCCGCCGGTAAACCAGCGGTAAAACGGCTTGTTGCTGTCATCCAGGACCTTGTCCCAGGTCTTTTCCCAGTGGATGTCCCGGGCCACTTCGCCCCAGAAGCCTTCCGGATCCTCGATCGAGCGTTTGTATGCCTCGTCGTAAGGGTTGGTCATGGTCGATCTCCTTTACCGTTAAAGGGTTAGGTTGTGGACCCAAAGCCAGCAAGCGGTGTCTTGGACTTTTACCGCGATCAATAATTTTTTGCTGAAAGAAGTGGTTATGGTACCGGAATTAAAGGATGCCAGGGTCGGCATGCGGCTCGCAATTTTCCGGGTCGGCCAGCCGATTTCTTAAATTCCCTGATCTAAGTTAAAGAAAAATATAAAATAGTGTCAAGCAAAAAGACTGAATCGGCACCATGGGCTGAAGGGAGATTCAGTAAATTGACAGGTATCGGCGTTGCAATCTGTCCGTGGAATTTCTATCGCAGGCGGCACTCTTGCACGTGGGCTGACAATATTTCCTTGAGTTGTTCGAGCTGTCCGGCCGGCAGGGGCCTGCCGGGGCCCGAAGGCTTGAAAAAACCGCTGTCCAGGCAGGTGCCGGTTCTGGCGGCTTGAAGAAAATAGCGCCGGGCGCCCCGGACGAGGCTGCCGATTTTTTCAATTACCGCAGCATCGATGTAAGGGGCAACGCAGGTGGTCCTGAATTCGTAGTCCGGCGCGCGGGTCATCAGCAGTTCGATGCTCTGCAGCAGGGCCCGGCGCACGTCGCGGGAGCAGAAATCAGGCCGGTAGGCCCCGGGCAGGGTCTTTATGTCCATGGCCAGGTAATCCACCAGGCCGTTGTCCAGGAGCCGGGCGATGACATCCGGACAGGTTCCGTTGGTGTCGAGCTTTACGGCGAAGCCGGCCTGCTTGATTTGGCGGCAGAGACCGGGAAGACGGGGATTGAGGGTCGGTTCTCCGCCGGTGATGACAACTGCATCGAGCAGGCCTTTTCTGCGCCGCAAAAACTCCTGCAGCCACAAAGTGTCCACCGGCTGCGGCATGTGTCCCAGGGCAAGCTCGGGATTGTGACAATAGGGACAATGCAGGTTGCAGCCTGCCAGGAAGACTACACAGCTCACCTTGCCGGGGTAGTCGATCATGGAGGCGGGCTGAATGGCGGCGATCTTGGTCATGGTCCGGATGCCGGCCGAACTGCCGTCAGCCGAGGCTGGCGCGGGAAGCGCCGGGCCGTTGCCCGCTTTCAGCCTTTCCCTGTTCGGTCAGGCCGGCCTTTTCAAGGTTGGAAACCTGGCTTTCCGGCCCGGCCGGTGCGGCTCCCAGCCCCCTGTCCAGGGTTTCCAGGCGGAAGGTTTTACGCAGGGCGTATTCGGCCTGCTTGCCGTCGTTCCACTGTTTGACCGGACGCAGGTAACCCACCACCCGGGAGTAGATCTCGGTCTCACGGTTGCAGTAGATGCATTTGGGCTGCTCGCCGTTGAGGTATCCGTGCTCGGTGCAGACGCTGAAAGTCGGGGTCAGGGTGAAGTACGGCAGGCGGTAATTGCCGGCCACCTTGCGTATAAGGCTCTTTACCGTGGCTATATCGGAAACCTGCTCGCCCAGGAAGAGGTGCAGCACGGTTCCGCCGGTATACTTGGTCTGGAGCCTGTCCTGGAGCTGGAGGGTTTCGAAGATGTCGTCGCTGTAGTTGACCGGCAGCTGGGTGGAGTTGGTGTAATAGGGCGCTGCGCCCCTGCGGTGCTCGGCTTCATTGGCGCAGACGATCTCGGGCCAGCGCTGCTTGTCGATCATGGCCAGGCGGAAGGAGGTTCCCTCGGCCGGCGTGGCTTCCAGGTTGAAGATGTCGCCGGTCTGGTCCTGGAAGCCGGAAAGGGTGTCCCGCAGAAAATCCATTACTTTCAGGGCAAAGGCCTGGCCTTCCACCGTGCCGATATCCTTGTTTAGGAAGTTGAGGCAGGCTTCGTTCATGCCGATTATGCCCACGGTGGAAAAATGGTTCTTCCAGTAAAAGCCGCTGGCCTGCTTGATCTCGCGCAGGTAGAAACGGGAGTAGGGATAAAGATTCTTCTCGGTGAACTGTTCCAGCACTTTTCTTTTGATCACCAGGCTGTCTACGGCCAGGCGCACGTTGTCGGCCAGCATGGAGAAGAATTCGTTTTCGCTGCCGGCCAGATAGCCGATCCGCGGCAGGTTGATGGTGACCACCCCGATGGAGCCTGTCAGGGGATTGGCTCCGAAAAGACCGCCGCCGCGTTTCATCAGTTCGCGGTTGTCCAATCTCAGCCGGCAGCACATGGAGCGGGCGTCTTCGGGCGACATGTCCGAGTTGATGAAGTTGGAAAAGTAGGGGATGCCGTATTTGCCGGTCATCTTCCAGATCAGGTCTAGGTTGGGGTTGTCCCAGTCGAAATCGGCGGTGATGTTGTAGGTGGGGATGGGGAAAGTGAATACCCTTCCTTTGGCGTCGCCGGCCATCATAACTTCGGCAAAGGCCCGGTTGATCATGTCCATTTCCGGCTGGAACCGGGCATAGGTCATGTCTTCAATGGTCTGTCCGGCGTAGATCACCGGGTGGTCCTTGAGGGTCGACGGAACGCACAGGTCCATGGTTATGTTGGTGAACGGAGTCTGGAAGCCGACCCGGGTGGGGATGTTGATGTTGAAGATGAATTCCTGGATGTCCTGGCGGACGTCGTCGTAGGTGAGCTTGTCGAAACGGACGAAAGGCGCCAGCAGGGTGTCGAAGTTCGACAGGGCCTGGGCCCCGGCGGCCTCGCCCTGCAGTGTGTAGAAGAAGTTTACGATCTGTCCCAGGGCCGAACGCAGGTGACGGGGCGGGGCGCTTTCGACCTTGCCTTCTACTCCCTTGAAGCCGTTGAGCAGCAGATCCTTGAGATCCCAGCCCACGCAGTAGACCGACAGCAGGCTAAGGTCGTGGATGTGCAGGTCGCCGCCCTTGTGGGCCCGGCGGATTTCCGGGGGATAGATCTTGTGGAGCCAGTACTCGGAGGTCACGTCAGAGGAGATGTAGTTGTTGAGCCCCTGCAGTGAGTAGCACATATTGCTGTTTTCTTTTATCTTCCAGTCCAGCTTCTGGATGTAGTGGTCCACCAGGTCGATGTTGGCCTCGGTGGCGATGCGCCGCAGCTGGGCGTGCTGCTCGCGGTAGAGGATGTAGGCCTTGGCCGTGGCGTGAAAAGGAGAGTCCAGCAGTACCCTTTCCACGATGTCCTGGATTTCTTCAACCTCGGGCAAGGGGCCGATCCGCAGCTCGTGGGCCAGGGTCAGAACCCTCAGGGTCAGCTTGCGGGCCTCGCGGTATTCGAACTCTCCGGTGGCCTTGCCGGCCTTGGCAATGGCCGCGGTAATCTTGGCAGGGTCGAAATCGACAATCCGTCCGTCACGTTTTTTGATCTGCTCGAACACTTTAGGGTCTCCTTGCCGGTTTAAGACGTTGCAAAGAATATCAAAAGGGAAATATTACGGACTTGCTCGGAATAAAATCAAAACAGGAAACGTACCGTTCAGAAAAGACAAGAGGATTCTTAGTACACTTCCCGTTTTCTTGTCAAGGCTATATATTGTGGCGTTTTTGTAAGAATATTTCTGATGGCCACAAGATATGGTATACAGGATAAAAGACAATCTTTCATTTGGCAAGTGCTTTTTGAGAATCGCAAAAACAAGATATTGATAATCATTACCACTTGACACCCAAGATATAGTATGCGAACAGACTGAAAAGGCCATCAAAAAGACGACTGCCGAAGCCGCCAACTGTCCGCCGGGGCAATGCCGATGGTCGTTTCATCCCGTAACCCACAACTGGCAGGAGAAGGAAGCAAGTGGGGCAGAAGCGTAAAATCATTGTTACCGAAGAAGGGACCGTGGACCTGGAGACCCATACCTGGGACGAGGAGCGGTTCGGAGCCGCCCTGGCCGATGCCAACCGGCTGGACAAAACCTGTGCCATGCAGATCAGCCGTTTCATGCGCCAGGCGGTGGAAGAATTGAACATCCACCGGGTCACGGCCCCGGTCATCGACGAAATGCTCAAGGCCAAGCTGGAAGAATACGGCGTGCCGGCCGCGGCGGCGGTACCCCTGAAGAAGCACTTTTTCATCCGCAACGGAATCAAGCTGTCTTCCAATGCCGATACCGTTTTGCGGCGGCGCTATCTCAAGAAAGACAGTCAGGGCAACGTTGTGGAGACCCCGGCGGCCATGTTCCGCCGGGTGGCCCGGCACATAGCCGCCTCGGAGCTCAACTATGGCCCGCCAGAGCAGGCCGCCGAGTACGAAGAGATTTTCTACCGCATGATGACCGGGTTCCGCTTTCTGCCCAATTCTCCCACCTTGATGAATGCCGGCCGCAGCCTGGGGCAGCTGGCGGCCTGTTTCGTCCTGCCGGTGGAAGACAGCATGGAGGGCATCTTCGATGCCCTCAAAAACGCGGCCGTTATCCACAAGTCCGGCGGCGGTACCGGTTTTTCCTTTTCCCGCCTGCGGCCCAAGAACTCCATGGTGGGAACCACCGGCGGAATTGCTTCCGGGCCGGTCTCCTTCATGAAGATTTTCAACACCGCCACAGAACAGGTCAAGCAGGGCGGCACCCGGCGGGGGGCCAACATGGCCATCCTGAGGGTTGATCATCCGGACATCATGGAATTTATCCATTGCAAGGCCGACAACCGCTCCCTCAACAACTTCAACATCTCGGTGGCTGTCACCGACCAGTTCATGGAGGCGGTGGCCGCCGGCGGCACTTACGACCTGAAGGACCCGCGCAACGGCGCCGAGGTCGGCCGGCTGGATGCCCGCCAGGTCTACCGGGCCCTGGTGGAACAGGCCTGGCTCAACGGTGATCCCGGAATAGTCTTCATCGACCGCATCAACCGGGACAACCCCACCCCGTCCGTGGGCCAGATAGAGAGCACCAATCCCTGCGGCGAACAACCCCTGCTGCCCATGGAGGCCTGCAACCTGGGATCTGTCAATCTGGCCAAGTTTGTCGATACCGGCGGCGGCAAGGCCCAAATCGACTACCCGGCCCTCGAAGAAACGGTCAGGAACGCGGTGCGCTTTCTGGACGATACCATCGATGCCTCCCGTTATCCCCTGGAGCAGATAACGGCCATGGTCAGGGCAAACCGCAAGGTGGGTCTGGGAGTGATGGGTTTTGCCGACCTGCTCTTCCGGCTCGGGGTTCCCTACGACAGCGAAGAGGCCCTGGAGATTGCCGAAACCGTCATGGCCTTCATTCAGGACCAGGCCCGTGCCGCTTCGGCCGCCCTGGCAGAACAAAGGGGACCTTTCCCCAACTGGGATGTCAGTGTCTACAAGGAAAAGGGCCTGCCGCCGCTGCGCAACGCCACCACGACGACCATCGCCCCCACCGGCACCCTGAGCATCATTGCCGGGTGCTCCAGCGGTATCGAGCCCCTGTTTGCCCTCAGCTTCGTGCGCACCGTCATGGACGACGACCGGCTGGTGGAGGTCAATCCCTATTTCGAGCAGGCCCTGCGCAGGGAGGAGTTGTACAGCCGGGAGCTGATGGATGTCGTTGCCGCCAGGGGGTCTGTCAGGGAAATCGAGCAGCTTCCCGAAGATATCCGCCGGGTTTTCGTCACCGCCCATGACGTGGCCCCCCACTGGCACGTCAGGATGCAGGCGGCATTCCAGAAGCACACCGACAACGCGGTTTCAAAGACGGTCAACCTGCCCCGCCGGGCCGGCGTGCAGCAGGTGCGTGAAATCTACGACCTGGCTTACGAGCTGGGCTGCAAGGGAGTCACCATTTACCGCGACGGCAGCAAGGACAACCAGGTCCTGGCGGTGCCGGCCGGCGACAAATCCGGCGGCCGGCCGGTGCGCCTGGTGAAAGAGCGGCCGGAGACCCTCAGGGGGTTTACCACCAAGATCAAGACCGGACTGGGGCAGTTGTACCTGACGGTCACCGAGCATGAAGGCCGGCCCTTCGAGGTCTTTGCCACCATCGGCAAGTCGGGCCGTTCCACCACGGCCAAGACAGAGGCCATCGGCCGGCTGGTCTCCCTGGCCCTGCGTTCCGGGGTGGAGGTGGCCGAGATAGTCGACCAGCTCAAGGGCATCGGCGGCGAGCACCCGGTCTTCCAGGAAGGAGGGCTGGTCTTGTCCATTCCGGACGCCATAGGCCGGGTCCTGGAAAAGCACTACCTCAAGCCCGAGGATCGTACAACGGGCGGTGGCCACAGCCTGGCCGGGGTCAAGTGCCCTGAATGCGGCCAGCCCATCAGTTTCGAGGAGGGCTGCCAGACCTGCCATTTCTGCGGCTTTACCCGCTGCGGCTGAGCGCTTTTTCTGTCCCGCCCGTCAGGGCTGTTTGCCGCCGGCAATCCAGATGAAATCGGCCACGTCTTGGGGCAGGTCCTTGAGGCCGGCCGCCGGATAGATGGTCCTGTACGGAGCCCCGGTGCGCCGGAAGGCCCGCCGGGGGACTCCGAATTTGCGGTAGATATGGCCGTTTCCCAGGATGACCAGCATCCGGCCGTTTCCCAGGTTTTCGGCTATGCTCTGGGCCATGATTTCTTCCCAGACGCACTGGGCCGCGTAAAAGTCCTCGAAGCGGTCGCGCCCTTTCAGTTTATGGGCCTCGTAGATCTTCTTTAGATAGGCCCGGTGACGGGCATCGCCGTAGTCGATGGATGAGGGAAGCCGGGCTTTTTCGGCCGGGCTCAGGTTCTCGATGCCGCCCACGGCGATCTTGGGCGGGATGTGAAAGGCGATGTTCAGGGCCACGAGTTTCAGGCGGCGGCGCTGAATCTCTTCCAGCAGCCCGCGGTACAGCCCGGCGTCGAAGCGCCAGTTGGCGTACCAGTGGGTCTTGCGCAAAAGCTCTTCCCAGGTCAGCTTGCCGGCACTCCAAAGATCCAGCACGCCCTGGTAAGGCCTGGCAAACATCTCCATGCCGACCATAAGATCCGGGTCTTTATCAGCCAAAGCCTTCAGCAGGCGCAGCTGGATGGCGTGGTGGCAGGCACGGGTATGTTTTTCACCGGCATAGATCACCCGCACCCGCAAAAGCTCTTCCAGCAGCTGCCCGAAGGATATTTCAAGGCCCGTTGACCGGTCGATTATGGTTCCGGCTGCCGGCAGGCGTTTGCCGGATGTGATTTGAGAGCAGCCCGAACAGGACAGGGCCAGGACAAGCAGGACAAGCAGCATAGGAAAAGGTTTCATGGAAGCTTCCCCCGCAGCGGCCATTGACACCCCGGCCGCCGTTGCATAGAATGCGGATCTGATCACCGGCGCAGATCCCTTTTTGCGCCGGCACCCAAAGTCTGGTGATGGCCGGCCATGCGTATTGACGAAAATCCGCTCTTTCGTAAAGTTCCGGTGCCCTGGTACGATTCGACCCTGGCCTGCATCCTGGTTGCGGCGGCCATGGCGGCGGTGATTTTCTTCAGCCTTACCGGCATGGTGGTGGCCCTGGAGCAGAGCGAATACCGGGATTATTTCTGGATGCCCCTGGCCGTGCTGGTGCCGTCTCTCCTGGTTCTGCTCACCACCATCGCCCGCCTGCTGCGGCGCCATCTGGCAAGGTATTTTCAGGACCGCACCCTGTGATCGAAAATCATTCCTGATGGGGCACAAAGAGCGACAGGGCCCTTTTGCCCCGGAGCGCTTCTATCACCATGGTGATCACCCCGTAAACTTCGCTGTATATACCGGGATCCTTGCTTTCCCGCGATCCGGCAACGTTTAGGGTCCTGATCCGGTTTTCGGCCAGCCATTCATAGAGGGCCACGGCGGCTGCATGCCGGTCGTAACGTGAAAGGTTGATGTGCAGCACCGGCCGCAGGTGTTTCCTTGCCACCGCCAGTGTCAGGGCCGACCCGCCGGTGGGCCTGCCCCGGGTGAAGAGCACGGTGCCGTCGGCGGCCAGCACGTTTTTAAGGGTGCGTTCCGGGTAGCTGAAGCTTTCTGTTTCCCGCAGCCGGTAACGGTCCGGCAATCTGCCCTTTTCGGTGCGCCTTCCCCGCGGTATCCATCCGCCGTGCTCCAGGCCGCAGTCCATGGCGGCATCAAGCCCGGCCCGGTCGGCTCCTGTCTGACCTCCTGAAATGATTTTCGACAGCATGGTTTGGTGTACCGGTTATTTGGAGGATTTGTGCCGGGAAGCGAAATCCCTGAGGCTCATGGAGCGGTAGCTGTCGGTGCCTATGTACTTCAGCAGGATGAGCATGTTTTGCGGAGGAACGTAACCGGGCAGCTGGCCGATCTTGGCTCCGTCTTCGGCGATGAAAAAGGTTGCCGGCAACGACCTTACCCGGAAGCTGGAGGCAAGTTTTTTTTCCTTGTCAGAATTGATCCTGATGGGCACGAAATGGCGGTTGACATACGAGATGACCGCCGGGTCGGCAAAGGTCTCTTTTTCCATCTTTTTGCAGTAGTGGCACCAGTCGGCGTAGAAATTCACTATTACTTTCAGCCCCTTGTCTCTGGCCAGGCTGCGCCCCTGCTCGTAGGAATACCACTTGATGCTGTCAGCGGCTGCCATGGCGCAGTCGATTGCCAGGACTGCTGCCAGCAGCAATGCAAGGGCGGCGATCTTCCCGAAGCGGTTTTTCATGACGACTCCTCAAAATGCCAGTAAATACAGTTTGTCGGCCAGCAACAGGGCCCCTACGGCCACCAGCAGCCCGCCGGCGATTTTATGGATGTAGCCGGTAAAGCGCACGGCCTTGCGGATGAATTTTAGCAGAAAATCGATGAAAAAGGAAAGTATCAGAAAAGGCAGGGCCAGCCCCAGGGAAAAGACACCCAGCAGCCCCATGCCCTGCCAGACGGTTTCCTGGTTTCCGGCCATGATCAGGATCGAGCCCAGCATGGGACCGATGCACGGGCTCCAGCCGGCCCCAAAGGCCATGCCCACCAGAAACACGCCCAGCAGGTGGACAGGAGCCCGGCCGGAATGGATGCGCTTGTCCATCTCCAGCCAGCCGATGCGCAATACGCCCAGCAGGTGGAGCCCCAGAACGATGATCAGCAGACCGCCGCCGATCCGCAGCCAGTCCTTGTAAGTCACAAAGAGGCTGCCCATTAAGGTGGCCGAGGCCCCCAGAAGGATGAAGACCGCGGAAAAGCCCAGGACGTAGGCCACCGTCATGCCGATTACCCGCCGCCGGATGCCGGTGTCTGCGGCCTGTGACAACTGGTCCAGGTTCAGCCCGGTGATGAAGGAAAAATACGAGGGGATCAGGGGCAGCACGCAGGGCGAAAAAAAAGACAGAAGGCCTGCCAGCAGGGCCGCCGTGACGCTTACGGTTTCAGTGAACATAAGGTTTCCGGCTATTTCATGGAAAAGATTTCACACACGGTGTCAAGGTGACCGGTTACCCGGATCTGGTGACACCCTTTCAAAGCTTTGTGGTCTATTGAGCAGTCGGCCCCTGAAACGTTACACTTGCGGCCCCGAAAGATGGCGGCCGCCGGACGGAACCAATGAAACCGGGCTAGTCTGAATGCTTGGAATTGCCGAAGTTGCGCATCATCATCTCGCCCAGCTCCCGGGAGCGCAGGGTGGCCGCCTCCACGGCATTGATCAGGGTGGTGCGCAGCCCGCCTTTTTCCAGGGTGTGCAGCCCGGCAATGGCCGTGCCGCCCGGCGAGGTCACCATGTCCTTGAGCTGGCCGGGATGGATTTGGGTTTCCAGCAGCATCTTGGCCGCTCCCAGCACCGTCTGGGAGGCCAGAAAGAGGGATTCCTTGCGCGAGAGCCCGACCTTGACCCCGGCATCTGCCAGGGCGTCGACGATCATGAAAATATAGGCCGGCCCGCTGCCGGAAAGCCCGGTAACCGCGTCCAGCAGGTAGTTTTCCTTCAAAAATACGCAACGGCCCACCGAGTTGAAGATGGCCATGGCCGTGTCTATGTCTTCCGGCAGGGCGTTTTGTCCGGCGGCTATGGCCGCGGCACCTTCCTTGACCATCACCGCCACGTTGGGCATCACCCGTATCAGGCGCAGTTTCTTGTTGAGGCGGTTTTCGATGGCGCTCAGGGGCACCCCGGCGGCAATCGAGATGACCAGTTTGCTCATGTCCAGGCCGGAAACCGTCTCCTTGAGCACCTCGGCCATGATCTGGGGCTTTATGGCATAGACCACGATATCCGAACGGCTGACCACTTCGGTGTTGTCCGTGGTGGTGGCGATGCCGAACCTGGCGGCAAGCTCGTCGAGGCGATCCTGCCTGAGATCGGAGCAGATGATCCGGTCCGGGCTGCAGGAATCCGAACTTGTAAGTCCGCTGATCAGGGCTTCGCCCATGTTGCCTGCGCCGATGAAGCCGATGTTCTTTTCACTGAGCATTTTGCAATCCTTCCTGGCACCCGGCGGTCCGCGGATCCGGGCCTCTGTTTTGTCGATGGCCAATTAGCTTAGCCTGTGAACAGGTCAAGTCAATAGAAAAGAAAACCCGGCCGGCATTACGCCGGCCGGGTCAACCAAGAGGAGGGACGAGGTAACCGTCCGCAAGGGACGGTTTGAACGCAAATGTGGCCGCCGGGCGGCCGAGATATTCTTATTTCAGGGCTTCCATTTTGTCTCCGACATCGCGGTAGAGGGAAAAGGCTTCGAGCACCATCTTGTCGGCGGCCGTGCTTTGCTCCCTTACCAGGCGGGCCAGGATTTCCCCCAGGCCCGGGCCGAGCATGAATCCCTGGCCGCACATGCCCACTGCGTGCAGCAGGCCTTTTATTTCCCGGTTCCAGCCCACCAGGGGCGAGCCGTCCTTGGTCATGGGATACAGCCCCCGCCATACTCGCCTGACCCTGAGATTTGCCAGGCGCGGCAGCAGGTCCACCATGCGGCGGCAGACCTGGGGCAAAAAGACCGAGGTCTCGTTGTAGTCCGTTCCGGCAATGGGCGGATCGGGGGTTATGCAGAAAACCACCTGGCCGTGCCGGTTCTGGTAGAAATAGTAGTTTTTCGAGCCTTCGGCCGGCCTCAGATCCACCACCATGGTGGGACAGAACATCTGTACCGGTTCGGTTATGCCGGCTTCGTGGGACTCCGGGTATACGGGCACTTCGGAGCCGATGGCGCGTCCCAGCTCCACGCTGCCGGCGCCGGCGGCGTCGATGACCACCGGACAGCGGTATTCGCTCTTGTCGGTCCTGACGCCGGTGACCTGCCCGTTTTCCCTGGTGATGGAGACCACTTTCTCCTTGAAGCGGAAGGTCACCCCGTTAGCGACGGCCTTTCTATAGAAGGCGTTGATGGCCAGCAACGGCGAGACCGAGCCGTCATTGGGAGAAAAGGTGCCGCCCATGAGTCCTTCGGGATTGATGCCGGGGATGATTTTCCGCATGCGGCCGTCATCGACAAAATCGATCTTCAGGCCGTGCTTTTTCTGCGTCGGCAGAAACGACTTGAGCAGTTTTTCCTCCTCGGCCCGGTACACCGGAAAGGCGTATCCGCCCCGGAGCCATTCGATATCGTCTCCGTGGACCTGCTTCCAGGTCGAAAAAATCTCCAGGGAACGCAGACAGGTGGTTATCTTGGCCGGGTCGGTGTGGGTCGCCCGCACACCGCCGATGGCGTGCTTGTTTTCGCCCTGGCCGGGCGAGGGCCTCCGGTCTATCACCAGGGTTTTGACTCCCGCCTGCCCCAGGGCCATGGCCGCGGGTACGCCGATGGAACCGGCTCCGATCACTATCACGTCGAAATTATTCATTGTCCGCACCTCCCTCGATACCGGCGAAGTAACCCATGGGAACCTCGACGAACAGCGGGCGGTCGACCCTGTCGGTCACCTGGCCCGGATCGATGCCTTCTTCCTGGAAGATGCGCCAGATCATGGGCCGGCAGGTCTTGGAGCCGCAGGCGCCCATGCCGGCCCGAGTCAGGGCCTTGAGCTGATTCATGTCCCGCACCCCGCTGCGGATGGCTTCCCTGATACGGCCGGCGGTGACCCTTTCGCAGCGGCATACAACCGCATCGTCGTCCACCGGCTGGCGGTTGTAGGTCGCCAGGGGATCGGCCTGTTTTTCGATCACCTGGATGCCGGCGGCCTTTTTGGCCAGTTCCTTCGGCATCCGGACCTGGACCAGGATGGTCTTGGGGTATTTCTTCTTGACCCTTATCTTTGAAACCGTGTAGCGGCCCAGGACCGCGGCGTCGGCGTCGGTGACCGTGACCTGCTGGCCGACCTCGACCGTGGTGCGCCAGATCTCGTAGGCAATGGTCACCAGGGGATTTTCAGGGTCCTTGCGATAGTCCACCAGGGTGATGGCCAGGCCGGGGCAAACGGCCACGCAGTTGAGGCAGCCGGTGCAATCGATGCTTTCGTCCCGGTAGGGCAGGCCGGTTATCAGGTCGTTTTCGGTATGGACCGCCTTGACCGGGCAGACCGAGGTGCAGGGGTTGCAGGGTACTTCCTGGTAACAGTGAAAGACCGGAAAGACGCCTTCTTCGGCCGCCGGTTCGGGCCGGTTCACCGGTTTGCCGGGCCGGCTCTTGAGGATCTCGGCCTTCATGTTCCACTGCTCGGGCACCGGGCCGGTTTCCTTGCCCAGGGCCTTGGCTATCTTGAACCCGGCCACCTTGCCGGTGAACATGGCTGCCGAGGCCTCGGCGATTTCCCGGGCGTCGCCGGCGCACCAGGCATCCATGCCGAACTGCTTGGCCTTGAGATAAAATTCATTGACCTCGGCCAGGCCCACGGCGATCAGGACCGTGTCCACGGCGTAGGTCTTTTCAGAGCCCTCGATGACCTTCCAGTTATCGTCCAGTCGTCCGATGGTGACCGCTTCCACCTGCTGCTTGCCGTGGGCCGCCACAACGGTGTGGCGGGTGAAGATGGGCACTCCCATCCGCCTGAGCTTGTCGGCATGGACCTTGTAACCGCCGACTTCCGGCAGGGCCTCGATCAGGGCCACCACTTCGATTCCGGCCTGGATGGCATGGTAGCCGGCAATCAGGCCCACGTTGCCGCCGCCCACGATCAGGACGCGCCTGGAAGAGCGTACCAGGTCGCGGTTTACCAGGGTCTGAAAAGCCCCGGCCCCGTAGACCCCGGGCAGGGTGTTGCCGGGAAAGGCGAGCATCTTTTCGCGGGCACCGGTTGCCACCAGCAGCTTTTGGGGCCTTGCAAGGTAGTACTTCCGGCCTTTTACCAGGCCCACGATCTTGTCGGAAAAGACACCCACGGCGGTGGTGTCGAGCCAGACCTGCACCGATTGGTGCCGGCCCAGTTCTTCTTCCAGGATGCGACCGATTTCAAAACCGCGGGTTCCGGCGTGGGAGTCGGCCACCGAGCCGAAAAACTTGTGGGTCTGAAGCACCAGCTTGCCGCCCAGGCGGTCCTTGTCATCGACCAGCAGGGTCCGGATGCCGCGCTTGCCAAGCTCGATGGCGGCCGAAAGGCCGGCCGGCCCGCCGCCGATGATGAGGACCTCGGTGTCGATGGTCGGAATCTCTCCTGTTGCCACAGCCTCCCGGATGAGGGGAAGCTCCGGCAGGCCCTCGACGCCGGTTATGGCCATGCCTTCCTTCAAAGGGGTCATGCAGGCCTTGACCGGCAGCCCGTCGGCCATTACCAGACACTGGGAGCACTGCCCGTTGGCACAGAAGATTCCCTGGGGGCTTCCGTCCTTGGGGTGGTGGCCGAAGACATGGATGTCGTTGGCGATCAATGCGGAACTGATCATTTCGCCGGCAAAGCCCTCGAGCGTTTCGCCGTTCCAGGTGAAGCCGACGGTCTTGCGCCGGGGCACCTCCAGGATGGGATGGGATGTTATCCGTTGCTCAGACATTGGGGTTCCTCCAGAATATCCTTTCCGGCGTCAGGGCCAGGCAATTTGAATGGTTAAACCATTTAACCAATACCCAACCGATTTAAGCCTGTCAAACAAAAAATCCGGCCGGAACCGGCCGGGCCGGTTCTGCGGCGGGCCGGGGCGTCATGGCATAACCATTCAATATAACAGATGATGCCATGTGCAACATGCCTGGGCGTCCGTGCGCCCGGTCCTGCGGAGACGATGTTCCGGCGACGCCCGGCTTTTCATATGGTTTTACTTGACATGACAGGTTAAAAACCGTAGTAATGGTTAAACCATTATATAGACAATAACTTCCCCGGAATCGGATTCTGAGGTGCAAAGCCGGAAAATGACAGGTCTGAAGAAAAGCCCCAAACTGTTTCGGGAAGCAGCCCAGAACCGGATCTTTCAGGATGTGGTCAACCAGATCCAGGATGCCATCATCGACGGCCGGCTCAAGGCGGGCGAGGTGTTGCCCCCGGAAAGAGATCTCAAAAAAATGTTCAACACCAGCCGGGGAACGCTCAGGGAGGCCCTCCGGGTGCTGGAAGAACGGGGCCTGATCGAGATCCGGCTGGGGGTCAACGGCGGGGCCATCGTAAAAGAGGTCAGCGCCCAGCAGGCCACCCGCACCCTGGGCCGCCTGATCCGCTGCCAGATGGTGTCACTGAACCATCTGGCAGAGTTCAGGGAAGGCATAGAAGGTTACGTTGCCAGCCTGGCGGCCCAGCGGGCCACGGCCGAGGACATCCAGGCCCTGCGCAGGCTGCTGGAGCAGGCCAGGGCCTGTATCGACAGTGAGCCTGCCGAGTGTGACGCCTTCCTGGAAACAGACCGTCTTTTTCATGAAGAGCTTGCACGCATAAGCGGCAATCCGGTATACAAATTCGTTCTCGATTCGGTTCATGAAAATATACACCGCTACTACGAACGTTACCTTTCGATGGACCGCTCCGAGCTGGTCGAGAACTACAACGACATGTGTGAACTGGTGGCCGCCATCGAGGCCGGTCAGGTCAATGAGGCAAGGGTTTTGGCCCAGAGTCATGTTCTGCGCTTTAATCGAAGGATGAAGGAAAAAGAGGAGACAGCCAAATGACAAGCATCTCGCTAAAGGAAATCAAGACGTTTACTTACGAGCGGCCCGCCATAGAAAGGGGTTATGCCAACCAGACCCTTTACATCGATCTTTCACGGAACTTCATAGAGATCAGGCCGGTGAGCCGGCAGATGAAGGACGTTTTCATCGGTGGCAAGGGGTTCGACCTCTGGCTGCTGTGGCAGGCGGTCAAACCGGACACCAAATGGAACGATCCGGAAAACGCCATATGCATTTCCTCCGGTCCCATGGGCGGCACTCCGGCTTATCCGGGCTCGGGAAAGAGCATCGTCACGGCCCTGTCTCCGGCAACCGGAACCGTTATCGATTCCAACGTGGGCGGTTATTTCGGACCCTACCTGAAGTTTTCCGGTTTCGATGCCCTCCAGGTTCAGGGCAAGGCCGGGGAGCCGGCCGTGATTTTCATCGATGGCGTGGAAGAAAAAGTCCGGATCTTTTCGGCCCGGGACCTGCCCGATGACGCCTATGCCCTCTCAGAGGCCCTGACCGAACATTTCGGCGGTAAAAAGCGGCGCTACATATCGGTGGTCAGCGCCGGGACCGGTGCCAGAAACAGCCTCATGGGCTGTCTCAATTTTTCCTGGTACGATCCCAAGCGCAAGCGGGCCCGTTACAAGCAGGCCGGCCGGGGAGGGATCGGGACGGTCTTTGAGGACAAGGGTATCAAGGCCATCGTGGCCCGCTGGGATTCGGTCTCCCTGGATACCAACAATCCGGCCGACAAGGAGGCCCTGAAGAAGGTGGCCAAGCTCCATTCACGGGAGATCGTGGAGCTGGACCCCAAGCAGAACCAGATGTCCAAGATCGGCACCACTCATCTTGTGCCGATTATGAACGATTTCGACCTGCTGCCCACCAACAACTACAAGTTCGGCCAGGACCCGCGGGCCATTCTCATCGGCCGCGAGGTTTACGAAGCTCTTTTCGATCCCGGTTTCGACGGCTGCTGGCTGGGATGTACCGTGGCCTGCGCCCACGGGGTAAGGGATTTCGTGCCGGTTACCGGGCCCTACAAGGGAAAGAAGGTCTTTGTTGACGGCCCCGAGTACGAGACCGTCGCCGGCTGCGGTTCCAACCTGGGCATCTGGGACCCTCACGTCATTCTGGAGTTCAATTTCTACTGTGACGCCTATGGTCTTGACACCATATCCATCGGCACCAGTTTCGCCTTCGTCATGGAGTGTTACGAGATGGGTCTGATCGACAGCCGGGCCACCGGCGGCCTGGAGCTGAATTTCGGCAACCGCCCGGCGGCCCTGGAACTGCTGCACCAGGTGGCCCGCGGCGAGGGTTTCGGCAAAATAGTGGGCCAGGGCATCCGGCGGATGAAAAAGATCTTTGCCGAAAAGTTCGGGGCCGATCCGGCCGTCATGGAAGACATCGGCATGGAGTCCAAGGGGCTGGAGTTTTCCGAGTACATGACCAAGGAATCCCTGGCCCAGCAGGGCGGCTACGGCATGGCGCTCAAGGGCCCACAGCACGACGAGGCCTGGCTGATCTTCCTCGACATGGTCCACAACTTCATGCCCACCTTCGAGCAGAAGGCCGAGGCCCTGCACTGGTTCCCCATGTTCCGCACCTGGTTCGGCCTCTGCGGCCTTTGCAAGCTGCCCTGGAACGACATCGTGCCCGAGGACAACAAGGACACGGAGGAGCCGGCCAAGGTGATGAAGCACGTCCAGTGGTACGCCGAATATTTTTACGCCGTCACCGGCCGCAAGGTGGGCCCCGACGACCTGATCACCATGAGCGAGGCGGTCTACAACTTCCAGCGGATCTTCAACCTGCGCATGGGCTTTGGCCGGCGCGAGCACGACACCATCCCTTACCGGGCGGTGGGGCCGGTGACCGTTGAAGAGTACGAGTCCCGGCGCGAGCGCTACGACCGGCAGCTGAAGGAAAAGCACGGGGTCGACATCGAGGGCAAGGACACTGCCGAAAAGGTGGCCCTGCTGCGCAAATTCCGCCAGGAGCTGTACGAAAAGCTAAAGGACGCGGTCTACAAGCGCCGGGGCTGGACAGCCGACGGCATCCCCACCCTGGCCACGGTAAAGCGCCTGAAGATCGATTTTCCGGAAGTTGTCGAGGTTCTCAAGGCCAACGGGGTGACAGAGTGATCAAGGTGGGCGACAGGGAAGTTGCCTGGCGGCCGGGTATGACGCTGGCCGACCTGCTGGAAGAAGCCCTGGAGGACGGGGACTTTTACGCAGTGGTGCGCCTTGACGGCAAGCTGGTATCCCGTCCGAATTTCGCCACCACCAAGGTTGCCGACGGCGCGCAGGTGGAGCTCATCCCCATGGTGGCCGGAGGGTAAACGGCGGCATGTCATCCGGTAAGATACACGGGTTGCGGGCCACAAGGTTGCAGGTCCGCGGCCCTTTTTTTACGCGGCCGGGAGACGGCCGAAATGCTGATTGCCCGCCGGAGATCAGGCTGTGTCCCCGGGCTCTGGCTGAATTTCCATTTGACGGGGATCGAAGGCCTCGATGGCATTGCCCTTTTCGATATAGCCCTCCATGAAGGAGCAGGCGCTTGCGTAGGTGTTGATTACACCGGCCAGCCTGACCGAAAGGGGGTCTTCGACGCCAAGTTCGGCCTCGACTTTTTTGAGCAACCGTTGGCCCTGCCGGAAGTGGGACCGGATGTCTTCCAGCAGGGCCTTGCGTTTGCGGTGTTTTTGACGCTCCCTGGCAATCAGGGGCAGAAGGCGCCGGACAGACACTTCCACCAGGGCATCCCTGGGAGCGTTGTGGCTCCTGGCCGCCTCTTCCAGGGAGGCCAGGGTCCGGCGGCTGATGACGTATGTTTTCTGAATCCGGTTTTCAGGCGACAGCTTGAGATCGCGCAGGTTGCGGGCCAGGTTGTCAAGAGACCGGGTGTCTTCGGCCAGATGATCGAAAAGGGTCTTTTGCTTTATGCCCAGGTGGGTGGCCACCACGCTGATGGCATTGATGCAGCCGGCCGAGAGCCGGAAGGTGGCCCGCACCGATTGCCGGCCGCGCAGGTCGGACATGGTGGGCCGGGATACGGAAAAGTCGTTTCCGGATCGTTTTTCCGCTGCCTTCTTGGCCATGGTTTCACTCACCCCCCCGGTGTAGTCATCCATGCTGCAATCTGTCTTTTGTTCCGGCAGTGGCCGTTGGGTTTTGAACGGCCCGACGGAATATCCATTACCATATCTATATATTACTATAAATAATAGCTACGAAAAAATCAAGAGTTGCGCAATGTAAACGGGGGCGGCGTTACCTGAAATAAAAATCTGATGAAACATAGTTAAGATAACAGGTTATATCCATTATACATACACGGTTTTCATTGATTACTGGTGGCGGTATAACAAAAAAAGTAACGAACAAAAATTTTTCAATTTTTATCTTGACAACAAATTCATGGTGATTATTTTTGAGTCGAAAAAAGCAAGAGGCAAAATAAAAAAAAGATAAAAAGGAGGTGGCATTATGGATCTGATCAGATGGAATCCCGCACGTGAAATGTTTAACCTGCGCAATCGCATCAATTCCATGTTCGATGATTTCTTCTTCCCCGCCCGGACTTCCGGTGAGGAAGGCTCTCTGTGGAGCTGGAATCCGGTTGTGGATATCTACGAGGACAAAGACAGTATCGTCATCAAGGCCGAGCTGCCGGGAGTGGACAAGGACAAGATCGCAGTGGACGTCAAAGGCCGTGTACTGACCCTGAAAGGCGAAAGGGTGGCCGACAACGAGGTCTCGGAAGACAGCTACTATCGTCGCGAAAGGGTCTACGGCAAGTTTGAAAGGGCTTTCACTCTGCCGGTGGCTGTCGATCCCGACAAGATCAAGGCCGAGTACAAGGACGGCGTCCTGAAGGTGGAAATTCCGAAACCCGAAGAGGAAAAACCCAAACAGATCGCCATTGACGGTTGATGCAAAGATACGCCCGATCCCGGCCTTCGGACCGGGGATAGAGCCAGCGACACCCCCGGGAGCAACAAAGCTCCGGGGGTGTTGTTTTATGGTACGAACAAACCACGGCTTGGCGTTTCAAATTCCGGTCGATTGTTTTTTTGCTTGCGGGTTGTTATAGGGTGTTTTCGTAAGCTGAAATCCAACCCCGGGAAGTTTGCCGGTCTTACCTGATCGGCGGCGCCGCCGGCACATATGTTTTTTGTCATCGGCTTTGCTGTAAAGACAGGCTCAAAAAGCGATCAGCTTGGATCTGAAAACAATCAAAGGAGGGCGCCAGGGCTGTTGAGGCGTCCCGGAGGAGGCGGGGAAAATGTTTTACGACCGCTGGAAGCAAATGCAGCGTTCGGTCTGGCTGTCCACCGTGTTCATGGTGGGTGCCCAGGCCCTGCTGGCGGCAGTACTGGTTACAATTATCGCCGGGCCGGTGATGGGAGCTGCGGCGGTAATGGCGGTTACGGCAGTCTATTTCATGGGGGGAGGGGTCCTGCCCAAAATGGTGTTCAGGATCACAGGCGCCAGGCCGCTTGCAAAGTCCCAGGCTCCCCATCTTTACGGTCTGGTGGAAGAGCTGGCCCGCAGGGCCGGTCTTGCCAGTGTGCCCAGGCTGGTCTACCTGCCTTCACCCCTTCCCAATGCCTTTACCGTGGGAGACAGTGACGGTGCGATCATCGGTGTTTCGCAGGGACTGCTGGAAACCCTCAGCCAGCGAGAGCTGGCAGGAGTACTGGCCCACGAGATAAGCCATGTGCGCAACGGCGACACCCGCCTGCTCGGTTTTGCGGCCACCATGGCGGTTCTTTGCCAGAACATCTCCCTTGCCGGGCAATTTCTGCTGTTGCTCAATCTGCCCCTGGTGGTTTCAGGCCAGGCCGGAATAAGTTGGGCCGCCATCTGGCTTTTGATGGGCGGCCCGTATCTCAGCCTGCTGTTGCAGTACGCCCTGTCACGGGCAAGGGAGTATCAGGCCGATCTTGAAGCAGCCGGGCTGACCGGAGATCCTCAGGCCCTGGCCGCAGCCCTGGTCAAGATTGAGGCTGCCCAGCGGAGTCTGGTGGGGCGACTGTTGTGGCCGCTTGGATCACTGCGCCGGCCGGATACCTGGTTCAGCACCCATCCTCCCACCGCCAAGCGGGTGCAGAGGCTGATGGCACTTGCCCCGGAAGAAGATACCAGGCCCTTGCCTTTTCAGGGGTCTCCGGACGCCCCGGGGGCTTTCGTCCCGTATTTTTAAAATTTTTCTACCACCTTGTCGAAGGCCCGCAACAGCCGGCGGGTCCGGCGTCTTTCTCCGGCGGTCAGCTCCGAGTCCGGAAAATCGGTTCCCCGGTAGGCATTGGCGACAACGGTGGAGGCCCGGCCGATCAGATCGATCAGCCGGTCGCCCGGGCTGGCCTGCAGGTACAAAGTGGCGTCATTGATGACAAGGATCGGCCGGTTCAGTTCAAAGGCCCTGGTTATCAGGGCGTCGATGGCCCGGGCATTGGCCAGGGCCAGGGCGTTTGCTTCCTGCTCTGTTTTTGCCGTAAGGCGCGGGGCTGCAATGGCGGCAGTGAGGTAGGCGATATCGCCGTCCGGGCGGGCAAGCTTGCCGCCGGCGCCCCTTACCGTCTCCGGAGCCAGGTCGAGGACGGTGATCCGGCGGCTGAAACCGGCTTTTGCGAGCGCCTCCAGTATCTTGGCAGTCCTGCGGGTCTTGCCGCAGTTGAGCCGTCCGACGAAGATGGTCTTTCTGCCGAGGTATTTGCTGATATCTACGGCGGTCATGCTGGCACCTCGATAGCAGTAACGGCAGGCTTCAGCCCTGGCAATAGATATAGGCGGCCAGTAAAAGCGCGCCGGTCAGCAAAGCCGTCCAGTCCCGCACTTTCATTCTGAAGGTTCTGGTAAAACTGCGTCCGGGACGGCCGAAGCCCCGGGCCGCCATGGCTTCGGCCAGTTCTTCGGCCAGCCGGAAACACTGCAGCACCAGGGGGATCAAAAAGGCCGGCCAGTGGCGCACGGCCCGCCAGCCGGGCTCCATGGGAATGCCCCGGCAGCGCTGGGCGTCGATCACCCGGCGGGCCTTGCGGCCGATCACCGGTACAAACTGCATGGCGGCCGTGAAAACGAAGGCGGCCTCGAAGGGCAGCCCCCAGCCTATCAGGGCGTCGCCCAGCTCGTCTGCTCCGGTGGCGATGAAAAAGGCGAAGAAGACGGCCGTGATTGCCGCCAGCTTGATTGCCGCCAGCATCCCGGCCGCTTTTCCGGCACCATAGGCGGTCACGAGACCGAAAAAGACCGCCATGGGCAGCACCATTGCCAGCCAGCGCAGAAACGGCTTCAGGGCCCCGCGCCGGATGATGAAAGCAATGGTTGCCGCCATCAGGGCCGCGGCTGCTGCCGGCTTGTCTGTCAGGGCCGCGGCTGCTGCTGCCATCAGGGCCAGTATCAGCTTGGTCCGGGGGTCAAGCATCGTTTCTTCCCGGCGCAATAGCGTTGCCATAAAAAGCGTTCTGTCGGCTCCAGGCCGGCCTGGTCCATCAGCTGCCGATCGGCCATCAGGACCTCCGGGCGTCCCTGCCGGAGGATTCTGCCGCCTGCCATTACTATCCAGCGTCCGGCCTGGCTGTGGGCAAACTCAAGGTCGTGGGTGATGATGATCACCGCATGCCCCGTTTCCGTAAGATCGCGGATGGTTTTGCCCAGGGCTTCCCTGAAATCGGCGTCCTGCCCGGCCGTTGGTTCGTCCAGGATCAGGATTTCAGGCTTGCCGGCCAGGGCCGCGGCAAAAGCCACCCGCTTTTTTTCTCCGGCCGAAAGCCGGAAAGGTGCCCGCTGCATGAGCTTTTCCAGCCCGAAGCGCTGCGCCAGCTCGTCTATCCAGCCCTGGTCCAGGTTGCCCGTTATGCGCGGTGTCACGGCTATTTCATCACTTACTTTCAGCTTGAAGAACTGGTCGGCCGGATTCTGAAATGCCGTTCCCACGTGGCGGGCAAGGGCCGAGGCCCTGGCCCGGGTCACATCCTTTCCCTTCAGCAGGAGCCTGCCGCCGGACGGCCTGGCCAGGCCGTTGAGGTGGCGCAGCAGGGTGGTCTTGCCGGCCCCGTTGGCGCCGACGATGGCCAGGCAGGAGCCGGCCTGTATTTCCAGGTTGATATCATCGAGGATGGTGAGGCCGCCTGTTCTGGCAGAAAGGTGCCGGGTGGAGAGAATTACGTCTCCTGCCTGCTGACCGGTGGCCCTGGGTGAAGGGGACACCTCCTGTAAGGGGATATCTTTTGCTTCCGAGGCAACCTGCTGCAGATCGGTGTGGATCTTTTGCAGGCCCAGTTTGCGGGACAGCTCCACCGCCAGGGGCACCTGAAGTCCGTAGCGGCGCAGGTCTGAGCCGAGAACCCGGCGGCAGGGGCCGTCCAGCACTATCGTGCCCCGGTCGATGACCACGATCCGGTCGGCGTCGGCAACGGTCGGCCGGAGGCGGTGTTCGCAGACGACAATGCCAAGGCCTTCGGCCCTGAGGCGGGCCAGGATCCTGCGGATCGCCTGCACGTGCCTTCCGTCCAGGTTGGCAAAAGGTTCGTCCAGGACCAGGATGCGGGGCTTGAGGGCCAGCATGGCCGCCAGGGTCACCAGGTGCTGCTGGCCTCCGGAGAGCTTGTGCGGATCGAGCTCCAGCAGGTTTTCCAGGCCCAGTTCGGCGGCCACCGCGGCTATCTGCCGCTCGATCCGGGCGGCGGGCATTCCCAGGCTTTCCAGGCCGAAGGCCAGCTCCCGTTTCACCGTGGGGCTGAACAACTGGGCCTCGGGATTCTGAAAAACAAGGGCCACCTTGTCGAACAGGGCCTGCACCAGGGTTTCGGAGGTGGGCCTTCCGGCGACGGTCACGGTTCCTTCCATTTTACCGGGGTGAAAATGGGGAATGAGGCCGTTGAAGGTCCGGCAGAGGGTCGACTTTCCCGAGCCGCTCCGGCCGCAGATAAGGACATACCGGCCCGGCTCGATATCCAGGCAGATATTGCCGAGGGCCTTTTGGCCTGAGCCGCTGGAATAGGTGAAGTCGAGCTGCCGGATATGTATCATCGGTTTTGCTTTCAGCCTGGCAAGTGATGGTGCGGGGCCGCAGGCCCGGCTAACAGACAGGCCCGGCAGGGGCTGCCTGTGAGAAGAATTTGCAGACCTGTACCGGTAGCATCCGGCCGGCGGCATTGTCAACAGGGTAAGGCGCCACCTTGCAGGGGAAGTGTTCGAGACCCGGGTCGGGCCTGGCTCGAGGTGCTAGCGGACGGCGGCGAGGCCGAAATTTGAAAGCCCTCGACTCGGGTGACGGAAAGAGCTGCCGGATCCGCGGGCTAGTCCTTTCGGTCCAGCAGCTCGGTGGTTTCGATCAGGACACCGCTGGAAAGGCAGATGATCCTGTCGTTCAGGGTGTTGCGGAAGCGGGTTATGGTGGCCCGGTCGATGACCCAGGCCGTGCGCCCGTCTTTTTTCTCTATTTTATAGCATCCTTCCCAGCGCCGGCTGTCGAGAAATCCGCTTATCCGTTTCTGCCTGGCGTCGGTAAGCGATTTGACGTTTTCCGCCCGGCCGTTCTGTTCGCGGTAAAAGCGGATGATATCGCCCCTGACGATGCTGCCGTAGCCTGTCCGGGCCAGTTCTTCCGGGCCGTAACCGCACAGGTCTTTCACCTTGGGGCTCATGTAGGCGTGGGTGATGGCTGCAGAGCCGTCTTCCCAGACCGCCAGATAGGGAACGATGGGAATTTCGTTGACCATTTCGTCGAAGACCAGCACGGCGATGCGCTGCCGGATTTCCTGGTCTATCTCCTCGTCCATGGTCAGCCTGATGCCCGCCATGCTTTTTTCTATGGTGTGTCTTAAAAGAAAAGTAAGATCCTCCCTGATCTTTTGTTCTGCCACCTGGGCCATTTCATCCGGCATCGTGTCCCCCCTTGGTGTTGTGGTTGAATGGCTCGCTTGCCGGGACTTCCGGGTATCGAGTCAAAGGGTTCGGATTGGGCTTGCCGCAAAGCCGGGATTTTATGCCGCGGTTTGGTAAGGCAGGAAAACCGGTTGCAGCCCTGCCGCCATATCCGGTCGACCCGGACTTCAGGCCAGTCGGCTTTGCGTCCCGTCCTTTCGGGCGGTTTGCCCTCACCGGGGGTAGATTTAAAATCATGGCCAGCCGATAGTCAAGGGATGATTTTCACCGGATTGTGCGGCCGGAAGCCAATGGGGCCGGAAAGCGCAAGGGCGTGCGACACCCGGGTTTTTACGGTGGGGCCATCAACAGGCTCCGATAGCGGCCGTCAGGGCTTCAAGTGTTTATGGTAAGGCAGGAAAAGGACTTGCCATTTGACGGAACGGTTGCTAAATTTCCGCCACCTGAAGCGAGCGTTTCAATTTGCGGCCTTGCCGCGCCTGCCTTGCATCTCAGGGCGAGCCTGAAAGCGCTCTATTCGGGCAAAAGTTTCCGAGCAGGGGTGTTCCGGTATGAACAGGCCATAACCGGAACTGAGAGAATACCCTTTGAACCTGAAACAGTTAGCACTGTCGTAGGGAGTTCGGAAAAGCGCCTGCCTCAGACAGCCCGCCTGTCACCAGCCGCTTGCCGATCACGATCCCGGTTCGACAGCCCCAGCAAAGGCCATGGCCGGCAATCCGCGCAAATGCCGGCCATGACCCGACAGCGGCAGGAGGTTTGCCATGCGGACAGCCCTGACCATTGCCGGCTCGGACAGCAGCGGAGGAGCCGGCATCCAGGCCGATATCAAGACCATGCAGGCCCTGGGCGTTTTTGCCACCAGCGCCGTTACCGCCGTTACCGTCCAGAATACCTGTAAGGTTTTTGCCATCCAGGAGATGCGTCCCGAGATCGTCCGTGACCAGATCTTATGTCTTTTCGAAGACATGCAGATCCACGCGGTCAAGATCGGCATGGTGGCCGGCACGGCTCTGATCGAGGCCGTGGCCGGGGCCCTGCAACAGGTCAGCCGGCCGCCGGTGGTCCTCGATCCGGTGATGATTTCCAAAAGCGGCTACCCTCTGCTGAAAGAAGATGCCTGCCGGAGCCTGATCCAGCGGCTCCTGCCCCTGGCCGACATAGTTACTCCCAATCTGCCCGAGGCCGCCGCTTTGCTCGGCTCTCCGGTACAGAACCTGGAACAGATGAAGGACGCGGCCCGCGCCATCGCCGACCTGGGGCCAGCCGCCGTGGTGATCAAGGGCGGCCACCTGGAAGCGGGCCGGGCGGCCGACGTCTTTTACGATGGCAGGGCTTTCAGTATTCTCGAGTCTGTCCGTTTCGACACCCCCAACACCCATGGGACCGGGTGCACTTTTGCCGCGGCCATTGCCGCCGGCCTGGCAAAGGGACAGCCAATGGCTCAGGCCGTTGCAGAGGCCAAGACCTATATCACCGGGGCCATTGAACACAGCCTTTCCATCGGCAAGGGACACGGACCCACCAATCATTTCTGGCAGCTCTACCGGCGGGCCGGTATCGAGTTCTGAACGAAAATATCCTTGCAGCAGGAGACAGCCATGGAGACCAAAGCACTCGAGAGCCAGGCAGCAACAGTCAAGACGGCTTATGCCGTGGTGCTTACCGCCATGGGCGTTGCCCTGGCGCCGTTTACTTCTTTTCCCGTAGCCATCGCCAAGATCAATCCGACCCAGCACTTCATCAATATCCTGGCGGCGGTGATCCTGGGGCCGGCCTGGGCCACCCTGGTGGCGGCCGTCATCGGCGTGATCCGGAACGTCATGGGGGTAGGGACCCTGCTGGCCTTTCCCGGCGGGATGATCGGTGCTTTTCTGGCAGGTATTCTGTTTGCCAGAACCGGGAAGCCGGCCTGGGCCGCCTGCGGGGAGGTGGTCGGCACCGGGCTGGTGGCGCCGGTGGTCAGCGCTTTGCTGGTGGCCCCCTTTTTGATGGGCAAGGCCATTCCGGCCCTGGCCCTGCTGCCGTCTTTTTTGGGCAGCACCATTGCCGGGACCATCCTCGGCCTGCTGGTGCTGAGGCTGCTGCGCACGGCCGAGATGCTGCCCGGCCATGTGCGGCTGCGCTGAAGCCGGCACCCGCCCTCATCTCCCCCTGCCCGGTTGGTTGAGCAATACGGGGTCCGTCAGGGGGTCAGAAGACTTTTTGTCAAGCCATCCAGGCAAAGGTATGCTCGAAATCATAGGAATACGGCACGGCTTCCGGGACCTGGCGGTGATCGGAAGGATGGATCTGAGGGCCGCCGGAGGCGGTTTCACCGTTCTGATAGGTCCTTCCGGTTGCGGCAAGACCACGCTGTTCAACATTCTAACCGGTGTCGTTCCCGGGCAAAGGGGCCGCATAGTCTGGCAGGGCCGCCAGGTGGAGCACCTGGAACAGACGGCGGCCTACATGCAGCAAAAGGATCTGCTCCTGCCCTGGTGCAGCCTGCTGGAAAATGCCCTGCTGCCTGCCCGCATGGACGGTCGCAACCTGGAAGAGGCCCGGCGGCAGGCCGGGGAGCTTTTCATCCGCCTTGGCCTCGAAGGATTCGAAGATTACCTGCCGGCAGAGGTCTCCGGCGGCATGCGCCAGCGCTGCGCCCTGGTCCGTACCCTGATGTTCCAACGGCCCCTGGTCCTGCTGGATGAGCCCCTGTCGGCCCTGGACGCCATCACCCGCCGCAGCCTCCAGTCCATGCTGCTTCTGCTCCAGCAGGATTTTGCCAAGACCATCGTGATGATTACCCACGACGTGGAAGAGGCCCTGTTGCTGGCCGACCGGCTGGTGATCCTCAGCCGGAGGCCGATGCGGGTGATGGAGACCATCGACCTGGACAGTCCCAAACCGAGGCGGGCGTCCGACCCGGAGTTGCTCCGGCTCAGGGAGCGGATCCTGGACGTTCTCCAGCAGGAGCTGGTACTTTGAAAGCGGCCCCCGGCATAGCCCTGGCAGTGGCTTTTTCTATCCTGGCGGCCTGGGAGGCGTCCTGCCGCCTGATACCCCTGCCTGATTTCATCCTGCCGCCGCCTTCGGCCATAGCCGTGACGGCGGTAGCCAGGGCGCCCCTGCTGGCTGCCAACGCTATGGTCACCGGGCTGGAGATAGTGGCCGGCATCGGCCTGGCCCTGGCCGTGGCCGTGGCCCTGGCAACGGCCATGTTCGCCAGCCGGCCGCTGGAACGGGCCCTGGCCCCGTTTCTGATCGCCTCCCAGGCGGTGCCGGTTTTCGCCATCGCCCCCCTGCTGGTGATCTGGTTCGGCTATGGACCGGCCAGCAAGGTGGTCATGGCCGCGGTGATAATCTTTTTTCCCATCACCGTCAGCCTGCTGGAAGGGTTCAAGAGCTGCGATCCCGGCTACCGGATCCTGTTTCGCCTCATGGGGGCCTCTTTCGGCCGCCGGTTGCGCTACCTGTACTGGCCCTGGGCCTTGCCCTACTTTTTCGCCGGGCTCAAGGTGGGAGTTTCGGTGGCCACCATCGGCGCGGTGATCGGAGAGTGGGTGGGCTCCCAGGCGGGCCTGGGATACCTGATGATCCAGGCCAACGCCCGGCTCCAGGTCGACCTGGTCTTTGCGGCCATCGTCTGGCTGTCGCTGATGGGAGTGGGCCTCTGGGCCCTGGTGGGACTGCTGGAACGGCGCTGGGTATATTGGAAGTGAAGGGACGTTATGGGCCAGGGGACCCAAATCCGGCCTTTGGTTAGTAAAGAAGAAAGGAGCTTGCCCCATGCGTAAGGTTTTTTATTTTGTGATCACATTGTTTCTGATTTTCGGTTTTACTGGCCGGGCCCTGGCCGGCCGGCACCTGTCGCTTATGCTGGACTGGTTTCCCAACGTGGACCACCTGCCCCTCTATCTTGCCAGGGACCAGGGGATGTTCAGGGCCGCCGGCCTGGATGTTGAGATTCTGAGCCCGTCGGAGACCACCGACGGGTTGAAGCTGGTGGCCGCCGGCAAGGTCGACCTGGCCGTTTCCTACCAGCCCCAGACCATCATGGCCGCGGCCCGGGGCCTGAAGGTCAGGGCCGTGGGGCGCCTGGTGGGCCATCCCCTGACCACCATCCTCTTTCTCAGGGACAAGGGGATCGAGAAACCGTCCGACCTGGACGGCAAGCGGATCGGTTACACGGTTGCCGGCCTGATGGACGTTTTGCTGGACGCCTTTGCCAAGCTGAACGGAATCTGCCGATACCGGCCGGTCAACGTCGGTTTTGCCATCGCCCAGTCCCTGGCGGCCGGCAAGGTGGATGCCGTCATGGGCGGATTCAAGACTTACGAGACGGTGACCATGGCGGCCAAGGGCATTCAGACGTCCTACTTCGAGCTGGAAAAGCACGGCATTCCGGACTACGACGAGCTGGTCTTCGTCTCCAGCGACAGGGTCCTGGCCCAGAAGGCCGGGGCGGTGGCGAATTTCGTAAAGGTGGTGGAGCAGGCCATCGGGAAGGTAAAGGCGGATCCCGACCGGGCCCTGGCGGCCTACTTCAGGCAACTGCCCGATGCCGACCGCCGGATCGAAACCGCCGCCTTCCGCCTGACCCTGCCTTACTTTGCCGAAAACCAGGTCCTGGAAAATGACCGCTGGCAGCGGTTTGCCGACTTTGCCCGGGCAAACGGCCTGATCGATGCCGGCCTGCCGGCTTCCAGGGTCATCTGGCAGAGGCCCTAGGCCGGTTTTTCGACGCCCAGGGCCTTTGCCAGCGCGGCGGCCCTGGCTTCCGGGCTCTTGGCCCGGGTGATGTGGCTGATCACGGCCACACCGGCGGCTCCCTGCCGGAGGCATTCACCGGCTGTGGCGGCGGTTATTCCGCCGATGGCCACAACCGGCAGGGGCGAGGCGGCAACCACCCGGGCCAGGCCCTGCGGGCCGCGCACCGGCTTGGCGTCGGCCTTGGAGGAGGTGGCAAAGACCGGGCCGCTGCCGATGTAATCGCAGGGGGCAAGGTCGCTTTTGGCCAGCTCCTGCCGGTTGGATACAGACAATCCCACGATGGCCTCCGGCCCCAGTATGGAGCGGGCCAAGCCGGGCGGGCAATCGCCCTGGCCCAGGTGGACGCCGTCGGCCCCCAGGGCCTTTGCCAGCAGCACATGGTCGTTTATCAGCAAGAGGGCCCCTGCCCGCTTGCAAAGCTTCCGGATCGCGCGGGCCTGGTCCCAGTCGCCCAGCACGAAAGCCTTGTTGCGGTACTGGACCGCGGTGGCCCCGGCCTCCAGGGCGATCTTCACCTGCCTGACCGGATCGGGGCATCCCGGGCCGTGGTCGGTGATGAAGTAGAAACGCAGGCGCGTTCTCAGGCAGCGGTCCTTGAAATCCCTGTCCATTGCGCTCACACTTTCCCGCCGCCGTCCCGCCCGCCGAAGGCGCGATGCCAGGACAGGAAGCGCTCCACCTTGCCGGTTCCCCACCTGCGCAGGCCGGCGACGACCTCTTCGAGGGATTTTTCCCGGGGCCGGCCGCCGTTTTTGGAAAAAAACTTGTCCGCGTAGCAGATGATCTGCTCTTCAAGCGATAGGGGCAGCATGTCCCGGGGCTCAAGGGGCAGGCCGCGCTCGGTGATCTCTTTGGCCGTCAGGCCCACCCCCACGTGGGTGCGGCAGACACGGGCGTGTTGCGGCAGCCGCCTTGCCTCCAGCATCCGGCCGCCCATCTCTCCGTGGCAGACATAGGGCAGGCTGCCGTGGCATCCCAGTTCGGGAGTGGCCGTTGCGATGATACCGATATCGTGGAGCAGGGCCGCCTGGGCGATGAATTCCAGCCGGGACGGAGGCAGGTCCAGGCCGCGGGCCACTTCCAGGGCCTTGTCCCGCACCTGGATTCCGTGGGCCAGGATGATGGCGTGGGCCCGGCTGCCCGGCCTGCAGCAGGATTCGATGACGGCAATCGGATCGATGTCGGCCATGGTTCATCAGCTCTTGCCGCTTAGCAGCACCGCTTCCATGAAAGGATCTATATCTCCGTCCAGCACGCTGCTCACGTTGCCGATTTCCATGTTGATGCGATGATCCTTGACCATCTGGTAAGGGTGCAGGACGTAGGAGCGGATCTGGCTTCCCCAGGCGATTTCGTCCTTGCTATCGTGCAGTTGCTGCATCTTGGCTTCCTGCTTGCGCTTTTCCAGCTGATACAGGCGGGCCTTCAGGACCTTCATGGCCAGGTCCTTGTTGCGGTGCTGGGATTTTTCCTGCTGGCACTGGACCACGATACCGGTGGGCAGGTGGGTGATGCGGACGGCGCTGGAAGTCTTGTTGACATGCTGGCCCCCGGCACCGCTGGCCCTGAAGACGTCGATCCGCAGGTCCTTTTCGTCGATGTCCACCACGATCTCGTTGTCCAGCTCGGGGTAGACGAAGACCGAGGCGAACGAGGTGTGGCGCTTGCCGCTGGCGTTGAAGGGCGAAATCCTGACCAGGCGGTGGACACCGCTTTCGGTCTTGAGATAGCCGTAGGCATACGGCCCCTTGGCGGTGAAGGTAACGCTTTTTATACCGGCCTCGTCTCCGGGCTGCAGGTCGATGATCTCGGAGGTGAACCCCCTGCGTTCGACCCAGCGGCTGTACATGCGGAAAAGCATTTCGGCCCAGTCCTGGGCCTCGGTGCCGCCGGCACCGGCGTTGATGGAAACGATGGCGTTGTTGGCGTCCTGGTCGCCGCTGAGCATCAGGTCGATGGAAAGCTTCTGGACCTTTCTGTCCAGGTCCCCGGCCAGCCTGCGGACCTCGGCCAGGGTCTCTTCGTCGGATTCCTCCACGGCCAGCTCAAGCAGCACGCTGCAGTCCTCAAGCTCCTTGCTCAGTCCGGCAAAGGTGTCTATCTGGCCGGCCAGCAGGGTTCTTTCCTTGAGGATTTCTTTGTTCTTGTCGGGATTGTCCCAGAAGTTTTCGGCAGATATCTGTTTTTCTATTTCCCGCAGCCGTTTGCGTTTGCCGGCAAGGTCAAAGACAGTCCTCGAGTTGTAGGAGTTTGGCCTGCAGGTCCTTTATGGTCTGTTTTACTTCGAAAGGCATGGATGCACCTCCTGTTTGGGCGTGAATTCGGTTTTCCGCCGGCTTCGGACTTGTCTACCTGCCGGATTCCGGCCGCAGTCCGTTGCGGAAGCCTGCGATTGCGGGCATAATTGCTCCTGCAAGCGTGATTGTCAAACAGATAATGGCGAACCAGTCTCCCCAGCGGGTGTAGACCGTTTGACCTTCCAGCAGCCTAACCGGACGGCAAAGGACTCTGGCGGTGAACAGGTCGGTCGTGGCCCGGATGCGGCCGTCCGGGTCGATGAAACCGCTGATCCCGGTATTGGCGGCCCTCACCAGGGCCCTGCGGGTCTCGATGGCCCTGAAGACCGCCATGGAAAAGTGCTGGTAGGCGGCGCTGGTGGTGCCGAACCAGGCATCGTTGGTCAGGTTGACCAGCAGGCGGGCGCCGCTTGCTGCCATGGCCCGGGCAAGGCCGGGAAAGATTATTTCATAACAGATCTGAACACCTATAGGGCCTTTTTCCCAGGACAGGGTTTTGCCGCGGACCCCGGCCCGGAAATTGCCCACCTGGGCCACCAGGGTGTCGATGAAAGGGAGCCATTTTTTAAGGGGAACGTATTCCCCGAAGGGCACCAGGTGGACCTTGTCGTAGGTGCCGGCCACCCTGGCTCCGGGGTCCAGGAGGTAGGCCCGGTTGAAAAGGACCTGATGGCCTTTTTCCTTCTTGCGGGCCGGGCTGCCGATGAGATAGGCAGCCCCTGTTTCTGTGACGGTGTTGGTTACCAGGCGGGTAAGGGCGCTGTTTTCACCGAAGAAAAACGGTGTGGCCGTTTCCGGCCATACTATCAGGTCCGGATGGGAGCGGGAGGCCACCAGGGAAAGATCGCGGTATTTGACCGTTGTGAGAACCTGGAAGCGGGGATCCCACTTGACGGCCTGGTCCACGTTGCCCTGGACGACGGCCACCACGACGGCGGGGGCATTTTCCATGGCCCTGCCGGTTGCCGCCAGGCGCCAGGCGCCGTAAGCCAGAAAGCCGCCAAAGAGCAGGGCCAGGGAAACAAGGCCGGCGACCGTCTGGCGGGCGCCGGGGATTTCTTTCTGCCAGGGCACTGCCGTCCAGTGCAGCAGGCCCATGGCCAGGACCGTGTTGGCAAAGACCACCAGGGCCGATACGCCGTATACGCCCGCCAGGTCGGCCGCCTGAATCAGGCTGGTGAAGCGGTACTGGCTGTAGCCGGTAAGCTCCCAGGGAAACCCGGTCAGCACCCGGGACCTGAGGTATTCCATGGCCACCCAGATGACCGGTGCCAGCCAAAGGACACGGCCGGGACTTCCGGCAATCCGCACCAGACAGGCGGCAAACAGGGCCGGGTAAACCGCCAGATAGGCGGCCAGCAGGACAAGCACCAGGAAGGCCACCGCCCAGGGCAGGCCGCCGTAGTTATGCATGCTGTGAATAACCCAGTAGACCAGGGTCAGGAAGTGGGCCAGGCCGCAGGTAAGGCCCAGAAAAAAAGCCTGTCTGGCGTCTGCCTGTCTCAGGGCCAGGATCAGGGGGATCAATGCCAGCCAGGCGAGCCAGCCCTGCTGGAGTTTGGGGAAGGCCGCCGTCAGGAGCAGGCCCGAACCTGCGGCAAGCATGAACTTGGAGCGTTGAACTTTGCCCATCTGGAACAATCCGGTCGGTTTTCAGGTCGAGCCATCGCCCTTTGGGGGCCGTGATGGCGTAAGCAGGATTACAAAACTCAGAACAAATAACACGGCCGGCTTCAAAATGGAACCATTACGAAGATGCAGCCGGGGATGGCCGCATAAGGAAGGGAAATTTAGGCAAGGGTCAGCGGCGCTGTCCCACGACGAATTTTTGCACCAGGTCGAACAGGTCCTGGATGCCGAAGGGCTTGGCCAGAAAGGCATCCGCCCCCAGGCGGGCGGCCCGGGTTTCGTCCCGGGGCCGGTCCGACATGAGGACGAAGACCGTTTCGGGATGCTGTCGTTTGACGTTTTTCAACAGTTCGAAACCGCTCATGTCAGGCAGCGCGACCTCGGCCAGGACCAGGTCGGGCTGCCGGGCCGCATCCGGATCTCCGGCCAGCTGGCTGCCCAGCTCCAGGCCCTGTACCTCGCGGTTGACACAGTACATCAGCACATTGACGATGAACTCCCGTGTCAGGCGATCGTGGTCCACCACCGTGATTTTGACGTTTTCTTTGATGATATCCCTCACGCTACTTGCAGGAACTCCATCTTGCTGACACCCAGGGCTTCGGCAAGATGACGGCAGATCCAGGCGACGTTTTCCTCGATGGCTTTTTTCCGGAAGCCGCCTACCGGGTTGCCTTCAGCAAAGGACTGGGCCATTACGGCCAGCAGCTGGGCGCGCTGGTTGAAAAGGTGCTCCACCGTGTTTTTCCCTGATTCTGCGGCGGGCAGCTGCAGCACCCGGTAAAAGATGTATCTGGCGTTTTCGATGACGGCCGCCTTTCGGCGGTCACCCAGAGGATATCCCCTGAGATAGGCTTTTGTCATAATAATCAAAAGTTTCAGGCGTTCCAGGAAAATATCCTGATCCTTCATCAGGCCCATCTGATCGGCAGGCGCCCCCCGACGTAGCATATGCGTTCCTTTTTTTTGTGATGTTTGCCAACGGAACCAAAGGGAAAATACAGGTATCTGAATTATTAGGTTACAAGCATGGTCAAGTCAAGCAAAACAGACCGGGCTGTTCCCGGTTATAATGATTTCAGGCAATTAGAACGTCAAAATCAAAAAACAACCTTGATGGGGTCTTGACTTTGGGGGCCGCCATCGAGCAAACTGTTACCCGGGTTGAACGATTTTCGAGCCTGCCGGAGACGCTGATCCTCCGGGCGGGTTAGAGAAAGGAGACCATGTCATGGCATGTCCCGTATGCGGATGTATTTCGTTCCATGTCAAGAATCCGGAAGACCAGTTCGACGTGAGCGTCTTTGAACTGCGCGAAGGCTCGCTGCAGCCGGTGGAGCCAGACGATCAATGCACTGTCGACGAAAACACCGAGCTGTACTGCCAGAGGTGCGCCTGGCACGGCAAGCCGGCCGAGCTGTAAACCGGCCGGTTTTTTTTATATCTCATTTCCTCATCGAGCCTGCCGATATAATTCAAGGTGGCCTTTTGCCCTGATATCTACTATTGTTGACCCTGACAAGCGCAGGATGCCCGGCTGAAGGGAAAAAGCCGGGCGTGGGCTGCGCAAAAGCGCTGAATCCCGAGCTTCCGGCCCGCCTTGCCTTCGGATATAGAGCCACCGGCAGACGATTTTCTTTCTCTTGCTTTTTCTTGGCGGCCCGGTTGTGGTTTCCGGCCGGCCCGGTTGCGAAAGGAGACTGCCCATGTTGCGGTGTTTTATGTCCGGAAGTGCAGGACCGATCCTGGTGTTTTTGGCTGCGGTGTATGCCGTGCTCCCGGCGACGGCAACCGCGGAAAAGCTTGTGGCGCGCAAAGGCCGGCAGGTTCAAGCCGAATTGCAGGCGGCTGTGGGATACCGGCATGACAACCTGGACTGGAACATTGCCGGCAGCAGCAGTGGGACCAACCCCAACATCCTGTCCGAGCTGGAATGGTCCGACCTGCAGATCGTCCAGGTCAAGCTTCAGGGCCGGGCGGTGGTCGATGGCAAGTTTTACATCCGGGGCCGGGTCGATTTCGGCTGGATCGTTGACGGGGACAACCGCGATTCGGACTATGCCGGCGACAACCGCACATCGGAGTTTTCCCGCAGTATCAATCTTTCCGCAGACGACGAAGTCTGGGACGGGTCCCTGGGCCTGGGATGGGCGTTTACTTTCGGCACCGATTACTGCCGCCTTGCGCCCATGCTGGGCTATTCGGTTCACAAGCAGAACCTGCGGATCACGGACGGCCGGCAGGTCATTCCGCCCACGGGGTCTTTCGCCGGGCTCAACAGCACCTACCAGGCCCGCTGGAACGGACCCTGGATCGGCTTCGACCTTATCTTCAATACCCCGGAGCAAAGGAAAAAAGGCCGGGAGACGCGCTTTTTGCTCACCGCCGAGTACCATTGGGCCGACTATTACGCCGAGGCCGACTGGAACCTGCGGTCCGATTTCCAGCACCCCAAGAGTTTTGAGCACGACACGACCGGCAGCGGCCTGGTCCTGGGCCTCCAGTGGCTGTTCGGTTTCAGATTCAACTGGGATTTCTCCCTTGCCGGCCAGTACCAGAAGTGGCACACCGATTCCGGCGTGGACCGGGTCTTTCTGACAGACGGCAGCCGGGCTGAGACCATGCTCAACGAGGTCAACTGGGAATCTGTCGAAATTACGGCCGGCTTCAATTACCGTTTCTGATTTTTCCTGCAAGCCGTCTTTTTTTTAGATGGGGGAGCGGTTTTCCGCATCACCGCTTCCGGCCTGCCACTGGCCGAGGGCCGCGCCGAGACGGCGGCGGCAGGCCCGGGCGAAATCCTCTGGATAGTGACCGTTGATCCACCGGAGCTGGGCTTCGCTGAAGGCCCCCGGCGACTGGGGCAGCCGTGGCAAAAAGACGTACATCAGGCGCTGGTCATGATCCCGGGCCCGGAAGGGCCGGGAGTACTCCAGGACGGTTATCATCCTGGCCCCCATGGCGGTCAGGATCTTCATGGCCAGGAAAAGCCCCTTGTCCAGGCTGCGGCGGTCAGACGCGTCGGCCTCGGCGATGTGGCCCACCGCCCGGCGGCAGACAAGCTGAAGTTCCCACTGGGAGGTCTGGGCCTTGGGCACCATCAGCATCGCCCGGCTGTCGGCATGCACCACCAGGTCGGCCGGCAGGTCTTGCCGGCCGTCCAGGCGCCTGTTGGAAGCAACGGCCTGAAAATACGCTTCGAAAAACCCTTTTCCGGTCTGTCTGCGATAATCGGTGACAAATTGCTGAACCAGGTCTCCGCAGCAATAGCAGGCGGATTGTGCCGGCACCATGGCGTACTGCTGGTGGATCTGCTGGTGGGAAGCGTGCAGGCGGTAACCGCTGGGGGCAAAGTCGAACCCGTAGTTCCATCCCCACAAGGTGGCCTTGAAGGGCAGACCGGAGGCCTTGCCGGGATCTGCCAGAGCCCGGCTGATCCGTTCCTGGAGCCTGTCCAGTTCGGCCGATTCCAGGGGCCGCCTCCTGGTGTCGGCGCTGATGGAAAGGGCCCGTGCCAGGCGCAGGTAGGTGCGCTGGTAATAAAGGTGACGCATGCCCAGCATGTCGGCGACCTTCAGGCTCGCCATGCTGTAACGGATGCTGTCATGGGCCATGTTGGCGGCGTAATGGCCCCAGGGGATGTAGGAGTTGGCCCGCAGGTACTCGAAGACGTGACTGGAGCCGTCCTTGAATTCACCCACTATGGGGCTGTTTCCCTGGACTCCCGGCCGCAGCACCATGGCCAGCTTGTACTGGTCCGGCAGGTGGGGATTGTTGGCCAGGGCTTCGAACAGGAGATGGTCGTGTATTTCCGGCCCGGGTCCTTTTTCTCCCCTGTCAACGTATACCAGGGCCTCGGGCGGCGAACCCGGAGCCCGGCGGTAAAAACGGCACGCGCCCTCTGCCAGGCGTGTCAGGTCGCGGCTGTCGGTGGAGGTGGTCGCCAGGGCCGTCTTGAGCGGAGCCGGCAGCAGGGCGAAGATTTTTTCCAGCAGACCGGCGGACGCCTGCCGGCCCAGGGCTTTTTCCAGGCACTGGTGGAAGGAGACCCGGGCCGGCGGGGGCAGGCCGATCAGATCAGGATCGGCCGCCCGGGCATCGGCCCATTTCTTGCCGATATAGGTGGCCCCTTTGAAGCCGAAGGGATTGCGGATCTCATAGATCCAGTCGGCCCGGGGGACTTCCACGTCGCCGGGCGGAAAATTGGCCTGGTTGGAAATGGGCCGGCCATCGAGATAACCGACAGGAGCAAGAAAGTCCTCCTTCCGCAGGTTGGCGACCCTGAACCCGGGCTTGTGGACTTCCCAGCTAAAACGGCCCTCGGGATGGACACAGGTGGCAAGATTTTCCATCATGGTTTCGGCTTTCAGGCGGGGGCAGGCCCCGCCTGTTTTTTCCTGAGCTGAGCATTTTTTCCAGGCTTGCCGGAGATGCGAGGCGACCGGCGCTGAAACCGAATTTTGCAACGCTCGATTCAGGATCTGCGAAGGTCGTCGAGCGTATGACGGGCTTTATAAACCGGCCGCCGGGATCGTGTCTACCTGTATTTTTCCGGCAGGACCGCCTCCGGCGCCCAGTCGGCCGGCAGTTTCTGGCCCGGTTTTTCGCCGAACTTTTCCTTCAGGGGCTTGAGCCCCGGCCGGGCGAACTTGGGATGGCCTTCTTTCAGGGTGCGGCCGTTGATGACCGCCTCGGACCGGAGGCGCTGGCCGACTGTTTTTTCCATCTGGCGGCCGAGCCAGAGGATGCGGTCCACGTCGTATCCGTGCTCGATACCCATTTCGTCGATCTGGACCAGCAGGTCTTCCAGGCACACCAGCCCCACGTAGCGGGGATCTTCGTAATAGTATTCGCCGGTGCCCTTGACCGGGCAGTCGTCCAGGAAGTTGGCCGGCTGGCCTCCCATTCCGCCCAGGGTGGCTTCGAAGTGGGCGATGCCCGCCTGCAGGGACGCCAGGACCGAGGCCGAGGCCACCCGCTTGGTTTCGTGGAAGTGGGCGATGTGGAGCTCGGGATGGGGTATGGCGTCCATGATCATGGAAAAGTAGCGGTAGACTTCCGGGGCCGAGGCGCTGCCGTCATGATCGGCGTGCTCGATGTCGTCGGCCCCGATCTCCAGCCAGCGCTTGGTGAATTCCACGGCGTCTTCCAGCAGCGTGGCTCCGCCTATGGGACTGCCCCAGATGGTACTGACCGTGCCGCACATCTTGATTCCGGCGTCGTGGCATTTCCGGATGCAGCGTTCGGCCTCTTTCCAGTAGGCCGGCAGGGTGGTGCCCGAGTTGGCGAAGTGATGTTCTTCCTCGGTGGAGACCATCATCAGGACCCGGTCCGGTCCGATGCCCTGTTCCTTGAGACGGATGGCCCGGTCCACCGCCGGCTCCCGGATGGTGATGGCGGTCAGTACGATCTCGTCGTAGTCCACCCCCTTGCGCCGGCAGCGCTGCTTGAAACGGTCCGAGCGCAGGTGCTTGAACAGTTCGTCTGCGTCCGAGAACTGGGGCATGAGATACGGGTTGCCCAGGTTGGTCACCTCGATGTTGCGGCACCCGGCGAAGATCAGCTCTTCCAGGTAGAAGATCTTGGCCCGGGTGGAGATGAATTTTTCCAGGTGCTGGAATCCGTCGCGGATGGTTATGTCGCCGATGGTGACCTTGCGCGGCATGCGCGGAAATATCTTCCAGTAATCGTATTCTGTCATGGCGTACTCCTTTTTTTCAGTTGTTCTGTCTATTTTCCTTTGTAATTGGGCCGGCGTTTTTCGCGGAAGGCGGCCAGGCCTTCGAGCCGGTCTTCGGTGGGAATGCATACCCAGTAGGCGTTTGACTCTATGGCCAGGCCCGTGTTCAGGTCCGTTTCCAGGCCGTAGTTGATGGCGTACTTGGCCTGCTCGATGGCAATGGGCCCGGTTTCACAGATCATGGCGGCCATGGCGCGGCACTCGTCGATCAGCTTTTGCCGGGGGCAGACCTTGTTGACCAGGCCGATTTCCAGGGCCTCGGCGGCTCCCACCCGGCGGCCGGTGAAGATCAGCTCCTTGGCCTTGCCCTTGCCCACCAGGCGCGGCAGGCGCTGGGTGCCGCCGGCGCCGGGAATTATGGCCAGGCGGGTCTCGGTAAGCCCCAGGGTGGCGTTTTCAGAGGCAATGCGGATGTCTGCCGCCAGGGCCAGCTCGGTGCCGCCGCCGAAGGCGTGGCCGTTGACGGCGGCGATGACCGCCTTGGGCAGGTTCTCGATGCGGGTGAAAAGGTCGCGGATGGTGAAGATGTACTGCTTGACCTGTTCCGGGGTCAGGGTGGCCCTTTCCTTGAGGTCGGCCCCGGTACAGAAGGCCTTTTGGCCGGCACCGGTGATTATCACCACCCGTACCCTGGAATCGAAACGGATCGATTCCACCGCCTCGCCCAGGGCGTGCAGGAGGGCGAAGTTGAGGGAGTTCATCACCTGGGGCCGGTTGAGGGTAAGCAGCACCACTCCGTCCTTGTCTTGCCTTAAAAGAATATCGTCAGCCATGATCATCCTCTCCTTGGTTTGTTCAACACCCGATGTGCCTGGATATCACGATCCGCTGGACCTCGGAGGTGCCTTCGCCTATGTCCAGCAGTTTCTGGTCGCGGTAGAAACGCTCCACGTCGTAGTCTTTCATCAGCCCGTATCCGCCGTGGATCTGGACGGCGTGGTCCACCACCCGGCCCATGGTCTCGGAACAGTACAGCTTGGCCATGGCGGCGTGCAGTTCGAAGGGCCGGCCCCTATCCTTGAGCCAGCAGGCCTTGTAGAGGAGGTTGCGGGCGCACTCGATCTGCACCGCGCAGTCGGCCAGCTTGAAGGCCACGGCCTGGAACTTGGAAATCGGCTGGCCGAACTGCTCCCTTTTGCGGGCATACTTGAGGGCCAGCTCGTAGGCCCCCTGGGCCCCGCCCAGGCCCATGGCGGCAATGGAAAGCCGGCCGCCGTCCAGGGTCTTGAGCATCTGGTGGAAACCGTCGCCCTGTTTGCCGAGGATGTTTTCCGCCGGTATGCGCACATCGTCGAAGTACAGCTCGGCCGTGTTGGAGGCCCGCCACATCATCTTCCTTTTCATGGCCACGGCCTTGAAGCCCGGTGTGCCGTGCTCCACCAGGAAGCAGGTATACTCCGGCTTGCCGTTGGGCCGGGTGCCGGTCACCGCCTGGACCGTTACCCCCAGGGAGATTTCGCTGGCCGCATTGGTGATGAAGATCTTGGAACCGTTGATCACCCACTGGTTGCCGTCGCGCACCGCCGTGGTCTTGCTGCCGCCGGCATCCGATCCGGCGGTGGGCTCGGTAAGACCGAAGCCCCACAGGGCCCGGCCGTCGCACAGCTTGGGCAGGTATTTGCGTTTTTGTTCCCCGGTTCCGAAGTAATAGATGGGGCCTATCCCGAGGGAGTTGCCGGCGGCGATGGTGGCGGCCTGGGAGCCGTCCACCCTGGCGATCTCTTCCACGGCGATGATGTAGGAAACGTAGTCCATCTGCTGGCCGCCGTACTTTTCGGGCACGAACATGCCAAAAAGGCCGATTTCACCCATCTTGCGGGTAAGCTGCGGCGAAAACTCCTCCTTTTCGTCCAGTTCCTGGGCCACCGGCGCGATTTCCTTTTCCGCGAACCGGCGGACCTCCTTGCGGATCATTTCCTGTTCCCGGGTAAGATCGTAATCCACGCTTGCCTCCTTCAGATGGTGTTACGCGGAAAGCCGCTCGATCCGGCCCTGTTTCAGGCCGCTGATGATGAAGTTTTCATAGATGGCGGCTATTTCGTCCACTGTCAGCCGGCCGCCGGGCTTGAACCAGAAGGCCCCGGCCGTGCACAGGGTCAGTATCGCGTATGAAAGGATCTTGACATCGCAGGGGGCGAACACGCCCTGTCTGGTGCCGGCGGCGATCAGCTCCTGGAAGATTTCCTCGTACTCGTCGCGCATGGCGACGATTTGCAGGTAGTTCCGGTTGCAGAGACCGCGCAGTTCGCTGCTGGCGATGAAGGTTTCCTTCTGGTGCTCCAGGTGGAAGCGGACATGGCAGCGTACCGCCCGGCGCATCCGTTCCTCGATGCCGTTGACCTTCTCCAGGTTGCGGCGCAGGTAATCGGTCAGGGCGGCCATGGTGTCGTGCATGATGCTAAAGAGCAGGTCTTCCTTGCTGGCAAAGTGGTAGTAGATACTGGCTTTCTGTATGCCGCAGGCCCGGGCGATTTCACTGATACTGGTGGCGTAGTAACCTTTTTTGAAGAAAAGGTCGATGGCGGCTTTGGTGATGGTGTTTTTCATGGCGGTCATGCAGTCGCTCCCCGGAGCCGGAAGTTACCGACCGGTCGTTAGGTAAAATATTGAGCTGCCGGCCCCATGTCAAGAGCTGTTTTGGGGCCGGGGCTCGTGTCAGGCGGCCGGCAGGCCGCACGGCCGTGTCTGCCGGGCCGGGGAGGTGGTCAGAAAGAGGGCGGCAGGTCGAACCAGGGACGTCCGGGCTTTTGCTTTTTGTTGCGGTCCGGTCCGGCTGCCCTGCCTGCCGTTGCGGGACCGCGGCCGGCAAGGCCGGGATTGTTTTCAAGACCGGCCGTCACGGTTGAGACGACCCGGGGGTCGAAGCGGGTGCCTGCCCCGGCGCCAAGCTGCTCCAGGCTGCGGGAAAGGCTGCAGGCCGGCATGTTGGGCCGGCCGTGGATCATGGTTTCCAGGGCGTCGCACACCGCCAGGATCCTGGCCCCCAGGGGAATGGCGTCACCCTTGAGGCCGTCGGGATACCCCTTGCCGTCGTAGCGCTCATGGTGGTGTTTCACCAGTGGGACCAGCTTTTCCGTGCCCGGAAGGCGGGACAGGATGTCGGCGCCGATCTCGGGGTGGCGGCGCAGCTGGCGCATCTGCCGCTTGTCCAGGCAGCCCAGGCTTGCCAGGACCTGGTCGGTGATCCCGATCTTGCCGATGTCGTGGAGCAGGCCGGCGTGGTGAATGGTCTGGGCCTGATCTGCCGAAAGGCCCATGGCCTCGGCCGTCCACCTGGCCAGGCGGGCAACCCGCAGGCTGTGGGCATGGGTCAGGTCGTCCTTGGCCTTGATGGCGGCGGCCATGCCGGCCACGGTGCGCCGCAGGGTGTCCGTGCCGTCCTGAAGGTCGTACAGGGTGGCCCTGAGGGCCATGGAGGCCTGCTGGGCCATGGAGGCCACAAACTCCTGTTCATGGGATGCCAGGCTGCGCCGGCCGCCGAAGTAGATTGCCAGCAGGCCCAGGTAGGTCCTGCCGATGGCAACCGGGAAGCCGGCCAGGGCAACCACCCTTTTCTTGCCGAAACGTTCCAGGTTGGGGATGCGCGGATCGTAACGCGCATCCTCGATTACCACCGGCTTCAGGGCCTCGAAGGCGAAAATTTTGTTCAGGGCCGGGTAATCGACCTTGAGCAGGCTCTGGTAGGCAAAACCGCTGCTCAGGCAGGTCACCACCTGGCGTGCATCCACATCCAGGATCCAGAAGATGCTGCCCCTGGCGTTCAGGGCCGCGGTCACGTGATCGACCGTAGCCTTGACGATCTCGGCGGCAGTCTGGCCGGATGTTATCCGGGCCCCGGCCCGGTCGATGGCCTGCAGGCAGCGCCGCTGGCGCATGCAGACCTGGGCGATGTCGAACAACAGCTGGATGTTGCGGCATACCGATTCGAGCTCTGCCGTCCGGGGCAGGTTCCGGGCGGTGAAGAAAAGGCGCATCACCATGGGCCGGTCAGGCCCAAGCTCGAAAGGCAGGCAGGCCTGTGCGGTAACCGGTCCGTCCGCCCGGAGCCGGCCTTCGGCGTCTGGCTGCAGGCATTTTTCGAGGGGCTGAAAACAATATCGGCGCCGGCAGTCCCGGCTGGCGCCGGTGATGGCTTCGATCTGATGCCGAATGTTCTGATTGCGGGCCGCCAGGCAGAGCAGGTCACGGGTCTCGCCGGCCCGGTGGACAGCGGCTCCGGCGGCCTTGGTCAGGGAGATGATCGAAGAGGCGGCCGCTTCGCACACGGCGCGCGGGTCGCCGCCGTCGGCGGCGGTTTGGGCCGTTTTGTAAGCCGCAAAGAGCAGGCTGTCAGGATCGGCAGCCGCCCCGGAGCTCATTTTTCCTTCCATTGCGGCTGGCGGCGCTGGCTGAAGGCCTCGAGGCCTTCTTTGGCGTCTTCGGTGCTGCAAAGGCTGGCGAAAAGCTCGCTCAGGTGGTCCAGGGCCCGGTGGTAGGGCATTTCGTCCATGGCGTAGATGCCCTGCTTGCCGATCTGGAGGGCCAGGGGGCTTTTGGCGGCCAGTTTTTTTGCCAGTCTCATGGTGGCCGTCTCGAGTTCTTCGTCCGGGACCACCTTGTTGACCAGGCCCAGCCGGAGGGCCTCATCGGCCGGGATGATGTCTCCGGTCAGGACCATCTCCAGGACTTTTTTACGGCTGGTCAGGCGGGAAAGGGGGACGGCCGGGCCGAGGCAGATCAGGCCGACGTTGATGGCAGTTGTGCCGAACTTGGCGCTTTCGGCGGCCACGGCCATGTCACAGGCAAAGACGAGTCCGGCGCCGTTTGCCACGGCGTAACCATGCACCATGGCGATGACCGGTTTTTTCATGCGGGCGATGGTGTGGTTGTGGCTGTCCATCAGCCGGATAAGCTCGCGGTACTGGCGGTGATCCTTGTCCCGGAACTGATCGAGGGCGATACCGGTTGAAAAATGCCTGCCGGCGGCCCGGATGACCACCACCCGGATATCGTCGTCGCGGTCGAAGTCCTTCAGGGCCGCGTTGAGCTGTTGGGCGAACTCGACGTTGAAGGTGTTTTTCTCTTCGGGCCGGTTGAGGATGATGATGCCCACGGCCTCTTGGCGCTCGGTGACGATGGGGTTGCCAGACATCTTAGCCTCCTTGGGTTAGGTCCACAGGTAGATGAAGCATCCCAGGTAGATTAACGTGGCCGACATGGCCAGCGCAAGCCGAAACTTGGAAAGATCGACCACCGCGGCAATCGAGGTCACCATGACCGCGACGGCGTAAGCGGCCGATGCCAGGGCAAAGGCCGATAGCAGGGGTGTTGAGACGATCTGCAGGGCGGCAAGGGCGGGGGCCGGCAGCCAGAGGGCGGCAAAGGCGATGCCCATGTTGAGGTAGATGGGGAAAAACTGCTGGGTTCCGCCGATTCCCTTGCAAAACACCCAGACCATCAGGGCCGCCCCGGCGTGGACGAAGTAGGCCGTTACTATTCCGGCCGCCAGGATCATCCAGGGATTGAAGACGCCGCCGCCCGTCACCCTGCTTCCCAGGGCCAGGACCGTGGCCGAGTAGAGCAGGCCGGCCACCAGGACGTTCAGTCCGCAGTACCAGATGGAAAGGCTGTCGCGCATGCCGTCGGGAGCGCGGCAGGCAAGCACCCTGCGCATGTGAAGAAAGTATTTCATTTTTCATTCCAGTTTTTTGTGGGCACCGGTCCCGCGGTTTGCCTGCCGCGGGACCGGTGCCGGTCGGTGTCGGCTCAAAAAAGGGGGGCCAACAACGGTGTTGCTACCAGGGCTTGAGACCCCAGAAGAAGACGACCATGCACACGGCCGCAACCACCAGGGGCCAGGTAATGCCGTTGTAACGGCTTTCGTCGTATTCGTCCGCCCAGCCGTGGATCCTGTCGATCACCTGCTTGTCGGCCAGGGTGGGAGCATAGGCTTCCAGGGCCTTGACCCGGTTGAAGACGATGGAAAGCACGATGAACATGGCAAAGGAAAGCGGCACGGTCACCATGCCGCCGGCCATGCCGAGTTTGGCCGGCAGGCCCTTGCCGATGCAGATGCTCGGAAACACGTGGGGCGAGATGACGATAAACAGCAGGCCGCAGAAGATGGAGGAGACGATCAGGGCCAGCTTGTTGGCCTCTTTCCACCACACGCCCAGCAGGATGCCCGGGGTGGCGGTGGTAGCCAGCAGGCCGAAGGCCCAGAGAATGCTGGTAACCAGGAACTTGGGCGGTTTGAAGGCCAGCAGGATGGCGGCCACGCCACCCATGGCCAGGGCCACGTAGCCCCACTTGACCTTTTTCTTGGTGTCCATGTCGGGGGCGATCACGCCCATCAGGTCGTTGCCCACCAGCCCGGCGATGGCCATCAGGTTGCCGCCGATGGTTGAAAGGCCGGCCGCCAGGGCCCCGCCCATGACGAAGGCCGCCACCAGGGTCGGGTTGTAGAAGACGTTGAGGATCAGTATGGTCTGATCCGGTTTGGCGATGACCCTGCCGGTTGTGGCGGTGAAGTAGTTACCGGCGAAACCGGCGGCGTAGCAGCCGGAAAATAGCAGGCCCAGGAAGATCACGAACCAGACCACGGCCCAGCGGGCGCTCTTGACGCTGGAAGAGGTAAAGACCCGCATGGCCAGGTGGGGCAGGGCCACCGGCCCCAGGGTGAAGGCCGGGATCAGGGCGAAGTACCAGCGGAAATCGTACTTCATGTCGAAGAAGGTGGGAATCTTTTCCAGCATGCTGGGCACCATGTCGCCGTAGGCCAGCGGCGGAAACCACCATCCGGAAGATCCCATGGCCTTCATGATGGCTCCCAGGGGAACGATCATGGCGATGGTCATGACGATCATCTGGAAAGCGGCGTTGTAGGAAGCTCCGTACATGCCGCCGAGGGTGATGAATCCCACCGTGGCCGCTCCGGCCACCACCAGGGCCGTGTTGTAGGGCACGCCGAAGAGCAGCTCGAAGGCCCGGCCCAGGCCGATCATCTGGCCCAGGGCGTACATCACCATGATCAGGGTCATCCAGCAGACTATGACCACGGTGCAGGCGTTGCCGTAGCGGGCCTGGATGAAGGTGGCCGGGGTAAAGGCCTTCATCCGGCGCAGGCTGGTGCCGTAGAGCAGGGTAAGCAGCGGGATCGAGATGGACCACTGGATCCAGAGGTAGACAAACGGCACCTGGAGTTTCTGGATCAGGGCGATAACCCCCAGGAAGGTGGCCAGGCTGGCCCAGGTGGCGGCCATGCCCAGCCCGTTGGTAACCGGTCCGATGGAAAAACCGGCGGCGTAGAAATCTTCGTCACTGGTTGTCTTGCGGCTGGCCCACCAGCCCACGTAATAGAAAACGGCAAAGAGCGCCATGACCACTCCGATGCCGATCCAGACATTTGGCAAAGCATATTCAGCAGGCATTGTTCCCCCTTGTGTTTAATTTTCTTTGACAGTGGCTTTCTTTTTTTCCTGGCTTCTGGCGTATTCTTCCATGTCGTCGTCGAAACGGTTGCAGACCAGGGCCATTACCAGGCAGACGGCGGCCAGGCCGAACCAGCCCAGCAGGATCGGCACGATGTACTGGGTGGGAAATCCCCACAGGGTCCCGGTCTGCAGGCTGGGGAACAAGACGAAGATGGACGCCGAATGGCCCATCAGGAGCAACAGGATCGAAAAGATCACCGTGATCCAGATTTCCTTGCGGTAGAGTTTTTCTTTCATGCCCTCACACTCCTCCCTCTCTTGTTGGTGGTTAAGGAGCGGCCGCGAACGGTCGAGGCCCGCGGCCGCATTGCGAGCCTTATCCGCGGCCCCACTCCTTGTCGCGCAGCTCGACCCGCCGGATCTTGCCGCTGACCGTCTTGGGCAGGGCGTCGACGAATTCTATCTTGCGCGGATACTTGTAGGGAGCGGTGACTTTCTTGACATGATCCTGGAGTTCCTTGATCAGCTCGTCGCCGGGGCTGTAACCGGGGGCCAGGATGATGAAGGCCTTGACCACCTCGCCGCGGGTTTCGTCCGGGCTGGCGACCACCGCCGATTCGGCCACGGCCGGATGCTCGATCAGGGCGCTTTCCACCTCGAAGGGCCCGATGCGGTAGCCGGATGTCAGGATGACGTCGTCGGCCCGGCCCACGAACCAGAAGTAACCGTCCTCGTCCACGTAGGCCCGGTCGCCGGTCAGGTACCAGCCGTTGCGGTAGGTGGCGGCGGTTCTTTCGGGCTCTTTCCAGTATTCCTTGAACAGTCCCACCGGCCTTTCGGGCTCCACCTTGACGGCGATGTCGCCCTCGGTGTCGGGCGGAAGCTCTTTGCCCTCCTCGTCGATGACCGCCAGATGGAAACCGGGGCTCGGCTTGCCCATGGAGCCGAAGCGCGGCTCCAGACACGGGAAGCTGCCGCAAAGCAGCACGGTCTCGGTCTGGCCGTAGCCGTCGCGGATGATGCAGCCGGTCGCCTTTTCCCAGACATCGATGATTTCCGGGTTCAGGGGCTCACCTGCGCCCACGCAATGTCTCAGGTGGGGGAACTTGTAAGCGCTCAGGTCCTGGAGCACCAGCATGCGGTAGATGGTGGGCGCGCCGCACATGGTCGTTACAGGGTATTTGGACAGCAGCTCGAGGGTCTTTTGGGGATCGAAGCGGTCGGTGTGATGAATGAACTGGGCCGATCCCATGTTCCACGGGCCGAAATAACTGCTCCAGGCCGCCTTGGCCCAGCCGGTATCCGAGACGTTCCAGTGCATGTCTTCGGGTCTCAGGTCCAGCCAGTACTTGCCGGTCACTATGTGGCCGATGGGATACGAGGCATGGGTGTGCAGGGCCATCTTGGGGAAGCCGGTGGTCCCGGAGGTGAAGTAGACGATGCAGTTGTCGTCGCTGCGGGTCTTGGCGGTTTCGAACCGGTCCGGGGCCGCTTCCACCGCGTCGGTGTAGAAAATCCAGCCGTCGCGCGGTTTTTCGATGACGATGCGGGTCTTTACCGTCGGGCACTTGCCGGCCACCTTTTCGAATTTGGCCGCTATCTCGTGGTTGGTGATGATGCAGGCAGCTTCGGCCTTGTTGGCCCGGTACTCGATGTCCTTGGAGGTCAGCTGGGTTGTGCCCGGCGCGATCACGGCTCCCATGCGGATGCAGGCGGTGAAGATTTCCCACCATTCGATGTTGCGCGGCAGGATTACGATGACGACGTCTCCCTGCTTGATTCCCTCGGCGGCCAGGACGTTGGCCAGCTTCTTGGAGGCTTTGCTGATGTCGGCAAAGGTTTTCCTTATCTCCGTTCCGGCGTCGTCGACCCAGAGCATTGCCAGCTTGTCGGGATCTTCGGCCCACTTGTCGATTACCTGGCCGGCGAAATTGAAGTATTCCGGCACTTCCCATTTGAACTCGGCATACTCCTTGTCATAGTCTGTCATGTTGTGCTGCATTGGATCTCCTTTCTTTTCTGACCCGGGAATGCTTGGAACGAGCCAAGAATTCAATGGCGGTGAAAGTTTACAAACAGATTGCCGCCTTCCGGAGGACGGCCCGCAGACCCGGCCCGGATACAGGCTGTCTCCATGGGCTGGATTGTCGTTTGCGGGCGGGCCGGCACCTGCCAAAACCTCCGGGAGACGACGTTTAAGACTGAGCGTTCGTTCGGATACAAGAAACCCTTCCAATCAATGAACCGGATTTAGGAGACCGGCGGATATTTTACAATCGGTTGCCGACTGATTTTGATGTCAGGTCAAAAGACTACATATGGAGGAGCTTGACCCTACACTCGTGTAGGTAAATCGCCTAGGCGGGGCATGTGCCGGCAGGGGCGGCGGGGGTTGAGGGGCGGCAGGGGGCCTTGCCCCGGGGCCGGGGCGACAGGCGGGATCTCTTTGGTTCGGCTGGCTGGCGGCGACCGGTCATGACAGGCGGCCGGTCTTGTCCCATTGGACGGCGCAGCGGACCAGTTCGTTGGCGTGTTTGAGACGCAGTTTTTCCTTGATCCGCTCCCGGTAGGTACCGATGGTCTTTATGCTCAGGTGGAGCCTGACGGCGATCTCGCGGGTGGTGAAACCGCGTCCGATGAGCCGGAAAACTTCAAGCTCCCGTTCGCTGAGAAGTTCGGAAACGTCCTGGTCGCTGTAGCGGGGGCGGTCGGCAAGATGGATCAGGATGTGTTCCTTGACGTTTTCATTGAGATATATCCTGCCGGCCAGCACGTGCCTGACGGCGGTGACCACCGATTCCATGGCCTCCTGTTTCATGATGTAACCGCGGGCGCCGGCCCGGATGGCCCTTTCGGCGTACAGCAGTTCGTCGTGCATGGACAGGATCAGTACCGGCAGGTGCCGGTCGTAGGCCATCACCTGGTGGACCAGATCTATGCCGTCGCTGTCTTTCAGGGTGATGTCGGCGATGATCAGATCGGGCCCGGTTTCGCCGATGGCCTTCCAGGCCCGGGAGACGGTTTCTGCCTCGGCGCAGACCATCATGTCGGTTTCCTGGTTGATCAGCTCGCGCAGGCCCCAGCGGAATATGGGGTGGTCTTCGACGATGAGGATTTTTTTCTTTTCGTTCACTAACCCGGCCCCGGTTGTCGTTTTACCTCGCGTTTATGGCCGCATCGGGCGCCAGCACGAGCCGGATCGCGGTTCCCCGCGGCCCGCGGCGCTTTATCTCCAGGCTGGCCCCGATCATCTTGGCACGAAACCCCATGATCCGCAACCCCATCCCGTCCGATTCGGGCTCGGAAGGTATTCCGCAGCCGTTGTCGTCCACGGTGACGACGATTTTCCCTTTTTCCTGCAAGAGGCGGATTTCGATCTTGTCGGCTCCCGAGTGCCGGGCGGCGTTGTGGACCGCCTCCTGGATGATCCTGAAGATATGGGTGGCCGCCAGGTGATCGCTGATAAGGACCTGGCCGTCGCCCCGGAAAGTGCATTTCAGCCCGAAGATGGCCTCGGTATTGGCGGCGAGCTCCTCCAGGGCGGGTGCCAGGCCGTGGTCGACCCAGTAGACCGGGCAGAGTCCCCGGGCCAGGCGGCGGGTCTTGGCGATGGCGTCTTTGAGCAGTCCGGCGATCCTGGCCGCGAACATGGCCTGCTGCGGTTCGGTGTCCCTGAGGGCCTTGCTGAGGACTTTGGCCAGCCCTTCGATTCCTATCAGGTGGGGTCCCAGGTCGTCGTGCAGGTCCTGGCCGATTTTCTGCCGCTCGCGGTCGCCCGTGTCCAGCAGCTCCCTTTCCAGCCTTTTGAGGGCGGTCACGTCGCGGTGGATGATGACCGAGCCCAGGGGCCGGCCCCGGGCGTCCCGGTAGACCGAGCCCCGGATGCTGACATCCAGGATCTTGCCGCTTTTGGTGAAGCGGCGGGTCTCCAGGCTGTAAACCGGTTTGCCGGCGGCGATGGCCTTCAGGCCGCAGCTGGTCTCCCGCCAGCTGTCGGGGGGGACGAAGTGGTCCATCCTCTTGTCCCGGCATTGTTCCAGACTCCAGCCGAATACCTGGGTGAAAGCCGGGTTGAGGTAGATCACCCGGCCCTGCATGTCGTAGACGATGATGGGGTCCGGGGCCGCCTCCATGACCGAGCGGTAGCGTTCCTGGCTGATGCGCAGGGCTTCTTCGGTCTGGCGGCGCTCTGCTATTTCGGCCTGCAGGGAACGGCTGTAGCTTTCCAGCCGCCGGGTGTAAAGATCGAAGTAATGGGTCAGCTGTTGGATTTCGTCCCTGTGCTGGGGGGGCGGCAGGGGCTCGGGACCCGATCCGCGGTTCATGCGCCGGATGAGGCGGGCCAGGGGCTGGGTGATGGAATTGCTTATCCAGAAAGAGATGGGCAGGATCAGAATCATGGACGCCAGCAGGGTGAAGAGAATCACCTTGGCCAGGGTGTTCAGGGGCGAGTAGAATTCGTCCAGGTAGCTGGAAGAGGCCACGATCCACTGGTACTGGGGCAGGTAGTTGAAGATGACCAGTTTTTTGCGGGCCTTTGCTTCGCCGGGGTTGCGCCAGGTGTAGACCAGCTTGCCGCTTTTGCGCCCGAGCATGGTCCGCAGGGGCTCGTGGGCCAGGGACCTGTTTTTCAGGATGTTGATTCCCTGCAGCTTGGGATGGATGATGGCGTTGCCCCGGCTGTCGATGACAAAGGCGTAACCGCTCTTGCCGAAACGCAGGGCCAGGACACTGTCGCGGAAGTCGTCCACGTTGACCAGGGTGTTGAATTCGGCCCGGTAGGACGAGACGGTGATGATCCAGTCCCAGGGGGCGAAGTAGGTCATATACATGGCCTTGGGCCGGGGTTTGTCCTCACCGGGGTTGCGCCAGTCGTATTCCAGGTATCCCTGCTTGTTGCGGATCATTTTCTTGACGAAAGCGTGATGCGAGATGTCGGCCCCCACCAGCTCGGCCCTGGGGTGGACCAGCAGGACGCCCCTGCTGTCGAGCACGGCGATATAGCCGGTCGTTCCGATGGGTTGGGCCAGCAGCAGGTCGGCGGCCCGGTCCTTGGCCTGATCGAGGGTCATTTCGCCCTCCTTGTAACGGCGGTAGAAATAGCACACCAGGTCGAGGTTTTTTTCGGCCACGGCCCGCAGGTGGTTCTTGATGGAGACCGAGGCGGCCGTGGTGACCATGTTGAGCAGGGCGGCGGTGGAATTTTTCAGCTCGCTCTCAAGGGTGGTCTGAACCGTGCGCCGCAGCAGGGAGTACATGATGAAGCTGCCCAGGCTTATGACGATCAAAAAGGCCAGGCTGTAGCTTATGAGCAGCTTGTGGCGGATGCGCATCGCTTTGAAAAAATGTAAAAACCGCATATCGGACAGTTCCCGGTCAGGCCCCGAAAAACACCATCCAGGGGACCTTGAAATCGCTTTCGATCCGTTTCTGGAAGCGGACCACCACGGCCAGGGCGGCCTTTAGCCGGCGGCGTTCGTGCCGGCTCAGGGAGCGCGGGTCGATGTAGTTGTCCGCTTTCCGGCCCAGGCGGTGTTTTTTCAGGTTTTCGCGCACCCTGAAATACATCAGGGTTTCAAAACTGGTTCTGAGCTGGGCGGCCTCGGTTGCCGTCACGACCTGCATGGACTCCAGGTCGGCGATCCTGTCCAGGGTGGCGGTGGTTTCCACCCGGTTCTGGATTGCCAGCAGCCGCACTCCGTTTACCAGGTGAACGATGCCGGCTGTCTTGAGGTTCAGCCGGCCCTTGCGGGGCCCGCTTTTTTCGGTGACGATGGAGCCCAGCAGCCCCAGGGGCGGGGCGAAAGTATGGTCGTCGCAGCTTAGCATGTGGCGCGCGGCCAGGGAGCCGGCGAAGCTCCGGAAAATCTGCCGGCGCAGGCTGTCTGCCAGGCGGCGGTCTCCCCGCACGGGCTGGAAGTCGAGTAAGATGGACAGGTTGCGCGTATCCCGGGGATCGGGTGAGTTCATCCACTCGGCGATCCGGGTTTTCCAGCTTTCCAGGGGGCCCCGCCATTTTTCAGAGACCGCCATGACGCCGCCCGGACAGAGGGCAAATCCGCAGCGCGCCAGACCTTCGACAGCCAGGCCGGCCAGCTTTTCGAAAAAGACTTCCGCCTCATTCTGGCGGGCGGGCCCGGCGGCACCGGCAAAGATCAGCCCGTTGTCCTGGTCGGTGCGCAGGGTCTGTTCCCGGCGGGCGGCGCTTCCCATGTTGATCCAGCACCAGGGGCGGGGGGCCTTGCCCGGGCCGGACCTTTCAAGCTCTTTTTCGGCCAGTTCCAGGACGCGGCAGGTCAGCCGGCGGTGCAGGGAGGCTGCCGTCTCCAGTATCTCCGCCAGTTGCCGGCCGGAGTCCACCATCTGCGCCAGCAACCCGTCCACCAGGTCGCCCGCCGCGGCCAGGCCGTCCAGGTTCCAGGCCGTTTCGATCTGTGCCAGCAGGCCGGCTGTCTGCGTCTGATTATGCATGACCGGTACAGTACTTTCAGGCTGTCTTTTGTCAGGCCGTTTTCAGGCCGGCACACAGGTTATACGGGTTGGCCCGGGTTTGCAAGTCTGCGGCGAAAGCTTGCCGGCGCCGGCGGGAAGGCTCCGGCCGGGGAACAGAAGCAAAATTTTCCGGCGGCTTGACAAGGCCGGATCAGGGCGCTATGTATGACCGAGCGTTCGTTCGGATTTTGTTTTCAGCTCCATTCCAACTCATACTCGGGCAAGGGGCGCATGGAACAGGGTTCTGCATCGGCAAGGGAGGTTCCCACCCAGGTCAAGAACAAGGACCTGGTGGCCCTGCGCCGCCGTCAGATCGTGGATGCGGCGGTGGAGCTTTTCTTTGCCAACGGGTTTCACAAGACCACCACCCGCCAGATCGCCAGGGCGGCCGGTATCTCCATCGGTTCGCTGTACGAGTACATCGCCTGCAAGGAAGACATTCTCTACCTGGTCTGTGATGCCATTCACGCCGAGATCGAAAAGGGGGTTTCCGAGGCCCTGGAAAGGGCCAGGGCCGGAACCAATCCCCTGGCCGAGGTTATCAGGGAGTATTTTCTGGTCTGCCACCGCATGAGCGATCACATTCTTCTGATTTACCAGGAGACCCAGTCCCTGCCGGTCAAATGGCGCAAGGTGGTTTTGGAAAACGAAATCAGGATAACCGGGCTGTTTACCCGCATCCTGGTGCAGCTTATGGAATCCGGGCACCTGGCGGCCCTGGACGACCGGGCCCTGGACCTGATAGCCCATAACATTACCGTGCTGGGACACATGTGGACCTTCAGGCGCTGGTTTTTGGCAAATCATTACAGCATCGATCAGTACATCGAGCTGCAGACAACCTTTATACTTGAAAGCTGCAAGGCCGGCAGGCGACAGCGGAGGTGAGCCTTGCGGCCGGAACCGTAAGCATATTATGCAAACCGTAAATTATCTTAAAATCATCTTAGGGGGACAGAATGGATTTTGAACTGACAAAGACACAAAAGGACATCCAGAAGGCCGTCAGAGATTTCTGCAAGGGCGAGTTCGACAAGGAACTGGCTTTGGAGCTGGAAGAAAAGCACGAGTTTCCGAAAAAGATATGGCAAAAGGCCGGTGAGCTGGGCCTGATCGGGGTTCACTTTCCGGAGGAGTATTCCGGCCAGGGGCTGGGGTGCATGGAGGCCATTCTGGTGGTGGAAGAACTTTGCCGCAACGATTCGACCATCGGCAGCGCCATCGCCCTGTCTGCCTTTGCTTCGGAGATAATCATGCATTACGGCAGTGAGGAACAGAAGAAAAAATATCTCCCGGAGGTCGCCGAAGGCAGGATGCTGTCGGCCGGAGCCTTCACCGAGCCCGACCATGGTTCCGACATCACCTTCATGAATACGACCGCAGTCAAGGACGGCGATCACTGGGTGATCAACGGCGGCAAGACCTTCATCACCAACGGCGGCCTGGCGGGCTTCTACTCGGTGCTGTGCCAGACAGATCCTGACGCCAGGCCCGGCTACCGGGGGCAGAGCCTGATTCTGGTGGAGGCCGACCGCCCGGGTGTCGGCACCACCGACGTGGGCCGCAAGATGGGCATCCGCATGATGGCCACCGCCGAGGTGACCTTCAAGGACGTGCGGGTTCCCCTGTCCAACCTGATCGGCAAAGAGAACAAGGGCTTTTATCAGGTACTGAATTTCTTCGACGAAAGCCGGATACAGATCGCGGCCCAGGCCCTGGGTACGGCCCAGGGAGCCTACGACCGGGCCCTTGCCTACGTCAAGCAGAGGGAACAGTTCGGCAAAAAGATTGCCCAGTTCCAGGCCACCCAGCACAAGCTGGCCGACATGGCCACCAAGATCGAGCTGGCCCGCCTGATCACCTACAAGGCGGCCTGGAACTACGATCAGGGCCGGATAGATCCCAAGCTTACTTCCATGGCCAAGATGTTCGCCGCCCGCACGGCGGTGGAAGTGGCCGACGAAGCCATCCAGCTGCTGGGAGGTTACGGTTACATGGCCGAGTACGAGGTCGAACGCTTCTACCGGGATGCCAAGATCACCGAGATCTACGAAGGCACCAAGGAGATTCAGAAAAACACCATCGCCAGCAGCCTGCTGGGCAAACTGAAGTGATCCGGTCGCCGCCGGCCCGGAAATTGTTTTCCGGGCCGGCGGCGATGGCCTGACCAGGCAGGCGCAAGCCACAAGGAGATACAGCCATGAGCAACGAGGTCCAGATCTACCGGCCCAAAAACCATGTCCGGGTGGTGACGGCCACCTCGCTTTTCGACGGTCACGATGCGGCCATCAACATTTTCCGTCGGATTTTGCAGGGAACCGGCGTAGAGGTGATCCACCTGGGCCACAACCGGTCGGTTCAGGAGATAGTGGACGCGGCAATCGAGGAGGACGTGCAGGGAATCGCCGTTTCTTCCTACCAGGGCGGACACATGGAGTTTTTCAAGTACATGGTCGACCTGCTGAAAGAAGCAGACGCCCGGCACATCAAGATCTTCGGCGGCGGCGGCGGCGTGATCGTGCCCGAGGAGATCAAGGAGCTGGAGCAGTACGGGGTGACCAAGATCTATTCCCCGGAGGACGGGGCCCGCATGGGGCTGCAGGGGATCATCAATCACATGGTTCAGGCGATGGATTTCCCGCGCGCCGTAAATTTTGAATACAACCTCGACGAGCTGAACCCGGATAACAAAAAACTGGTGGCCAACCTGATTACCGCCGTCGAACAGGCCCGGTCCGCGGGTAACGGCCAACTGGACAAGCTGCGGGCCGGGCTGAAGAAGAAACTGGGCGGCCGCAGGATCCCGGTCATCGGTATCACCGGAACGGGCGGTTCGGGCAAGTCTTCCCTTACCGACGAGCTGATCCAGCGCATGCTCCACGACCTGAAGGATATCAGGGTGGCCATCATCAGTGCCGATCCGTCGCGCCGCAAGACCGGCGGGGCTCTGCTGGGCGACCGGATCAGGATGAACGCCATCGGCGATCCGCGGGTCTATATGCGCTCGCTGGCCACCCGCAGGTCCCATTCCGAGATTCCCGAATCCCTGGCAGACGCCATCGAGGTGGTCAAGGCGGCCGGTTTCGACCTGGTTATCGCCGAAACGGCCGGTATCGGCCAGGGCGACTCCCATATCATCGACCTGGTCGATATCTCCATGTATGTCATGACCGCCGACTTCGGGGCCGCCTCCCAGCTGGAAAAGATCGACATGCTCGATTTCGCCGACCTGGTGGTGGTCAACAAGTACGAAAAGCGCGGCGGCGAGGATGCCGTGCGGGACGTGCGCAAGCAGGTCCAGCGTAACCGCAACGCCTTCGACAAGCCGCCCGAGGACATGCCGGTCTACGGAACCATCGCTTCCAAGTTCAACGACGACGGGGTGACGGCCCTCTACCACGGCCTGCTGGACGCCATAAAAGAAAAATGCGCAGTGGAGTTCAAGTCCGGCCTGCCCCGGCCGGAAGGCAAGGTTTCGACCTCCAAGACCATCATCATCCCGCCGGAGCGGACCCGCTACCTGGCAGAGATTTCCGAGGCCATCCGCAGCTACCATGACCATACCCGGGGCCAGGCAGATGCCCTGCGGCGGGTATGGCACCTGGAAGAGACAGCCAGGCACCTGGAAGGGACCGACCTGGAAGGAGACCGGGAAACCCTGCTGGAAAGACTGCGCCGGGAGGCCGAAAAGGCCCGCCGGGATCTTGATAGCGAGACCCGCGAGCTGGTCGAAGGCTGGCCGGAGATACGCAGGCGCTACCGGCAGGACGAACTGGTATACCAGGTAAGGGGACGCGAGATCCGGGTGCCGCTTTTCACCGAATCGCTGGCCCGCAAGAAGATTCCCAAGATCGCCCTGCCCGATTTCGAGGATCCCGGTCAGATCTACAGCTGGCTGCGGCGCGAGAACCTGCCGGGCTACTTTCCGTACACCGCCGGGGTCTTTCCCCTCAAGCGGGTGGGCGAGGATCCCACGCGCATGTTCGCCGGCGAAGGCGATCCGGCCCGCACCAACCGCCGTTTCAAGCTACTTTCGGCCAACAGCCCGGCCAAGCGGCTTTCCACCGCCTTCGACTCGGTCACCCTTTACGGCTACGATCCCGACCGCCGGCCGGACATCTACGGCAAGGTGGGCAACTCGGGAGTGAGCGTCTGCACCCTGGACGATGTCAAGGTCCTTTACAGCGGCTTCGACCTGTGCGCCCCCAACACTTCGGTCTCCATGACCATCAACGGCCCGGCGCCCATCATGCTGGCCATGTTCCTCAACACGGCCATCGACCAGGAGGTGGACAAGTTCAGGGCCGACAAGGGCCGTGAGCCGACGAAAGAAGAATACGAGAACATCAGGGCACGGGCCCTGTCCACCGTGCGCGGTACGGTCCAGGCGGACATTCTCAAGGAAGACCAGGGCCAGAACACCTGCATCTTCTCCATCGATTTCGCCCTCAAGATGATGGGCGATATCCAGCAGTATTTTATCGAAAACAACGTGCGCAACTTCTACTCGGTCTCTATTTCCGGCTACCACATCGCCGAAGCCGGAGCCAACCCCATCTCCCAGCTGGCCTTCACCCTGGCCAACGGCTTCACCTACCTGGAGTACTACCTGTCCCGCGGCATGGACATCGATGCCTTCGGCCCCAACTTTTCGTTCTTCTTCTCCAACGGCATGGACCCGGAATATACCGTCATCGGCCGGGTGGCCCGCCGGATCTGGGCCATCGCCCTGCGGGAAAAGTACGGAGCCTCCAAGCGCTCCCAGATGCTCAAGTACCATATCCAGACCTCGGGCCGCAGTCTGCACAGCCAGGACATCCAGTTCAACGACATCCGCACCACCCTCCAGGCTCTTTGCGCCATCTACGACAACTGCCAGAGCCTGCATACCAACGCCTTTGACGAGGCCATCACCACACCCACCGAGGAGTCGGTGCGGCGGGCCCTGGCCATCCAGCTGATCATCAACCGCGAGTGGGGCCTTGCCAAGAACGAAAACCCCCTGCAGGGCAGTTTCATAGTCGAAGAGCTGACCGACCTTGTGGAAGAAGCGGTCATGATGGAGTTCGACCGGATAACAGAGCGCGGCGGCGTGCTGGGGGCCATGGAGACCGGCTACCAGCGGGGCAAGATCCAGGAAGAGTCGATCTACTACGAGACCCTCAAGCATACCGGCGAACTTCCCATCATCGGAGTAAACACCTTCCGGGACCCCCATGCCGACGGCGAAGACCTGACCGAGGGCGGACCGTGCATCGACCTTGCCCGGGCCACCGAGGAAGAGAAGGAATCCCAGCTGCGCCGGCTGGCCGAGTTCAAGGCCCGCAACGCAGACAAGGCGCCCCGGGCCCTGGAACGCCTCCAGAAGGTGGTCCTGTCCGGCGGCAACATCTTTGCCGAGCTGATGGAGACCGTCCGCTGTTGCAGCCTGGGCCAGATTACCGAGGCCCTGTACGCCGTCGGAGGCCGGTACCGGAGGAACATGTAGCGGAAGTTGCCGCCACCGGCGGTGACAAAAGACAGAAAAGGAGATACGTGATGCGGGAAGCTGTCATCGTAAGTGCCGTGCGCACCCCCCTGGGGGCTTTCAACGGCAGCCTGGCCTCGGTGGGGGCCACCGACCTGGGAGCCCTGGTTATCCAGGAGGCCGTCAGGCGGGCGGGGATCGAAAAAAAGCTGGTCAACGAGGTGATCATGGGCATGGTGCTGCCCTGCGGCTACGGCCAGAACCCTGCCAGGCAGGCTGCCGTCAGGGCCGGGATGCCCTGGGAGGCAGAGTGCTTAACGGTCAACAAGGTCTGCGGATCGGCCCTCAAGTCGGTGATGCTGGCGGCCCAGGCCATCCAGGTGGGCGATGCCGACGTGGTGGTGGCCGGTGGCATGGAGAACATGTCCATGGCGCCCTATTACCTGGAAAAGGCCAGGTTCGGCTATCGCATGGGACCGGGCCGGATCCAGGATCACATGGTGCACGACGGCCTGTGGGACATCGTCAACGACTTTCACATGGGCATATCCAACGAGCTGTGCAGCGAAAAGTACGGAATATCGAGGCAGCAGCAGGACGCCTATGCCGCCGAAAGTTACCGCCGGGCCCTGGAAGCCATAGACAGCGGCCGTTTCGATCAGGAGATCGTGCCGGTCAAGGTTCCCCGTCGCAAGGGCGATCCCCTGGAGTTTGCCAGGGACGAATGCCCGCGGCCCACCTCCGAGGAAGTGCTTGCCAGGATGAAACCGGCTTTCAAGAAAGGCGGGGTCACCACCGCCGGCAACGCCTCGGTCATCAGCGACGGCGCGGCGGCCGTGATGGTCATGGCCCGGGAAAAGGCGGAAGAGCTGGGCCTGGAGATCATGGCCACCGTAGGTGCCCAGGCCTCGGCCGGCATCGACATGAAGTACGTTCTGGTGGCTCCCATCTGGGCCATTCCCAAGTGTTTGAAAAAGGAAGGGGTTTCCATAGAGGATGTCGACCTTTTCGAGGTCAACGAGGCTTTTGCCGGTTCCACATGTGCCGTGATGCAGGAGCTGAAACTCGACCCGGACAAGACGAACGTCAACGGCGGTTCGGTGGCCCTGGGGCATCCCATCGGAGCAAGCGGCTGCCGGGTGCTGGTGACCCTGCTCTACGAGATGATCCGCCGGGACAAGCACCTGGGGCTGGCCTCCCTGTGCCTGGGAGGCGGCGAGGCTGTGGCCCTGGTGGTCAAAAGATGATGACTGAAGGGTAAAACCAAATTTTCAAGGAGGATTTCGACATGGATATCAAAACATTCGGTGTGATCGGCGCGGGACAGATGGGAAGCGGCATAGCCCAGGTGGCGGCCGTCAGCGGTCTGAACGTCATCATGAACGACATCAAGGACGAGTTCGTACAGCGCGGGCTGGCATCCATCACCAAGATCCTGGAGCGCAGCGTCTCCAAGGGCAAGCTGGAGGCTTCCGAAAAGGACGCCGTCTTGTCACGGATCAAGACCAGCACCGACATCAAGGACATGGCCGGGGCCGATTTCGTGGTGGAGGCGGCCACCGAAAGACAGGACCTCAAATTCCAGATTTTCAGGAACCTGGATGAGATCTGCAAGCCGGAAGTCATTCTGGCCACCAATACTTCATCGATTCCCATCGGCCGGATCGCCTCCCAGACCGGGCGGCCGGAAAAAGTCATCGGCATGCACTTCATGAACCCGGTGCCGGTGATGAAGCTGGTGGAGATAATCCGCGGGCTGGCCACCTCCGACGAGACCTTCAAGACCACCTGGGAGCTGGCCGAAAAGTTCGGCAAGACCCCGGCCGAAGCCAGCGACTTTCCTGGCTTTATCGCCAACCGGATCCTGCTGCCGATGATCAACGAGGCCGTTTTTGCCCTCTATCACGGAGTCGGCAGCCGGGAAGCCATCGACACGGTGATGAAACTGGGCATGAACCACCCCATGGGACCTTTGGCCCTGGCCGACCTGATCGGTCTGGATACCTGCCTGGCCATCATGGAGACTCTCTACGAAGGGTTCAAGGACCCCAAGTACCGGCCCTGTCCCTTACTGCGCAAGTATGTCGAGGCCGGCTGGCTGGGAAGAAAGACCGGCAAGGGTTTTTACGACTACTCATGATAAGCTCCGGCCGGCGGCCGGCCTTGCCGGCGGCCGGCTTTTCAAGCTCTGAGAGGTAGATATCATGCCCAGGAAAAAGGCCAAGGAAGAGAACCAGGTGGGCAAGACCATCCGCAAGGTGCGCCGGGAAAAGAAAATGTCCTATGAAAACCTGGCCAACGAGACCGGATTTGCCGTCGAATACCTGAAAGAGATCGAATCGGGCAAGGTGCGGCCGCCGGTGGGCACCCTGCTGCAGATCTCGAGGGCTCTCGAGATAGACTCCGGATTCCTTTTGCGGCAGGAGGAATCCAAGCGCAACAGCCGCGTCAAGGCCTACACCAAGCGGACCGAGAATTACGCCTATACGACCCTGACTCCGGGGGCCGAGAACAAGCATCTCAAGGCCTTCAGGGTGCGGGTGGAGGCCGGGGCCCGGCACGACGGTGTCGGTTATCAGCATGAGGGCGAGGAGTTCGTCTATGTGCTGTCCGGAGCAATCGAGGTCATCGTGGGTGAACACGTCAATGTCCTCAAGCAAGGGGATTGTCTTCATTTCAATTCCGGAATCCGCCACAAGATGCGCAACATCAGCGACCGGCCGACAGAGATGCTGGTGGTGATCTACAGCCCCTGACGATGTTCTGACCAAGTCGTGGTTCTGTCGTCTGCGCAGAAATCCCCTTTGGGAAATTAGTTTGCCGTCCGCGTTTTCAGTTCAGAAAGGAATACCGCCATGGCCTATCAGCTTACCGACGAGCAGCTCATGATCCAGAGCATGGTCAGGGAGTTTGCCCGCAAAGAGATTCTGCCCACCGCCGCCGAACGGGACAAGAGCAAGGAGTTTCCGGCCGACAACCTGAAGAAGATGGCCGAGCTGGGACTGCTGGGGATGATGATCCCGGTGCAGTACGGCGGCGAGGGAGCCGACACCATCAGCTACGTCCTGGCCCTGTCGGAGATCGCCTATGCCTGTGCCGCCACCGCCGTGGTGATGAGCGTCCACAATTCCATCGTCTGCGAAAGCATTGTCCGTTACGGTACCGAAGAGCAGAAAAAGAAATACCTGAAAAAGCTGGCTTCCGGCAAGTGGATCGGGGCCTTTGCCCTGACCGAGCCCCATGCCGGCTCGGACCCGGTCAGTCAGTCCACCACGGCCGAGCCGGACGGCGATCATTACGTGATCAACGGCTCCAAGCGCTTTATCACCACCGGCAAGAACTCGGGCCTGGTGATAGTTACGGCCAAGACCGATCCTTCCAAGGCCCACAAGGGCATCAGCGCTTTCCTGGTGGAAAAGGGCACGCCCGGGCTGATCGTCGACCGCGAAGAGGACAAGATGGGGCTGAGGGCTTCTGACACCACCGACCTGATTTTCGACAACTGCCGGGTGCCGGCCCAAAACCGGCTGGGTGAAGAAGGCGACGGATTCAAGATAGCCATGACCGCCCTGGACGGCGGCCGGATCGGGATTGCGGCCCAGTCGCTGGGTGTGGCCCGGGCGGCCTTCGATGCCTCGGTCAGGTACGCCAAGCAAAGGGAGCAGTTCGGGCAGAAGATTTCCAAGTTTCAGGGCCTGCGCTGGATGATAGCCGACATGGCCACCCAGATCGAGGCCGCCCGCCAGCTGATGCTTTCGGCCGCCGCCATGAAAGACAGCGGCAGGCGCTATACCATGCAGGCCTCCATGGCCAAGCTGTTTGCCTCGGAAATGGTCAACCGGATAACCGCCAAGGCCGTCCAGATCCACGGCGGATACGGTTTTACAACCGACTACCCGGTCGAACGCTACTACCGTGACGCCAGGGTGTTTACCATCTACGAGGGAACTTCGGAAATTCAGCGGGTGGTGATCTCCAACAACATCTTCAAGGACAAACGCAAGCCGTGACATTCCGGGAAGAGCCCGGATTTACGGTCGCCGGCCCCCATTCCCCTGTAAAGACTTATCTTTTCGCCATCAGGGCCGATATTCGTAGCTGAGATGACGCCGTGTTGTTCCTTTGTTTTCATGGAAATCAGATCTGGCAAGCCGAAAGGAGAGTGACATGAAATGTTTGGTCACGGCATCGGGAGCGATCCTCGTGGCGGTTTTTCTTGTTCTGTCACCGGTCATACCCGCTTTTGCCTGCGGAGGCGGCGGAGGAGGCGGCGGCGGGGGAGGAGACGATGATGCAGGCGGCCAGCAGGGCTTTAAGGCCATCGAGGGCATGGAAATCACACTGGATCCAAATGCTCCCGGACCCACCGTGGAAGAGCTGGCCAAGGCTTTTGGTCCCCGGTGGGCCGCCCATAACATAATCGATCCCAAAACCGGCATGACCAAATACGAGAAGGCGATTCTCGACCAGAGGATATTGGAACAGGAGGCCGCGGAGGCCAACGCCGAGAGGATCGGGATGGAAACCGGATATTCGGTGTCCAAGGCGGCGGGAACCGCTTCCACCTTGGCTGCCGGTGTCGTGGGGACCCTTGCCGCCGGAACCACCATGGCCGTGCCGGTGACCCTGATCGGCATCGGCGCCGATGTCCTGTCGACCGGAGCGGGGAAGGTGGCCGACGAAATGGTCGGCCAGGACAAATCCTTCAAAAGTGCCCTCAAGTCGGCAGTGGGACCGGCCATAGCCAAGGGAATCGCCAGTGCCGTCCTTTCCAAGGTGAACAGCGGCAGCAAAGTGGTTGACGGCATCGTGGGCACGGTGGGCGGAATGGCTTATGACGAGGCGGTTTCAGGCGCCCCCAACAGCGCGCCGAGCCCCGTTCTTGCGCCCATCGGCCCGACTTCGCCCAGCGCCATTTATCCCAGTTCCGACGTCACCGGGAAATCTTTCTGAATCCAAGGGAGCCGTCGTGTTCCTGTCGTGTCGTAATGGCAGCATCCAGCAATGGATAAGATCATCAAGGAGAGAACATGAAGAGCAAGTTGCCGGTGTCCATCTGCCTTTTGTTTGTTGTTGTTTTTTTTATCGGCTGTGTTGGACTGAAAGGCGCTTTCAAAGGTAAAGACAAAGAATCCGGCGACAGGATCAAAATGGTGGTGCCCCGTCGCCTCGCGGTCCGGCCCCGGGAAGTACCCAGGCATGTAAAACTGGCGACCTCCGGCCTTGTCCTCAGGATGAGACACAGGCAGCCTCCCGGCAAGGCGGTAGTCTTTTCATCGGGACGCAAGCACCGGGTCCGGGAAAAAGGCTTTGATTATTCCGGTTTCCGCTGGACCCTTTTGGATCTGACAGCCTGCAGGGCGGCCGGGGGCAAAGGCGGGCAGGTGCTGGTGCACCTGGAGGGACTGCTGCATTTTGCCGACAGCCTGGACCGCAGGAGTACCAGTTCCTTTGCCATGGACTATGTCGTTGGCCGAAACAGGCCGCTTGAAATTACTTCCAGCCGGATTGTGCATGTCAAGCCGGTCTGGCCCAGAGTCAAGGCCTACTTCGTCCCCCTGGCGGAGCTGAAGAAGAACCTGGCCCGGCTGAAGACTTTCAGGGATTATTACCGGTTTGCCGCGACCCACTTCGTCTCCATGTACGCCAGTGCTCGGCAGGCAAAGGCCAAAGCCCGCTGGGACAGCCTGTCGGCATTTCAGAAACTCAGGTCCCGGCCTCCCCGTACTGCCCTGGAAGGGGACTGGGCGGTTATGATTTTCTGCCTGGACCGGCTGGCACCGGATTCGCTTCTCGACGTCAAGGTGATCAGCGGAACGGGAAGCTCCATGAAACAGGTGGCGGTAAAACCGGCTGTTTTCGATGAGCACGGCTGGAAGGTAATCGTCGTTACGGGGCACGGCAGATTGCATGATTCCAGCAACCCGTTCAGGGTCGATGTTTTCTACCGCATGGAAGCTTCACCGGCCGCAAAGCCTCTGCTTGTGGGGCGTTTCGACAGCCGGCTGGATTATTCACGGTACCGCCGTGCCCGGGCGGCCGGCTCCGCTGCGGAAGGGCCCCTGGCCCTGGGCAGGCGTCTCCTGGATCCGGCCAGGCGGCACGACGCGCGTCTTATTCAGCAGAGGCTGAAAGAGCTTGGCTATTATCGGCTGAAGGTCGACGGCAGTTTCGGCCGCGGCTCCAGAGCATCCCTGCGGGCCTTCAACAGGGAAGTGTTGCACGTCGACAAGTACAGGTGGGATATAGAGGTTCAGAAGGCTCTTTTCAAAGGCAGCGGGCTTTGACCAAAAACGCCGGGGACGGCCAGCCGGGCGTTGCCGATCACCCCCTTACCCGACGAATTCCCGCCGCCGGGCCGGGGCCGGGCGGCAAGGGCGGTTTCACAACGCTGTAGGGGCGACCGGCCGGTCGCCCCTACATTTTTTTGGTCGACCGGGCAAGGCCCTGAACCATAGGTGTGGTTTCAATCCTTGCTGTTTTTCGACCGTCTGCCCTCGGCGGCCGTCCGGGCGAGCACCGGCCTGAATGCGGAAGATCTGGAGCAGATGCCCCGGGTGATATCGAGAAGGTGCTGGAGGCGGTCGAAGGCGTAAACCCTATCTTTGCGCGTCTCATCCGCAAAGCGGCCGGGGAGGCGGAAAAGATGCTCTCGACCGCTGCGTCTGCCGGCTGATCATGGCCGGCCACGTTCATGCCTGGGACTACGGAATGAGCTTTTTTCACACGGCTGTGGAGGAGCTTATCGACCTGAACCGAGGGAAAACAGAAAGGCAATCGCGCTGATGGCACCAAGGACAAACAGCCCGACAAAAAGGGATGTTAAAACCACTGTAGCCGCCGCTTCCATGAAGCGTTGAAAGGCGCTGTAAACCCAGGCGGGGATTATCCCGGCGCAATCTGCAATAAAGATGGCAATCCCCACCACGGGCCCGATGCCGAACCAGAAAGCAACGGATATTTTCTCTGCCTTAGTCATAAAACAATTATAATCATTGCCCGCAACCGGAGTCAAGCATGCCGTCAAACCGTGTTGACATAAAGATATCCGCCAATGTCGAAGGTCTCCGGGGCGTGGACAAACTCCGGCAGGCCCTGGGACGAGCTGGGCCGCATCGAGTCCCTGAAGCGGATGCGGCTGGATGTCATGCGCAGCCGGCGGGCCTGGGAGGAGGCCACGGCAAAGGTGGCGGAGCTGGCCCGCGAAATGCGCGCGGGCGCCGGCTACCAGTGGCTGCCGGTTTCAATCCTTGTTCTACTGGATAAGGCTCTCATACCGTTGATGACGGCATGCCAATGGAAGAAGCAGTGGGGTTTCAATCCTTGTTCTACTGGATAAGGCTCTCATACATCCCGCAACCCGCAGGATTCTTGTTCGCATTGCTGTTTCAATCCTTGTTCTACTGGATAAGGCTCTCATACCCCTGTGTGCAAATGACGGCGCTAAATCTAATGTTCTTGTTTCAATCCTTGTTCTACTGGATAAGGCTCTCATACCAGATTGTGGGGAAGTACCGTATTTCCCATTGTTAGAGTTTCAATCCTTGTTCTACTGGATAAGGCTCTCATACCCCCAGCTGGAGTTTTTCGTAATCGGCACCCATCCCCGTTTCAATCCTTGTTCTACTGGATAAGGCTCTCATACCCCATAGAACAACTGAAGACCGCTGGTTTTGAAATTGAGTTTCAATCCTTGTTCTACTGGATAAGGCTCTCATACCGCCACGCCGCATTGGCCAACTCCGTGAAATGGTGGGTTTCAATCCTTGTTCTACTGGATAAGGCTCTCATACGGCATGGCAGAATCCAGATATCGACTCCGGCATCAGGTTTCAATCCTTGTTCTACTGGATAAGGCTCTCATACAACTCTTTTATCTTGATCCCATTCGGGAACAGCTGAAGTTTCAATCCTTGTTCTACTGGATAAGGCTCTCATACTTTCATCGAAGAGCCGGTTGCCTTCGTCAGTACTACCGTTTCAATCCTTGTTCTACTGGATAAGGCTCTCATACTTTCATCGAAGAGCCGGTTGCCTTCGTCAGTACTACCGTTTCAATCCTTGTTCTACTGGATAAGGCTCTCATACGTCGAGGAAGAGCGTGGCGGGCATGCCTCTGTCTAGTTTCAATCCTTGTTCTACTGGATAAGGCTCTCATACGGCTCGGGTAAGACTACTATCGCAAAAATGATTGCTGTTTCAATCCTTGTTCTACTGGATAAGGCTCTCATACGCTGAAATAGGCATCAAGGATGATGCGAACCGTATGTTTCAATCCTTGTTCTACTGGATAAGGCTCTCATACGACAGCGAGCATCTGTATATCGCTGGCGGCAAGACGTTTCAATCCTTGTTCTACTGGATAAGGCTCTCATACACTGGACTGAGGTGATTGATATAGGTGCAATTACAGGTTTCAATCCTTGTTCTACTGGATAAGGCTCTCATACGCCACGGTTGGGGCCGGCATAAGCGGCCGATGCCAGTTTCAATCCTTGTTCTACTGGATAAGGCTCTCATACTCGTTTACCGTAGACGCCGATGGAGACACAACCGGGTTTCAATCCTTGTTCTACTGGATAAGGCTCTCATACTCTGGTCCACAAGTTGGCGCCTGGATCTGCCTTTGAGTTTCAATCCTTGTTCTACTGGATAAGGCTCTCATACTCGATGAGGATTACCAGAGTCGCGTTCTTTTGACAGTTTCAATCCTTGTTCTACTGGATAAGGCTCTCATACTCCGAGTCAAAGGAGCATCCGCTTGACACCGATTAGTTTCAATCCTTGTTCTACTGGATAAGGCTCTCATACGACGTAATCATCTCTGAAAAGATGGTTACGTCCATGTTTCAATCCTTGTTCTACTGGATAAGGCTCTCATACCTTCGGGCATTACAACATGTTCGAAATATAGCTGAAAACGATCATATAGTCCACCTTTTTTCAGTTGTCTGGCAAGGGGTTGTCGTGCCCGAACATTAGTTCCGGCGCCGATTTTACATACATAACACATTGTATACGCACCAAATATCATCAAACGCAAATATTTTTGTAAGTGCAGTCCGAACATTTCCGGCGGGATCTGGTCTTTTTCGGGAAAAAATCCCGGTAAATGATTTCGAAAACCTGGTCGACAATTTTCCAGGTTTCAGCCAGGTCATCGGCGCTGACCGGCACCCGCACAAGTTTGTTGGAGCTGCGGATAAAGCAAATAAACCCCTGTTGCACGGGCCTGGAATATGTTTCCCGGATCAGCCCGGCGTAGAGCAGAGTCTGAATCCGCAGGGTTTTGAAAATATAATCCTTGTATTCAGCATACTTGTAATCGAGAGGGGCCAGGCTGCCGTCCTTGAGGGTCAGGACTTCGTCGACCCGGCCCCTGACTTTCAGTCTTTCCGAGGCCAGATATACATCTTCCTGTTTGGCCACGCAACCGATCTTTTTGCGCAGATAGGCCCGGTTGCGGACAAGGCGCCGCTGATGCATTTCCCGTCCCAGGATCACCTTGTAACGCCGCTGTTCATGCTGGGGAATTTTGAGGCAATGCATGAAGTAGACGAAACGCGGACAGAAACAATACTCCATGACGTCACTGGGTGTGATCATCGGCGCGGCGGTGACTTCGTTGAAAACTTCCAAACCGGGTTTTCCTTCCCTGTCAGACGATCATTTCCAGCAGCTCGTCCCGTACCAGTTTTTTGTCGAAGGCCTTGCCCATCAGGCGGCATTTTTTAAAATCTTCCTCGCACATGGGAAAGACGTATATCTTGTCGTCATCGGCCATGAGCTGTTCCATCTGCAGGCATAGCTCGTCCAGGCTGTTGCGGTTTACAGAGCCGGTAAAGACGGAAAACTGGACCCGGTACAGGCCGGCCTGCCTGCAACAGCGGGCGATTTTGGCGCGCGCCCTGTCGTTGGCGATGTCATAGAGCACCCAGACCATGATTTCGTTGGCTTTCATTGTGTTCTCCAGTGGTTGTCAGAACTCGACGGTTTCAGGCACTTTTTCGGTTTTGCTTTTCTTCAGCAGGGTGTTCGCCAGAACATGACAGTCGAACTGAATGATGTGCCGGCGTTTGATGTTGCGGCCCCGGTACCTCTTTGCTTCGTCCAGGAACTTGTTGAAGCGGGACAAAAGCAGACTTTTACCGTCCTTGTTGAGGCTGTAGCCTCCCTTTAGTTTGTCGAAATGACTTTCTTTCACCTTGCGTCCTGACAGCAGCAGCATCACAGTCTTGTCCGCCCATACCCGGTAAGGCTCGATCAGATCGAACACCAGGGACATCTTGTTGTAGTTGTCGGTGTGCAGAAAGCCGGTATAGGGATCGAGGCCGGCCAGAATACAGCCCCGTTCCACCAGGGAGTAAAGCACGCCGTAACCGTAGTTGAGCAGGCAGTTGAAAAAATCCCTGGCCGGGTTGCGGCTGCGGCCCCTGAAAGTATATCTGGACGGCAGTACATCGGCCAGGGCCTGGAAATAGACCCGGCCGGCGCTGCCTTCCAGGCCCATGATCTGTTCGCGGACCTGGTCGTGGCGTCCGGACCGTATTTTTTCCAGAGCCTGCTGAAGCTGTTTGAGTTTGTCGATGGAGGCTGTCAGCTCGCGGCTTTTGCGGCTGCGGCGTTTGCGCAGGTCCGCCAGGTGGCCGATCTGGTTTTCCAGCTTGCGCGCCACCCACTGCCGGGCCAGGCGGAGGCCTTCGGCCGACCGGGAAGCTTCGAGCTGGCGGCGTCTGATGGCGGTGGTGCTTCCCAGGCGGCAGTGCCAGATCCGGCCGTAGGGGCTGCCGAACTCATCCAGGAAAACCAGGTCGATATTCCAGGTCATGGCCAGCTTGACGGCGTCGGAAGTCAGGCTGATGCCGGTGGTGGCCAGGATTGAGCTCACCTTGCGGGGAGCCAGCTCAAGTTTGCGGTCCCTGGTCCTGATAAGAAAATTGCCGTCTTTTACTCCCAGGTGGGAGCCGTAGGTGTTCAGGATTACCTGCACGGGCCGTCCTCCTGTTCCGGCGGGCGCATCAGCCCGAAACCCTTGGATACCATTTTGCCCAGGCCGAGAAATTCCGGCAGCACCATGTTGGACACATAGGAAACCGAAAAACCGAGCATGGGGTTTGGAGTTCGGACGATGCGCCAGTGAAAACGGATCAGTTTCAGCATGACACGGTCGGTTATGTTTATTCCCAGCCCCTTGGCCAGGGACAGGAAGTTGCCCACCAGGATTTTTTCCAGCAACCGGGTCCTGTCCCGGGCCGAGTCGAGCTTTTTGAACCTGTTGGCGTTGGCCTGGTTCAGGGCCAGCCAGGCAGAGCGGCTGGTATAGGAGGCAAGCCGCTCTGCTGTGCCCAGCAGGATTCCGTCTTCGATAAAATCGCTTCCGGTGACGGTGTAACTGCGCCTTGCGGTGACAAGACGCCCGATCTGCGAGGCTATAAGGCCGACCGCCTGGCGGCCCGGCCCCAGCCCCACCAGGTGGGGGGTGGCGTCGATCACCAGGTAGCGCACCAGTGGCAGGGAATAATCTGACCTGCCGTCTGCCCTGTGGTGGTGCAGCACGGGCATGTCCGGGAAAAGAGCGGTGACGGCCCGGCGCAGGGCGCTTCCGTTTTCACGGAAGGGCCGGTCCGTGTAGAGCCGGGCCACGGTGACGTGGACCGGGGACAACCGGTCGGCGGTCATAGCATCAGGCATGAACTGTCTCCATTGTCATCCGGCAGGCCGGTGAAGCCTGTCTCCGGGTCGTAGAAGCCGTCGTCGGCCCGGAGGGCGATTATTTCTCTGCCATAGCTTGCAGCGGTGCTGACCTGGATGACCCTTTCCAGAAAGCTGAACTTGAATTTAAGGAATTCGGCCCGCCGTTCGAGGGCTGATTTCATGTCTTCCATGGCCTGGTAGCGCTCCCACAGCTGCCGGTCATGCCGGTTTTGAATCACAAAGACCGCGGTCGTGGGATAATCGCGTTCGATGAGCCGGTACTCGTTTTTCAGACTTTCAAAATCTCCCCGGGCCAGATAGCTGTCTATCGGTGTCTGTCCGCGGCGCTGGCGGCAGGCCTGAAAGTAGCGCTGTCCAAGCTGTTGAAAGTCACTTTCAGGTATCAGGGCATCGTTTCCGGCAGGCAGGATCTCTTTGGTCACTTCGATCAGGTCGCGGTCGTAAACAAGGCTCCACTGGGGGCGGGAAAGCTTGCCGTCTTTGCTTTCGGCAAGCTGCCACAGGTAAATGGTGCCCCGGTTGCCGGCCCCGGCCCCATGGCGGTTGCACCGGCCGCAGCTCTGGATGATGCAGTCCAGGGGAGCCAGGTCGCGGTGCACCACCGGGAAGCTGATATCCACCCCGGCCTCGACCAGCTGGGTTGATATCACCAGGACAGGCCGGCGTTTTTTGAGGCAGGCCAGGATGGTATCGATCCGCCTGCGCCGGTCAAGAGGTGTCAGGCCGGTGGAGAGGGCGAATATTTTTATCTTTTCTGGCAGCCGGTCTTTCAGGCGCCGGTAAAGGTGGGTGACCGTCTTTTTGCGGTTGACGATCACCAGGGTGGAGTTCTGTTTGTCGTTCAGGTCGGTGGCAACGGTATCGGCCAGCCGGTCTGTTGCGGTAAGCCGGTGGTGGCCGCAGCAGAGGACCGTTCGGGAAAGCTTCCGGAAATAGCGGCGGTGGTTGTCGAGCAGCTCAACGGGCTGGATACGGGAGCCGAAGATGACAGGCTGGGTGGCGGTCATGAGAATGAACCGGGTGCCGAGGACCCTGGCTGCGGCCTGAAAAAGCCGCCCGATGGCTGTCCAGTATTTCAGGGGCACGGCCTGGACTTCGTCCAGGATGACGATGGCGTTTGCAAGCTGGCCGGTTCGTTTCAGGCTCCGGTTGGCGCCGGAAAAAAATGTGTTCAGCAGCTGGTGGAAGGTTGTGACCACGATTTCGCTCTGCCAGGTCTCGGTGAGAAGCTGGCCGGTGAGGCCGGATTCTTTAAACTCAATGGCGCCCCGGGAAGTTGCGTAGAAGGGCTCGGCAAGGAAGTGGTGCTTGAGCAGGACATTGCTTTCAGGGGTTATGGCCGCGTTTTCCAGCACGGCGGCAACCACCTGGTGGGTCTGGTCGATGACGCTGGTAAAAGGAAGGCAGTAGATGATCCGGGCCGGAGCCGGCAGGTTACGGCCAAGTTGCCGGCGCAGGGCCAAAACGGCCGCCAGTATGCCGAGGGTCTTGCCGCTGCCGGTGGGCGCGGTGAAGGTGAAAAAATGCTTTTCATGGTTGTCCAGCATGTTGGCCCGGACTTTGGCGGCAATCTCCTGCCGCATCCTGGTCAGGGACGAGGCCGGATTGTTCTTCCTGAAGCCGGAACTTGCCAGATACCTTTGAACGAGGTCGGCCGGCAGCTCGGCCCTGGCCGGCAGGTTGTCCTGCAGGGCCGCGTCCAGCTTGTCGGCTGCCAGCAGTGCCCCGAAGACGGCCAGAAATTCCAGCTTGTCTTCCAGAAGGGGCCTTGTCCGGCGCTTCAGTTGCATTTCGAGTTTTAGAGGGTTGAATCTGACCAGTCGGTTCAGGAGGTCTTCGGGGGCCGGAGGGCCTGTGGTTGCCGGCTCCGTTGCCAGGCCGAAGCCTGCCAGGCGGTCTGCCAGCCATTGCCAGATGCCGGCAAGATCCATGGCGGCCAGGATTTTCAGGTAAAGTTCGGGGTTGTTTTTCAGCTCCATCCGGGTCAGTCCCAGGACTTCCAGGCGGCTGTGTTCCAGATTGCCGTGGTGGCGGCAGATGGCAACCAGGCCGTTTATCGGCAACATCGGCTTGCGGCGGAAATTTTCCAGATGATTGGCAAACCACCAGAAAATCAGGCCGCCGACCAGAGAGTGCCTGGTTTCGGGGCGGTTGCGCTGCTGTTCCAGGCGCCATTTCTGAAAATAATAACTGGCCTTGCCAAGATCGTGGCACAGCCCTGCCAGGGCTGCCGGACCGGCCATGTCCGGGCCGGCTGTTTCCAGGCTGGCTGCGGCCGCGGCGGCAACCTGCTCCAGGTGCCCGGGCAGGGAAGCGCCGGGATGGGCCAGGGTTTCAGAAAAAGGCAATATTCTCATGGTCGACTTCGAAAAGCTCCACGCCCTTGACTTTCAGGGGCCTGCCGGCGTCGGCATCCAGGGCGGTGACCGCCTGGCGGTACTCGATGACCGTACGGTCGGGAGCCATGCGGGCCGGAACCCGGAGACGCTCGTAACGCCGGGCACTTTCGTATTTTACCCGGGATTCGTCTGCCAGGGGAACCACGCCCGGGGTGGTGTCGGCTCCGGGAGCGGGCCGGGCAGATGTGTCGGCCACCAGGGTGATACGGGCCAGGCATTGGGCCAGCCCCAGGCTGGGGGTAAAGACACTCCGGCCTTCTGCGAGCAGGTCTGCCAGCCGGTCGGCCTGGTTTGAAGGCAGTCCGGCCACAAAGATCCGGTAGGCCGGATCTTTGAGAAACTCGTAGGGAATCTGGAGCCGTGATTTTACTTCCCACCAGCCGGCCTTGGTGTTGACGAGGTTTAGCGCCGACCGGAACAGGCGCACCGGCCGCAGCAGCCGGATGCCGATTCTGACCGTTTCCCAGCCCAGTTGGCGATGGTATTGGTCCTTGCCCAGGCCCAGAACCGCGCCCAGGATTCCCAGGACGGCGGGCGGCGGCGGAAAAGGATAGGTCACCGGGCTGGCCGGGGCATAAGGCTTTCTGAAATGGCCGTAAGGCCCCTGGATGTCAAAGACTATGGTGCGCATTTTCTTTCCGTTCAGAAGGCAAGTTGGCCGAACTCAAGCTTGTATTTTTTTGCGAGCTTGTCGATTGACTCTTTCACACCGTCTGCTTCCAGCACCAGGCGGTCGTCCCATATTGCCTCGGCCTTGATGAGCCGGTCGCCGGCGGCAGCCATGGCTTTCAGCAGGACGGTAATGTCGACCGAGTAGTCTGACGCCTTGCGGATCTTGGCATCTTCCAGGCCCGATACCAGGCGGACGCGCTCGCCAAGACCGCCCAGGTGATAACCCGGCTCGAAGGTAAGGCTTACCAGCAGCATCGACCGGTGGCCCATCTTGGAGTGGGTGTTGAGGCTGTTGGTGCCCTGCCAGAGACCTTCCAGCAGCAGGTTGAAGTCATCTTCGGTCATGCCGGTGCTGCGGGCGGCATTTTCGTTGACCACCCCGTGGCAGCATATAAGGGCATAGGGCAGGATCCAGCGTTCGGCAAACGATTTCTGGGTCATCCCTTTTTTGCTGGCAAAGGCGGCTGTCTGCTGGATGAAAACCGGGCTGACGGCGTGCAGGGAGCGGTTGAAGGCCGAAAACTGGACCGGCCCGGTCAGCTTGATGGAGCCTTTCTTCTTGCCCAGCTCCACCGGCAGGGTGGCGCCGAACAGCCGGGCGTCGATGCAGTCGCTCAGAATCCGCTTTTCGACTTCCGGAACGATGGCGGCCAGCTTGGCCTCGGGGTCCAGGTCGCACCTGGCGATGAATTCGGCGCAGCGGCCCTTGCCGTCTTTGAGGGTGCCGTCGTCTTCCAGACTGTCGCGGATCAGGATTTCCAGGTCCTTGGTCTGGTGCAGGTAGTCCCGCACCGTGCGCTTGATGCGCACGTCGGTCACCGTGGCCTGGCCGGTGTCGGCGTCGGTGCGGGGCCGGTTTTCATCCAGAGGGTCGCCGTTGGGATTGCAGTCCCTGGCTTCGTACAAGAAAAGAATTTCATGCCGGTTGGTCAGGCTCTGGCTCATGCTGCCTCCTCCCCTTGCTGTGATTTTTTTTCAGGCCGCAGGAAACGGCCCAGGCAAAATCCGATGGTGAAGGCAAAGGTTGCCTCCTCGTCCGTTATGGCCCATTTGTCTTCGCATTCCACCCAGGCCCGGGCCAGTTCTTCTTCCAGCCGGTCATAAATCACCAGGCCCAGACCGTCGTACTGGGCCAGCTTGTCGTGCCCCTGCTGGAAAAGGCGTTTCAGCAGGGCGGCCGATAGCAGGCGGCCCTGGAATTTTTTGGCAAAGGGGGCCTGGTCGCCGGGTTTCAGGCCGCGCATTTTCTTCTGGTAGCTGCAGACCGTGTCGACGTAGCAGCCGGTGAGAAAAGCGGCCGCCGTTTCCTGGCGGCTGAAAAAGCCGGGATGCTGCCGGATGTAACGGCCGTAGACCGTGTCCTGGAAAGTCATGATCGTATTTTCCTCCTGCCTGACGAGATTGAGATGGTTGCAGAAAAGATAAAGGGCCCAGGCCTCGGCGGCCCTTGCGGCCAGGAGCTTGGGTTCGCTTTTGGCCGTGGCCAGCAAGCCCCGGGCTATATTGCGTATCAGCCGGCGGCGATCGATGCCGCCTGCTCCGAAAATGGCCTCCATCCACTGGTAGAAGGTGCGGGAGGCGGCCCGGCTGTTGACCCTGTTGCCGCAAAACCGGCTTACAACATAGGCGCTGATGTTGACCGGGGCGCCTTTTTTGCCGGCTCTTGCCACCAGCGCGTCCCGCGCGATTAGTCTGCGGGCCCGCCAGATCTGCTTCATGCGGCCGGGCAGCACCTGCTGGACTTCGGCCACGATCTTCCATTCCTTCTGCTTTTCCCTGAAAAACACCAGGCTGAAGGCCAGCTGCTCGTTCAGGTCTTCATCCCGGATCAGATCCAGCAGGTTTTCTTCAAGATCCACCAGCAGGTCGCAGTCGTCTTTGTCGATCGCAAGCCGCTGCGGGTTTTCGGCGAGCTTGTCCCGAAGCACCTGTCTTATTTCTTCCGGGGCCGTGCTGTAGGGCAGCACGAAGTAATCGGCTCCGGCCATGCGGGCCTTCAGGCGGCGCATGACATAATCGATGGTGAATGCCAGGGCGAAGGAGCATTGCCGGCAGACGGGAAAATTTCTGGCCGCGGCTTCCAGTCCGAAACCGCCGGCGATCAGGCCCGGCTTGTCGAGGATGTAGCATTTCAGCTCGGAAAAGTTGCCGAACACTTCCTGCTTTTGCCGGCCGCAGACCGAACAGGTGCCGGTCCGGGCGACTTTCTTATTGGAATAGGTTTGCCAGACGGACACGGCCTTTTCTACCATGAGCTTTTTGGCAGCTTTCAGTTCGTAGACCGGCCGGATGTCGTCTGGGCCCACATAGCGGGCCGGAAACCAGTATCCTGAACGGGTCCGTCCGCCGGCAAGCTTTTCTCCCACCTTGCTGTCGGCCATGGCCCCGATAGTTTCGGCGATGACTCTGCGCTGAAGGTCCTTGTCCTGCCAGTCGATATTGGCAAACCATTTTTTCCAGGCCTCGGGCAGATCGTCCGACTGTCCCACCTGGCTTGTCGTCAGGAACAGATATTTGATGTTGGTGGCCAGCTTTTGGGAAAGGCGGCTGCAGGGGACAAGGGGCGGGCTGTTGGAGCCGGGACCGGGGCGGTAAACCACCCCCCGGTCACCGACGCCCCGGTGGCCGGAGATGGTCCTGACACCGACGTAATTGCCCCGGTCGTCGAAACAGATGGCAAATCCGCAGCGGTAGTTCTCCGGCATGCCGTGGTTGAGAAGCTCCCAGGCAGGGCGTTTTTCTATGCCGAGCAGGCGACTCAGTTCATACAGACGGGTGAACATGGTGTTTACCTTCCCTGTTGTCTTCCAGCAGCCATTTCCAGGCCGGCACGATGTCGATCAGCACGCCGCCGGCATCTTCCCGGTCCCAGGTGTCTGCGGTTACCAGGGTCGCCTTTTTCAGGTTAAACCGCTTGGCGGCAGACACCAGGGCCTCTATTTCCCGCTGAAAGGTGACTTCCGATTCCAGTTGCCAGCACACCTGGACAGCTTCGAGCAAGCCGCGGGGATGGCGGATGATGAAATCGACCTCCCGGCCGCGGCTGTCTTTCCAGTAATACACATCGAGTCCACGCCGCAGCAACTCGATACAAACCATGTTTTCCAGGTGCCAGCCGCTGTCGGTCGAAAAGTTGAAGCCCACCTCGGCGGCCATGCCATGGTCGATGCAGTAAAGCTTTTTGGGGTTGTAAACCTGTTTTTTGACCGAATAGTCGAAAAGGGGAACCTGGTGGAAGAGATAGGTCTCTTCGAAATAGCCGATGTAGTTTCTGATACTTTCCAGGCTCTTGAACCCCAGGGCGGTCCGCAGTTTATTAAGGCTCAGCCGGCAGCCGATGTTGGTGGCCAGAAAAAGGGCCAGCTCTTTGAGCTGCCTGATGTTCCTGAGCCTGTAGCGGGCCACGATGTCGCGATAGACGATGTCCCGGAAATAGTCCTGCAAAATGGAACGGTCGCCGGTTTTGACCGCTTCCGGAAACCCTCCGCTTGCCACGTAATCTGCAAACTGGCGGTTGATGCCGACTCGCACCTCGGGCCGGAGAAAATCATTTTCGGCCAGGCTTACATTGCGGGCGTCCAGAAATTCCCGGAAGGAAAGCGGAAAAAGACGAAGATGCCGGCTGCGGCCGGTAAGGGCGGAGGCGATCTCGCCGCTCAGCATGGTGGCATTGGAGCCGGTGACGAAAATTTTTACGTTTTCAAATTCATACAGCCGGGAGAGCCACTTCTGCCATCCGGGGACATTCTGGATTTCGTCCAGAAAAAAATACAATTTGCCCTCAGGCTTTTCAATTTGTCTGAAAGCTTCATGGAGGGTTTGAAAATCTCGGCTTTCAAAAGCTTCCAGACGCTCGTCTTCAAAATTGCAATACAGGATGTTGGCCGGGGAAACCTTTTCCTTTTCCAGCAGGGCCTTTATTATAAGACGCAGAAGGGTAGATTTGCCGCAGCGGCGGATTCCTGTCAGCACATGGATTTCTTTTTGCCGGCCAAAGGCGGCTGCCCCGGCGGCTGCCCGCCGCCGGAAAATGCCCTTCGTGTTGAGGGCCTTTTCCTTCTGGTAGAGCAAAAGCTCGATGATATTCTGTTTGTTCAAGTCGTTATACCTCAATATATTCTTGTATAAAAAGAATATATTGAGACGGGCTGCTTGTCAACAATTATCTGGAAAGTAAATTAAACAAATAATTACCGTTTATTACGGTGTTTTCTGGAAAATATTGGAATATGAGTTAAGAGGAAACTGCCATCTGCGGAATGCGCTTTAACTTGTTTGTGCGGGGGGATTCGGAAGATACAAGAGGCGTAGGGGGGCAAACAATATTAAAATTCCCGCCGCCGGGCCGGGGCCGGGCGGCAAGGGCGGTTTCATAACGCTGCAGGGGCGACCGGCCGGTCGCCCCTGCATGGTTTTCCGTTCGACAATTTTCATTGCGCCGGCGGCAAGGGAGCCACCCTGACATAACAGCCCCGAGCCGGCTGTTCTTTTGGGCGGGTTTTTTAGTAGCCTTTGAAAATCTTGGCGGCCAGCTCGATGTCTTCCGGGCAGAAGACGAAAAGGCATTTTTGGTCCGGCGAAGAGACCGAACCGTAAACGTAGTTTATGTTGACCCCTTCCTGTCCGAACTTGGCCGCCACCTTGGCCAGCTCGCCGGGCCGGTTTGCAAGCTCGATGGCGATAACCGGCATGATATCGAAGACATATTCGTTGCGCGACAGCACGTCGATGGCCTTGTTGGTGGCGCCGTCGGCAACCAGGATGCGGATCAGGGCGAATTCGGCCGAGTCCTTGCGCATGGAGTTGTAGCTGGCGGCCGAGGCTATTCTCTTGAGTGACTTGCCGCGGGCCTTGAATAGCTCTTTGACGTAGGCCGAGGCGTCCTGGATGGTCATGGCATCGATGTTGATGCCCTCTTTGGAAAGCAGGTCGGCCAGACTGGCGAGCTGACCGGGTTCGTTTTTCAGAAAAAGGGAAATTTCGGTCCTGACCATGGGAACTTGCTCCTTGCAGTGGTTGTGGAAATCGTAAAGCAGGCAAATTGCCCAAAACAACCGAGCCTGAGTATATTAAACCATAATCATTGCAATAATACAAGACTGCCCGGCCCGGCCGGGCAACCGGCAAGGATGCAGGCCACATGGTGAGGGAACCTGTCTATTGCGGGCCGCCGTAAAGCTCTTTGACCTTGGCGCGGTCGATCCGGCCGTCGGCGGTGGCGGGAAGAGTTTCCACGAATTCCACGTACCGGGGTTTCTTGAAACGGGCTATCCGGGAGCCGACAAATTCTATCAATTCGACGGCTTTAAGCGAGCTGCCTTCATTGAGGGTGCAGACCGCCTTGATGCCTTCTTTCCACTTTGGATCGGGCACGCCGAAGACCACGGTCTGCCTGACGGCCGGGTGCTGGAGGATTACTTTTTCCACTTCGGCCGGATAGACGTTTTCGCCCCCGGGCTTGATCAGTTCTTTTTCCGGCTTGCGCCCCTCGTACCACAGAAATCCGTTTTCGTCCAGGCGCCCCAGATCGCCGGTATGATGCCAGCCCGAGCGGAAGGTATGGGCGTTGTCTTCCGGCAGGTTCCAGTAACCCTTGAAAACCATGGGACCGCGCATCACGATTTCACCCACCCGGCCGGTTTCCAGCAGCCGGTCATCTTCGTCCACCACCTCGACCACGGCCAGGGCAATGGGCCGGCCGGCCGACCCCGGGCAAAGATCGTAAGGCCCCATGGTTGCAAGGGCCGAGGTTTCCGTCTGCCCGTACATGCAGAAAAAGGTGCCGCCGGTCGCCTGCTGGTATTGCTCGATGGTCTGGGGAGCGTCGAGCCCGATTACTTTTTTAAGACTTTCCAGGCTGTAAGGCTCTTTCTGCCCGGCTTCGAGGACAGAGCCCAGGATGGGAGTAAAATCGAACATGACCGATACCCGGTGGGCTTCGATCAGCTTTGCCGCCTTGGCGGCATCGAACTTTTTCATGTTGACGTTAAGTCCGCCGGCCAGAAAGACATGGGCGCTCATGAAAAGGCCGGCCACGTGGAACAGGGGCAGCAGGTTGAGGTGGACATCGCGGTGATCTATGCCCATGCAGTTGAGAAGGTGCATGCTGGCAAACAGCAGGTTGTTGTGGCTCAGCACGGCCCCCCGCGGTTTGCCGGCCACAGCCGCCGTGTGAATGATCACCAGCGGATCGTCCGGGGTTGCCGCCGGAGTTATCTGCTCGCCGCTTTGGGCAAGCAGGGCGTCGAAAGCGGTGAAGTCGGAGTCTGCCTGGCCCAGTGAAAAGTAATGTTCTACCGAGGGCAGCCGGGAAGCCATGTCGCCGACAAGCCGGAAGTATTCATTGTCGGCAAAGACGCATTTGGGACCGCAGTCGTTGAGGCAGTACTGTACTTCTTCTTCCGACAGGCGCCAGTTCACCGGCAGCACGATGGCCCCCAGGGCCGCGGCGGCTCCGTAGACCAGGAAGTAGGCGGCGCAGTTTTTGGCCACCACGCCGATACGGTCGCCCCGGCCGATTCCGCGGGCCGCCAGGCCGGCCGCCAGGCTGTCGGTCATCTGCTTGATCCGGCCGAAAGTATACTGCCTGCCGTCGTCACTGTCTATCCAGGCGCATTTGTCGCCGCAGAGGCGGGCGTTTTTGCAGATCACGTCGTAGAAGGTAAAGTCATACAGTCCCATAATGCTTCCAGCTCGCGTTTTTTAAGTGAGGAAAGAATTTTCACCCGGACCGCCGCCGGCCCGGGTGAAAATCGACTTCGGCTTGGATTATCAGGGAAATTTGGCCGAAAAGCTGATCACCTTGCTGACGTCACCGGCATTGATCACGGCCGCGCCCTCTTTAACGTAGATGGGGAAGCCGTATTCGGGAATGGCCTTCCACCAGGCGGCCAGCTGTTTCAGGGCCGGTCCGGGTCCTGCGGCCCCGGTCTTTTTCTTCAGCTTGAAGCCACCGGTTACCAGCAGGCTGAGCAGCGACTGCCGGCCGTCGAACATGGCATGGACCCTGATCTGGTTGGTCTTGCCCGGCGGAATCCACTGGCTGGCCGTGGAGCTGACCGTGTTCAGGTCGAATTCTTCGAAAGCCACGGTGAACTTGATGTTTTCAAGCTGAATCGGGTAAGGGTTGGGATTGGTCACGTTGAAGACGAAGGCCAGGTCCAGGGGCGCTCCGTAGTTGCCCGGCGTGCCCATGGTCGGCTTGACCTTCTTGGAAAAGTACCACCATCCCCAGTAGTGGGCCACTTCCACCATCTCAAGTTCTATCTTGGGATCGATGAAGTTCTTTTCTGACGGTTTGGTGCTCATGAAAGCGCATCCGGCCAGGGAAACGGCCACAGCCAATGCGCATATGATCGTAAACAGTCTTTTTTTCGACATTGGTTTACCCCCTTTATGGTGTGTAAGGGTCAGGCAAGCCAGCGTTTGCGGCGCTTGTAATGCTTGACGTCGCGAAAGCTCTTGCGCCCCCCGAGATCTGTCATGCCCAGGTAGAAGTCCTTGATATCAGGATTTTCACGCAGCTTTTCGGCCGAGTCGTCCATGACGATCCGGCCGTTTTCAAGCACGTAGGCGTGGGGAGCCACGTTGAGGGCCAGCTTGGCGTTTTGCTCCACCAGCAGGATTGAGATCCCCTCTTCCTTGTTCAAGCGCGTGATGATATTGAAGATCTCGTGGATCAGCTTCGGTGCCAGGCCCATGGAGGGCTCATCGAGCATGATCAGCTTGGGCTGGGTCATCAGTGCCCGGCCCACGACTGTCATCTGCTGCTCGCCGCCGCTGATGAAACCGGCGATCTCGTTGCGCTTTTCCTTCAGGCGCGGGAAATAGTGATAGACCATTTCCAGGCCCTCCTTGATGGAACGTCCCTGCTTGCGCATGTGAGCGCCGACTTTCAGGTTCTGTTCGACGGTGAGATGCTCGAAGACCCGGCGACCCTCTATGACCTGCACTATACCCATGCGGGCGATCTTTTCCGGCCCCAGCCGGTCGATCCGCTGGCCCAAAAATTCGATGGAGCCGTCGGTCACCTGGCCGTCCTCGTGCTTGAGCAGGCCGGAGACCGCCTTCAGGGTGGTGCTCTTGCCGGCGCCGTTGGCGCCCAGCAGGGCCACGATGCCGCCTTCGGGCACCTCGATGGAGACACCTTTGATGACGAGGATGACCTCGTGGTACTTGACTTCGATGTTGTTGATCTTCAAGATCGGTTCCTGGTTCGACAAAATGACTTCCCTCCCGGGCGATGATATTGGTTTCAGGAGTTTGCTGCTACCAACCGATCCATTCCTTGGCCCATTTTTCAGGCCAGCGTTTTTGCAGGTCCACCCGCTTGACCAGTACGAATTTGCCGTCTTTGATTTCATAGACCGGCACCTGGCCAGATACGCGGTGATCGGTGGCGGTATAAGTCAGAGGCGCGCCGCCCAGGCCGACGTCGAAGTTGCGCATGGTCTCGAAGCCCTGCTTGACGATGCCCTCGCCGGTAAGATTGCCGGCCTTGTCGGCCCGCTTCATGGCTTCCCAGAGGGCCAGGACGTTGGACCAGGCCTGGATGGTGCGGATCAGGCGTTTTTTGGCGGGCACGCCGGGGTTATACTTCTTTCCGTATTCCAGCACCTTGTCCATCAGGCGGGCTTCGCCGCCGTAGAAGGCGCAGACATGGCCGGCCATGACTCCTTCGGCGGCCTTGCCGGCCAGCCGCGGCAGGTTTTCATCGAAACCCCACAGGTTGACGATGTGATCGGCTCCCAGGCCGAGGGCGTAGGAGTCGCGCAGGGTGGCCGATACCGACATGGTGGTGTTGCCGTGCCAGACGACGTCCGGTTTGTAATCCTTGAGGGCCAGGACCTGGCTCTTGGTGTCGATGGCAAACAGGGACACGTCCTGATCGGGGCCGATCTCGAAACCGAGAATCTTGGCCTGATCCTTGATGGCCTTGATGGGAGCGCTGGCGTAAGGCGAGGCGAACATGTAGCAGCAGGCAAAACGCGGCTTGCGCTTGCCGAAATCCGGATGCTTCTTCCAGCGGGTATCGTACCAGGCCGTCAGGGTGGCCCTGGCATTGGTGGAATAGTCGGTTGCGGCAAACAGGTTGAAGGGCGTCTTTTTGGGATTGGTCAGATGGCCGGAATAAGACGCCGAAACGTAAGGGATCTTGTCCTTGGTCACCGTGGGAGAGAGGGCCTCGGTGTCACCGGTTCCCCAGCCCAGCACCGCCACGCACTTGAGGCGCTTGAACAGCTTGTACTTGGTCAGGGCTTCCGGGACGCGGTAGCCGTAGTCGAACTGGTATAGTTTCACCTTCTTGCCGTTGATCCCGCCGTTGTCGTTGATGTAGTGGACCGCCTCGGCAATGCCCATGGCGTAGTCCTTGCCGACGTCGGAGGTTGCCCCGGTCATGTCGTTCAGGGCGCCCAGCTTGATGGTCGCGGCCGTTGCGCTGGCGGTTCCCAATGCCATGGTCAGGATAAAGGCGGCTATGACAACCATCCATAAACCGAAATAAGTTCTCTTGTCGCGCATGCTTTCCCCCTTTTTGTTTAACCGACCTAATGAGTGTTAAAGCCCCACATAACAATACGGTGATATCACCTCCCTCGCCAGTCAGGCCCCGGCCAAGATCTTCGGGGTATTCCGTTTAATAAGAAAACGGCCAGAGGTTGAAGTAGTTCTTTATCTGCCACCAGCGGTAGGCCAGGCCGTTGGGCTCGAAGATCATGAAGGCGCAGATGGCCAGGCCGAAGGCGGCCTCCTTGATGAACAGAAAATCCATCAGGAGTTTTGGAAAAGTGTCGGCCAGCGGCATGATGGCAAGCTGCAGGATCTCCATCACCATCACCATGAAGATGGAGCCGAAGATGGCCCCGTGCAAGGAGCCCACCCCGCCGATGAGAATCACGCCCACCAGCCACAGGGACAGAAACCAGGTGAAATGCTCGGTGCTGATGGCCGCCAGGTTGCTGATCCAGAAGGCGCCGGCGATGCCGCCGATGAAACCGGCCACGAAAAAGGCCAGCAGTTTGTAGAGAACCACGTTGATACCCATCACCTCGGCGCTGATGTCGTTGTCCCGGATGGCCACCCAGGCCCGGCCCACCCTGGTGCGCATCAGGTTGGCCATGGCCGCCACGCAGAGCACCACCAGGACCAGCATCATGAAATAGACCTGGATGTCGTTTTCGATGGACCAGGGGCCGATCTTGATGGTTCCCGGCGGCAGGGAAAACGCCTGGCCGCGGCCGCCGATCTGGCTGACGTACTGGGTCAGGATGAAATCGACGGTGATGAACTGGGCCGCCATGGTGGTCAGGATGAGATAAAAGCCTTTGACCTTGGCCGAAGGCAGACCGAAGAGCACGCTCCAGATACCGGCCACCACGGCCGCGATCAGGATGCTGATGGGATAGGCCAGGCCCATGTTCAGCATGAACTGGGGCCAGGGAAATTCCAGGATCAGCAGGGTGCTGGTATAGGCGCCCACGGCGATGAAAGCCGCGTGGCCCAGGGTTATCTGGCCGCAGTAACCGATGAGCAGCTGGACTCCCAGGGCGCCGAGAATGGTGTAGCCGATCTGGTTGCAGACACTCAGCCAGTAATCGTCGGCAACGGCCGGGATGACGATGAAGACGGTGATAAAGAGCAGGATCATCTTGCCCTTGATGAAGGTGGTCTGCCACCAGGCATGATCCTGGGCATAACTTTCGTGGTAGGTTCCGCACGGTAACCAGGTTGCCGACATACACAAAGCTCCCGTAACTGTTATAGGGTTTCAGGTTGCTGTCGCATCAGACGCGTTCGATCCGTTCCCAGCCCCACAGCCCGTATGGTTTGAAGAGCAGGAAGACGGCCATGAAGGCAAAGGGCGCGATTTCCTTCACGCCTCCCGGAAAATACTTGTCCAGATATGCGCCGCAGAAATTCTGCAGCAGGCCGATTATGATGCCGCCCACTATGGCGCCGGGAACCGAGTTCAGGCCGCCCAGGACCACCACCGGCAGAACCAGCAGGCCCAGGTAGCTCACCGAGATGTTCAGGCCGTTGATGTTGCCCAGCAGGGTTCCGCCCACGCCGGCGGCCATGAAGGCGATGGCCCAGGCGGTGGCGTAGACGAAACGGGCGCTGACGCCCAGGGACAGGGCGGCCATTTCATCGTCTGCCGTGGCCTGCATGGCAAGCCCCCAGCGGGTGTACTTGAAAAAGGCCACGAAGATCACCAGCAGGACGATGGCCGCCAGGAAACTCCACAGGTAGACCTTGCCGATGACCAGGGGGCCGATGTGCAGCGGTTCGATGGAAAAGACCGGCGGGTCGAAGACTCTGGTGTCGGTGCCCCAGATCAGCTCCACGCAGCCCTTGAAAAAAAACGACAGTCCCACGGTGACCATGATCACCGTCAGCACCGGCTCCCCTATGAGCCGGTCCAGGAAGATCCTTTCGGTCAGGATGCCCAGCAGGAACCCGATTATCAGGGAAAACAGCAGGGCCAGCAGGAAAGGCACTCCCATGGAGTAGAAACTGAGGGTAACGTAGGCCCCGATGAGGGTCATCTCCCCCATGGCCAGGTTGAGCACGCCGGAGCACTTGTAGATAAGCACCCAGCCCAGGGCCACCAGGGCATAGATTCCGCCGACCATGATTCCGGTGGTCATCGTCATCCAGAAAAGTTCCATCGATCTGCTCCCTTTTGTCAGTCCTGTTCAGGACCCGCAGGCTTTGCGGATCCTGTCAATCGGTTATCTTGCGGATCTGAAGATCGGTATTGATCCGGCTTTCCCGTCCGTCCTCGTACTTGATGGTGGTGTCGATATGGACAGTGTTCACGTCCGAATAGAGGGCGTCGACAATGTCCTGGTAGCGTTTTTCGACAAAGGCCCGCCGCAGCTTGCGGGTGCGGGTCAGCTCGTCGTCGTCAGGATCGAGCTCTTTGTAAAGGTTGGTGAACTTCCTGACCTTGGCCGCCTCGGGCAGGTCCTTGTTGGCCTGCCTGATCTGTTCTTCCACCAGATCGTAGACCTCTTCGTGCTGTGACAGCTCCTGGTAGCTGGTGTAGTTGATCTTTTTTTCGTCGGCCCACTTGCCCACCACCGAGTAGTCGATGCACATGACGGCGGTTATATAGTCCCGGTTGTGGCCGATGACCCAGGAATCCTTTATATAAGGGCTGAACTTGAGGCGGGTCTCCAGGTACTGGGGCGAGAAGGGTTTCCCGTCGCGCAGGGTGAAGACGTCCTTGGTGCGGTCGAAGACCACCAGGTGACCGTCGTCGTCGACAAAGCCCTTGTCGTCCGAGTGCAGCCATCCGTCCCGCAGAGCCTTGGCGGTGGCCTCCGGGTTCTTGTAATAACCCAGGAAGACCGAAGGACTGCGGGTGATGATCTCTCCTTCCTCGGTGATCCTGATCTCGGTGCCGGGAATCGGCTTGCCCACCGTGTCGAACTTGATGTCGCCGTTTCTGTGAACGACAGAGATTCCGGCCACCTCGGTCTGGCCGTAGATCTGCTTGAGGTTGACCCCCATGGCGTGGAAGAAGCGGAAATGATCCGGGCCCATGGCGGCCCCGCCGGTGTATGCGTTGCGAACCCGCGAAAGGCCCAGATGATCCTTGAGCTTTCTCTGGACGGTGATGTAGGCGATCCACTCCAGAAAGCGCCAGTACCACGGAATCGGCTTCTTGTCGAACTTCAGGTCGGCCACGTGGTAGCCTACCTTCTGGGAAAATTCGTAGAACTTGCGCTTGGTCCAGGAAGAATCCAGGTACTTGACCTGCACCTCGCGGGTCATCTGTTCGTACATCCGCGGCGGGGCGAACATCACGTGGGGTCCGATCTCACGGATGTTTTCACGGGCGGTTTCCGGCTCTTCCGGGAAATTGATGGTGTAACCGATCTGCAGACCGCAGGAAATCGACATCATCTGCTCGCCGATCCAGGCAAAGGGCAGGTAGGAGACGTAGTCGTCGGTGTCCTTGCACGGGTCGACATCCATCAGGTGGCGGCCCATGGTCAGCATGTTGTTGTGCGAAAGCAGGGCTCCCTTGGGCAGGGAGGTGGTTCCCGAGGTGTAGAAAAGCAGGGCCACGTCCTTGCCCGTTCCCCGGTTTATCAGCTTTTCGAACAGGTCCGGCTGGTCCTTGTCCAGCTGTTTGCCCATTTCCACCAGATTTTTGAGGCTCAGCAGGCAGTCCTGGTGATAGTTGCGCATCCCCTTGGGATCGTCCCAGATGATTTTATCCAGCTTGGGGCATTCGTCGATGATGGACAGGGCCTTGTCGACTTCCTCCTGGCCTTCGCCGAAAAGAAAGCGCGTATCTGAATGGTCGATGATGTAACGCACCTCTTCGATGAGACAATCCTGAAAGAGCCAAACCCCGATGCCGCCGGCGCACAGGGTGGCCATCTCGGCCCACAGGCCCTCGGGCCGGTTGTCGCCGATCATCGACACCTTGTCGCCTTTTTTCAGGCCCAGCTTGATCAGCCCCAGGGCTATGTGCTTGACGTTGTCCAGGTATTGCTGCCAGGTTATGGGCCGCCAGATGCCGTATTGCTTTTCCCGCATGGCCACCCTCTGGGGTCCGTAGCGCCTGGCCTGCATGTAAAACAGCTTGGGGATGGTAAGATCTTCGGTTATCTCGATCCTGGTTGCGGCGGTTTTATCTTCTGGTTGCATACAAGTCCTCTTCACCCAGGTAGGCTTTGATCACTTCCGGATTGTTCTGAACTTCTTCCGGGGTGCCGTCCATAATCATGTTTCCGAAGTTGAGAACGAATACCCGGTGCGAAAGGTCCATGACCACGCCCATGTCGTGTTCCACCAGCAGGCAGGTGACCTTCCAGCGTTCTTCCTCGTTTATGTCCAGGATGAAGCGGGCCATGTCTTCCACCTCTTCCAGGTTCAGGCCGGCCAGCGGCTCATCCAGGATCAGCAGCTCCGGCTCCAGGGCCAGGGCGCGGCCCAGCTCCACCCTCTTTTGCAGGCCGTAGGGCAGCATGCCCACCGGTTTGTGCCTGATCTGCTCGATTTCCAGCAGGTCGATGATCTCTTCTTCGATGAACCTGCGGTGCTCGATTTCCTCCCGGAAGCTTTTGCCCAGGTACCAGGCACCGCTGACGATGCCGGACTTCATGTGGATGTGCCGGCCCAGACGGATGTTGTCCAGCACCGTCATGCCGCCGAAGACCTCCACCTTCTGAAACGTTCTCGAAATTCCCAGCCTGGACCGCTGATGGGGGTTGAGATGATTGATCTTTTCGCCCTTGAAGTAGATGCTCCCTTTCTGGGGGCGATACAGGCCGTTGATGCAGTTCATCATCACCGTTTTGCCGGCGCCGTTGGGTCCGATCACCGAGTGGATCTCACCCTTGCGTATTTTCAGGTTGACCCCGGCCAGTGCCGTAACCTTGCCGAAGGTCATTTCGATATCCTTCAGCTCCAGCAAAATTTCATTGTCCTGCACAGGTTCGGTTCTTGCCAAGCGCTCGCCTCCTTTATTTGTTTTCCCAGGGATAGGCTTCCGGGGTGCCCGGCGGAAAATATGTCCGGCGGCCGGACGGCCGCCTTTGCCTGGATCTGAAATACTTCTGCGGTGTGTACATGTTTTAAGTCATTGCCCACATCTTTAGTGAATGAATTTCATTCATATTTTTGAAAATGAAGCATGTTTCCCCGTCTTCGTCAAGTAAAATCATTGTTTGATTGGGATTGGGACCCAACTCCGGAAATTGTAAGTCGGTTATGGCGCAGGTTCCGAGTGGGGGCGGCCGCGCCACGGGAGTAAGCATTCGACCTTTTTTGCTAAACGTTATTTATTTTCTTTCTATGCTTTGGGCTCCGGGATGTCAAGTTGATAAAATAGTTGGAAAATAGCGGGGAATAACCACTATTCGTCGAAGGTGAGCAGATGGGTCCGCAGATTGATGCCCTGGTTGGTCAGGCCGAGTTTCTTGCGGATGTTGTGGCGGTGAAAGAGGACGGTATTCTTGGAGACAGAGAGTAACTCGGCGATTTCCTTGTTTGTTTTACCTTCCTTGACCAGGTTGGCCACCCGTACCTCCATGGGGGTCAGCCCTGCGTGGCGGACAGACAGTTTGCGGATGAAGGGGGAGACTATGTTGTCCAGGTTGGAGACGATGATCCGCAGCAGGGTCTGCTGGCGGGTGTTGAGCCGGGTCTTCTGGAGCTGGCCGAGGTAGGGGGCCACCAGCTCGCTGACGTTGGCCTGGAGGTTGTCCATCAGCTCGCGCTTGTCGTTTTCGCGCTGCTTGAGCAGCACCCGCAGGGCGGTGTTGACCTCTTCCAGGTGCTGGGACTGGGCCTGGAGCTCTTTTTCGCGGCGCCGCAGGCTTTTTTCCACCCGCTTGCGTTCCTCTATCTCCAGGGCCAGCTTGCGGTTGATCTGGTCGAGTTCGGCGGTCCGCTCCTTGACCAGCTCTTCGAGCTGGTTCTGGTAGTTACGCAGGGCTCTTTCGGCTTTTTTACGGGCGCTGATATCACGCAGGGTGACGATGTTGCCCGCCGGCCTGCCGTTGCGGTCAAGGTAGAGGGTCGAGCTGAGCTGGACGTCCAGCTTGCGGCCGTCCTTGGTGAGGCGCTGGGTCTCGAAAAGGCTGATCTTTTCGCCCTTGAGCATGGTCTGGATGGCGGCCTTGGTGGCCGGCCAGGCTTCGGCCGGCACGAAATCGATCTGCTTGCCGAGAAGCTCCTTGCGGCTTAAGCCGAAGGTCTGCTCGAAGGCCGGGTTGACGTAGGTGGCCACCCCCTGCATGTCGTAGACCACGATGGGATCGGGTGACGATTCGAGAAAGTTGCGGTATCTTTGCTCGCTCTCGCGGATGCGGGCCTCGGCCTTGCGCCTTTCGGCAAGCTCCCGCCGGGCCTCCTCGTAGAGCTCGGCCTTTTCCAGGGCCAGCAGGGCCAGGGCTCCCAGCCGCTCCAGCAGGGATACGTCCTGGACGTGGAAATGGCGGTCGGCCTCCACGTGGCCCAGGCCGATGACACCCCGCACCCGGCGGTCGAACTTCAGGGGGATGCCGATCACCGAGCGGAGCCGGTCCAGGCTGGGGTCCTCGATCCTTCCTTGCCAGCTGCGGTAGTCCTCAACCAGCACCGGCTGGCCGGTTTGCCAGACCCGGCCCCCCAGGCCCTGCCCCTTTTTTACCTTGCGGCCGATCTGGCCGGAGAAAAAACCCATCCCCACCCTGATTTCCATGGCGTCGCGGCCCGGTTCCAGCAGGTAGACGTAGCCGTGGCCGGTCTGGGTCAGGGCGGCGGCGTGGGCCAGGACGGTTTCCAGCAGTTGCTTTTTGTCCAGGCGGGCTATCAGGCCCAGGGAGATCTGATGGAGGGCGTCCAGATAACGCTTGTGGCGCTGCACCTCCAGGCGGGTCTCTTCCAGCTGGCGGCGGTAGTGGAAGAGCTTTTGCTGCACCGAGTCGGAAGCTGACATGGGCCGGTTCCTGGAATCTAAAAGGGCGTCCCGGGGCCGCCGGGCGCCCGGTTCATCTGCGGCCCGGCCGCGATTCAGGCTGCCGGGATTGAAAAAGGCAAAGCCCTGACGGAACCGGGGTCACTTTTTCGCGAATCCATCGTCACAGGATGACCATTTTTTTGATGGTATTTACGATCTGCTCCGGATCGTCCATTATTTCGACAAGCTCCATGTCTCCCTCGGAGATCAGGCCCCGGGCTTCCAGCTGTTTCCTGATCCATTGTGAAAGGCCGGACCAGTGGTCGGAGCCCACCAGGATGATGGGAAAAGGCCGGATCCTGCGGGTCTGGATCAGGGTCACCACCTCGAAAAGCTCGTCCAGGGTGCCGAAGCCGCCGGGCATTACGATATAGGCCGAGGCGTACTTGATGAACATCACCTTGCGGATGAAAAAGTACCTGAATTCGAGCTTCAGGTTGGCATAGGGGTTGGGTTTCTGCTCGAAGGGAAGCCTGATGTTCAGCCCGGCCGAGCGTCCCCCGGCTTCGGCGGCCCCGCGGTTGGCCGCTTCCATCACCCCGCCGCCGCCGCCGGTGATGATGGCAAAACCGCTTTCGGCCAGCATCTTGGCAAGGAGACGGGCTTTTTTGTAAACCGGGTCTTTTTCAGAGATACGGGCCGATCCGAAGATGCTCACCGCCGGTCCCAGGTCGTGCAGGGCCTCGACCCCTTCGACGAATTCACCCATTATCCTGAACAGGCGCCAGGATTCGTGAAGCTGAAGGTCGTCTATCAGAAACTGTTTTTCAACCATGACTTTTAAGTTTATCCTTTCGCTTAGGTTTCAGAGTGTTGGCGATGCTTGCGAGCCGAGCAGGATGCGGTAAAAGAGCATATAGGCCATAATCCGGGTTGTCAATGAAATCGCGTTGACAAGGCCGGGGGCTGTTGATAATTTGTTCCCAGTATAAAAGGATGAAGACAAACCCGGCAGAAAGCTGATATTCCTGCCGCCAGCGGTACCACCGCATGTTCGGTGGTCGTTTCTTTGACAATAAATTGCCAAACTACAACGCTTGCTGATTCTGGGTTTTGGTAGGCCGGATTGCTCATTGCCGATGAGCAGAGGCCCTGCTGCGCTCCAATCGACCTCGTTATCGGCAAGCGCAGTATTTTGGCCGCTCATTGCCAAGGAGTTGAACCGATGACCCCATCCCGGCCAGGCGCCCAGCGCCGGGTCAAGATAGTCAATCAGGCCGGGCTGCATGCCCGGTCGGCAGCCGGGCTGGCCCGCATCGCCTCCGGGGCCAGGGGGGCCATCTGGCTGGCAAGGGAGAGCCTGCGGGCCGACGCGACAGATATCATGGACATGCTGGCCCTGGCCTGCGGTCCGGGAACGGAAATCACCCTGGAGGCAGAGGATGCGGCCGACGCCGTGGTGCTTGAGCAAATGGCTGCCCTCATCGAAAACGGATTCGGAGAAACAGGGAAATGAACGATAAGCCTGACAAAGAGATCGTGCTGCATGGTATTGCCGGATCTCCAGGCATTTGTATAGGCAAGGCATACCTGGTGGACAAAGGTGGGGTGGACGTGGTCCGCAAATACCGCCTTGCCGATGACAGGCTGGAAGCCGAGATGAACCGTTTCCGGCAGGCGGTTCAGAAGGCCAAGGAAGAGCTGCATCAGATCCTGAGCAATACCCCGGAGGAACTGCGCGATCATGCCCGGATTCTGGAATCCCACCTGGTGCTGCTCAAGGACAAGATGCTCTACGGCCGCACCATCGAGATCATCCAAAAGGAAAAGGTCAACGCCGACTGGGCCCTGAAAAAGACCGTCGATAGCCTGCGGGCCATGTTCGAGTCCATGGCCGATCCGTATCTCAAGGCCAGGGCCGTGGATATCGTCCACGTGGCCGAGCGGATCATGGAGCATCTGACCGGCGATGAACGGGTCGACATCGGCAAGATCGAAAAGCGGGTCATCCTGGTGGCCAGCGATCTTTCACCGGCGGAAACCAGCCAGATCCAGCTGGAGTGGATCATGGGCTTTGTCACCGCCCGGGGAGGGCGCACTTCCCATACCAGCATCATCGCCCGCAGCCTGCAGATACCGGCGGTGCTGGGCATCGAGGAGGCCACGCGGGTCATTCACAACGACGACATCATAATCGTGGACGGCACGGCCGGGGTGGTGATCGTCAACCCCGGCGAACAGACCCTGCTGGAAGCCGGCAACAAGATGGCCCTTTACGAGGCCCGCCGTGCCCGGATGGCCAGGGAGAGCAGGGTGGAAGCCAGGACCGCCGACGGCGTGCGCCTGGCGGTGATGGGCAATATCGAGCTTCCGGAGGAAGTGGTTTCCGTAATAGACTACGGTGGCGACGGCATCGGGTTGTACCGCACCGAGTTTCAGTACCTGGCGCGCAAGAGCTTCCCGACCGAGGACGAGATGTACGAAAAGTACAAGGACGTGGTGGATGTCATGCCGGACAAGCCGGTCACCATCCGCACCCTGGACATAAACGGCGACAAGGCCGTTGTCTACGGCAACGGCGAGTACGAGGCCAACCCGGCCCTGGGCCTGCGGGCCATCAGGTACTGTCTCCAGAAGCCCGAGGTCTTCAAGACCCAGCTGCGGGCCATCATGCGGGCCGCGGCTCACGGCCAGGTAAGGCTCCTGATCCCCATGATCTCCTGCCTGGAAGAGATCGTCGCCACCCGCAAGCTGATGGACGAGGCGGCCGAATCACTTGCCCGGGAGGGGGCAAAATTCGACCCGGACCTGCCCCTGGGCATGATGATCGAGGTGCCTTCCACCGTTATCATGGCCGACCGCTTTGCCGGGGAGGTGGATTTTTTCAGCATCGGCACCAATGACCTGATCCAGTACGCCATGGCCATCGACCGCGGCAACCGCCTGGTGGCCCACCTGTACAGCCACCTGAAGCCGCCGGTGCTCAGGCTGCTGGACCTGCTTTGCCGGGCCGCCCGCCGGCACAAGGTTCCGGTCTACATGTGCGGCGAGATGGCCGGCGATCCGCTGTGCACCCCGTTTCTGGTGGGGCTGGGAATAAGCGAGCTGAGCATGAACCCGGCCTCCATCCCCGTTGTCAAAAAGATCATCCGCAGCCTGGACAGCGGACAGGCCCGCACTTTCAAGGACAAGCTGCTGCAGCAGGCCACGGCCGAAGAGGCTGAAAAACTGATCCGCTCCACCTATGGCGACCTGCTGGCGGAAATCGTGGAAAACGGCAAGGAGGCCGAAGCTGCCGATGCCTGAGCATATCAAGATAATCGCCGAAAACCGCAAGGCCCGGCACGACTTTCACATCGTCGACAAGTTCGAGGCCGGCCTTGTCCTGCTGGGCACCGAGGTCAAGTCCCTGCGCCAGGGGCGGGTAAACCTCAAGGATTCCTATGCCCGGATAAAGAACGGCGAGCTGTGGGTCTACCAGATGCACATCGGTCCCTATCCGTTTGCCTATTACAACAACCACGAGCCTTTGCGGCCCCGCAAGCTGCTGATGCACAAGTACGAGATCAAGCGGCTCTACGGCAAGCTCAACGAGCGGGGTTACACCCTGGTGCCGCTGCAGATCTATTTCCGGGACGGCAAGGCCAAGCTGACCCTGGCCCTTGCCAAGGGCAAGCGCAAGCACGACAAGCGCGAGGCCATCCGCCGGCGGGACGAAAAGCGCGACCTGGAGCGCCAGCGCAAGGAATACAAGTAGGGCCTGGTATCGTTTTCGAACAGGGTTGACTTCCTGCCGTTCAGGAGTTATCTTTCAACGTTTGCGGGCATATTCGCATCTGTGCCAGTCTTTATGCTTGTCTTTTATGGGGGCGAAACGGCTTCGACGGGGACAATGAAGCACTGACTGCATACCGAGTTTCCGCCGGCTCGTAAAACCGGTGGGCATTAAACATAATCGCAGATGATTATGAATATGCCGTAGCCGCTTAAAGCGGCTGCCGTCCTTCCGGATCCTTCCTGCGGTTCCGGAAAGGGCGTCGACTAGCAGGATAGCCTCCCGCGGTTGCCTGCACCGCCGGAGGCGAACATTCAGCAGGCTAGTCACTCCGCTGCCCTGTCTGGTGGGCAACGGACTGGCGAACGTCTAAAACCAGACTAAGTATGTAGACGTCAGTGTGGAATGTTTCCGGACGCGGGTTCGACTCCCGCCGCCTCCACCATTTGAAAAAAGACAACCCGTCTCTCCGGGGTCATTCTCCGGGACGACGGGTTTTCTATTTCCCCTTGTTTTCAAAGGGTTTGCGCCCGTTTCACATCTTTCCGGACCCGTTCTCCACCCGCCTGATTCTCCCTCTTTTCCCGCCTTTCATTCTCTGTTTGCCCCCAGATTCTCTGTTTTCTCCAGACGAAGTCCGAAGCTCGTCCGGTTGGGCAATCCCTTTTATATCAAGGACCTAAACCGACCGGCCGTTTTCGCAAGTTTGGAAACACGGCCTGTGGTGCGAAAAAGCACCCGAATTTTCGAACCAAAAGTCCGTCGCAGGATTTGAGAAATGGGATTAATGCGGATTTCCCGGCGGGGAATATCAATAATCGTCGGCGCTCTCGGGCAGGATACGGAACCGGCAGCGATAGCATTTTTCGCCCTTGACCCACTCGATAGGGTCCTCGTCAAGGCGGAAAAATTCCCGCAAACGCCTGGACAGTTCTTGCTTCTGTTTCTTTAATTTGTCAGTTGCAAACGGGCTGCTCCAATCGATTTCACCTCTGGAATTGGCAAATGCTTCCAGGAGCTTCCACTGTACGGTTCGGTCTCCATTCTTCTTGCTGTACATGCCCATTTGATAATAGGTGTACCTCCCGCTTTGGTCACCGGCCCAAATCGTAACCGTGTGTCCATTCCTGAACTGGATTTTGATGTCAGACCATCTTGTTCCGTCAGGCGTTGGGAAATGCACCATGCCACCGGAACCAGGCTCCGGGACTTTCTCGTGGAGCGGTGCGAACAGCTCGTCGGGAGTCCGACGTACCTGGAGGCAGCCCTGCTCGTCGAACAGCATCTCTTCATCCAGCGCCAGGAAGACGGCGTTGCGCTGCGCCAGAATCTGTTCAGCCGGAGGGGACAGCCGTCGCCGCGTCGGAGCCAGGAGTACGAAGGGGTCGCCATGGAGCAGGCAAATGTTCTTTACGACCTCAAGCAACTCGTCCGGATCTTCCTGTTGAGTCAGGAATACGGGAAAGACCAGCCCGGCCGTGGGCACAAAATCACCCAGACGCCACGTTCGCCGGCATGCGTCGACCTTGCTTTCGCGATGCTCGATCCCCAACGCCGAACAGATGTCCTTGTGCAGGGAAGCTCTATTCACCGAATAGATGAGAATGTCCTGCCGCTTGAGGGGGTATGGTCTTTCCTCCTGCTCAGGGCAAACCGCCACGATATCGCTGGGAGAGTGCGTTACGACTTTGCGCGGGCACCCCAGACCACAATCCGTCGGGCAATCCACAGCCGATGCGTGATCGCGGGTCAGTTTGAGGTAGCGTTTGTAAAACCCCTGAAATCCCGGCCACCCGTCAAGGTGCTGATTCCACTCGACCAGAGGAGCGGCCTGGCCGGGTAAGTCTTCCAGGTATTTCCAGATCGCGTGTTCACTCATCACCGTTCTCTGCATCCGCGATGATGAACCCTCGCCTGGTCATCCAGGCTTCAAGGATGTCAGCATCGTCATCACGCTTGAACCCGGCCCTGTTGCCGGAGCTTATGGTGACCGTTCGAGCGGTCTTGGAGTCGGTGAATTTGATCAGGAAGCTGGCCTTGATAATAGGACCGCTGTTGGGGAATGACCGCTCACGTTCGCGCAAGGATGCGAAGATATCCTCGGCTTTGCGGATCTCCACTTCTTTCTGAGAACCGCCACGGAAGATCTGGAACTCTTTGAGCCTCACCCACTCCAGCCCGTCAATGTCATCACACAGGAGGGAATCCTCGCCAACCTCCCGCAGCGGCTCGAGGGTGAACTTGCTCTTGCCGTTGAAGAACTCGCTGTCACCAAAGAAATGCTGGCCGAACTTGGTGCGGTAGAGTTCCTTCTCGCCCTTGGATCGGGCGTTCATGCGGATTTCTCCGGTCTCCGGGTTGTAAACGAGGACATCGTATTTCTCGGGGCGATAGTAGACGCTCGAAGATTCCCCGTCTTTGATGATACTCTCACGGGTAAAGGGTTCTCCGTGGCGAACCAGGAACCAGACAAAGTCGGGCTTCACGTACACGAACACCTTTGACGCCCGGCCCCGTCGCTTCTTGGAGAACCACTCGTCAAGGTCGGCCTCCAGGGCATGGATTGTCTCTTCTGAAGGCTTTTCGAACTCGGGGATGGAACCGTTTGTGGCCCTGAAATACTCAAACGAACGGGGGCGGAAGAGAAACTGTTCGGCATGAAGACGTTCAATGAGATCGCGGTCCTTCATCCACACCTGAATGGCCAGGTCGGCGCGGGCGGCGTTTTTGTCGATGACGACGTCGATCTCGGTCCCGTCAATCGCATCCTGGATGGAGTCGAATCCTTCCGGGGTTGACATCTCGTTCACGTAATACAGCGCGTCGGCCAGGTCCTCCGGCGTGGAAGTGCTCGGATTGAGCAGGACCTCGCTCAGAGCGTTGTAGTCCAGCTCGTCCTCGGTGTTCAACGATGGCAACTCCACGCCGCGAGCCGAAAAATAGTCGGCATGCGGTTCAAGAAATGCAATGAGGTGCTCCCGGTCGATCCTCCGGAGCATTTCCGGCTTCGAAAAGCGGCGTAGATTAAAAGTTGCCATTTTTTCCTCCTACTTTCCGTTCGTCAGTTTCCTTTCATGGGCTACTCTCATGTTCGTTTCCAACCCACAACCTTACCCAATATCCGGAGGTCATCCTCCGGATGAAGCGTAATCGGCGCGTGCTTCGGATTCTCCGGGACGAGCTCGATACGCTCATTCTCGATTCTCAATCGTTTCACAGTGGCCTCGTCATTCAAGAGAGCCACGACAATATCTCCGGTTTCCGCCAGCGGCTGACGTCTCACGATGATCAGGTCGCCATCGTTTATCCCCGCTCCGATCATACTGTCGCCGGAAGCGTGGAGAGCGAAATACTCTCCTGACCTGACCGTGGATGCCTCAACCAGTACTTCCCCAATGATGTTCTCTTCCGCCAGAATGGGTTGTCCCGCGGCGACCGTACCGATAACGGGCACCGCCACGAGGGCGGCCGCCATGTCTTCCGGCCGCTTGGCCACGGTCAGCCCGCGAGCCTTGCGGCCTTCACGTTTCAGATATCCCTTGCGGACCAGCTGGTTGATGCGTTCATGCACGCTCGAATGGCTGATCCCGAAGGTCTCGCTCAGTTCCTTCACTGTCGGCGGGTACCCTTTGGCGTCGATATGGCGGCATATCTCGTCCAGGGTCTCCCGCTGCAGTGGTGTAATCTCGTCTGTTTTGCTTCTGCCCATGGCTTCCACATTTACCAAAAACGAAAAGGCCCACCGGGCCGAATAAAACTATAATATACGACCTGATACATGTCAGGTCAAGAAGTCTTATGAAAAAACCCTTCCGACAGTCGGGGAACGCCTTCGGTATGTAACCATCGACAGGGCCGGGCATTTCGCCCGGACTTGAGAGTTAGAAACCAGACAACTGACCGGAAGCAGAGCTTAGGCGGTTGTGGGTGCCAGCGAACCCGCATCCCAACCGTCCGGCGAGTTTACCGGCATCCACACCGACCGACCCGGTCACGCAAGCCGGAGGTCACGATGTTGGATGCCGATTTTGCTCTTGAAACAACCGATCCCGACCCACTTGAAGCGGATGTATTTCCCGAGTCCGAACTCCTTTTCCCGGAAAAGAGGCTGGGGGCAATCGCCTCGATCCTGGCGGTTGCCGTGCTGCGTTCGAAAGTCCGCAAGGCCGTTTCCAGTAATGATATGGAGGATATCGAAGAATCTTCCGGAACTGCCGGAGAAGGACTTGATTAGTTGCGGGAACAGAGCATTCATTCATGACAAACGCGTCCGGAACGCATGAAAAGGAGTTGTGTATGAATGAGTTACAAAAACAAACCCGCAACGGGAAGAACGGCGGACGGACCCGGAATTCCGTCCTGCGGCAACTGGCGACGCTACAGAATATGACGCTGGAGCAACTTCGCGAGAAGTGGCTCGACCTTTATGGCAGCGATCCGCCCCGGTACAAGAAACAGTTCCTCGTCAAACGCCTCGCCTATCGTATTCAGGAGCTCTTTTACGGTGGCCTGTCCGAGACCGCCAAGACGCATCTACGGCAGATCGCCCAGGATGATCCCGTGGCAACGGTCGAGCGCAAGGTGCCCCAGGAGCGCAAGTCCAATGAAAACATCCTGCCGGGCACAAGGTTCGTGAGGGTCTGGAATGACCGTCGATACGAGGTCGTCGCCCGGGAAAAGGGCTTTGAATACAACGGCCGGATCTTTCGATCACTCAGCGCGGTGGCTCGGGAAATTACCGGCACCCGTTGGAACGGCAAGGTCTTTTTCGGCCTGAAGAAGACCTACGGAAAAAAGAACGGAGGTGGCAAGAGTGCTTGATAACGTCAACATGACCTCCATCCGGAAAAAGCCGCTGCGCTGTGCCATCTACACCCGGAAAAGTCACGAGGAAGGCTTGGAACAGGAATTCAACTCGCTGGATGCCCAGCGGGAGGCTGCCGAGGCGTATATCGAAAGTCAACGAATGCTGGGCTGGCGGGCCCTGCCCGACCGCTACGACGACGGTGGATTCTCGGGCGGCAACATGGAGCGTCCGGCCTTGCTGCGTCTTTTGGCCGACGTGGACGCGGGGAAAGTGGATGTGATCGTGGTTTACAAGATCGACCGCCTTTCACGTTCGTTGCTCGACTTCATGAACATGATAGAGTTGTTCAATAAGAAGGGTGTCAATTTCGTCTCGGTTACCGAGCATTTCAACACCACCGACCCGACCGGCCGGATGTTTCTCGGCATCCTGATAACCTTCGCGCAATACGAGCGGGAGGTCATCGCCGAACGAATCCGGGACAAGGTGGCGGCAGCGAAACGGCGGGGCAAATACTGCGGCGGCCCGGCCATACTCGGATACGATGTCGACCGGGAGAACAAGAAACTGCTGGTCAATCCGGATGAAGCGCCGCTGGTGCAACACATCTTCCGGCGATTCACTCAACTGGCATCGGCCAGAAAGCTGGCGCGGGAACTCAATGAGCAGGGATACAAAACCAAGTCGTGGGTCACGAAGAAAGGGAAACATCGGGAAGGGACCGAATGGAACACCGGTCACATCTACCGCTTGCTGGGCAACCGCATATACATCGGCGAGGTGGTCCACAAGGGTGAAAGCTATCCCGGAGAGCACCAAGCCATCATCGAGAAAGAGTTGTGGGAGAAGGTCCAGTCGATTCTTTCGGAGAACACGAGGGCCAAGCTCAGCAAAGCAAAGACCAAGATGATCTCCCCCCTGCAGGGGGTGATTCGCTGCGGCCATTGTGACTGTTCGATGGGCCCCACCTACACCCAAAAAGGCGAGCGGCGCTACACCTACTACATCTGTGAGAAGGATGCCAAGCGGGCTGTCAGCCGATGTCCGCTGAAGCGGGTCCCGGCCGGAGACATCGAGAAGGCTGTGCTGGAACAGCTGGGCGCTGTATTCCGAACCCCGACGCTGGTGGCCAAAACCTACTTCGCGGCCAAGGAGATGGAAGAAGCGGAGCGGGAAAGATTGGTGAAACAGAAGGAGCAACTTGAAGAGGACCTCGCTGCGGTCCGTAAACGGGCGCTTGAACTGATGTCACCCGACAACAACGAGCCTGACCGGGAAGAAAAACTGGCAAAGGTCAACCAGCGCGCGGTGACCCTGACCCGACATCTGGCAAACGTGTCGGCCAGGCTGCGGGTGTTCGAGGGTGATCAGGTGACCGAACGGGATGTATCGGAAGCCTTCGAGAGCATCGAAACCTTCTGGGAAGACCTGTTTCCCCTGGAACGCAACCGGCTTGTGCGACTGCTGGTCGAGAGAGTGGAAATCAGGGAAACCGGCATCGATATGGAACTCAAAACCAACGGCTTGACCACCCTCATCACCGAGCTGACCGGACTGGCGTGTGAAGTCAGGGAACGGAGGAATGGTAAATGAGCAAGCAACCCACCATCACTGTTACCGAGACGGGCAATCTGCATATCCATATTCCGATGTTGATCCGCCGGATGCGCGGCCGAAAGGTCATCATCGCTCCCAAGGCGCTTGACGGCGATGTTCCCGACAGCCCGGGAACGGTGCAGACCGCCATCGTGCAGGCGCTGGCCCGGGCGTTCTCCTGGGCGGAGGTGATCGAGAGCGGAGAGGTCAAGTCCATCAGTGAACTTGCGACGAACCTGGATGTGGACAACTCCTACGTGGCCCGCATTCTGAAGTTGACCACGCTCGCCCCCGACATCATCGAAGCGATCCTGAACGGCGAGGAGCCGGCCGGCCTGTCGCTGGCCAAGCTGACCAGAACCTTCCCGGTGGACTGGGAGGAGCAGCGGGCCATGTTCGGGTTCACCACCGACTGAACGTAAACCACATATCGCAGCCGACACAGGGGCCGACCTTCGCGGGCGGCTTTTTTTATGCCCGTTTGATGCTCGCCGTCCCTGGCTCGCACCCTTCGGCTGTCCTGCCGAATTGTCTTGTAATCGGTGAAGTCAGCGAAATTTCACCGAGGGGCGGCAAAAAAAGTTAAGAAAAATTTCTCCTCTCTGATTCCGCCAATCCACCGGTTTTTCAAGCATTTCTCCTGTCTTTCCATTCTTCAGACCGCACCAATCCGAGCCTCGAACGAAATTTCGCCAAAGAAGGGTGACAGGTTCGGCGAGACCTTCACCCCGTAAGAACATCGTCCGGGAAACCGGGCGAGTGCCCCTGGGAGGACCCTTCGCCGGACCTGCCTCCCAGGGGCTTTTTTTTGTGCGCCGCGAGGCGCGAAAGGAGGTTCGGAATGAACAACGTGGCAACAAAGGCGTCGCTGTCTCCCCAACGGAGACGCCTGCTGGAACTGATGCAGGGGATCAACTTCGGGCGGATCGAGGAACTGGCCGTGCGCGACGGCGAACCGGACTTCGATCCGCCCCCGCAAGTGGTTCGTGAAATCAAGTTCGGCGGAGAAAACGGCCCGAGGCGAGAGATGACGGTCGAAGACTTCGCCTTGAAGTCCCAGGCCGTTGAGCTTTTCGCGCAGCTCGACCGCCTGGGGAACGGAACGGTGCTGAGCCTGGAAATCAAGCACGGGCTCCCCTTCCGCATGAGTTTGAAAGAGACGGTTCGGGTGTAGAGCCCCGAGCCACAAAACAAGGTCACCAGACAAC
>JAMOUQ010000029.1 GCA_027068085.1 Desulfobacteraceae bacterium | reverse complement strand
CTGTCAAGCAGCTTTTCAATATTCGTGTGCCTATGTGTTCTGACCGTTGGACAAGGCTGCAATGAATGATTTCGACAGCTTAGAGCCTCTGGATGGATAAAATGTGCCTATCACTGTCGAAGTCCGGTTGACATCCAGTCTTAATTTGGTACCATAAAAAGACTGGAGGAAATAAAATGAACATCTCACAGGACATAAGACCGGTCAGTTATTTGAAGGCCAAAGCGGCTGATTTGCTGAAATACGTAAATGATACCCACCGGCCTGTAATTATTACTCAAAACGGCGAGCCCAAAGCAGTGTTACAAGACCCTCAAAGTTATGAAAACATGAGAAATGCCATCGGGATATTAAAGATTCTTTCTATTTCAGAAGAAGAAATAAAAAATGACGATATTATGCCCAGCGAGGCAGTCTTTGAAAAAGCTCAAGAGAAATTACCATGACAGAGGATGCAGAATACCAAGTATTTTGGACCAAATCTGCCGCTTCCGACCTTGAGAAAATAGTAGAATACATAGCTCAAAGCAACCCCCTGACAGCCAAAACCATACTTGCCAAGTTAAAAAAACAGGTAGAGACTTTAAATTATTCACCTCAACGTGGTCGTCACATTCCTGAGCTAATTGAACAAGGCATTTCGCTATATCGCGAATTAGTAATTTCTCCCTGGAGAGTGATGTACAGGATACATAAAAGGACCGTGTATATATTGGCTATTGTTGACTCCAGAAGGAATGTGGAAGATATCTTACTGGAAAAACTGATCAAAATATAGACATGGAGACAACATCCGTTATCCGGATTACCTGACCGGGTAAACATATGTAAAGTGACACGAGTTTTTACGAACCTGTCCCTTGCTGATGTTCGGGCACCGGCGCTTTCTTCGGACTGCTCCGGCCCATGGCCCAATCCGACCCCTGCCCTGCGCGGAACCGGCCTGCCGGCCCGCACCTGCCAACCGGCCCGTCACCGGCATCGAGACCCGACATGCGCCGGCCTCGACCGCTTTTTGCAAGACGGTAGCGATACAGGCATAACTGCTTATTATTACATCCAATAAAACCGTTAGACATTATGTGTGCCAAATGATACGGTCTCCGGTGCCCATGAGCGCCAAAAGAAAAACCGCTTGGATCGACTTGAAGGACTGACAATACGCGTGGGCAATCATCTTCCGGCAGCAAAAGAATCTGCCGGGCGTATAAGGCTTAAATATTACATGCAAATGTCGATAGCCGCCTTGACGGCATTCGGAATATACGGAGGGAAATAGTTGTCTACCAGTTCTAAGAATATTATCTACTTGCTTCTGTCGCTGTTAACCTTGATAACCGGCTATGCTTTTCTGCGATTTGCCTATCATGTCACCGACAGCATGCCTTTTACTCAAGAGATAGTCCTCATTATTTTGGGAACGCTGGCCACTATTTTTATAACGGCATTGTTATTGAACAAGCAGACGGAAGTGGAGATAGAAAAAGAACAGAATATCCGGCATATCGAACTAAAAAACTCCATCTACCAACAGTTATTCGATCTTCTGGAAGAGATGTCGCTTAAAGAAGGTTTTACCGATAAAGAGATCATAAGGCTTCAGTTCATCACTCATAAACTGGCCATTATCGCTTCGCCGGAAGTAATCGACGAATATCACTCTTTTCTGGAGGTCATCAGAAAAATATCTGCCGACAACAGCTTCGCTGGCGACATGACACAGCTTCACGAGTCATTGAGTTCTCTGACGGTACAGATCCGGAAAGATATTCTCGGCAACATTCCATCATTGAACTACACTGAAGCCGTCATATCAAAAATGATCAGACGGAATTCAGACAGTTCTATCATTTCCAACAGATAAACATCTGCAAGGGCCTCGCCCGTCAATAAAAGGACGGTTCTGCCAAGAAAAGCGCCGCAGCCCTCCGACCGGCGCGGACGGCGGCACAGCCCACTGAATCAGGGCTGAAACAAAAAGCCGGGTGTTTGCCGCAACCTGTCTTCTCAGTAGGCCTTGCTGCGGGCCAGCTTGTACAAAAGGGGATGGGTGCACACTTCGTAGTACTTGCGGGATGTGATGCGTTTTACCCGCAGATCGGCAGGATCGACGACCGGAACCTGGGCCTCGCGGATCACCAGGCGCTGGAAGCGGCCCGACTTGGTGGGGAAACGGCCGGTATAGAGATTGACCTTCTTGGTGTGCAGGTCGGGAACGCTGCCCTTGATCATCTTCAGGTCGATCTCGCGGGAAAGCTTCTCGAACCCCGCCTGGTTCAGCTCGATGCCGTTGACGTTGTAACGCAGAAAAAGATCGTCGCGGGTGGCGGCCATCTCTTCATCGCTTGCCGTCTGAAAAACGAAGAGGTTGAACGGGGTGGTGTTCTTGCGGATGATCCTGCGGGCCTGCTTGGCGCATCCCGACAGGCGGTCGGCCTGGTTGATGGCCGAAGATATCATGATGCGGTTGTTGCCGTCGAAAAGGAAGGTGGGGGCTTTGTCCAGGTGGCTTATACCCAGCCCCAGCTCCAGCACCGGCAGACGGTGGCGCCTGTTGTTCTCGTTGCAGCGGCCGATTATCATCAGAATGTTCAGGGCCACCCCGCAGGCGCGGGCCACGCTGTACCAGTCGGCCGGCCGGTTCCGGCGCTCGAAGATCGACAGGATTATGGCATCGCCCTCGATGAAAACCTTGACAGCGTCGTACTCGGACAGGATCTGCGAGATGGGATCGAAAAAATTGAGGCTGAAATAAGTGGCCGGGTTCATTCCCTGCTTGTTCATCCTGTATGTAAGATCGGTGGATCCCCGCACATCGGCCTTGATCACCACGTGATTGATGATGGGCGCTTCCTCGGTGCTCTGTTCGTGGGGCAGCAAAAACTCATAGAGCGTGTTGTTTTCACGCGACAGGCTGAGCAGCTTTTCTTCGTTCAGCAGGTTCACCCTCTCCATGGCTTCCCTGATCAGCTCGAAATTGCGCAGATCGCGGTGCAGGCGGCAAAAGGCGTTCAGGAACCGCAGCAGAAAGCGGCGCTGCTCGGCCGCCGTAAGTTGCTGGAGCAGCTTGGTCTTCCTGTTCAGCGGCCTGAGATTGAAACTGCGTCCGTAGAGTTTCTTGAGCCGTTTGAGACGCTGTTTGACGGCCTTGCGCCCGCGCGATGAAATCATATACTGCATTATCTGCTGGGGGACCAGGGGCGGGCAGTACTTCTTGTATTCGGGCTGCATAAGATAGGCCGCCGCTATACGCTGCACAAGCGCCCGGCGGCGAAACTGGCGGTAGAAATAATTCAGAAGCCTGCGCTGATCCTTCATCAGGGCTTTGACCTCTGCTATGGCTTCCCGTTCTTCCCTGCTGCGTTTCATTTCGTTCAGTTTGTCACGGGTGGTTTCCCAATCGAACAGACGGTCTATGTTGTCCAGATTGCGCAGCAGGCGGTCTATCTGCTTGCGTCTTTCGGCAACTTTTTTGCGGCCGTATTCTTCCAGTTCGGAGTCCCGGAGGCGGCGGTCAACCGGCACATCCTCCTGGCCGGACCCGGACACATCCAGCCGGCCGAGCAGTTCCTGGATCAGCGCCAGCAGGGAATCGTACTTGTCCGGATCTTCTATCCGGCGGCCCAGGTTAAGGTCGTACTCGGCCAGCATGAAAAAATCGTTGTAAGGATTTTCGGCAAACAGCAAAGGGTTGCGGAGGATATCGACAGCAAAACCAAAACAGGGCCCGAAAACCGCTTCCCGGGCCTCACGAAGGTCTTCCTGCTGGACGTCGGCCAGGTAACCGGCCAGCTCCGTGCCCACGGACAGCAGCACCTGGGGCCGCAGCTGAAGAACGCGGCTCAGCCTTTCTTTAAGCTTGGGAGTTTCGGTAACATCGTTGTGAACGGCCAGATCAGATTTGCGCACCGCCGATTTCAGGCGCCGCACCAGATCATCATACTGTTGCTTTACCTCCCCTGCAAGCATCTTGATGATGGCAGTCTGGGCCAGGCATTCGACCTGGAGCTGATCCCTGCCCTTGGCCTGGTCGATGGCATCACGCATCATTTGTCGATAAAGCTGCTTGTAGTCCTCGACCTGTTTCAGCCAGCCCTCCTGCCCGCCGGACGAAGCCTGACGTTCCATTCCCAGATGACGCAGAATCAACCTGGAGGCGATCCTGGAAGTGGCGCTGCAGAAGGTGGGACTCAGGTTGACGTCATGGCGCAGGTTGTCGACACCCAGGATCAGGCCGTCGAGCGCAAAGCGTATTTTGTAGGGACTGAGCGCAAAACGCCCCAGGGACGGCAGGGCAGGACGATATTTGAACCATTCAAGCATAATACAACCGATTACAGGCTGAAAGCAGACATAACATTCAAATTACCGATCTGTGTTCAAATATCATTATCGTCCCTGAAAGTCCAACCTGAGACATGCCTTCAGCCAAGCGGCAGGGCCGGCTTGTCTGTTTTTATCCAGTTGCGCCTGAACACAAAGCCCTTGTCGCGCACCAGCATGAGGCAAACCTTGACCGCGTCTGAATCGTACCGCACCCCCTGCCCTTCGGCCAGTTCGGCCAGGGCCTTGCGGACTCCCAGGGAAGGACGATACGGACGATGGGAAGCTATGGTTTCAAACACGTCGGCAACGGCCAGGATACGGGCCTCGGGCAGAATTGCATCGCCTTCCAGGCCGCCGGGATACCCGGAACCGTCGAGTCTTTCATGATGCTGGAGGATTATCTGGGCAATGGGCCAGGGAAATTCGATCTCTTTGAGGATGTCGTATCCGGCCCGGACGTGATTCTTGATCAACTCGTATTCCAGTCCGGAAAGCCGGCCGGGCTTTGACAGGATCTCGGCCGGCACGGTGATCTTGCCCAGGTCGTGAATGCGGCTGGCCATCTCCAGGCCGTAAACCGTCTCCCGGTCCAGGCCCATCTCGCGGGCGATCGCCCCGGCAAGTTCAGCCACCCTCTGCTGGTGCCCGGCAGTGTACGGGTCGCGCATCTCCACCGCCACCGACATGGCCTGGACTATGCCTTCCATGGCCCGCCGGAACTTTTCCAGCTGCTGCCGCAGCTCGGCCAGGGCCTCCAGCCGCCCGGAACGCGAACGCCGTTCGGCCAGAATCCTTTTCACCCGCGCGGCAAGCTCGCTGTTGCTCACCGGCTTGACCAGAAAATCGGCAGCACCCATGGAGATGATCTGCTCGTAGGTGAAATCCAGACCGAATCCTGTCAGAACCATGACGTCGGAATCGTAAGCCGATCTGATCTTGCGGCACAGGCTGAGGCCGTCCATTCCCGGCATCTTGATATCGGTGACAACCACGTCGTAGGCCTTTTTGTCCATCATGGCCAGGGCCTGTAAGCCGCTGAAGGCGCACTGACAGTCAAAGCCCTCCCGCTGCAAAGCGTTCTGCAGGAGCAGGCCTATCTCCTTCTCGTCATCGACTACGAGAACGGCGGGCATCTTTTCGCCGGCAGGAGTTTCTGTCGCCATGGCTCAGCCTTAGTGACCGTGTTTGGTGATAATCGGACCCTTTCAGGATAAACCGGCCGGCCGCTCCTGTCAAAGCAGCTTTACATATCACCGGCGGCGGCGGCAAACGCTCGGGCCGCCCGGTCCATGTCACCGCCTGTCAGGGGGTGATGGGTCACCGCCCGGATCTGTTCGGCCCCGGTGGCGAAAACGAGAACCCCCCGCTTTGCCAGCAGCTCCACGAACCTGGAGGCAGGCCCCCTGCGGGGATCGATGTTGACGTAGACCATGTTGGTCCGGACCCGCTCCAGGTCGACAGACAGCCCTTCTGCTTTAGCCAGGGCCTCGGCCAGCCGGCGGGCATTGGCGTGGTCTTCTGCCAAACGGTCCTTCATCTCCTCCAGGGCCACCAGGCCCGCGGCGGCCAGCACACCTGTCTGGCGCATACCGCCACCGAGTACCTTGCGGACCCGCCGGGCCTCGGCAATGAAATCACTGTCCGCGCAGACCAGCGATCCGGCCGGAGCCCCAAGCCCCTTGCTCAGGCAGAAAGAAACCGAATCGGCATCCCTGACCAGCTCCTCCACCGTGGTTTCCAGGGCCGCGGCGGCATTGAAGATGCGGGCCCCGTCCACGTGGACGGCAAGGCCGTTTTTTTCCGCCAATTCTTTCAGGCGGCCCATGTAGCCCGCATCGACAGGCATTCCGCTGCAGCGGTTGTGGGTGTTTTCCACGATCACCAGCCGGCTGCGGGGAAAATGGACGTCGTCGGGCCGGACGGCCGCGGCAACAGCTTCAAGGTCCATGGTTCCGTCGGGCAGGTTGGGCACCGTGCGGTGATGAATACCGCCCACGGCGGCCGAGCCTCCCTGTTCGTAGTAAAAAACATGGGACTGGTCGCCGAGGATCATCTCGTCTCCCCGGCCGCAGTGGCATAGCTGGCAGACCAGGTTGGCCATGGTGCCGCTGCAGACGAACAGGGCTTCCTGCTTGCCGGTGACCCGGGCTGCTTTTTCCTCCAGCCGCCTTACGGTCGGATCTTCCTTAAAGACATCATCGCCCACTTCGGCGGCAGCCATGGCCCGGCGCATGGCTTCTGTCGGCTGGGTCACCGTGTCCGAACGCAAATCTATGGCCGTCACGATTTCCTCCTGTTGTCTTTCATCCTGATGGTAACCGCCCGGCGGTGGGCCTCGAGACCCTCCCTGGCCGCCAGGGCCGCCACGTGAGGCGCCTCCCGTCTGAAAGCGGCCTCGGAATAATCGATTATGCTCGTCTTTTTCATGAAAACCTCCACCGACAGGGCGGACGAAAAACGGGCCGTGGAAGCGGTCGGCAGCACGTGGTTGGGGCCGGCGACATAATCGCCCATGGGCTCCGGGCTGTGAGATCCGATAAAAACCGCTCCGGCATGCCTGAGCCGCGCCAGATGCTCATAGGGGTCTGCTATCATCAGCTCCAGGTGTTCGGGCGCGATCCGGTTGGCAAGCTCAACGGCCCGGCCAAGGCCGGAAACGGTGAAAATACCGCCGTATCGTCTGAGAGCCTCCGCGGCTGTCTGCCGCCGGGGAAGGCTCTCCAGCTGGGCGGGCAGCTGCCGGGAGACGGCCCGGGCAAGTTCGGGGCTGTCGGTAACCAGGACCGCCGATGCCATCTGGTCGTGTTCGGCCTGGGACAGCAGGTCGGCGGCCACGTATTCGGGCCGGGCCGTCTTGTCGGCAATAACCAGGATCTCGCTGGGTCCTGCGACCATGTCGATGCCCACGGTCCCTGCTACCAGCTTCTTGGCCAGAGTAACGAAAATGTTTCCCGGCCCCACCACCACGTCGACCCCGGCTATGGTCTCGGTACCGTAGGCCAAAGCTCCGATGGCCCAGGCGCTGCCGACCCGGTAGACCTCGTCCACCCCGGCTTTGCGGGCCGCGGCCAGCAGGTAGGGGCTGACACTGCCGTCTGCCGCCGGCGGAGTGGCCATTACTATCCGGGTAACGCCGGCGATCTTAGCCGGAATGGCACCCATCAGAACCGAGGAAACCAGGGGTGTTTCGCCGGACCTGCCGCCGGGCACGTAGACCCCGGCCGCCTCCACCGGCCTGACCATCTGGCCCAGAAGAACACCGGGCCGGGGGTTGTCCATCCATGAAGACTGCAGCTGGCGGCGGTGAAAAGCGGCTATTTGGCGGGCGGCCCGGTTGAGGGCCCGGGAAAAAGAAGGCTCGACAGATCTTACGGCCCTGTCCCATTCGGACCGGTCCACCCTTATCCGTTCCGCCGTAAAATCCGGGCTGTCGAACCGGCGGGTATAATCCACCAGGGCCTGATCTCCCTGCCTGCGGACAGCATCCAGGAAACGGCTCACGGCGGCCAGGTCCTTCTTTCTGAATCCCGGCCCCCGGCCCGCGATCCGGGACAGGCGCTTTTCGGCCTCCGCAGAAGGATAAGTGACGGGTTTTAGTCTCATTTGCCTCTCCAATGATATTGATGCCATGACAAGATGTTCAAGCTAATGGATGGTTTCGCAGAAAGTTGGCCCGGCTGTCAAGTAAACCGCCGGATCCGCCGTTGAAACATTTTCCCGGCCACACGGGCGCAGGTGAAATGCTCCCCGGCTCCCCGCCGGGCAAAGCGCACCGCGGATACGGCGCCGACTGCAACGCCATCATGATTCCTGTTTGACATTACGCCAGCTGGTGGTAGAAGTAACGTCTTATGTTTGTCTGCCTGCGAACACCGTTCGGCCGGCCCATGTCTTCAAACATCAGGGAGGTATACATGAAGCCAAACCGCATCCACAACTTCAATCCGGGCCCGGCGGCCCTTCCCCTGGAAGTCCTGGAGCAGATTCAGGAAGAACTGCTGGATTTCGCCGGTTCCGGAATGTCCATCATGGAGATCAGCCACCGCTCCAAGTGGTTCGACCAGGTCATCAACGATGCCGTGGCCCGCGCCAAGCGCCTGCTCGGTCTGGACGACCGTTTCCACGTCCTTTTCTGCCAGGGCGGCGCCAGCATGCAGTTCTGCATGGTGCCGATGAATTTCCTGAACGCCGGCCGCAAGGCGGACTACGTCAACACCGGCACATGGTCCACCAAGGCCATCAAAGAGGCCGAGATCCAGGGCAAGAACATCCGGGTGGCGGCTTCGTCCGAAGATCGCAACTTTGCTTATATCCCCCGGCAGATAGAGTTCGATCCCGAGGCCACCTACGTTCACATAACATCCAACAACACCATCAAGGGAACCCAGTGGGCCGAGTTTCCCGACACAGGCGGCGTTCCCCTGGTGGCCGACATGTCGTCGGACATCTTCTCCCGGCCCATCGATGTGGAAAAGTTCGGCCTGATATATGCCGGGGCCCAGAAAAACATGGGGCCGGCCGGAGTCTGCATGGTGATCGTCCGCCAGGACCTGCTCGACCTGGCCGGAGACGACCTGCCCACCATGCTGAAGTACTCCACCTATGTGCAGAAAAACTCCATGTTCAACACCCCGCCCTGCTTTGCCATCTACACCGTCCAGCTGGTCCTGAAATGGCTGGAAGAAACCATCGGCGGCCTGGAAAAGATGGCGGCCATCAACCGCCGCAAGGCAGAACTGCTCTACGGTTTCATGGACTCCGGCGATTTTTACCGCCCCACCGCCGACAAAGACAGCCGCTCGCTGATGAACGTGACTTTCCGGCTGCCCTCAGAAGAACTTGAACAGAAGTTTGTGGCCCAGGCCCTCGAAAACGGCCTGGGAGGTCTCAAGGGGCACCGCTCGGTGGGCGGGTGCCGGGCCTCCATCTACAATGCGATTTCCCCGGAGGCAGTGGAAGCCCTGATCGATTTCATGGAAACCTTTGCCAAAAAACACAGCTGACGATATTTTCCGCCACGGCCGTCCGCGGGGCGGCCGCGGCGGAGCCTTTCTCCCGCCCGCTGCCGTCATTTCCGGTTTTGCTTGACACGACCGCCGATTACCCATACTAACATTCATATGGAGTAACAGACCACCACCCCAAAGGGGGAGGCTTAAATCGGTCCCCGTCCGGCGGGATCGATTGAAACAGGAGTCCGGCATAGCTCCGACAGTTCGGGTAAAAGCACACGGAAAATGCGGTTACCTGAAACGACCATTGCCGTCCTTGGCTTTGCAAATCAGCAGAATTCGATCCAATTTGAGAACCCAACCAAAAAACAGGGGAGGATAGCATCATGGACAAAATCCTGCGTATCAACATGGGCGGGCCAAGCGGCCCGGAGATCAAGACCGAACCTTTGGGTAACTACGCCGGGCTGGGCGGACGGGCCATGACCTCCACCATCGTGGCCAAGGAAGTCCCTCCCACCTGTCATCCCCTGTCAGCCGAGAACAAGCTGATCATAGCGCCGGGGATGCTCAGCGGCTCCCAGGCCGCCATGTCGGGCCGAATCTCGGTGGGCTGCAAAAGCCCCCTGACCGGAGGCATCAAGGAGGCCAACTCCGGCGGTCAGCCCTCCCAGATGCTGGCCCGGCTGGGCTACGCCGCCATCGTTCTGGAAGGCAAGCCGGCCGGTGACAAGCTGTATAAAATCGTCATCGACAAAGACGGGGTCAAGGTCGAGCCGGCCGACGATCTTAAGATGCTGGGCAACTACGACACGGTTGCCAGGATGAACAAGCTTTACGGAGACAAGGTGAGCTGCATCTCCATCGGCCAGGCGGGCGAGATGAAACTGTCGGCCGCCTCCATCGCCTTTACCGACATGGAGCAGCGGCCCACCCGCCACGCCGGCCGGGGCGGAGTAGGCGCGGTCATGGGTTCCAAAGGTGTCAAGGTGATCGTGGTGGACGATGCCGGCTGCAGCGCCCGCAAGCCCAAGGATCCGGACAAGTTCCGCGAAGCCAACAAGGCTTTCGTGGCCGGGCTCAAGAGCCATGCCGTCACCGGACAGGGGCTGCCGGCCTACGGCACCAACGTGCTGACCAACGTCATCAACGAAGCCGGGGCTTATCCCACCCGCAATTTTTCAAAGGGACAGTTCGAGGGTGCGTCCAAGATTTCGGGAGAGGCCCAGGCCGAGCTGGAAAACAGCCGCGGCGGTGAGGGCTCGGCCACCCTGGGCTGCCACCGGGGTTGTGTTATCCGCTGCTCGGGCACCTTCTACGACAAAAACGGCAACTACCTGACCAAGCAGCCCGAATACGAAACCGTCTGGGCCCACGGGGGCAACTGCGGCATCGACGACCTGGACGCCATCGCCATGCTGGACCGGCTGGACGACGATTTCGGGCTGGACACCATCGAGATGGGCGCCACCATCGCCGTGGCCATGGAAGCCGGACTGGCCAAGTTCGGCGATGCCGAGGCCGCCATCGGCCTGGTCAAGGAAGTCGGCCAGGGAACCCCGCTGGGAAGGATTCTCGGCAGCGGCGCGGCCGTTACCGGCAAGGTCTTCGGTGTCGAGCGGGTACCGGTGGTCAAGGGCCAGTCCATGCCGGCTTACGATCCGCGGGCCGTCCAGGGAGTTGCCGTCACCTACGCCACCACCCCCATGGGGGCCGACCATACCGCCGGCTACGCCGTGGCCACCAACATCCTGGGTGTGGGCGGCAGCGTGGATCCCCTCAAGCCCGAAGGGCAGGTGGAACTTTCGCGCAACCTGCAGATCACCACCGCGGCCATCGATTCCACCGGCATGTGCCTTTTCATCGCTTTTGCCGTAATGGATCAGCCGGAGACATTCCAGGCGCTGCTCGACCTTATCTCGGCTTTCAACGGCCAGCCCCTGACCGCCGACGACGTGGCCGAACTGGGCAAATCGGTCCTCAGAACCGAGCGGGCCTTCAATGCCGCCGCAGGGTTCACCAGCAAGCACGACCGGCTGCCGGACTACTTCAAGAAAGAGCCCCTGGCGCCCCACAACGTGACCTTTGCGGTAAGCGACGAAGAACTGGACACGGTTTTCAATTTCTAAAACCCGCAGGTCGCCAAGGCCGGGTTTAGGGTTTCAATTCCGGTTGACAGGAAACAGAAAGCGGCGGGAAGGATCTTTGCCTCCCCGCCGCTTTTGGTTGCAGAAAAGGGCCTCTATTTACAGTCCTCGGCCTTGTATCCCATGGGCATTCTCTTGAAGCGGCCGCCGTATATTATGGGGTCTCCCTTGTAGCCCAGGGCCTTGAAGTCGACATAATCGGTGGTGTCGATCAGGTGCTCCACGTCCCTGCCCTTGAGCTTGAGCTCGCGGAAGTCGATCCCCTGAAAGGCCAGCTTCCTGTACTTTTCACTGCGGCCGTCCTGGTGGCAGCGGTCACAACTGCGCGGGCCCTTGAGACTTTCATGGCACTTCACGCAACCCAGGGCCTTGTCGGCCGGCATCACTTCATGCTCCACCCGCCAGTACATCCAGGTTTCCACCCACTTGTACTTGCCGCTGTATGGTATGCCGGCAGTCTTCATGCCGTCGGCAAAGGCCTTGTCCCAGTCCAGATTCTTCCAGTAGGCGGTCTTGTCATCCTTGCCGCGGGGAAAAAGATGAGGCACCAGCAGGTAGCCGTACTGGGCGTCCGCCCCCTGGATCCCTTTCATCAGCTTGAAGGGGGTGATCTTGGCGTTGGGGTCCTTGATGGAGCCTACCGGAGCGGTCAGGTCGATATGATCGGCGTCAAGATCGATCTTGTCTTTCAGCAGCACCCGCTTGGTATAGCCGTTGAACCAGGCATAGACCGGCTTGCCGGATTCGACCCACTTGAACTCTCCCTTTTTCCAGTGATAATCCGGCATGCCGTACTTGTCCTTGCGGGCCTTGCGTTTTTTATCGCCGGCCTTGGACCAGTCCCACCAGACCTTGGTGGGCTTGCACTTGGCATACAGGGGAGAATGGCAGGTGTTACAGGCAATGGTCTTGCAGTGCTTGTTCAGGTGGGGATCGAGCAGACTGTTACAGCTGTGGGGCTGGGAAGTATGGCAGTCTTCACAGTTCTTGATCCCTTCCACCACGGCCACCGAAGAGCTGCGGCCGGCTATCTTGTGGTTGCGGGTCTTGTGACAGTAGCTGCACCGGAAATCGTAGCCGCCCATGTGGACGTCGCAGTCGCGGCCGGGATAAAGCAGCTGCCTTGACAGATCGGCATGCTTGATGGCCTCGCCCCCGCCGCCGTTGAAATGGCACTTGCCGCAGGTGGCCCTCGAGCTGTGGCCCACGTTTTTGGCCACCTTTACCAGGTCGACCTTGGGGTCCGGCATGCCGGCGCCGGTGGGTATCTTCCTGTACGTGCCGGTGGTGTCATGGCACACCAGGCAATCGATTTTGGTCATGTCTTTGAAGTCGAAATTTTTGTCTTTCCATCCGTAGCCTGCGTGACAACTTGTGCAACGAGCCTCGTTGCTGATGATGCTCACTCAGAAGTTGTTGACGGCATTGGTGCCTTTGCCGCTTTGAACCTCCTTGCGCCGGCCCATGGTATAGGCCGAATTGCCGCGCCACAGCCAGTGGGCGGTCTTCAGCATTTCCCGGCCCTGCCGCTTGTGGCAGCGCAGGCATTCGACAGTGACCTGGGAAGGTTTGGGGTGATCCGGCAATTCGACGAGCCGGTTGTGGTCGGGGACATTCTTGTCGTGACATCCCAGACAGTCCACCGGCCCCTTGTGCATCTGTTCGTGGCAGCCGATGCAGCGCAGATGGTAGGCCGCCTTGAGCCCGACCCTGTCGGGATGACGGGGATCGAAGGCCTGCCGGTGGCAAGCCACGCAGCGGCTGGTCTCCTTGCCCTGGGGGTCTGCCGGCCGCAGGTGGTGGCAGACGGTGCAATCGTTCAGGGCGGCGGCATGTTTGCTGTGCATGAAGCGCACCGGCATGTACTGGTCGGACCGCTTCTTGATTATGGGGCTGTCCAGCAGGAAACAGGCATCGGTGATATCGTCGATACCGTAACCTTCGTTGCGCAGCCTCTGCTGGCGGCAAACGAAGCACTCGTCCTTTACTTGGCTGACAAAGGGGACATTCTCATGGGCCCGCTCGATCGCCCGTTGCCGGTCCGGTGCCACCCAGCCTTGCGGCGGAGACAGCTTTTCGGCCTTGGCGGCGGCCGGGGCCGGGGCAGCCGTACGGGCCACCAGGGCAAAGGCCAGCAATACCAATGCGGCAACGCGCTTTGTACGCGCCCGATCCAGGGTTTTCATCATGAAGACACCTCCTGATGCGCACCGCTCAAAACGGGCAGATAAGTCACAAGAACCCGGTAGATGAACATCAAACCGGATATCAAGCCTACGGTGACCAGGATTTCACTGACAGATGGAAAATAGCTTCCGTCGGAAAGCCTGGAGGTAAATCCGACGATAAAGACGTTGATGCGGTTGAGCAGAACCCCGCCCACGATCATGGTACAGGCGATGAAAAGCGCCCGCCGCGAACGTCTGACCGCCGGGCAAAGCAGCATCACCCATGGGACAATCACACCCAGGATCAACTCCACCAGAAAGGAATTCGTCTGGGCGGTTCCGTCCAGAAGGTAGACGTATGTTCCCCGCACCACCATGTCCCCGACCTTGAGGACCATGTAGAAACCGAGCAGGAAGATGGTAATCCTGGTAAGGGAGGCAAGGATATGCATCTCGCCGTCGCGCTTCAGGGAACTGGTGATGATGGTGGTTTCAAAGACCACCATGGGATAACCCACGGCGATGGCCGAGGTCAGAAAGAGCAAAGGCAGGATGGGTGTGTACCACAGGGGATGGATCTTGGTGGGGGCGATCAGCATCAGCGAACCCAGGCTGGACTGGTGCATGCACGAAAGCACCACTCCGGCGATGATCAGAATCCACATGATCTTGGGCAAAACGGCATCCGCCAGGGAAAGCAGGGCTTCTGCCGGGCCGTTGAAAATTGCCAGCAGCCCCGGCAGACGCACCCGTCCCTTGTAACGCTCCACCACGATTGGCGCAAACTCGAGGTAAAGCACGTTGAGGTAGAACATTACGCACATGGCCACCTCGAAAAGGACCGAGTTGGTGTTGTGAAAGATCATCGGCTTCCAGATGGCCCAGGAACGGCCGATGTCGATGATCAGCCCCAGGACCACGAAGGTATATCCCAGCATTGCGGTCAGCAGGGCCGGGCGGACGATGGGCTCGTAGTAGTGGCGGCCGGCGATGTGAGCCAGGAAACCGGTGGTGAACCCGCCGGCGGCCAGGGCCACTCCGGAGGCCACGTCGATTCCCACCCAGATCCCCCAGGGACGGGCGTTGCTCAGATTCGATACGTATCCTATTCCACCGACAAAGCGGGCCACGATGGCAACGGCGCCGGCGGCCATCAAAAACGCCAGCACCACCACTCCCGGAGTCCAGAAGCGTTGATTGACCGGACAGGCCTGGGCATCCATCAGGACTCACCTCCTTTTTCCGAAGTGTTTTGTTTCTTGTGAGTGCTCCACATAAGTCCTCCCAGCAGGGCGAAAAGCAGGGCCGGCGACCAGAGGTAGCTGAACAGGGAATGCTGGATGGTCTCGGTCAGCCTGGGAATCGGCTCTGCGGGCAAGGGGCGGAAGCCCACAGACTCGAAGGGCTCGCCGGAGATATACATCCAGGAGGTTCCGCCAAGTTCCTTTTCTCCGTAGATATGATCCAGGTAGCGGGCCGGGTCTTGCTTGATCCGCTTGCGGGCCACTTCGAGCAGGGTGCTGCGCTTTCCGAAGGTCAAAGCCTCCACCGGGCAGATCTCGGCACAGCCCGGAAGCCCGCCTTGCTTGGAAATCCGCTCGTAGCAGAAGGTGCATTTCATTACCCGCGGCGTGATTGGATCGTAGTACTCGTAAGCCGGAATCTCGAAAGGACAGGCCACCATGCAGTAACGGCAGCCGATGCACTTGCCGACATCGTAGTGGACCGCGCCGTTTTCCTTCTTGGTAAGGGCTCCCACGATGCAGGCCGACACGCAGGCCGGGTCCTGGCAGTGCATGCACTGGATCTTGACGAAGGTGGGCACCAGCTTGCTGCGCTCGTCCAGCTTGCCGGTGTAATACCGGTTGACGACGGTATAGGCCTTGTCGGTCGGTCTTCTCCTGGTATCCAGCACCGTGGGATCGTCAAAGGGAAGCTCGGGCGGCGGCAATCGGTTGACACGGTTGCAGGCCTCCTCGCATTTGCGGCAGCCGATGCAGCGGGTAAGATCCACCAGGCAGCCGTAGGGATCCTTGGGCGCTTTTGAATGCCAGGCGCCGGCATTTTGCCCGGTGCCGGCTACGGCAACCCCGGCGGCGCCAACCACCTTGAAAAACCCACGACGATTCAACCTCATAAGCTATTCCTCCGTTTGAATTATCCGGGGACGGACGGCAATTTCCGGCCCCGCCTTCGGTCAGACTCTTTCCAGCTTGGTCAGGTAAAGGCTTATATGGTTGGAATGCCTGACGACCTCCACATCACAAGGACCGGTGCGGGTCACCAGCCTGACCATGTCGTCGACGACATCGGCGTCCTTCATGATAACTTCCAGGGTCGCGCCCGCCTGCATCTGCTGGACAGCCTGGTTACATTTCATCAGGCACAGGGGCCAGGACACTCCCGCAAGATTCAATATGGCTTTGCCGGCCATCGGCTATCCCCAGCAGGTTTGGATGTTGATTCGACTTATGGAAAGCTGCAAAAATCATACCTGACAGATCAGGCACCGGAAGCGGACGGCTCCGGGCAGCATGAATTCATCGGCTTAAAGCCCGGCAATCCGGCCAGCCATACCGGACCGGGCAAAGAGAACGGACAGGAAACCGGTCAGAAGAGTCACGCAGTCGGCGCGATTTACCGTAACCCGGAAAGCGATACTCATTGACAATCGTTTAAACGATAGTTTAAATGCTTGTTTAAACACTGGCAAGCTAATTGTTACCCGAGCCGAAAAAAACCGGAGTCCTGATGAACGAACACGAAATCAACAGCTACTGGAAGCGGATAGTGCACACAATGAGCGAAGGGCTGATCCTGATCGGCTCGGAAGGAACCATAATCACCGTCAACCGGGCCTTCGAAGAGATAACCGGATACCGGGCCGAAGAGATCATCGGCAAGCCGTGCACCCTGATGCACTGTGACGCATGTGAGGGCCTGGCCGCCACAAGGACCGGAAAATGGTGCAAGCTCTTCGATATGGAAGAAAATTTCGCCTGTCGCTGTCACATCCGCCGCAAGGACGGAATGTTCATTCCGGTGATGAAAAACGCCGCCATCCTCAAGGACGACAGCGGCAAGGCCATGGGAGCGGTGGAAACCCTGACAGACATGTCGGAGATGGAGCGGCTGGAGCAAAAATACCACCAGCTTGCCCGCCGGCTCAACGAACAGGAGGGGCTCTGCGGCCTGGTGGGCCGCTCTCCGGCCATGCAGGCCGTCTACGAAATCGTTCAGAAAGCGGCCCAAAGCGATGCCCCGGTGATGATCTACGGCCCCACCGGCACGGGCAAGGAACTGGTGGCCCATGCCATTCACAGTCTTGGAAGGCGTAAAAACGGCCCCTTCGTCCAGCTAAACTGCGCCGCCCTGAACGAATCTTTGCTGGAAAGCGAGCTTTTCGGCCACGTCAAGGGAGCTTTCACCGGAGCTTACCAGAACCGCCAGGGACGTTTCGAAGCCGCCGACGGAGGGGATATTTTTCTGGACGAAATCGGAGACATTCCCCTGTCGATCCAGGTGAAACTGTTGCGGGTGCTGGAGACCAAACAATTCGAAAGGGTCGGGGATCACACTCCGGTATCCACCGACGCCCGCATCATTGCGGCCACCAACAAGGATCTGGAAGAGCTTATCGCCAGGGGCCAGTTCCGGCAGGATCTGTTTTTCAGGATCAACGTGATTCCCATCCATCTGCCTGTCCTGACCCGGCGGCCAGAAGACATCCCCCTGCTGGTAAACACCTTCATCAAACGGCTGCAGCAAAAAACCGGCAAGCCTATCCAGGCCCTGTCGGTGGAAGCGATGGAGATATTCATGAATCATGACTGGCCGGGCAACGTGCGCGAGCTAAAAAGCGCCCTGGAGTACGCCTTCGTGGTGGCCACCGGCGAGCTGATCACCCCGGATCATCTGCCGCGCACCATCGGCAACAGGCAAACTCGGACCGCATCTTCTGCCCCCCCGGCCGGGATGCCGGCCGGTCCGGGTCTGAAATCAGAAAAAGAGGCCCGCGAAAAGGCCGCCCTGATAGCAGCCCTGCAGCGCACCGGCGGCAACCAGACCCGGGCGGCCCGGATTCTGGGGATAAACAGGGTAACGGTCTGGAACAGGATGAAAAAGTACGGCCTCGACCTGAAACGGGTTTTGCTGACCCCGGAAAGCGAAGTTGCCGGCCTCAACCGGCAGCCTTAAATAAGGACCCGGCCATGCCGGGTCCCGGATACGGTCCGGAAAGTCACGACCGGGCAGGGGGTATGGTCTCACGGTGCCTTTGGAGTCCGAGGGTCGCCGTTGTCAGCCAAGCGAAGCGGCCATGAGCCGCATGTCTGAGGTCCCGTAAGGGACCGAGTTTGCGGCCCATAGCGTAGCGGGCTGCTACAACGGCAACGAGGACGACAGGCAACGCAAGACCATGCCCCCTGCCCGGTAAAGAGAGAAAAAAATTCTGCGATAGATACTTTTTTACAAGACCATCAAAAGATTATTCGCACAATTCGAACAGAGCCGCAGCCCCCATTCCGCCGCCGATACACATGGACTCCACGCCGTACTTGACGCCTTTTGCCCGCATGTTGGCCAGCAGGGTGGCGCAGAGCTTGGCACCGGTACAGCCCAGGGGATGGCCCAGGGCAATGGCCCCGCCGTTGACATTGATCCGGTCCATGTACTTTTCCAGGCCCAGTTCCCGGATGCAGTACAGGGCCTGGGAGGCAAAGGCCTCGTTGATCTCCCACAGGCCGATGTCGTCTATGGTCAGCCCGGCCATGTCGAGCAGCCTGGGAATGGCGTAGCGGGGGCCTACTCCCATCTCGTCGGCCTTGACACCGACGGTGGTGTAAAGCCTGAGCCTGGCCACCGGCTCGAGGCCCAGCTCCTCGACCTTGTCCTTGCTCATCAGCACGGTGGCGGCAGCTCCGTCGGTGGTCTGGGACGAGTTGCCGGCGGTCACGCTGCCGTTTGCCGCAAAGACCGGCCGCAGCTTGGAAAGAGCTTCGATGGTGGTCTCGGGCCGGATTCCGTCGTCGAAATCCTGGACAAATGTCTCCCGTTTCATTGTGCCGTCGGGCTGAATAACGTAACTGGTCGCCGGGGTGGGCACGATTTCGGTAAAACGCCCCTTCTCGCGTGCCCCGGCGGCCTTCATCTGGCTGTGGCAGGCGAACTCGTCCTGGGCCTGGCGGGATATGTCGTAGCGCCTGGCCACGTTTTCAGCCGTGATACCCATGGACGCATACAGGTCGGCATGCTCCCGGGTGTAGACCGGATGGGGCCGGGGCATGTTGCCGCCCATGGGCACGAAAGTCATGGACTCCACCCCGCCGCCGATAACCACATCAGACCAGCCGGCCATGATCCGCAGGGCCGACAGGGCTATGGCCTCCAGTCCCGAGGAGCAGAAACGGTTGACCGTGGCCCCGGAAGTCGAATCCGGGAACCCTGCTATCTGGGCGCAGATGCGGCCTATGTTCAGGCCCTGTTCGGCTTCGGGAAAGGCGCAGCCGATCATGATATCTTCGACATCCTTTTTCTCCAGCCCGGGTGTCTGCCTTACCGCCGCATCCAGAATGAAGGCCAGCAGGTCCTCGGGCAGGGTGTCCTTGAATGCCCCCTTGCCGCGCTTGCAGCCCGGGGTGCGGATAGACGTTACGATGTAAGCGTCTCTCATGGTTGCCTCCGTTTCAAGTATTGCCACCGGTGCCGGGTGTGGAAGACCGGCGGCAAGTTGCAAAGCTTGGGTTCCGGCCCGCGGCCGGCTGGTCAGTTACGCAACGGCTTGCCGGTTTCGAGCATGTGGTCGATGCGGGCTATGGTCTTTTCTTCCTTCAGAAAATCGATGAAGGCCTGGCGCTCCAGGGTCAAGATGGTTTCCTCGTCCACCCTGGTGTTGGGGCGGACCTGGCCGCCTGACAGCACATAGGCTATCCTGCGGGCCAGGAAGGCATCGTGCTCGGTCACGAACCCGGCCTGAACCATGTTGTAAAGCTCGGCGTTTATCATACCCTGGCCGGCTTCTCCGAATACCGGAATCGGCCGCTTGACCGGCGGAGCGTAACCAGCGTCCACCATCCTGAGGACTTCTTTCTTGGCCTCGCCGATGAGATAATCGCGGTTGAAGACTATTCTGTCCACGGGGCCAAGGAACCCGTTGGCCCGGGCATCGGCCGCCGACATGGAGACCTTGGCCATGGCGATATTCATGAAGGCCGGAATGAAAAACTTGGCCAAGTCGATGCCGGTCACCGCCGCCGGCAGGGAACCGATGAATTTTTTCCACAGATTGGTACAGCCACCGCCGGCCGGCAGCAGCCCGACCCCGATCTCCACCAGTCCCATGTACAGCTCGGCATGGGCCACGATGCGGTCGGCTCCCAGGCAGACCTCGCAGCCGCCGCCCAGGGTCAGGCCATAGGGAGCCGCCACCACCGGGAAGCTGGCATAGCGGGCGGCCTGGACCCCGGCCTGGGCCCGGCGCACGAATGCGTCTATCTCGTCGAAGCGGCCCTGGTCCACCAGTTTGCGGATAAACTTCAGGTCGGCACCGGCAGAAAAGGCGCCCGGCATGCCGCCGGCCTGGTTGCCGATCACCAGGCCCGCGCCGTTGCTGTCCACATACTCGACGGCCTGTGCCATAAAGTCGATGATCTCGGCATTGAGGGCATTCATCTTGGTGTGAAATTCGCAGCAAAAGACCCCGTCTCCCAGGTCCACCAGGGAGGCAGAAGGGCAACTTTGAACCGTCTTGCCGTCGGCCTTGAGGCCGGAGAGGGAAACGACGGTTTCCGAAACTTGCACCGGCTGGTAGAATTTGCTCGCAAAATCATAGAAATAACGCCGGCCGCCCTCCAGCTTGTAGAACTGCTCGGCACCGCCGGCCAGCATGTTCTTGACGGCTTCCGGAACGGCCATCCCCTCTTTTTCCATCCGTTCCACCGAGCGGCGCACCCCGATGGCGTCCCAGGTCTCGAAGGGCCCCAGCTCGAAGTTGAAGCCCCACTTCATGGCGTTGTCGATATCCACTATGGTGTCGGCTATCTCGCCGATACGGTTGGCGGCATAGATCAGGTTGCTGGCCACCGCCTCCCAGGCAAAGCGGGCGCCCCTGTCATCCCCATAGACTATGGTCCGGATGCGCTCTGCCAGGCCGGAAGCCTTGCGGGCCGCCTCCAGGCAGGGGAAAGTAGGTTTTTCGTACTCGACGTACTCCAGGGTGACAGGATCGATCACCTTGCGGATCTTTTTCCAGTCGGGGGTGATTTCGGTCTTGTAGAAACCGGCCTTGGTCTTTTTGCCCAGCAGTTTCTTTTCCAGCATCCGCTTGAAAAAGTCCGGCAGCACGAAATCGTCGCGGGCCTCGTCGTCGGGCACCAGGTCGTAGGTATTGGCCGCCACGTGGGCCAGCACGTCCAGACCCACAAGATCGGCGGTCTTGAACATGGCCGTCTTGGGCCGGCCCATGGCCGGGCCGAAGATGGCATCCACCTCGGCAATGGTCAGACCGTGCTTTTCCATCAGTTGCATGGCCTTGACGATTCCCTGGACTCCCACCCGGTTGCCCACGAAATTGGGGGTGTCCTTGGCCCAGACGATACCCTTGCCCAGAATCCGCTCGCCGAAATCGGCCATGAAGTCGAGCACCTCGGACAAGGTGTCTTCGCCGGGGATGATCTCCAGCAGCTTCATGTAACGGACCGGGTTGAAAAAGTGGGTTCCCAGAAAATGCTGTCTGAAATCCGACCCCAGTTCCGCGCTCATGGATTTGAGGGGAATCCCGGAGGTGTTGGTGGAAACGACGGCGTCTTTTTTGCGCACCGGCTCTATCTTTTTCAGCAGCTCCTGCTTGACCTTCAGGTTTTCCACCACCACTTCCACTATCCAGTCACATCCCGAGAGCCTGTCGAAATCGTCTTCCAGGTTACCGATGGTGATCAGATCCGCATCTGAAGGATGCATCAGCAAGGCCGGATTTGCCGACCGCATGGCATCGAAACCGGCCCGGACGATCCGGTTGCGCGCCCTGGGATCATTCTTTTCCTCGTCTTCAAGGTCCGGCGGCACGATATCCAGCAACAAAGTCTTGATACCGGCGCTGGCCAGCAGGGCCGCGATGCCGCCGCCCATGACCCCGGCACCGATGACCGCCGCCTGCCTGATCCTTCTGGTCATGGTTTTCCTCCTTATCTGGTGGTTGGTAGGCCGGTTGGTTCAGAAGCCGGTGCTCCTGCCACAGCCCAAGATTGTTTTCGGCAAACCGCGCGCTAAAAAACCGAACTGAAACAAACAGCCCGGTGTCGCCCCCATGCCCGGCCGGCGGCAGATCCCCGGTCGATGTCACTACAACCCCGCAGCGTACCCCTTGGCCGAGAGCCGCCGGACCGGGCATGGAAACCGGCGACACCATTATGAATGAATATTCATTCATTTATCAGGGCCGGCAACTCTTGTCAACTGAAATGTTGCCGCCACCATGTTTTCATGGCCCTCTTAACTAGATGTATTTTAGGCGTATTTGCAAGGCAAAGGTCATGACAGACAGCCGCCGGCACCGGTGAGGCCCCGGCAAACCATAATGAAGGAATATTCATTGCCTCCGGAAAGCGGGACAGGGAAAACCCGGACAGCCTCCTGCGGGGTGTTTGAAAGGTTGGAGCCGCCGGACTGGCCCGGAACGGGCCGTCATTTTCCGAAACGCTCTCGGACCAGCCGCGGAACATCCTGCCAGCGGTGGCAGGCCACCAGGCGGCCGGGCGCGGCCTCGGCCGCCACAGGCTCCTGACGCCGGCAAACCTCCTGCGCAAAGGGACAACGGGTGTGGAAACGGCACCCTGAAGGCGGATTCATGGGGCTGGGGACATCGCCTGCCAGCACTATCCGGTGAGGCTTGTGGTCCACGTCCGGAATGGGAATGCCCGAAAGCAGGGCGTGGGTGTAAGGATGAAACGGCGAAGCGAAAAGATCGGCCGTGGGGGCCAGCTCGACTATCTTGCCCAGGTACATCACCGCCGTACGGTTGCTGACGTACTTGACCACCAGCAGGTGATGGGTGACAAAGAGGTAGGTCAGCTGCAGGGAGTCCTGGAGGGATTTCAGCAGATTGAGGATCTGGGCCTGGACCGAGACGTCCAGGGCCGAGGTGGGCTCGTCCAGGACGATGAAATCAGGATCGGTGGCGATGGCCCGGGCAACGGCGATCCTCTGCCGCTGGCCGCCGGAAAACTCGTGGGGATAACGCAGCAGGTGGTCTTTGGTCAGGCCCACCATGTACAAAAGCTCCGCCACCCGCTTTTCCATCTGCCTGGCCCCCAGACCGTTCTGGGCCCTGATGGGCTCGGCAATGATGTTCTTGATCAGCATGCGGGGATTTAGGGACGTGGTGGGGTCCTGGAAGACCATCTGGAGCTTGCCGCGGATACCGAGTTTTTTCAGGGCCCGGCGCCCCAGGCCGGTTATATCGACTCCCCGGCCGGCGCCATGTTCTTTGCCGTAATAGAAAATGGAACCCTCACTGGGATCGTGAAGCCGGATGACGGCCTTGCCGGTGGTGGTCTTGCCGCAGCCCGACTCGCCCACCAGCCCCAGGCACTCTCCCCTGTAGATATCCAGGTCGATGCCGTCCAGGGCCTTGACCGTATTTATCTGCTTTCTCAACACGCCTCCCAGGATGGGATAGTGTTTCTTGAGGCCCTTGAGCTGCAGTATCATGTCGGCAGGCATTCAACGCCCTCCCCACACTTGAGCCGAACCGCTCCTGCCGCCGGCCAGGTGGCAGGCCACCAGGTGATCCGGTCCCGCCAGCGCCAGCTCGGGCAGCCGTTGCGCGCATATCTTCCGGCGCAGGGGGCAGCGGGGATGGAAACGGCAGCCCGAGGGCGGATCAACCAGGTTGGGCACGTTGCCCTCCACGCTCTTGAGCTGCCCGCTGACCGAAAACTTGGGCACCGCGTCCAGCAGGGCCCGGGTGTAAGGATGAAGCGGATTGCGGAAAAGCTCTCCCACCCGGGCCACCTCGCAGACGCTGCCGGCATACATAACCCCTACCCGGTCGCAGGTCTCGGCGACCACCCCCAGGTCATGGGTGATCAGCAGGATCGAAGATATGGATTTTTTTTTCAGCTTGCGCAAAAGGTCCAGGATCTGGGCCTGGATGGTGACATCCAGGTTGGAGGTGGCCTCGTCGGCTATCAGCAACAGGGGCTCGCAGGCCAGGGCCATGGCGATCAGAATCCGCTGCTTCATGCCCCCGGAAAGGTTGTGGGGATAGCGGTCTACCACCTGGTCGGCGTTGGCGATATCAAGGGCCGCAATGATCTCGACGCTCCGGCGGCGGGCCTCCCGGAACAGCCTCTGCTGCCATCTTTTGAGAATTGGTGTCCGGCTCGCCCAGCAACAGAGCCGGTCGCCGGGATCGGCGGCCGCCCGGCGGTAGAAAAACTCCAGCAGCTTCTTCAGCCCCGGCCAGGGCAGGTCTGCTGTTTTCAGGTCCTCCAGGACCTTGGCGCACATCTCTTTTTTGCGGTGAAACAGAAAGCTTTCGGCCACCTGGTCGCCGATGGTCATGATGGGATTGAGAGCCGCGTTGGGCTCCTGGAAGATCATCGAGATCTGATCGCCCCGCAAGGACTGCATGTAGGCCTCGGACTGGCTCAGCAACTCCACCGCCTCCTGCCCGTCTTCTCCGGGGTAGAACAGGACCTGGCCGCCTTCGATCCGGCCCGGCTCCTGGACCACCCGCATCATGGAGCGGGCGGTAACGCTCTTGCCGCAGCCCGACTCGCCCACCAGGCCGAAGGTGGTGCCCCGTTCGATCACCAGGCCGACCTTGTTGAGGGCCTTGACCACCCCCTCGTAGGTGTAGAAATTGGTGACCAGGTCGCGGGTTTCAATCAGCTTGGGCATCGTTTTTCTATCCCCTCCTGATCTTGGGATCGAAAGCGTCCCGGAGGGCGTCTCCGATCAGGTTCCAGGCAAGCACGAACAGGATGATGCAAAGGCCCGGAAAGGCGATGGTGTACCAGTACTTCAGGGGGTCTCCCGGCGGGCCGATGATATAGTTGCGGGCCAGGGCCACCATCTGGCCCCAGTCGGCGTACCCCTTGGGCGCCCCCAGGCCGAGAAAGCTCATGAAGGCGGCCGTGATCACCATGGAGCCGATATCCATGGTGGCGATCACCAGCACCGGATAGATGCCGTTGGGCAGCAGGTGGCGCAGCATGATCCTGACATGGGACACCCCCATCACCTTGGCGGCCTGAACATAGTCCATGTCCCGCAGGGCAAGGATGCCCGAGCGCATCACCCGCACGTAGACCCGCCATTCAACCAAAGCCAGGGCGAACATGACGTTTTCCAGCCCCCGGCCGAAGGCCACGATGATGGCCATGGTCAGCACCAGCAGGGGCACGGCAAAGGCCACGTCCACCGCCCGCATGATGATCTCGTCGGCCAGGGAGCCGAAATAACCGGCCACCAGCCCCAGGGTGATGCCCACCAGGGCGGCGATGCCCACCACCACGAAGCCGATCTTGAAAGCGGTCCGGGTGCCCCAGACGACCCCGTAAAAAATGTCGTACTGGCCGCTGGTGGTGCCCATGAGATTTTGCCGCGAAGGCGGCCTGGGAGTGGGCGAAAAGCCCTTGTGGGGCATAACGTACGGACTCCGGGGATACTTGGGCGGCGCGATGTAGGGAGCTGCCACGGCTATTATGCCGAACATCAGCAGCAGGCAAAAGCCTATGAGAGCCGACGGATTCCTGAAAATCCGGTAAAGGGTGAACTTTAACTCCTTGAGCCGCGGATGCCGATCTGCCATTTCCCGTCAATCCTTATCAGGTCAGCCGGATCCTGGGATCGATGGCCGCATAGAGGATATCGATCACCAGGTTGGTGACAACATAGACCAGGCCGAAGAAAAGACACATGCCCATCAGGACCGGAATGTCCAGGGCGATGGCCGACTGGGCCAGCCACCAGCCTATGCCCCGCCGGTTGAAGATGATCTCCACCGATACGCTGCCCTCCATGGAAAAGGCAACCAGCCAGCCGGCCACGGTGACCACCGGAATGAGGGCGTTTTTACGGGCGTGCCTGAAGTAGATGGTCTTGTTGTCGGCTCCCTTGGCCCGGGCGGTGATCACATATTCCTTGGAGATCTCCTCGATCATGCTGGAGCGCATCACCCGCATGAGCAGGGCCACCACGACCACCACCTGGGTAAAGACCGGCATGGCCAGGTGCCTGAGGGCGTCCAGGGTGATGTCCAGCCTGCCGTTCAGGAGGCCGTCGATGGTGTACATGCCGGTGTAGCTGTGAAACTTGTCCGGATTTTCAAGGATGAACATCTGGACCTTGTCGCCGATTATTCCCGGCGGAAAGAGGGGGAAATACCCGTAAAAGAGCATCAGCATTATCAGGGCGAAAAGGAAGGTGGGCAGTGACCAGCCGATGATGGCGAAGATACGGGTCAAATGATCCAGCCAGGTGTCCTTGTGGATGCCGGCCTGGGTGCCGAGCCAGATGCCGATGATGATTATCAGCGGTGTCGTGAACAGGTTCAGCTCCAGGGTGATGGGCAGGTAACGCCAAAAGGCGTTCCAGACCGTGTCGGCGGCCACGAACGACCAGCCCCAGTTGCCGGTGGAGATCTGTTTCAGCCAGCGGAAATACTGGACATGGGCCGGGTCGTCCAGACCGTGCTGCTTGATTATCTGGGGAATGTCCTTGACCTGCTGGGGTGTCTCCACATAGGTCATGGCCCGGCGTTCGGGGCTGAAAGTCATCAAAATGGCGAAAATCAACACCGATACGCCCAGCAGAACGAAAACAAGCAAAAACAGCCTTCTGATTACATAGGCAGCCAATGGCAGTCACCCGGAAATTCGAGGCCGGCAGGCGGCAGCCATTGAGCCCCGCCGGCCGGCCCGTCATCATGCGATTTTACTCTTTCCAGAGCAGGTGGAAAAACTCATAGGCGGGCGAGAACATGGGATTGGCCACGAACCCGTGCACATAGTCCCGGTAGGCCCACAGCTCCTTGGGCTGAAAAAGGACGATGCCCAGGGCGTCTTCGTACCAGATCCGCTGGAGTTTGTCGTAGGCGGCGGCCCGTTTGGCCGGCTCGACGTTCTCGATGCCGGCCTTGAGCAGCCGGTCCACCTCGGGGTTGTTATAGCCCATGTATTTCCCGTAGGTGCCGTTGGAGCTCATGTAAGGATACATGAAGTTGTGGGGATCGGGATAGTCCGCCCCCCAGCCGATGATGAACACCGGGTACTTGAAGGCCCGGATGTTGACCATGTAGTCTTTCCATTCCACGTTGCGCACCTCGATCCTGAACTTGGGATTGAGGCTCTCGATGTTCTCTTTGAGCATCAGGGCGGCCGCCTCCCTTTCCTCGCGCCCGGTGTTGTAAGTGATCACCATCTTGAACCCTTTTTTCCAGACCTTGCCGCCCCAGGCCTTCTTCATGTACCGGGCGGCCTTCTGGAGGTCGAAGGGATAGATGGGGGTGTTCTTGTTGTAGAAGGCCAGGCCTTCCACCAGGGGCGTGGGCGGCAGGGTGCACAGGCCGTTGAGCACGTCCGTCTTGAAGGTGTTGCGGTCGTAGGCGTGCAGAAAAGCCTTGCGCACGTTGATGTCGGCGAAAAAGTCCGGCGGAATGCCGTCGCCGTCCAGCTTGCCGCTGCCGATGTTGTCGTTGCCGGTGGGATCGATCTTCTGGCAGAACAGGGCCCCGGTGACCGCCAGGCTGGGAGTCTCGTAAACCTTGACCCCTTTCATGGCCTTTACTTCCTCCACATAGGGGTTGCCCACGTGGACCCGGTCGGCATCGCCGTTTTGGAGCATCAGCTTGCGCGTGGACCATTCGGGAACGATCTTGACGATGGCGGTCTTTATCTTCGGCTTCGGCCCCCAGTAATCTTCGAAACGCTCGAAGACGAAACGGTCGCCGGTCTTCCACAGTTTCAGCCTGTAAGGACCGGTGCCGTTGGCCACCGACTGGAGGGGTTCTTTGCCTTCGGGCGGGTTGTTGTACTTGGCGGCATGGCGGATGTCACCGTCCCAGCAGCCCTGCTCGACGGCCCACTGCTTGTTGATGATCACCGAGGCCGAATAGCAAAGGATGCCCATCAGGGGCGGGTAAGGCTTGGGAAGATGGAGAATCACCTTGTCGCCCTTGACCTCCACGGCCTTGTCGATCTTCTGGAAGATGCCCGGAATGATCTTGCCGTCCTCGCGGGTGCTGCCGTGGCCGGTGAGGGCTTCGAGCAGCATCCACATGGGTCCGCCGGCCGGATCGCAGATCATGGCCCTTTTCAGGGAATAGGCCACGTCCCCGGCCGTCAGCACCTGGCCGTTGTGAAACCTGACTCCCTTGCGGATCTTGAAGACATAGGTCCGGCCGTCGGCCGAAATCCCGCCGTTTTTCACCGTCGGCACCTCGGTGGCCAGCACGGGCGCGAACCTGTCTGTGTACGGCCCGTCGAAAAATATCAAAGTCTGGTAGAGCGTCCAGATCTTCTGGGTTCCGGCCGTGTCGTAGTTCTTGGCCGGATCCAGGGTGTCCACCGAGCCGATGTCGGCCAGGACGAAAGTGTCCGGATTCTTCACCTTGCCGAAAGCCTGACCGGCTCCCAGGATCAGCCCCAGCACCGTCAACAAAACAATATACTTTTTCATCTGCCCCTCTCCTTGGTCTAAGGTTCAAGCCATGAACCGTTTCCCGACCCGGGCCGGCCATCTGCCGCCACCGGTGAAAGTCTGCCGATCGGAATGCCCGGCCGCAGTCCCGGAGGAAGGTGGCGGCCCCGGTCGTTTCATGTATCTGAATCGAATTCTGAACGCGATCCTGGATTTCTAAACAATCCTGCACATTATGTCAATCTTCTTTTGCCATGATCAGTGATACCTAAATTTAAGGGCCGCGAATTTACCTGATACTAAATTATTCAATATACTTTTGCCCTTCCGGACAGGCCGCCGCCCCTTTGCCCGATCCAGGCCGCCCATAGGTCAAGCGTCTTTACATCCGGCGCCGGTTATGGCAATATATGTCCCTGATTTCGCCAGGGGAGCGGCAAATGCGGGAAAACAAGATAGAGCACTTCACCACCGAAAAAGACATAGTCCTGATCTACTTCGAGGAAAAGCCCCTGAGCTTTGCCCGCATCGAGTCGATCCTGCCCGACTCCAAGCCGGACTGGTATCATGTCAAGCTCCTGATGCTGCAGCTGCCCCTGCAGGTGGTGACCTGGATTCTGCGCGACGCCTATATCAACGGCGAGACCTTTACCATGAACGGCAAGCGCGTAAGGCTCGAAAAGGTGATCAGCCCTGACGAACCGGCGGCAGAGGCCGGCAGCGGGCAGCAGGCGCCAACCGGCCGCAAGCCTGACAGCTCCGGGCAGGCCAAAGTCATAGCTTTAAACGATCTTCGCAAGCGCTGATGAGTGTCACCGAAAGGATCGTCCTGTCTGCCTCCCGGCGGACGGACATTCCGGCCTTTTACATGCCCTGGTTCATGGAAGGAATCGCCGCCGGCGCCTTCACTGTGACCAACCCTTACAACGGCCGCACCCGCCGGATCGAGGTCACCCCGGAAAAAGTCCACACCATAGTTTTCTGGTCGAAAGATTTCGGCCCCATGCTCGGCCGGGGCTGGGATCTGAAACTGCGCGACATGGGTTTCGGTCTTTTTTTTCATTTCACCATCAATTCCGAAAACCGGATCCTGGAACCGAACATACCTCCCCTGCAGGAGCGCCTTGAACAGCTGAACGAGCTTTGCCGGCGGCACGGAGCCCGGAGGGTGCAGTGGCGTTTCGATCCCATCTGCCACTGGCACGATGCGGCCGGAAGGACCCGAAACAACATGCAGGACCTGGAACAGATAGCCGCCGCTGCCGGCAGGGCCGGCATCACTTCCTGCGTGACAAGCTTTGTCGATCTTTACCGCAAGGTGGTCCGCCGCACGGCGGCAAGCCCCATTGCCTTCTTCGATCCCGACGCGGATGCCAAGACGGAACTGATCCTGTCCATGGAGACCGCCCTGGCCGCCCGAGGGATTTCACTGCAGACCTGCTGCGAGAGACAGGTTCTGGAAAACCTGCCCGCAGGCAGCAGGATCACGGCCTCGGGCTGTATCGACGGCCGCCGCCTGGCCGGTCTCGACGGTCCGGGCGCAAGCCTGCGCCGGGACACGGGCCAGCGGACCGGAAGCGGCTGCCGCTGCACCGTCTCTGTCGATATCGGCGACTACCGGCTGCACCCCTGCCGGCACAACTGTCTTTTCTGTTATGCCAGCCCGCTGGCCCCCGACGGAGGTGGTCCCCCGTGAACGCCAGGCAATCGGCCCCGGCGCCGGCAGGCGGTTTCAGGATCGGCCCGGTCGCACCGGCCAACCCCACCGTTTTGGCCCCCCTGGCCGGCATTACCGACCTGCCCCTGCGGCTGATGGCAAAAGAGGCCGGCTGTGCTCTGGTCTACTCGGAAATGGTCAGTGCCTACGGGCTGCATTACGGTTCTGCCAAAACAAGGACCCTGATGAAAACCACCGGGGCGGAAGCGCCCCTGGCCATCCAGATATTCGGGTCCGATCCTGAAATCATGGCCGAGGCGGCTGTCATGGCGGCCGAAGCCGGAGCCGCCATCGTCGATATCAACTTCGGCTGCGCGGTCAGAAAGATCCTCAAATCCGGCTCCGGAGCCGCCCTGATGAGAGAGCCGGACCGGGCCCGGGCCGTTTTGACCGCGGTGCGCAGGGCCATCTCAGTTGCCCTGACCATCAAGATCCGCTCGGGCTGGGACCCGTCAGGCGCCGATGCCGAAACCATCGCCCGCCTGGCCCAGGACTGCGGAGTCGACGCCATTGCCGTTCATCCCCGCACCGCCCGCCAGGGATTCGGCGGCCGGGCCGACTGGAAGATAATCGCCAGGCTGAAGAAAATTCTGGAAATACCGGTAATCGGCAACGGAGATATCAATTCGGCTGAAGACGCCCTGGAAATGATCCGGACAACCGGCTGCGATGCGGTCATGATCGGCCGGGCCGCCGTGGGCAACCCGTTTATCTTCACCCAGGTAATCGCCGCCCTGGAAGGCCGCCGGATACCGCAGATCGGCCACCGCGACAGGATCGCCGTCATGCGGCGCTACGCCCGGGCCGCGGTCTGTTATCTGGGAGAAAAGACCGCCTGTTTTGTTCTGCGCAGCCGCCTGGGATGGTTCGTCAAGGGCCTGCCGCAAGCGACCCGCTTCCGGCGCAGCATCCGCCACCTCCGGTCGGAAGAGCACATCATGGAGCTGATCGACGCCTACGAACAAATCCTGCTCGCCGGCGGCGATGGAAGCTGAGCGACACCGGAGGGGCGAAGAAAGCTCAGCGGACAGGCACGGCGATATCGCCCACTTCCACGGAACCCGATATTTTCTTCACCTCGCAATAATCAGGCTCTGTTTTTTCCACCTCCACGGTACCCTTGCGATAGCCGGGCACCACGAAAGCTTCACCTTCGACACCGTTTATCACCCGGTAAACACCAAAGACCGCCATCCGGTGGCCCGGCCTGACTCCCGCCCTGCCACCGGCCGGCAAGACCGCCTTGTCACCGGCGACGGCCGTCACCGTGACCTGCCACTGCAGTCCATCCAGGGCCTTGACAATTTTTTTGGCAAGATCCCCGGCCCCTTTCACTATGGCGCGGCAAACGGCTTCAGACAGGCGCCAGTCCTGATCCCGGTAAAATTCGAACTCCTCCCGGCCGACCCTGACCCTTATTTCTTCATCCGTGCTCAACGGTTTGGCGGCAGTCACCGGGTCGAAGATTTCGGCCCGCAGGCAGGCCTGGAGAAAAAAACGGTCCTTGCGCCAAAAGAACATGCCTTTTTTTTCCGACAGGGGCACGAGGGCCTCCAGGCTGACCATGACAAGAGCCTGGAAACCGTCTGTCCGGGCGGCCTGAGCCAGGGCCATGTTGTCCGGGCGGCCTTTGCCGGAAGAGGGCAAAACCTCGAGGTAGTCAGGATAATCCGGATCCCCCCTTTTCACCAGCCTCGTCCCGCCCAAGGCCTTCTGAAGCCTGACCGTCAGGACCTGCCGCATCTGTTCCAGCAACTCGGACTGACCGGTTCCGGTTCTGTCGTAGAGCGCCAGGGCCGCGGTCTTGGCGTACCGGTCGCAGTCCTTCACATCCAGCAGGGTTTCGGCGACCTGCGGCCCGGGCCTGAGCCAGGAGCATCCCTGGAGGACCAGCAAGCCGGCAACCAGCAGGGCCAGCCCTGTCTTTACCGGCCCGGTCATGGCCGCTCTCCATGCTCGGCGCGCACTTCGGTGCTGATGCCGCCCCGGGCGGTGAAGCGGCCCTCCACCTGCATCCAGCGCGGAGACAGCGCCTCCACCAGGTCGTCCAGGATGCGGTTGACCAGGTGTTCGTAGAAAATCCCCACGTTGCGGTACTGGAGCAGGTAATACTTCAGGGACTTGAGTTCGATGATCTTTTGGTCGGGAACGTACCTGACGACAATGGTGCCGTAATCGGGCAGGCCGGTCATGGGGCAGACCGAGGTGAATTCGGGCTGGCTGATGGTGATCAGGGCCGGCCGGCGTCCCCGGTAGGCATATTCGATCGGTTCCAGACAATCGGTCTTGACCGTCTCCGGGCTCAGGCGCCGGTAATTGACCGTGTATGATTTGTTGGTTACCATGATCGGTTCCGTCGTCCTTTTGTTTCTGTCTGAGTTACAAAGCAGTCTGCTTAATAATCGACCTGCCGGCCGCTGTCAAACAGGATGACTCTGCAGCGGGAGACCTTGACACCAGGGTCCCAAACCGGTACCACCAGTTACGCGGGCAAACCTGTAAGCCCGACGGAAAGGGAAAGCATCCAATGAAAAAGACCCCCATGGAAGAATTGGTACTCAGGGCCAGCAAGGAGATCGTGGTCAAGTTCATCGAGGTGGGACGGGTATCGCCCACCAGTTTTCCGGAAGCCTTCAGCAGTATCTACCGCACCGTGGCCGACACCGTGGCCGGCGCAAAGGAGCCGGAGCCGGAAAAACAATAGCCTGCTGCCGCCACAGCTTTTGATGGCCTGCAAAAAATCCGAAACCATGATTAAGGATGGCTTGGCAAAGAGTTCGAGATCAAGGCGACGCGAGCAGCGGGCGACGAGGCGTACTTGAAGTACGCCGCAGTCGCTACGCTGCGTGGCGCAACGCAGATATCGGACTCTTTGCGAAGCCATCGACTAATGGGCCTCGGCCCAGTTGCGACCCCAGGCCAGGTTCACCTTCAGGGGAACCTTCAGCTGCCAGATGTTTTCCATCACATCCCTGGCAAGTTCACTGACCTGTTCCAGCTCCCGTTCCGGCACTTCCAGCACGATCTCGTCATGAACGGACAGAATCATCACCGCCTTCAGGCCGGCCGCCTCCAGGGCCCGGTCGAGCCGGATCATGGCCAGCTTGATCAGGTCGGCGGCCGTGCCCTGGATGGGAGTGTTGACGGCGGTGCGCTCGGCAAACCGGCGCACGGTCCGGTTGGAGCTGTTGATCTCGGGCAGCAGGCGCACCCTGCCCAGCAGGGTGCTGGTGCGGCCCTTGCGGCGGGCCTCGGCAATGGTCCGGTCGATGTAAGCCTTCACTCCCCGGTAACGCTCGAAATAGCTGTCTATATAGACCTGGGCCATGCGGTTGCTGATGCCAAGCTCCTTGGAAAGCCCGTAAGCGCTCATGCCGTAGATTATCCCGAAGTTGATGGCCTTGGCCTGGCGGCGCAGCTGCTCGCTGACACTTTCCGGTTCCACCTGGAATACTTCGGCGGCCGTGCGGGCATGGATGTCTTCCTGTTTCCGGAAGGCTTCGATCAGGATGGGATCATCGGCATAGTGGGCCAGGATCCGCAACTCGATCTGGGAATAATCGGCCGACAGCAGGAAGTGGCCGGGCCGGGCCACGAAGGCCTTGCGGATCTCGAGTCCCTCGGCGGTCCGGATGGGGATGTTCTGCAGGTTGGGATCGGAGCTGCTCAGCCTGCCGGTGGCGGTGACCGTCTGGTTGAAAGAGGTGTGGATCCGGCCGGTTTCCGGGTTGACCAGCTCCAGCAGGGCGTCCACGTAGGTGGACTTGAGCTTCGCCAGGCCGCGGTGACGCAGGATGACCGCCGGCAGCTCGTGGGATTCGGCCAGGCGGGTCAGGACCTCCACATCGGTGGAAAAACCGGTCTTCTTGCGGGTCTTCTTGATCACCGGAAGCTTGAGCTTTTCAAACAGTATCCGGCCCAGCTGCTGAGAGGAACGGATGTTGAAACGCTCGCCGGCAAGTTCGTAAATGGTCGCCTCCAGCTGCTCCAGCTGGTGTTGGAAGGATTTGGAAAGCCGGCGCAGCCGCTCCTGGTCAAGGGCCACCCCGGTCATCTCCATCTTGACCAGCACCGGCACCAGGGGCATTTCGACCTTTTCCATCAGCCGGGTCAGGTTGTGCTCTTCCAGCTTCTGTTTCAGGACCTGGTAGGCCTGGAAAGTCACGTCGGCATCCTCGCAGGCGTAAGGGGCCGCCTTTTCCACCGGCACCTGGTCGAAACTCACCTCGGCCTTGCCCTTGCCCGCCACCTGGCTGTAGGTGGTCGTCTTGTAATCCAGGAAATCCAGGGCTATCTGGTCCAGGTTGTGGGCCCGCTTGGAAGGGTTGAGCAGGTAGGATGCCAGCATGGTATCGAAGACCACCCCTGCGAGGTCGACCCCGCACCTTTTCAGAACGATCCAGTCGTACTTGATGTTCTGGCCGACCTTCTTTATCCGCGGATTTTCCAGCACCGGCCCCAGAATATCCAGCACCCGGCCGCAGTCCATCTGATCCGGGGCCCCCAGGTAGCGGTGCCCGCAGGGAATGTAAAAGGCCGCGTCCGGCTCCAGGGCCACCGACAGGCCCACCAGCCGGGCCCGCATGGGATTGGTGGAGGTGGTTTCGGTGTCCAGGGCAAAAACCGGAGCCGCCTCCAGTGTCCGCACCAGGTCCTCCAGGCCGGCCCGGTCCAGCACGGTCTGATAACGCTTGGGCCGCGGGGCCTTGCCCAGGCCGTACTGCCGGCGCAACTGTCTGAACTCCAGGCGGCCGAAAAGCTCTCCCAGGGCTTTGCCGTCAGGCTCTTTGAAACTGAACCTCTCCGGGTCGAACTGCACCGGGGCGGCCGTATCGATGGTTACCAGCTTCCGGCTCAGGTAGGCCTGATCCTTGTACCGCTCCAGGTTCCGGCGCAGTTTCTTGGCCGTAACCTCGTCCAGGCGGCGGTAGAGGGTGTCCATGTCACCGAAGGTCCGGATGAGCTTGAGGGCCGTTTTGGGCCCCACCCCCGGAACACCGGGAATATTGTCGGAGGCATCTCCGGACAGTCCCATGACATCGATCATCTGTCCGGGTTCCAGGCCGAAATCGGCCCTTACCCGTTCAAGATCGATGGAATCGTCCTTCATGGGGTCCCAGATGGCCGCCCGGGCAGTGATCAGCTGGATGAAATCCTTGTCCCCGGTCACCATCACCACCCTGTGCCCGCCGGTCTCGGCCTGGCGGGCACAGGTGCCGATCAGGTCGTCGGCCTCGTAGCCTTCGCATTCTATGGCCGGTATGTTGAACCCGTCGGTGACCTGTTTTATCAGGGGCAGCTGGGCGACCAGGTCGTCCGGCATGGGCGGCCGGTTGGCCTTGTACTCCGGGTAAATCCGGTGGCGGAAGGTAGGGCCTTTGGCATCGAAGAAGACGGCCACGTATTCCGGGCGGCGGTCGTCGACCAGCTTCAGCAACATCCGGGTAAAGCCGAAAACCGCATTGGTGGGCATCCCCTTGGAATTGGTCAGTCCCCGCACGGCATGGAAGGCCCGGTAAACGTACGCACTGCCGTCCACCAGGTAAACGGTCGGACTGTCGGTATTTTCAACCATAAAAACTCCCCCTAAATTGAGCGTTCCAAATTTCGGCCAATTATTAACAAATTATACTTTTTAAATAAGTTACAGATGTTTATCGTCTTGCAGCGCTCAATTTAGGTCCCCTTTTCCCGGGTCCCCAACGTGCCCTGACCGGATAGCCCAACAAAGATTGAACCCAAACCTGCCTTAACGGTTCATCCTGCTTGACAGGCAGCCGGCGCGGGTTTACTCTCTGGCCGTTCTGAAAACCGCAGGCTGTCGTTTTGCCCAGATTGTTTACCATCGCAGGAAAGAGACTACAAGGGCGGACTGGAAAACGGCAGCCTGTACGGCAAAGAGCCGCCACCGCCCTGGTCGAGCGTCAGAATGCGCGCAAGGAAGGAACCCAGGCACAATGGCCGGATCAGGTTACAGGCGCAAACACAAGCTTCAGACCGCAAACGAATGCCACTGCTGCCGGCGCCGGTTTCCATTTTGCTGGACCTGCCGCTGCGGCTTTTCCATCTGCCAGGAATGCATGCAGGAAAACCTGTGGGGAATGTCGTGCAACGGCATAACCTGGCAGTGTCCCGACTGCGGCGGACAAAACGGTTTCGGCAACCAGTGATCAGCCGTTTCCGGCTGCCGGGCTGACGGGCACATCCGCCAGATCCATTCCGGCCGGCAGGCCGCCTTCAGCCCGGAAGCGGCCGGCGATGCATACAGCGGCCGCGGCGGCCACGGCCTGAATCATCTCGGGCAGGGAAATGGGTCGATTGAAGCCTCCCAGGTGGGGGCCGCTGATTATGACGATATCGGCGGCCCCTTTCTTTATGGCGGCCGCCTCCTGCCGGCCGTAGCCCCGGCCAACGAGAAAATCCTCCAGCTGGCCGCTGGTCATCCGGTTCTGGTCGGCCACCCGCAGCACTTCCTCCATGTGCCTGTCCACTCCCATCTCTTCCACCATCCTGGCTGCAAGATGCCCGGCATCAAAGGGCAGCCGGCCCCGATACTCCAGCCCGGTGAACCCTTCATGGTAGCGGCGGAAAATTTCCCGGACTACTTTTTCCAGCAAATCCCGGTCAAACAGACGGCGGGCGTCCACCGGGCGGCCGCGGCCGTCACGGCCTGCAAGCTCGGGCCGGCGGTTGCGAAACCAGCTGGCTGCCACCAGCAGCAGGCTCAGCAGGTGGGCGCCCAGATGACGGTACAGCTGGAGGCCCGGCCCGGCGATGCTTTCCAGGTGCTCCAGATCCCGCAGCCCGCAAAGGGCCAGGTTGGGATAACGGCAGGATTCCAGCCAGCGGTCGAGCCGGCCGGCCCGGAACCACTCGTAGCGCCCCTGGTCCCGGCGCCGCCGGCGCTGAACCCGGTTGTGAAACAGGGCAATGGGCGAGGTGTGAATCACGCCCTGTCCGGCAAGGTATCCCAGCAGCCAGGCACTATGCTCCAGGGACCTTTGCATGGCTGCAAAACCGGGTCCTGCCGGGCCGGTGTTGGGATAGCTGAAATAATCCGGATGGGCCAGGTAGGCCAGGGCCGGCCGGGTGATTTCGGTCTCGAAACCGGCCGGCGGTCTCCAGGGCAGGCCGGCGACCTTCAGACAGCCCAGGGGACGGGGAACGGCAAACGGCACCCTGAACCGGTATCTTTGGCCGGCCAGATGCTCCATCCACCACCGCTCGGCCTGCAGTCCGGCCGTGGAATCTTGGCCGGGCCGGGCAAATTTCAACACCAGCAGGCCGTCTGTTACGGGAACAATCAGGCTGCGGCCCTTCCAGGCCGGAGGACCGGCAGTCCTTAACCTGCCGGCAGCCAGCAGGGCCGGCCAGTGTGCCACCGGGCAGGCCTGATGCCCGGCAGGAGGTGCCTGCGGACCGGCCACCTGCACCGGCAATGCCCCCAGGGCTTCGGACACCGCCCGGTGGGCGTAGCCGTCAACTACCATGAGAGCACGGCCGAGTCTTGCCAGGGCCTCGATCCCCGGGGGCGCCGCCTTCCAGCGCACCGCCGTCCGGGCCAGGGTATCGGCCGCCTCGCGGTAGAGAAACAGCCGCTGGCGCTGGCCGGCGAACCGCCTGCTCAGCAGGACCGCAACCAGGCTGTCGAGAGCCGCATGGTCCAGGGGGCGGCCGGAACAACGGGCAAGGTGGTTCAGTTCTGCGGCGGCACAGAACTTGGCCGCAAAATCGGCTGCCGGATTGTCCAGGACGGCGGTGGCATTGGCCGAACCGATTGTCACGCTGAAACTGGTCATGAACGGCTCAGGCGGATCCGGTATCCAGACAGAGCCCCAGCATGTCGGCCACCTGGTCCAGTCCGGACAGATGAACATGGGCCTCCAGGGCCTGGTTGCGATAGGCCGCGAACCATACCCCGGCGGCCCGGGCCGCTTCCTGGTCAACCCCGGAGTCGCCCACGAACAACATTTGATCGGGCCGGCAGCCGAAGGCGGCCAGTATCTTTTCCAGGGCCTCCGGATGGGGTTTTGGTTTCTCCACGTCCCAGGCGGTTACCACCAGGTCGAAACAATCCTCCAGTCCGTATCGCCGCAGGACGGCCTCCATGGTGTTTGTGCGGTTGGTGGCCACGGCGGTTCTGTAGGCCGGCCGCAGGGCCGCCAGCAAAGGCTTCAGGTACGGTTCGATTTCAAGCAGGGAAACAAACTCCAGGTAGTCCAGGCGGGCCTTGTAACGGACCGCCTCCCGCAGGGCATCAGGATCGTCGATCAGGTACGCCAGGGCCTGGTCCACCGTCAGCATCTGGACCTTTTCCATCTGGCGGGACCGCAGGGGGGCAAGCCCCAGATGCTCCAGGATCGCATTGTAGAAAGCCCGGTTGGCCTGCCGGGAATCGAACATGACCCCGTCGCAGTCGAAGGCCACTATGCGGAGCTTGTCGGGTGTCATTTGGTCTTGGACGGCCCGGAGGCGGCATTGCCTTTCGGGGCCTCCTTGAGATAACCGAAGACCTGCAGCCGGATGACAGGCTTCTGTTTGCTGTCGGTATGAATCAGGACCGTGTCCCTGAAACCGCCCTTTACCTTCCTGGTAAGCTCGACTTTCACCAGGTATCCCCTGCGTCCGTTTTCCACTAAAGGCTCGATGTTCACCTTGATGTCCTTGCCGGACTTGGCCTCCACCGAGGTCACCTTGAAGGGGAATTCCTTCAGGGGCCAGAGCTTGGCCGCAGCCTCGAGCTTCTGGCCGGGCTGGCCGACGATTCGCAGGTAACGGGGCTCCAGCTTGGCAAAAGCCTTCACATGGCCCCTGACCATGAGGATGGTCTTGGGGTGTTTCCTGTCATTGGTGTGGACCACGAAACGTTTGTGCAGGTTGCGGCCGCCATAGCCCTTGGTTTTGACCACCACCTTGATTTCAGCCCGGCCGCCGGCCGGGACGACCTCCGGAAAGGAGGCCACCGAACAGCCTCAGTCGGGCCGGACGCGGCCGATCCGCAGGGGAGCCTTGCCGCGGTTTTCCACCACGAAGACATGCTCGATCTTCTCACCTTCCAGGACTGTCGCAAAATTGTAGGAAGTGCTGGGAAAGTAAACTGCCGGCCCGTCGGCAAAAGGTTTCTCCGGTGAACTGGCGGCAGATGCCTTACCGGCCCCGGAGTCTGCCGCCGCCACGACACCCCGGGCTGCCACCAGAGTCAATATACAAAAAACCGTAACCAGAATTTTCCGCATGACCATTTCCTCGCTGCTTTTGATTGTCAAGCCAACCGGCCAGCACTTTAGGTCCTGGAGCCGATCCGTGTCAAGCACTGATGGCCGCCCGGAAAATCATCCCAGAGTTATCCGGCGGAACCGGCCGTTTTCAGTATCGTAAATACAAAACCCGGCCTGTTCGTCCTTGCCCATGATCTCGCCGGGATTGAGCAGCAGGGTGCCGCCGATCGTTTCGGCAAAATGGTTGTGGCTGTGTCCGAAACAGACCAGATCGTAATCACCTGTGGCGGCAAGGCCCCGGCCCACGAGCGGCAGATGGGTAAAGGCGATCCTGCGGTCTTGCGCCTCCAGCACCCCCACCTGCCCGTGAAGGTCTATTCTTTCCAGCTCTGACATGGCCAGCCTGGTCAGCAGGTACTGGTCCCCGTCGTTGTTGCCGAAGACACCGTGGACCGGCACCCCGGCCTCATTCAGGGCCCTCAGCGAAAAGGGGGCCACGAAATCCCCGCAGTGGATGATCATCCCGGCCCCGTTTTCAAGGGCCAGCCCGATGGCCGCCGTCAGGTTTTCAAGATGATCGTGGCTGTCACTCATCACGGCTATCAACATCGCCAACCTCCTTGCCGTTTCCTTAATTGAGCGCTTCTGGAGCCGGCCCGATACGCAGGGCAACCGGCGGCAACGCATAGGGTTCCTTGCGAGGCGCTCACAACATGTCCATGGGATCAACGTCTATGCCGAGGCTGACATCCTTTGCGGTTCTCAGCCCCTTGTCATCGAAACACAGGTCGGTGACAAAACGCCGCAACAGGCCGCTGCCCGGGCCTTTCAACAGGAGCTGCCACCGATGGCGGCCGGCTATCCTGGCAAGGGGGGCCTCCAGGGGGCCAAGGACCTGTATGGCCGCGTAACCTGGATCGGCCTTCTGAAGGCTCAACGCCGTCTGTCCCAGTTTCCGGGCCACGGCGACGGTCCGTTTCCTGTCACGGCCTGAAATCCTCATCTGTACCAGGCGGCTGAAAGGAGGGTATCCCAGCACGCGGCGCTGGGCCAGCTCCTGGCGGTAGAAAGTCTCGAAATCCTGGCGGCAGGCGGCGGCAATTATGAAATGGCCGGGATTGTACGTCTGGAGGATCACGCGGCCGGGCTCGCTTCCGCGGCCGGCCCGGCCGGCCACCTGGGCCAGGAGCTGAAAGGTCCTTTCGCCGGCCCGGAAATCGGGCATGTTCAAAGCCAGGTCGGCACAGATTATCCCCACCAGGGTTATGTTGGGGTAATCGTGCCCCTTGGCCACCATCTGGGTGCCCACCAGGATGTCAACCCTGCCATTGCGGACATCTTTCAGAATCCGCACCAGCGCCCCCTTGCGGGCGGTGGTGTCCCGGTCCATCCGGGCCACCCTTGCCGCGGGGAAAAGTTCCCTGACCAGGGCCTCGACCTTTTCGGTGCCCAGCCCCAGGCGCTTTATGTCCGGGGACCCGCAATGTCCGCAGTGACTTGTGGCCGCCTGACTGAAACCGCAATAATGACAGCGGTAGGCATTGCTGCGGCGGTGCCAGGTCAGGGAGACGTCGCAGTTGCGGCACAGGACCGGCTGGCCGCAGACCTGGCAGATGAGGGTGCCGGCCGATCCGCGCCGGTTGACGAACAACACCGCCTGCTGCCCCTTTTGAAGGGTCTCCCGCAGGGCCCGGATCAGGGGCGGGGTAAAGACCCGGTACAGTCCCCGGCGGCCCCGGTAGTCCGCCAGGTTGACCACCTCCATCCGGGCAAGGCCCTGGCCGCCGATGCGCCGGCGCAGGTTCACCCTGTGATACTTGCCCTGCCGGACGTTGTATATGGTCTGGACCGAAGGGGTGGCCGATCCCAGCACCACCACGGCTCCGGACTGCTTGGCCCGCACCACGGCCAGGTCGCGGCCGTTGTAATGCAGGCCGCTGTCCTGCTTGTAGGAAAGGTCGTGTTCCTCGTCCACGATGATCAGGCCCGGCCGGTCAAAGGGAGCAAAAACCGCCGACCTGGCGCCGATGGCGATGGCGGCCCTGCCCGATATCAGGCTGAGCCACTGATCGTACCTTTCGCCGGCGGAAAGACCGCTGTGCAGCAGGGCCACCTGTGATCCGAAACGGGCCCGGAAGCGGCGCTCGGACTGGGTCACCAGCCCGATCTCGGGCACCAGGACGATGACCGGCCGGCCGGCCTCCAGGGACCTGGCGGCCAGGCGCAGGTAGACCTCCGTCTTTCCGCTGCCGGTGATCCCGGCCAAAACGAAGGCCGCAAAACCCTTTCCCATGGCACCGGCTATGTGGTCCACAGCGGCCTGCTGTTCTGCGGTCAGCTCCGGCGGCAGGTCCGGTTCCACCTTTTCGCCCAGGGGATCCCGGAAGACCGGCTGCCGGGTAACAATGACCTGGCCGTCGGCCGCCATGGACCGCACCAGGGAAGGCGCCGTGGGAATCAATTCTCTCAGGCGGCGCAAAGACATGGGGCCGTCGGCCGCCAGCACCGCCGCCAGCTTGCGGCGGGCTTTGGACAGGCCGGTCTCTGAAAAATCCGCCGCCAGGCTGACATGCTTCTCGAAGGCCGGACGGGTGCGGGCCGAGCAAAGGCGCATCCTGCGAACCACCAGTCCCTTATCCAGAAGGGCCTTTATCCCGGGCTGCAGGCCGGTCCGGCCGAGCCGTCTTTCAAGCTGCCTCAGGGTGGCCGGCCTTTTGCGCAGGGCTTCCAGAATCGCTTCTGCCTGCGGAGCGCCGGCGGCCGAACCGCAGCCGCCGCAATCATCACAAAGCTGATAGACCGCCTTTTCGGCCACGTTGATGCCTCCGGGCAGGGCCGTCTTGATGACCAGCCCGGGCGGATACAGGTAATAGTCCGCAATCCACCTGAAAAAGGGAACCATGGCAGGGGGAAAAAGGGGACCGTCGTCCAGAAATTCACCCACGGGCCTGAGCCGTCCCGGCGGCAGGTCCCTGGCGGGCCCCAGTATGTAGCCGGTGACCCTGCGGGAGGCAAAGGGCACCAGCACGCGCCGGCCCGCCGGATCGCCGGCGTCCGCCGGCCCGCGATACAGGTAGGTGTAGGTACGGTAGACGGGCAGGTCGACCGCCACCTCCACCGCCGGCCCATCATTTGAAGACCCTTTCCGGGCCATGTCTTTCATTTCCGTCAAATCCTGAACCACGACGTCACTTATTCAAAAACAATCAAACATTTGCAACAATCCCGGGAAACTGCTATGTTGAGTCTCGGCCCTGTGGAGCCGGATAATTTACACTGGTATCCCGCAACAGTTTAATCCTTCCGGCAATCTGCAGGCGGCCGCACCTGCAAGTCTGATGACAGCACTTCGAAAGGAGGACTATATGCATAACCTGGGCAAACAATCCATTGTTCTTTTAATCGTCTGTACCCTGCTGCTGGCGCCTTTCAACGCCATGGCCGATTCTCCCGCCGATGAGGACGACCAGGTCACCGCAGGCAAAATGGTGGCCGACGCCCTGGTGGTGCGGCCCCTTGGAATCGTCGCCCTGATAGCCGGCACGGCCGTCTTCATCGTATCTCTACCCTTTTCCGCCCTGGGAGGCAATACGGACAAGGCTTTCGAACATATGATGGTGAAACCGGCCAAATTTACTTTTCAGCGGCCACTGGGTGAATTCTGACCCGGCTGCCTGAGATGGTTTCGTAAAAAGTCCGGTTCCGGGTCCCGCTCCGGAACCGCGGTGCTGCCGCCGTCGGGCGGACCGGCAGGAATCTTCGGGCCGGCCGGTCTTTTTGTCGAACAATTTACCTTATTATTTTAGGCTGTTACAGTCAGAACATTTCTCCGGGAGGAACAAAACTTGCCTGTACATCTGGTAGACCATCCCCTGGTCAAGCACAAACTGGGACTAATGCGTCAGGACGACATTTCCACCAAGGATTTCCGCGATCTGGCCTCGGAGATCGCCCGCCTGCTTACTTACGAGGCCACCAAGGACCTGGAGACAGAACGCCGCACGGTCCGGGGATGGGCCGGGCCCGTGGAAGTGGAGAAAATCAAGGGCAAAAAAATCACCGTGGTGCCCATATTGCGGGCCGGCCTGGGGATGATGAACGGGGTGCTGGACCTGATACCTTCGGCCAGGGTAAGCGTGGTCGGCCTTTACCGCAACGAAGAAACCCTGGAACCGGTCAAGTATTACGTCAAGATGACCAGCAACATGGCCGAAAGGATCGCCCTGATCCTGGATCCCATGCTGGCAACCGGCGGCACCCTGTGCGCCACCGTAGACTTTCTGAAACAGTCAGGCTGCACCCAGATCCGGGGCCTTTTTCTGGTGGCCGCCCCGGAGGGGATAAAGCGCCTGGAGCAGACCCACCCGGATGTGGAGGTCTACGTTGCCGCCATCGACGAAAAACTCAACTCCATCGGCTACATCCTGCCCGGTCTCGGCGATGCCGGAGACAAGATTTTCGGGACCAAGTAACCGCGCCGGCCGTCACCTCCGGTCGATGGGAACATAGTCGGTCTCGACCGGCCCCATGTAGATCTGGCGGGGGCGGCTCAGCTTCCACATGGGATCGTCCATGCTTTCTTTCCACTGGGCGATCCATCCCGGCAGCCGGCCGATGGCGAACATGACGGTGAACATGTTGGTCGGAATACCGATGGCCCGCAGGACTATCCCGCTGTAAAAATCGACGTTGGGATACAGGTTGTGCTCGATGAAATATTCATCGTGCAGGGCCGCCTCTTCAAGCTCTTTGGCTATATCCAGCAGGGGATCGTCCAGATTCAGGGCGTCCAGCAGCTGGTCGCACATCTTTTTCATTATCTTGGCCCGCGGATCGTAGGTCTTGTAGACCCTGTGTCCGAAGCCCATCAGCCTGAAAGGGTCCTTCCTGTCCCTGGCCCTTTCTATGGCCCGGCGGTAATTGCCGCCGTCGGCGGCTATCTCCTGCAGCATCTCCACCACCGCCTGATTGGCGCCGCCGTGCAGGGGGCCCCAGAGGGCGGCCATCCCGGAAGAAATGGCGGCGTAGAGATTGACTCTGGCGCTTCCCACCATGCGCACCGCCGAGGTGGAGCAGTTCTGTTCATGGTCGGCGTGCAGGATCCAGAAGACCTCCAGGGCCCGGACCACCTCTTGCTTGATTTCATATGGCCTGACCGGGGTATGAAACATCATGTTGAGAAAATTTTCGCAGTAGGCCAGGTCCGGCCTGGGATAGACCGGGGTGTGTCCCAGAGAGATCTTGTAGGACATGGCCGCCATGGTCCTGATCTTGGCCAGCAGGCGGGTGACGGTGATATTGATCTCTTCTTCCAGGTTTTCCAGGGCCGGGTAGAAACTGCGCAGGGCGTTCACCATGGCCGAAAGGATCCCCATGGGATGGGAGGCCCGCGGAAAATGCTGGTAAAATATCTTCATGTCCTCGTGGACCAGGGAATGGTCGTTGAGCAGCACTGAAAAACCGGTCAGCTCCCCGGCGGTGGGCAGCCTCCCGTTTATCAGCAGGTAGGCCGTCTCCTTGAAGGTCGATTTTTCAGCCAGCTGCTCCACCGGGATGCCCCGGTAACGCAGAATCCCCTTCTCGCCGTCCATGTAAGTTATTTTGCTGATGCACGAGCCGGTATTGGCGTAACCCGGATCAAGGGTTATGAACCCGGTTTCGGAACGCAGCTTGGAAATATCGATGCCCTTTTCACCCTCGGTGCCGGTTATCACCGGCAGCCGGTATGTCTTGCCGGCATATTTCAGCTCCACATAGTCATCCATGGCCGTATCCTTTCACTGGAGTGTCTGGTTTCGTTTCAGGCGGTCCGCCCAGCCCCGGATCAAAACAGCGGGTTGTCTCCAGGCCAATGGAGTGCTAACTTACACTAGCTGTGCCAAAGTATCAAGCCGGCGCCGGAGGTGACCGGCCGGCGCCACAACCCGACCGGAGGTGACCAGCATGAGCCTGAAGGAAAACCTGCTCAAAAAAAGACAAATCGAAAAACTGGCCTTACAGGTCCTGGCCTCCCTCAAGCCGACCGATACCGGGGTAAAGGTCAACCGTCAGGCCATGCGCAAACTGCTGGCCTGGGCCGGCTACCAGCGCCGGCAGGAGCGGGACCTGGAGCTGTGGATCAGGGACCTGGACCATGATGACGCCAAAAAACGCATCATCGTCCTGGACGGCGAACTGAAATGTTACCACACCACCATCGAAGACGTGGTCCTGCGCAAAAGCCCCACGGTCAAGGAGATGGTCAGTATCCGCAACGCCATCAAAATCCTGAGCGACAAGGACGTGGTCGTCACCAGGTCGGCCGAAACGGTGCAATCACTGAAAGACGAGTTGATAGCGGGCCTTGACCTGGAAGTAACCCCGGAAGGGGTGGCCGAAATAGTGGACGACGGTCGCCAGGCTCTTGAAAACCGCTACCCCGAAGGGGTTACCGAAGCCCTTGAACTGCTGGCCGAACTGCTGGGCTGGCGACCGGCCCCCGGTTCCCTGGTCCCGGACCATACCCGCATCTGGGGCCGTTCAGACGGTCCGGACCGTTTCGGGCCTCTGGTGCTCTACGCCCCGGCAAGGGGATACCTGGCCCTTGTCGAAGAGACCCTGGCCACCGGCGACCCGGAAACAGGAAAGCTGCTGGAGGCGCTTGCGTCCGGAAAGCAAAGCGCCGCCATCGAAAACCAGGCGGTCTGGGACAGGCTCAGGGACCTGGTTCTGGCCCGCAACAAAACCTGAGCCGCCTGTGCGGGGACGGCACTTCAGGGTTGGGGGAAAACGGCCATGGACAAGCCTGGCGCATTTGAAAGCAGCGGTCTGAGACTGGAAGCTGTCATCAGCCGGAGTGACACCGGCAGGGCCGCCGTCATCACCCACCCCCACCCCCTGTACGGCGGCGACATGGACAACCCGGTGGTCCTGGCCCTGGCCGAGGCTTACCGCCGGCAGGGATGGAGCGTCCTGCGCTTCAACTTCCGCGGCACCGGCAACAGCGAAGGACAGTACAGCGGAGGCCGGGGCGAAGTCTAGGACGTCCAGGCGGCGGTAGGCCACCTGCGCGCGATGGGTCACAAAAAAATCCACCTGGCCGGCTACTCTTTCGGAGCCTGGGTAAACAGCCTCTGGGCCTGCCAATACCAGGACCATTCAGTCGATCAGGTCATGGTCTCGCCGCCGGTGGCTTTTCTGTCCTTCGACCGGGTGACCGGCCTTGCCGGCCTGAAGCTGGTGATTACCGGCAGCCGGGACGAAATAGCGCCGGCCGGGCAGATACTGAAGATGGCCCCCCGCTGGAATCCCGAGGCAGACCTGGTCATCATGGAAGAAGCAGACCATTTCTACGCCGGTTTCCGGCAACACATAATCCAGGTGGTCGGCCGGTGGCTGGGCGGATGATTTTTCTTTTCAAACATTTTCTCTGTCTGCAAGCAGGAAACCGGAGGATCTAAAACCGGGCCTGAAAAGGCGCTAGGCCCGCTTGCGGCGCATGAACATACCGTAGAGCTGGGATACCAGCATGCCGGCCAGCATGAGGCCGCAGCCGCAAAGGGCCCTGAAGGACATGGATTCGTCCAGGAATATCCAGCCGCCGACGACGGCGAAAACAGCTTCCAGGCTGAGGAAGATGGCCGCATGGGCCGGATGGGCGTTTTGCTGGGCCACCACCTGGAGAGTGTAAGCGATGCCCACCGACATGATCCCGCCGTAGGCAATGGCCCAGGCGGCCGACCTGATACCGTCCCAGGTGATCTTCTCGACCAACACCGCCACCAGCAGGCTGAGGACGGCACAAACGGCAAACTGGATCACCGCCAGCACCAGGGCCTGGGCCCCATCCGCCACCCGGTCGATCAAAAGCACGTGACCGGCCCAGAGAAAAGCGCTGATCATCACCAGCAGGTCACCCCGCTGGATGGTGAAATCATCTTTTACACAAAGAAGATAGAGTCCGGCTGCCGCCATCAGGGCCCCGGTCCAGGTTCCGGCGTTGGTCCGCCGCCCCACGGCCAGGCCGATTATCGGCACCAGCACCACGTAAAGCCCGGTTATGAAACCGGCATTGCCGGCGGTGGTATAGACCAGCCCCATCTGCTGCAGGCTGGCGCCGCCGAAAAGAAAGATGCCGGCCAGCAGCCCGCCGGCAAGATGCCCGCGCCGGGTTGTCAGGCCGTCTTGTCCGAACCGGTGGCCGGCCGCTCGCCTCCAGGCCAACGGCAGCAGCACCAGGGTTCCCAGGGCAAAACGGATGCCGCCGAAGGTGAAAGGCCCCACGTAATCCATGCCGGCCCTCTGGGCCACGAAGGCAAAGCCCCAGATGGCCGCCGTGATCAGCAGCAACAGGTCGGACTTGATATCGGTTCCGGGCATAAAAGCAAAAACCTATTCCCAAATTCCGGGCACAGCCATTTCTGTCTCTGGCCGCCGTCCCGAATCCCGGCGGAGTTCAGGGCCGGCCGGCACACCGGAACATGATCCGCCTATAACTTATGAAAGAGAATAATTCGTTAATAATTAACCGAAATTTGAAACGTTCGACTCAGGCCGGACCTTCATAGCCCAATCGGATTTCCAAGTAAAGCCAAACCGTCCGGCCGGGCCTTGACGGCTCCGTCAGGACGCCTTACACTGAATGGAACCTTTTGCGAAGCCAACCAAGAAAGGACCGGCACCATGCTTGAAGCCCTGGCCAAAATAATCAAGGTGCTCAATTCCGAAACCGACCCCTGGCAGATCAGTCTGGCGGTCTGCCTGGCGATGGTCATCGGTTTCAGCCCCCTGGCAAGCCCCCACAACCTGCTGGTGCTGCTGGCAGTACTGGTGCTGCGGGTCAACCTGTCGACCTTCCTGGTGGCCTGGCCCCTTTTCAGCGCCCTGGCCTTTGCCCTGGATCCCCTCTTTCACCGGGTCGGCCTGGCCCTGCTGACCGCCGGAGGACTGCTTGATTTCTGGACCGCTCTTTACAACACCACCTGGTTCCGTCTGGACCGGCTCTACAATACGGTGGTCATGGGCAGCCTGGCAGTGGCCCTGGCGGCCTTCATGCCACTTTTCCTGCTGACCAACTGGCTGGTCCGGCGTTACCGGGTGCACATCCGTGACTGGATCGCCAAACTGCCCCTGGCCCAGACCATCAAGGCCAGCAAAATCTTTGCCGTTTACAAGAACATATCCAACCTGGGAGGTACGGCATGAACCGTCTGATCCGCTGGAAAGGACTGGCCGCCTTTGCCGCCTTCTGCCTGGCGCTGTGGCTCTTCTGGTGGCTGCTGGCAGGCTGGCTGGTGAAAATATCCCTTGAAAAAGCGGCCACTGCTGCCGTGGGAGCCCAGGTGGACATTGCCGCAGCCGACCTCTCCCTGTTTCCCATGGCCCTGGAACTGAAGGGGATCCAGGTCACCGATCCGCAAAAACCGGCCTTCAACCTGGTGGCGGCAGACACGATCGGCATGGCCATCGCACCCCGCCCCCTGCTGCGCCGCAAGCTGATAATCGAAAAAATGAATGTCGCAGGCCTGCGCATGGGGACCAGGCGCAGCCGGCCGGGGAAAGTGGTCAAAAAAGAGAAAAAACCTCAGCCGGCTGCCGGCAAAAACGGCTCCGCCGCCACCGGCAAGCCTGCGGCCCCGCCGGGGGACCTGTGCCTGCCAACCGACCTGCCGGCCCTCAGCCTGCCCGATGCCGCCAGCATCGTCGAGCGGGAAAAACTCGCCAGCCTGGAGGAAGCCAAAAAGCTGGAGGCCGACCTGGAAGAGGCCCGGCGGTACTGGGAAGATAGGCTGAAGCAGCTTCCCGATCAAAAGAAGCTCGAAAACTACCGCCGCCAATTCGAGGCCATCCGGAAAAACTCCGGCTCGGTTACCGGCATAATCGGCTCGGCCGGCAAGATAAAACAGCTGGCAGCTTCCATCCGCCGCGACATCGCCACCCTGGAAAAAGCCCGGGACGATTTCCGGTCCCAGGCAGCCGAATTCCAAAAAAGGGCCGCCGATCTTTCCAAGGCCCCGGCCCGCGACCTGGAGCGGCTGAAGAAAAAATACACCCTCTCGGGCCAGGGGCTGTCCAATCTCAGCCGCCTGATTTTCGGCCGCAGCCTGTGCCGCTGGTATCAGACGGCAGCCGCCTGGTATTTCAAGATCGAACCCTATCTCAACCGGCCCGCCGCAAAGCGCGAAAAACCGGTCCGTCACAAGCCGGTCCGCGGCCGGGGGCTGGATATCCGCTTTGCCGAAACCAGTCCTTTGCCGGACTTCTGGCTGCAGCAGGCCAAAATCGGCCTGATCCTGACAGCCGGCAAGATCAGGGGCAGCCTTACCGATGTTTCCGATGCCCCGGCCCTGATCGGCCGGCCCACGGTTCTGCGCCTGCTGGGCCGCAACCTGGAGGGCCTGGACAGCCTGTCGGTCGTCGGCCGACTGGATTTCACCAGGCCCCGTGATCCCCGCCACAGGCTCGATGCGCAGATAGCCGGATTTAGGATAAAGGGGCTGACAATCGAGGCCCTGGACCGGCTGCCGGTGAACATCGAGTCCGGCCTGGCCGACCTGGTCCTGGATATTGAAGCCGCCAAAGGCCGCCTGGAGGCCCGGCTCAAGGGCAAACTGGCGCAGCTCAAGCTGGCGGCCGACACCGGCAAGGTGTCCGGTCTGGCGGAGGAAATCGGCCGGGTGCTTGAAAAGGTCCATGATTTCGGGTTCCGGGCGGAAATAGTGCAGCAGGGACCGGAGGTCAGCACCCGGATCTCATCAGACCTGGACCGGATATTGAAAAAGGCCGTGGCCGCCAGCCTGGCCGGCAAGGCCGCCCGGCTGGAAAAAGAACTGCGGGCCGCCATCTCCGAAAAAGTCGGCCCTGCCCTGGCTGAAGCCCGAAAAAAGACGGCCGTGCTAGGCCCCCTGGAAAAGGAAATCACCCGGCGCCTCAACATGGGCAACGACCTGCTGAAAGGCCTGAAACTGCCCTTTTGAGCCCGCGTCAGGCCCGGCAGAGGTTTTTCAGGCGGCTAAGATCCTGCCATGAAAACCCCTGGCGGCGGCAGGGAAAGATGGCGTTGTTGGTCAGGAGCGGATCGGCTGCGATGTCGTAAGGCGAGGCAGCCACGGCCTGCGGCCAGAGCCTGGTGCCGGGAATCGGGCTGTAGTGGGCCAGAACCGGGGTGATGCCCGCGGACTTGACCACTTCGATGGAGCGGGCCACGGCCCGGAAGGACTGGCCGGGCAGGCCGGCCAAAAGATAGGCCCCTACCTGGGAAGCCCGGAAGCCGGCGTCTTTCAGGTTTGCCACCGCTTGCCGGAACTGCATTTCAGTCACCTTGGCGTCCAGCTGGCTGCGTTGCTCGAAGGCGGTCGTCTCCAGCCCCAGGCGGATGGTCTGAAAGCCCGCCCGGCGGAGCATGCGGGCAACCTGCCGGTCTATGCCCCGCACGTGGAGGGCGTTGGGAGTATGAAAGGCAAGCTCCAGGGGCGAGGCAGCTATCTTTTCCAGCAGGGGCAGGGCGTGCCTTTGGGCATCCACCAGCAAAGCGTCATCGTAAAAGGCAAAGTTGCGCACCCCGAAGTTGCCGTGCCAGTGGCGGATTTCTTCCATGACCGCCTCCGGGCTGCGCCGCCGCAGATTCTCCTCCAGCAGAAAAGAAGCGCAATAGGCGCACCTGAAAGGACATCCCCTGCCGGTCAGCAGCGGAACGTAGGCCAGACGGCGCTGCAGATCCAGGGCCGGCCAGGGGTAGGTGTCCAGCCGGTCCGGATCGAAATCCGGCTTCACCCGCCAGCCGGTATACTCCTTCAGCAGTCCGAAAACAGCCGTCTCCCCGGGGCCGCTCAAAACCAGGTCGGCTCCGCTGACTTTGCGGGCATGATCCGGGCAAAGGGTGGCATAGACGCCTCCCAGGGCCAGGGGAACGTCCGGAAAGGCCCGCTTGAGTTCGGCAATGGTTTCCCGGACGCCAGGATACCAGTACGTCATCATCGAGGTGACCAGGATCAGGTCGGGTTTTGGAGTGCGGGCAAGATCCCGGCGCAGCCACTGCGGCCGGATGCCGTAGCGGCTCCAGGTGCGGGGCACTTTCGCCAGGGCCGGCGGCTTGGCGATGGCGGTTTTCTGGTAAGGGCCGCGCCCGTCGGGCTTGGTCCTGCCTGCCACGGTGGAACGGGGATGAAAGCGGTCGAGGCAGTCGATGTAAGCAACCCTTGCGCCGCAGCTGCGCAGCAGGGCGGCCAGGAGCAACAGTCCCACTGGCTTGGCCCAGTAGTCGAAGGCCGCAAAATCGTGAATCCAGGGATTTACAAGCAGCACCCCGGGAGCATCTGAAGATCCTGGAACCTTGTTCATGCCTGGTCGGCTTGATCCTGATCGCCGTCCGGAGCGATATCGAAATACTGCATGGAAGTCTTTTTCAGCTCCCGCCGGCTGAAAAGAAGGGTATAGTCGTCCACTTTCGCCTCGCGGGCCATGCGCCGGGCGACCTGCCGGCAGTCTTCCTCGGTGGAGCCGTGAATCATGGTATACAGATTGTAAGGCCAGCGGGGGGTGGGATCACGGCGGTAGCAGTGGGAGACCTCCCGGAAAGAGGCCATTATCCGGCCAACCTCTTCCACCCTGTCTTCCTCCACCTGCCAGGCGGTCATGGCGTTGGCGCCATAGCCCGACTTCTGGTGGCGCAGGGTGGCCCCGAAACGGCGGATCACTCCCCGCCGGCAGAGGCTGCGGAGGGTATCGAGCAGGAGCTGCTCGCTGATTCCCAGTTTGCGGGCAAGCTCGGCATAGGGCCGCTCCACGATGGGTATGTCGCCCTGGATCGAGGCAATCACTCTTTTTTCAAGTTCGGTCAACATGGCCATCTTTCCTGCCCTATCCTGGTTCCGGTGTCAAGCCGCGGCACCGGCCTTGTCCGGAAAAAGGCGGGCAATGTCGGCTGCGGTGGCCCGGCAGATCCCTCTTTCGGTGATCAGTCCGGTAACCAGGCGGGCCGGGGTGACATCGAAGGCCGGATTGGCAGCCGGGCTTTGGGCCGGCGGCACCAGTACCTGCCGGGTACTTTCTCCTGCCAGGCCCCGGACGTAGCGGACCTCGTCCGGGTCGCGTTCCTCGATGGGGATCTGGCGCAACCCGTCGCTGATCCGCCAGTCGAAGGTCGAAGAAGGCAGGGCCACGTAGAAAGGCACGTCGTTGTCGCGGGCCGCCAGGGCCTTGAGATAGGTGCCGATCTTGTTGGCCACGTCCCCGGCGGCGGTGGTGCGGTCGGTTCCGACGATCACCATGTCCACCAGCCCGTGCTGCATCAGATGGCCGCCGGCGTTGTCCGCGATCACCGTGTGGGGCACGCCCCGGCGGCCGAGCTCCCAGGCCGTCAGCCGGGCTCCCTGGTTCAGGGGCCGGGTCTCGTCCACCCAGACGTGAACCTTCAGTCCCCGGCCATGGGCCACGTAGATCGGAGCCGTGGCAGTTCCCCACTCAACGCAGGCCAGCCAGCCGGCATTGCAATGGGTGAGGATGTTGACCGTTTTCCCCTCCTTGCGGCGGCTTGCCTCCTGGATCAGCCGGGCCCCGTGGCTCCCTATCCGGCGACAGTTCTCCGCTTCCCCGGCAGCAATCCGGCCGGCCTCCTGCCGGGCGGCGGCCACCCGGTCCGGCTGCCTTCCGCACTCTAGGGCCGCCGCCAGGGTCCGGTCCACGGCCCAGGCCAGGTTGACCGCCGTGGGCCGGGCGGCCTTGATGCGCCCGGCCTCTTTTTCCAGTTCTGCCCGGCCGCCGGCTGCGGCAGCAGCCAGCATCACCCCGTAGGCCCCGGTCACCCCTATCAGGGGGGCGCCCCGGACCACCATCTCCACGATGGCTTGGATAACCCGGTCCACCGTGGTCAGGTCGAGGATCTCCAGCTCGTGGGGCAGTTTTCTCTGGTCGATTACCCTGACGGCAAGGCCGTCGTCAGCAAGCCAGATGGGCCGGTTGGGGTTCAATTCATCCATGGGTGATCTTTTTTCCTTCCGATACTTCGGCATTCAAGGCTCAATCAACAAACAGGGATACCGGCCTGAAAACGGTAACGTCCACCAGGCCCTTGTCGGTGAGCTTCAGCTCGGGAATCACCGGCAGAGCCAGAAAACTCAGGCTCATGAAAGGATCCGACAGCACGCAGTCAAGGGACCTGGCAGCCGCCAGCAGATCGTCCAGGCAGCGGCGCACTGTTTCCAGCGGCTCGGGCGACATCAGGCCCGCAAGCGGCAGGTCAAGTTCGGCCAGCACCCTGCCCCCTTCCACAGCCATCAGGCCGCCACCCATCTCCACCAGGCCGGCCACGGCCAGGCGCATGTCTTCATCGTCGGCCCCCACCACCACCAGGTTGTGGGAATCATGGGCCACGGTGGAAGCCAGGGCCCCGCGTTTGAGGCCGAATCCCCTGACAAACCCCATGCCCATTTGGCCGCTTCCCTGGTAACGCTCGATCACCGCCAGCTTGAGCAGATCCCTGGCCGGATCGCTCACCGCCTGGCCCCGCTCGACGGCGGCTTCTGCCACCAGGCTGCCGGTGACTATCCGGCCGTCGGTGACCTGGATCACCCGAATCCTCCTGCCGCCGGCCGCAATCCGGAAATCGACGCTCCGGGCATCGATCCGCATGGGCGAAGGAGCTGCCGGCCTCGCGCCGGGCTCCAGGTCCGGCTCCAGCTTGCCGGCGGCGGCAACCTGCCGGCCGGCGTGAAACACCCTGGAGACTTGGAACTTCTCCAGGTCGTCCAGGATCACCAGATCGGCCCTCCGGCCCGGTGCCACCGCCCCCAGGTGGCGCAGTCCGAAATACTCGGCCGGGTTGAGGGTGGCCATACGGACGGCCGTCACCGGGTCCACGCCCCGGGAAATGGCCTGTCTTACCAGCGCATCCATGTGGCCTTCTTCCATCAGATGGTGGGGATGGCGATCGTCGGTGCACAGCATGATCCGGTGACAGGTCCGTTGATTTACAATCTCAACCAGGTCGTCCAGGTTGCGGGCGCCCGTTCCCTGGCGGATCATGACATGCATGCCGGCGGCCAGTTTTTCGTAAGCCTCGGCAGCCGTGGTACACTCGTGGTCACTGGCAATGCCGGCTGCCAGATAGGCCTGCAGGCCCTGTCCTTCCAGCCCGGGGGCATGGCCGTCGACCGGTTTTCCCGCCCGGCCGGCCGCCGCAATCTTGGCCAGCACGTCGGCGTCGGCCGCGATCACCCCCGGAAAATTCATCATTTCGGCCAGGGCCACCACCCGCGGATGCTCCAGCAGGGGCGCAAGATCCCGGGCTTCGAGCCGGGCACCGGCGGTCTCCATGGAGGTTGCCGGCACGCAGGACGGCAGGGCCAGGTAGACATCCAGGGGCAGATCTTCCGATGCCCTGAGCATGTAGTCGATACCGTCGCGGCCCAGCACGTTGGCGATCTCGTGGGGATCTGCCACCACGGCCGCAGTCCCCCGCGGCACCACCGCCCTGGCATACTCGGCCGGACAGGTCAGGGAGCTTTCCAGGTGGACATGGGCATCTATCAGGCCGGGGGCAACGAACCTGTCCTCCAGGTCCATCTTCCGGCGGGCCTCCTGCGCGCAGAAGCCCACCACGTACCCGTCTGCAATGGCGATGGAAGTTCTTTCCGTCTTTGCCGTGAAGACGTTTAGCAAGCGCGCGTTTTCCAGCAGAAGGTCCACCGGCCGGCGGCCGGCGGCCGCATCGATCAGTCTTTTCAGTTTTTCGCTGTCCATTTGTTTCCTAAGCTTGCCGATCGGGCAGGCGCAATTTCACCGGCAACCGTTCCGGCCCCGGATCAGCGCTGGCCTACCGGAAGGGCCAGGTTGCTCGAATCGAGATGAACGAAGCTGTAACCGCCGGCCGGAATCTTCACCGGCACCTGCCAGGTGACTTTTTTACACCGGATCATGGCGGGAAAGGTAACCACCACGTAGTAGGTCCCGGGAGCCAGCCCCCTGAAGGTGAAAGTTCCGGACCGGCTGGTGACCGTCTCGGCGACGATAAACCCCTTCCGGGCCGCTTTTTGCCGGAAGGCTTTGAAAAATGCCAGGTGGGCGTCGTTGACCTTTTCGATCCATTCCAGCCGGGCCAGGCCGGCAGGCGCCCGGGAACTCAAGCGGGGGCAGGGTATCTTTTCCCGCACCAGGTAGACCCGGATCATGGAGCCGGGCACGAAACGGCCGTCGTCGCCGGTCACCCCCAGGGTTCCGAACAGGACAGCCTCGGCCCGGACCCCTGCGGCCGCTGCCAGCAGGAGCCAGAAAAAGACTATCAAACCAACGCTTTTCTTCATGACTTGTAAAACCTGTCTCGATTTCCGGAGAAAAAGCTCAGCAGCCAAAAACTCGTTCCGGCAACAGGCGCCGCCGGAGATTTCCACCGTCCGGAAACCGTATCTCGAGGGTCTGTACTCCTTGATAGTCAATTTCCGCTCCGAGGTCAAAGAAAGAATTGCTTGCATTTTCCCGGCCTCCGCTTTAACGATAACCTGCATGGACAGATAATTTATTTGCGCTTTTCCAGACTGCCGGGACAATATTTGTCTGCTTTGCCCGGGGCAGGAGTCAAGGCATGACCTCCTATGCTTACATGGGAAAAGTTCTGTGGGTGGATCTATCCGGCGGCAGAATCCGGGCGGAAAAGGTGGATCCGGCCATTTTCCGCAAGCTGCTGTCCGGCATGGGCCTTGCGGCCTGGTATCTTTACCGCCGCATCCCGGCCGGGGCAGATCCGCTGGGGCCGGAAAACATTCTCGGTTTCGTTTCCGGTCTGCTCACCGGAACCGGCAGTCTTTTCACCGGCCGCTGGATGGTGGTGGGCAAATCGCCGCTCACCGGAACCTGGGGGGATGCCAACTGCGGCGGCAATTTTGCGCCGGCCATCAAGCAATGCGGATACGACGCCATCTTCTTTACCGGCGTGAGCCACCGGCCGGTCTACCTCTATGCCGACGGCGGCAAGGCTGAAATCCGCGATGCCTCCCATCTGTGGGGCAGGGATACCATCGAGACCGAGCACTGGCTGATCAGACACCATAAGGGCAAAAAGCGTCCCCGGGTTGCCTGCATCGGCCCTGCCGGTGAGAAACTCTCACTGATTGCCGGAATTTCAAACGACCGGGGAAGGCTGGCGGCCCGTTCCGGCCTGGGGGCCGTCATGGGCTCCAAGAAGCTCAAGGCCGTCGTCCTGGCCGGCAGCCGCAGGGTGAAGGCGGCCCGCCCCGGGATCATGAAACAGCTCAGCAGCAAGTGCAACCAGGATACCAGGTGGCAGCCGCCGTTTGTTTCCAGCGACATGATGGCCCGGCTGGGCTCTCTCATGCGGGCGCTGCCGGCCCAGCCCATGACCGACGGCTTGCTCTACAAAATCATGCTGCGCAAGTGGGGCACGGTCAGCATGAACCAGGCCTCCATTGAAATGGGTGATGCCCCGGTCAGAAACTGGGACGGCTGCAACCTGGATTTTCCGGCGGAGCTTTCCGGAGCCATCGGGGCCGATGCCATCACCCGGCCGGTGAAAGCCAAGTACTTCTGCTATTCATGCCCCCTGGGATGCGGCGGCATGATGCCCTCGGTGATCGATCCGCAACGTGAAATCCACCGTCCGGAGTACGAGACCACCATGGCCCTGGGCCCCCTGCTGATGAACAACGACGCCGCCAGCATCTTCTATCTAAACGACCTTCTCAACCGGGCCGGGATGGACACCATATCCGCCGGCGGGGCCGTGGCCATGGCCATGGAGTGTTTTCAGAACGGGCTTCTTACAAAATCGCAGACAGACGGACTGGAGCTTACCTGGGGTAACCGGCAGGCCATAGTCGCCCTGGTGGAGAAAATGATCCGGCGCGAAGGTGTCGGCGACCTTTTTGCCGACGGGGCAAGCAAAGCCGCCGCAAGGATCGGCTCCGGAGCCCCGGAATACGCCATCTGCGCCGGAGGCCAGAGCCTGGGAATGCACGACAGCCGTTTCGATCCCGGCTTTGCCATTCACTATGCCCTGGAGCCTTCCCCGGGCAAGCACACCGTGGGCTCACAGCTTTACTACGAAATGTTCGGCCTCTGGCATGCCCTGGAAACTCTGCCTTTTCCCGGTCTTGTCTACTTCAAGGGCAGCAAGTACAAGGCCAACAAGGTCAAGGCCGTCATGGCCGCCGCCTGCAGCTGTTACATGAACGTGCTCAACGGCGCCGGGGCCTGCCTTTTCGGAGCCTTTCTCGGCATCGAGCGCCTGCCGGTGTTCAAATGGCTCAATGCGGCCACCGGCTGGCAGCTGGAAAACGAACGATACATGGACATCGGCCGGCGCGTCCAGAGCCTGCGCCAGCTGTTCAACGTCCGGCAGGGGATAGCTCCGGCGAAGATAAGGATCAGCAGACGGGCCCTGGGAGACCCTCCCCAGCGGCAGGGAGCCAACAAGGGCCGCCGCGTTCCCCTGCAGGCTTTGCGCAGACTGTACTGGAAGGAAATGGGCTGGGATCCCGACACGGGTATACCCACTGCATCAACCTGCAAGCGGCTGGGCATCGAGCCATAACCGGCCCGGCTTGAACCGGGAATCTATCCATGCCTTACAAAATCGAACAGACCTGCGTGGGGTGCGGAGTTTGCAAAACCATCTGTCCGGTCGGCGCCATCTCGGGACGGCCGGAACATGTCTATCATATCGATCCGGAGCTGTGTATCGACTGCGGTGCCTGCGGCCGCAAGTGCCCCCATCAATCGATCCGCACCCCGGAGGGCAAGCCGGCCCGGAGAATCCGCATCCGCCGTCTCTGGCCGCGGCCGGTCTTCGATCTTGCGCGCTGCACGGCCTGCCGGGCCTGTATCGAAGCCTGCCCGGTAAGCTGCCTCGAACTGAAGCCGGATTCAGGCTCCCGGGACACGATCCGCTATCCTTTTCTCAGCCGCGGCCATGCCTGCATCGCCTGCCAATTCTGCCGCGACGCCTGCCCGGTGGATGCCATTGAGATGCAGAAACAATAAACTTTACCCGGACCTGACAGATTCCGTTATCAATCCCCGCAAAGGGGAAGCCGGCCGGACCGGGCTCCCGCCAGACAGGGGCGATCACCGCCGGCGGGATCGTTTCAGTTCTTCAAGCCGCTTGTTGTAGTAGGCGATCACTTCCCGGCGGTTGAGCATGCCGATCAGCTGGCCGGGATCGTCTTCTTTCACCACCGGAAGACTGTCGATGTTCTTCATGGTGAACTTCTGCATGACAGTGTTGAGGTCGTCGCCGGGAGTGGTATAGATCATGTCGGTTGTGGCGATGTCCTTCATGACCACCAGGTGTTCTATCTCCTTGGAAAACAATACCCCCCGGACATCGTTGATCGAAAAAATGCCTATCAGCCGCTGGTTTTCGTCCATCACCGGGAAGTAATGCTGGGTGGATGCCGAAAGATACTTCTTGAACTCCTGGAAAGGCATGTCCTGGGGAATGAGTTCCACCTTTTTCACCTGGGACATCAGATCCCTGACGTGGATGGTCTGGAGAACATCGACGAAGAAATCCCCGGCATGGGCCGGGGAATCGACCTTGCTCTGGACCTGGCACTCGAAGATGGTCCATTTCCTGGCGCCCATGAAAGTCACCCAGCAGACCAGCAGGCTGGGAAGCAGGAGGTGGTAGGAATCGGTCATCTCCGAAACGAAGATTATGGTCGAAATGGGAGTGTTGGAAACGGCGGCAAAGAAACCTGCCATCCCCACCACTGCAAAGGCTCCCGGGTCGGTGACCACCTGGGGCAGAGCCTGGTGAAAAAGTTTGCCCACCACCGCTCCGAGGGCTCCGCCGATAACTATGGAAGGGCCGAAGACTCCGCCGCTGCCGCCCGATCCGATGGTAAAGGAAGTGGTGAAGATCTTGCCCACGGCCAGGGTCAGCAGCAGCCAGATGGTCGCCTCGTTGTAAATGGCCTGCTGGAGGTAGCCGTAGCCGAAGGCCAGGGTGTGGGGCCAGAAAAAACCGATCATCCCGGTCAGCAGGCCGCCGATGGCCGGCTTGATGTGATTGGGTATGGCCTCCAGGCCGGCAAAGATCCCCATGGTGCCGTAAAAGGTCTTTACGTAAACCCAGCTTACCGGAATGAGAACCAGGGCCAGGATCAGGTAGGGTCCGAGTTCGAGAGGATTGCGAAATTCGAAAGGCGGCGAGTCAAAGAGTGATCCCCATCCGAAGACCAGACAGAAGAGGCAGTAAGCCACCACCGAAGAGATGCCGGCCGGAATGAGGACGTCGGCTTCCAGTTCGGGGTCCCGGTAGAGAACCTCGGCGGCAAAGAGAGCCCCGGCCAGGGGCGCCCTGAAGATGCTGCCCACCCCGGCGCCGACACCGGCGGCCATCATTATCCGCCGGTCGCGGTCGGTGAGCTTCAGCTTGGTGGCCAGGAAAGATCCGAAACCGGCCCCGATCTGGGCGATCGGCCCCTCCCGGCCGCCCGAGCCGCCGGTCGTCAGGGTGATGGATGAAGCCAGGGTCTTGACGATGGGCACCCGGCCGCGGATGAAACCGCCGGCATGGTGGTAGGCCTTGATGGCCGCATCCGTGCCGTGGCCCTCGGCCTCCGGGGCGAAGGTATAGACCAGCCATCCCGAGACGATCCCCCCCAGCATGGGAAGCAGCAACAGCATCCAGCGTGAAAAGGGCCTGGTAGTAGGCTCCAGCAGGTGATGCTCGCCTGCCGGCGGCGGGGGCCGGTAACCGGCCATGTAATCGAGAAAGTAATGGCTGCCCAGCTGGCAAAGGTAATGGAAGACAATCGAACCCAGGCCGGCGATGACTCCGATGGCAAAGAAATAAAGGGCCCATTTACCGGCGTCCACCAGGTTGATGGAGCGCAGGGAATCGGTCATGGAAGTCTTTCTGGCCGGAATTTCAGGTTCTGCCATCAGGGTCCGGTCTCCAGATCGCGCACACCTTGAAGAATGATGTCGAAAAGTTCGCGCACCTGGCTTTGCTCGATACACGAATAGGCCACCCTCAGCTTGTCGCTGCCGAGGGATATCAGTCCAACGCCGAAGCGCTCGAGCAGGTGGACCCGCAGGGCTTCGGCGTCCACCGTCTTGAGCCGCAGGCACATGAAATATCCCGAGTTGAAAGGATAGGGCTCGAAGGCATCGGCGTATTTCGGATCTTCGAGAACCTTTTTGACTTCCAGGGACCTCTGTCTGAGGATGGAAAATTTCTCCTCCATCTCTTTGGCCGTGCCGGGATCTTCAATGCACCTCAAAAGCAGGGACTGGCTCAGGTGAGAAGCATTGGAGATATTGCCCCGGACACAACCGGCGGTTTTCTTCTCCAGGGCCTCATAGCCGCGGTCGTCTTCAAACAAGGCTCCGTAGGTAATGAACCCGACCCTGAAGCCCCAGACGAAATACTCCTTTGTGGCCCCGTCCAGCTTGACCGCCAGCAGGTTCGGATCCGCTCCTGCCAGCAGGGCAAACAGTGACTCCCTGAAGGTGTCGTCTTCATAGAAGAGTCCGAAATAGGAGTCGTCCATCACGGCCAGCACATTGCATCCGCCCCGGGCCGTTTTCTGCAGCACGGCAGCTATCTGCCGCGCCTCTCTCACCGTCGGAGCGTAACCGGTGGGGTTGTGGGGAAAATTGAGCATGACGACGATCTTGCCGCACCTGCCGGCTTCTTCTTCCACCACCTTGCTGAAACCTTCAAGGTTGAAACCGCCGCCGGCGCCGAACATTTCGTAGTGAACCATGCGGGCCTGATTGCGCACGCAGAAGATCATGTTGTAGTTGCCCCACATCATGGAGGGCAGGATGATCACGTCTTCAGGATCGACCCACATCTCGGAAAAGACCGAAACCGCATTGGTAATCCCGCAGGTTACCACCGGCAGGCTTATTGCCTTGCCGGCAAGGGAGGGATTCTTGGCCACCAGGTCCTGCTGCCAGCGCCGGCGCAGGGCCGGTATCCCGAAAGAAGGAGCGTAGGTCAGGGACTGGCTCGGCTTAAGGCCGGTGATCATGTCCATCACCTTGGACAGGTACATGGTATGGCCGTCCTGCTTGGCGATACCGATGGTGGCGTTTATCTTGTGGGCCTTCTCCCTGGCTTCGGCACTCTGGCTGAGAATCCCCCTGGGGAAGAAAAGTCTCTGGCCCACCTTGGAGAGCATTGCATATACCTGGGGATTGGCGGAAGACAGAATTGAATTTAATTCAGCGGCCAACGGGTTCATGGTGCCATCCTTTGCAAACGGCTGTTGAAAAAAAGACGCTCTATCTGGAGGCGGCAGCCAAACTGCCGGTGTTGGCTGTTTATCGGCTGCTGCAGGTGCTGTCAAGCACAAAGGCCGGAGGAATCAGGAGGGAAGCCGGGACAAAGAAAGCGAGCCCCGCGTAGACAGCCGCGGGGCTTCTGCTGTTCGGTCGACCATCTCAACGGCCCCTTCGTTTGGATGCTTTGAGAGGATTCAGTTTCTTGGACTTTCCGTTGGTCGTGATGGTTACATGGGTGGCCATGTTGCAGTGTCCATGCTTCCACTTGATCTCCGGCTCGGGACAGGCGGTACAGTACCAGCCGGATTCCAGCTGCTGGCTGCGGCCGCACCCCTTGCACTCTTCCACGATTTCATGGCAAAGCCCGCCGTTGTAGCTGCAACCTTTGGCTGTCATGAAGGCGCATTCCAGCCCTTTACGAATGGTTTGACAAATCATTGTTATCACCCCCTAAATTAGTTATGATCATCAGGCCACAAAAAAGCCGGAAGAAAAATCTCCGGCCGTGACCAGGATAAAAAACCGGCGATCCTATAATCGCCCCCCATGGAAAATGTCAAGCAAAAAATGCCGGCCGGCCGTCAACGGCAAATCAGCGGGAAATCCGGCTTGACTACCGGCCGTTAAAGTTTTACCTGATGTCGGCATATGAACCGATCTCGGAACATGAACAATCAAGAATCGGGGCGCCCGGCGTGCCGGGCGCCGTTACGAAACGAAACCGGAGAGCAAATGGTAATCCAACAGGCCGCCGAAGTGCTGCGGATAGAAGCTGAAGGAATTTCCGGCCTGATCGAACGGATCGATCGGCGCTTTGTCGAAATGGTGGATATGATCTGCCGCTGCCGGGGAAGGGTCATTGTCAGCGGCATCGGCAAATCCGGCCTCATCGGCCGCAAGATAGTCGCCACCCTCAACAGCACCGGAACCAGATCGCTGTTCCTGCACCCGGTGGAAGCCATGCACGGCGATCTGGGAATGGTGGGCAGCAACGATGTTTTCATCGCCCTTTCCTACAGCGGCGAAACCGACGAGCTGAACATGCTGCTTCCCACCATCAGGAAAATGGGCTGCCCGGTCATTGCTTTTACCGGCAGGGACGACTCGACCCTGGCCAAATCCAGCGACATAGTCATCGATGTCGCGGTGAAACGGGAGGCCTGCCCCCTGGGTCTTGCCCCGACTGCCAGCAGCACGGCCATGCTGGCCATGGGAGACGCCCTGGCCGTGGTCCTGATAAACAAGAAACATTTCAAGTCTTCGGATTTCAAAAAGTTTCATCCCGGAGGGGCCCTGGGCCAGCGCCTGGCCAGCCAGGTCAGGGACATAATGCTTACCGGCGACGCCATTCCCTGGGTGCCCTCCGGCGCCGACGCCTCTGACGCCCTGGCGGAAATGGACCGCCACAGCCTGGGGGTCATCCTGGTACTTTCGCCCCGAAAACACCTGCTGGGAATAATCACCGACGGCGACATCCGCCGGGCCGTGGCCCGCGGGCTGCCCCTGCTGGAGCGCAAGGTCGATCAGATCATGACCCCCGAGCCGTACTACCTAAAGGCCGAAACTCCGGCCTACGACGCCCTGAACCTTATGGAACAGCACCAGATCACCGTTTTGCCCATCATCGACGACAGTGAATCTGTTTGCGGCATCCTTCACCTGCATGACATCCTGGGCAAGGGTGAATTCAAATTCAACGGCAGCTGAGCGGTCTGAGAACGGCCGGGCCGCCGGCGGAAAGGAAGGTGCCTGATGATGGTAGAAACCACCGACATGACCATCAAGACCCTGGGAAAGGCCAAGATACCCTCCCCCTTGCTGCAAGAGGACCGGGGAGCCGTCAAGCAGCCCTTTGTCAGCGACGAACAAAGGGTCTTGATCCATATCGAGGCCGAAACGGTCCGGGAGCTGGTCAGACAGGGCAAGCCCCTGCCGACCTTCGAGCTGGCCGGTCCGCGGGAAAAGATCTATTTCGATCCCAGCAAGCTCAGATGCGCGGTGGTCACCTGCGGCGGCCTGTGCCCGGGATTAAACGACATCATCCGTTCCATCGTCCTGGAACTGTACTACCATTACGGAGTGCGCAACATCTACGGAATACGCTACGGGCTTCAGGGTTTCATCCCCAGTTACGGCCACCCGGTGATGGATCTCACCCCCGCCGCCGTAACCAACATCCTCGACATGGGCGGCTCGATCCTGGGCTCTTCAAGGGGTCCCCAGGACATGGATGAAATCACAGACAGCCTGGAAAGGATGAACATCGGCATCCTTTTCATGATCGGCGGTGACGGCACCCTGATGGCCGCCTGCAAGATTGCCGACACCATCGGGCGCCGCAAGCTGAAGATAGCCGTGGTGGGCATCCCCAAGACCATCGACAACGACATCCACCTGGTATCGCGCTCCTTCGGCTTCGACACGGCGGTTGACGTGGCCACCCGGGCCATAATCGGCGCCCACAACGAAGCCCAGGGCTATCCCAACGGTATCGGCCTGATAAAGCTCATGGGCCGCCATTCGGGCTTCATCGCCGCCACGGCCTCCCTGGCCCAGCAGGACGTGAACTTCGTGCTGATTCCCGAGGTCGATTTCGACCTGGAAGGTCCCAAGGGATTTCTGGCGGCCCTTGAAAAACGCCTGGCCGCCCGCGGCCATGCCGTTATCGTGGTGGCCGAGGGCGCCGGCCAGAAATTTTTCAGCGGTGACAGTCTGGAAAGGGATGCTTCGGGCAATGTCAAGCTGAAAGACATCGGCCTGTTCCTCAAGCGGGCCATCGCTGACTACTTCAGGGCCAGGAATATCGAAATCAATCTGAAATACATCGATCCCAGCTACATGATCCGCAGCCTGCCGGCCAATGCCAACGACAGCGTCTTTTGCGGCTTTCTGGGCCGGGACGCGGTTCATGCCGGCCTGGCCGGCAAGACCAAGCTGCTGATCGGACGCTGGAACAACCATTTCGTCCACATTCCCATGGAAGCATCGGCCGGCAAGCGCAAGCAGGTCTCGCCGCGGGGCAAGCTGTGGTCGGCGGTCCTGGAGGCAACCGGCCAGGGTTCGCTCAAAAACGAAACCTGAAGCCGGAGGCCGGAACAACGCGCCGGCAGCCAAAATTCACCCGGGACGGGACGAAACGCCGGGCTGCCGCCGCAAGAGCCGCTCGACAACCGCGGCATGGCGGGTGACCGCGCCCTGGTGTTCCCGGAGGGCATCCTGGGCCGCCCGGCCCATTTCGCAGGCCAGGCCGGGATCGTTCATTATACGGCCGGCGGCCCGGGCAAGCCCGGAGGCTGACCGGACCGTCTTTCCCGCTCCGCACCCTTCCAGCATGGCGCGGGCCTCGCCGAAATCTTCCATGTGCGGCCCGTAGAGCACCGGCTTGCCCCAGGCGGCCGGCTCCAGGATGTTCTGTCCACCCAGAGGCACCAGGGATCCGCCGCAGAAAACCACCGTGGCCAGGCCGTAGAGGCGGAAAAGATCTCCCATGGTGTCCACGATGACCACTTCCGCCTCCCGGGGCCGGCCCCCGGCAAGCTCACTGTGAAACTGGTAATCAAGGCCCTGTTCAGACACCCACCGGGCCACCTGGGCCGCCCTTTCCACGTGGCGGGGAGCCATGATGAGCAGCGACGGGCCGCTACCGGCCCGCAGGCTCAGGTAGGCATCGAGAACTATCCTTTCCTCCCCCTGGCGGGTACTGCCGGCCACCAGTACCTTGTCGCGGTCTTGCAGACCGTACCGGCGCCTCAGTTCCTCCATCATTGCGGAGGAATCAGCCGGCAGACGGACGTCGAACTTGACGTTGCCGTTGATCTCTATTCTTTCGCCCAAGGCCCCTATGGATTCGATGCGGCGGGCATCGCCGGCAGAAATCATGCTGAATACGTCTACGTTTTTCAGCACATGCCGCATCATGGAGGCCAGCCTGCGGTAGCGGCCGACGCTGCGAACCGACAGCCGGCCGTTGACCACCGCCACCCGGGCACCCGCCCTGCGCGCTTCGGCCAGCAGGTTGGGCCACAGCTCGGTTTCCAGACACACCAGCACGTGGGGCCGCAACAGCCCCAAAACCCTGCGCAGGGCCGGCAGCACGTCCAGGGGAGCATAGAAACATCCCACTTCAGGAGGCATGCGCCTCCGGGCCACCTGGTGCCCCTGACGGGTCGCCGTTGACAAAACCATCACACATTCAGGAAGGCGGCGGCTCAAAGTCCGGACCAGCATTTCGGCCACTGCCACCTCGCCCACTGAAACCGCATGGATCCAGATTCGCGGCCCGTGACCGGCGCTGCGGCCCGGCTCCGTCTCGAAACCGAGCCCGAAGCGCTGATCGATGAAGCTGCGCAGATCCTTCCGGACCCGGCGGACGATCAGCGCCGGCGGCAGGGCGGCTGCGTAAAGCCCGGACACCAGGAAATTGTATGTCAGGTAAGGAAGATTCATGGATGTGCAAGTTCGACGAACCGCTTGCCCTTGATGCGCAACAGGTACAGCGGCTTCCGGGCCTCGCCCGACGGGTCGAAAACGGTCGGCCCGGTCACCGCCTGATCGTCAAAGACGGCCGCCAGCCTGCGCTGCACCTGGAAGCGCAGTTTCAGGGCCGGATCGGCAAGAATCCGCATCACCATGGCGGCCGTGTCATAGGCAAAGGCCTCGATCACTCCCGGGCGGCGGCCGTAGACCGAGACAAAACGCTGCACGAACCGTTTCACCGGCCGATAGGCGCTGCCGGCGAAAAACCCGTCCACGATCACCGCTTTGCGGGCATATTTTCCGGCCAGTTCGATCAGGCTGTCCGAATGCCACAGATTGGTTCCCAGCAAAAAGACATCGTTTACGTCATAATAGGCCAGCTGGGGCAGAATCATTCCGGCCGTCTTGGCCGAATCCGGAATGAAAAGGGCCTCGAAGTCGACCAGGGGCTTTTTCCCTTCCCGGGCCGACCTTTTATCCCCCCGGCCAAGGGTCTCATCCCAGTAGAGACCGGTCCACAAGGTGGTGAAATCGGCGACCAGCCTGCCCAGCGGACCACGCCTTTGTTCTGACTCCAGGGGCAGCTCCGGCGGTTTTTCCACCCTGACCAGAGGAGTCCTTTTCAGGTCTTCGGGCACACTGTAATACGTCCCGGTCAACCTCGAGATGGGTTCGGCAAAGTCGGTCTGATCCGGACGGTAGGATTCAACCCCGACCACCTGCCCGCCGCTTGCGATCACCTGGTCCCAGAACAGCTCCATGAAGGTATTGCCGTAATTGTCATCCGGATAAAGGACGGCAAAACGCCTCAGATCAAGTTTTTCAACGGCGTAAGTGACCAGGGCCTTGACCTGCATGGCAGGAGTCATGAAATTACGGAACACGTACCGGCCGGTTTCGGGCACCCCGGCTTTCTGGGTCAAAGCGATCATGGGGACCTGTAGCTGCTGGGCCATGGCGGCGGCCGCATCGGCCGTGAAAGCCGGTCCGATTATGACACCCACCTTTTGCTGCACCAGCTCCTGGACAGCTTCCACGGCGCGGCCGGGATCGGCACCGGTGTCTTTCACCAACAGCCGGAAAGGCTGCTTCCCCAACCGGCCCGCAACCTGGTCCAGGGCAAGCTCGATTCCCTCCAGGGCTCTCTGGCCGTAAATCTTGTAAGGGCCGCTGAGAGGAAGCAGGCAACCGACGGTAAAAGGCTCAAACACGAAACGTTTTTCAAGATCGTCCGCCATGGCCTGTACTTTGCCGGCCAGGGGATGCTGAGGGTAAAGCTCCCGGAATTTTTTCAGGACATCGAGGGCTTCGTCATAGAGATTCTCGTCGATAAAAGTCTGGGCCAGCCTGAACATCAGCCGGCTGCGGGAAAAAGGATCATCGAAGGCGTCCAGCAACATTTCGGCCTCGGAACGGCTGAGACGATCTATGGCCGCCTGGAGCCGGGCCCTGACCTCGTCCTTGTCGGGCACCCCGGCCGGAGCCGTCAGCAGCTTGTGATAGTAGTAGGCGGCATCGGCCGCATCACCGATGGCGGAATAAGCCCTGGCCAGAAGAGACCACAGGTTCCGGAGAGACGAGCGATTGGTGGTTTTGTCCAGCATGCGGCTTGCCCCGTCGATGACATCCGCATAGCGCTCCTGTTCCAGCAGCAGGCCGAGCATCTCGATTCTGACCTGTTCTGCCATGGGACTGTTTCCGAACTGCCGCTCGAAACGCCGGTAGGCTTCAAGGGCCAGGCCGGGCCTTCCCTGGCGGCGGTATATGGCGGCCGTGCGCCGCAAGGCCCAGGCCGCGTATCTGCCCCGGGGTTTGAGATCCAGATATTTGCGATAGGCCTCCAGGGCCGCTGCCAGCTTTCCCCGGACAAACAAATCTTCGGCTTCGGCAAAAAGCGGATCGGTGGCGGCCGCAACGGGTTTTCCGGCCGGGGGGGTCTTCACGCCCCTGGGCGCGCAACCGAACAAAACAACCACCAGAATGAGAACCAAGGCCGGCAGGCAGGCTTTGATCAAGCCCGGGCGTGTTTCGGAAAACCGGCATTCCGGGGACTGCCGCGGCTTACGGCCACGAGGGCATAAACATGGCCGGGGTCTTGCCTCTTGCGGACATCTCAAGCTCGATTCTTTGGGTCTTATCACGGTACTCTCCCAGAAAAACCACTGAAACAGTGCGTCAAGGCGCGGCCAATGGTACAATAATGGGGATGATTGTCAATTCAAATAATGGAAATGACGGCGGTTGTCTTGACAGGCCACAAAGCCAGGCCTTAGTATGGGAAGAAATACGATTTTGCTCCGGAACGATTATAAATCTTTACTTTTGCGGCAAACCCGGAATTTCAATGGATCGCCCTGCCCGGGCAAGGCCGGGTTCGGCCGGAAAGCGAGGAACAGCAAGCCATGATCCGTTTTGCCCTTGTTCTGTCTTTGGCGTTCGCATTCACCGCCTTGGCTCATGCGGAATTCTACCGTTACGTGGACGAAAACGGCAATATCATCTATACCGACGACCTGAGCAGGGTGCCGCCGGAGCAACGTTCCGCCGTCAAGGTGTATTCCACGGCCCAAGAGGCTGCCGAAGGCAACCAGGCAGACATCTCCCGGCCGGATACTGAATTGGCAGAAGACAAGCCTGATGCAGACCTGCCGGCGGACCCCAATGATCAACTCAAGGCCGAAAGGCGGCGGTTGGCCGAACGGGAAAAGAAACTGAAGCAGGAATACGCCGCCCTGGAAGCAGAACACAGGCAACTGACGGCAGAAAGCCGGAAGGCGAGAACCAAGGCCCAGATTCAGGAAATAAACGCCAAGATAAACGCATACAATGCCAGGCTGAAAAAATACGAGGCCAGGCAGAAAAAATTTTCGGAAGACGTCAAGGCGTTCAATGCCAAGCTCAAAGCCCTGATCGAAGCCCAGCTCAAGGCGGTCGAAAAACAGCAAAATTGATCTTCCCGCAAAACGTTCCGCGCCTTTTGCCGGCATGGCCGAGACAGCAGCGGCAGCTATGGATTTCGAAAATATCGACAACGCTTTCATTCTTTAAACACCAATCCATGGAGGGGAAAATGACCTCGGCAGATAAGATCGACAATGCGGAGTTTGAAAGAGCGCTGAAGGTGGGCCGTCCGCCCAACATTCAAAAGCTGTTTCCCAATTCAAAGGCCCTGATAGTAAGCGGCAAGTACATAGACCTTGCCATGATGACCAAGGGGAAAGCCGTAAGCATAGCGGCTAACGGACGCAACAGTTTCGTCATCCGGGGAGTGCTGCGGGCCGCCCAGCGGGCCAACGCGGCCCTGATCATCGAAATCGCCCGCTCCGAAGGCGGAACAGAGGCCTACTGTGCGGTCAACTTCTGGAATCTGGCCCGGATCGTGGATGCCATGTGCAACGAGATGGGAATCAGGATCCCGGTGGCCATCCATGCCGATCACTACGGAATCAAGAAACCGGAGGATATCCCTGTTGCAAAACAACAGATACCGACCCTGTTCGAAGCCGGAATAACCTCGATTGCCATCGACGCCTCCCACCTGCCGGACGATGAAAACCTGCTGGCAAGCATAGAACTGCACCCCATGGTTCCCGAGTGGGCCGGTTACGAAACCGAAGTGGGTGAAATAAAAGGCAAGGAGGGCCTGTCGACGGTGGAAGAAGCCCTCTTCCTGATCCGGGGGCTCAATGCCCACGGCATATTCCCCAACTGGATAGCCCTCAACAACGGCACCACCCACGGCATCCAGGACAGCTCGGCCGGCATCCAGGTGGAACTTACGGCCGAGATCCACAAGGCCCTGGAACCCTACAGGGTTTCCGGTGCCCAGCACGGCACTTCGGGAAACAGCACCGAAAGGCTGCGCCAGATAGTCCGGAAGACCCGCACCACCAAGGCCAACGTTGCCACCGCCCTGCAGATGATCTCCTGGGGGGTCGAGGTCAACGATTACGGCAATGCGATCCTGGACGACGATGGACAGTTCCTGAAGGTAAAGGGCGAGGGCGTAAGCGAACAGGTCTGGCAGCAGATGCTGGCTTACGCCGCCGAGCACGGTCTCAAGGGGGGGAATTTCAAGAAACTCAACCTGCCCTTTGAAAACAAGCTGCTGGCCCAGCCCAGCCCCATCCGGGAAAGGATGGCGCGCAGGGTGGAAGACTTCGTCTACAGCCTCCTGACCGATGTTTTCAACGCCCGGGATTCGGCCCCGCTGGCAATCCGGACCATCTGCGAAAAAGATTCCTTCGATCCGGGGCCGAAGGCCGAACGGATAGAAGATCCGGCCCAGTGGACGCCTGAAAAGATCAGGCAAAAGGCCGCGGCCATAGTTTCCGACAAGGGGCCTGCGGGAGACTTCGACGACTAGCAGCCGGTTACTGTTGCTTCTGAATTCAGGGCCCGCCGGGACAAGCGGCCGGCGGGCTCCCTTTTTCCGGTTCCAGCGGATTGCCTTATGCCTGAAAAGCGCTTCTGTCCCTTTTGCGGCCATTTGCTCCAGAAAAGAATGTACGAAGGCCGGATGAGGCTTTTCTGCAGCCGGTGCCGGCTGCCGATCTATGAAAACCCGGTCCCGGCCGCCTGCGTGGTGGTGGCCGACAGCCACAAGCGGGTACTGCTGGTCAAGCGCCGGGTGGACCCCCGGGCCGGCACCTGGTGCCTGCCGGGCGGATTTCTCGAACTGGACGAGACCCCGGAAGAAGGGGCCCTGCGCGAACTGCGGGAAGAGGCCGGGCTGGAGGCCGAAGACCCTCATCTGCTGGGGATCCTGACCAATCCTTCCGACGAGTATCATACCGTACTGGTGATCGGCTACCTGGTGAGGCGCTTCAGGGGCCGGCCGCGGCCCGGCGACGACGCCGAAGCGGTCCGGTGGTTCAGCCTCGATCGGTTGCCGGAAGTGGCTTTTTCTTCCCACCGCCGATTTCTTGAAATGGCGTCAGAAATCCTGACCTGATTTTTTTTCTAAAGTTCGGTAACGGCCCTGCCGATAAGATGAACGGAGGGTTGTAACCATGTACATTCATCGCTACAAGATCGACAACGTCCTGGAAGTCTACCGCCGCCAGTTGAGCCGCAAGGCGGTCAAAAAACCCGATAACCCTGATGCCGGGCACCGGATGCCCGCGGAATCGGTGGTCATCTCCGCCGAAGGCAAGCGGCAATCGATAATAAACCGCGTGTCAGACAAGATCATCAGAAAAATAGTGGATTTCAACAACTTCACGCCAACCGGCCACGACGGGGAAACCGAAGGAGCGTCATGAAAAAAGATTCAGATTCACCGGCACCCGGCCAGAAACTGTCTGCATGCAGCCGGAACGCCGTGGAAAAGGGGGGATAATCATGTTAAGCGGTATTGGCGACAACGAGGTCAGGGTCCCGTTCCGGATCGAAGCGGCAGCTTCCGCCGGGGATGAAGTCCGGACCCAACAGCAGGCCGAGGAGGTAAGGCGTGCCCGGCCGGTGGAAAAATCAGAGTCCGGTCAAAAAGCCAGAACCCATGACAGGCAAAAGCAGGAATCTTCCAGATACAAGCTGGAAGAGACAAAGATCGTCTTTGAAAAATACAATAAAAACGGTGATTTGATATTCAGAATCCCGCCGGCCCACAAGACAGTCGATCAGAAAGCCTGATCATTGCCATCCCTGTCAGGGCCGCAGTCACAACACCCCCGGCGGGAGATCTGTTTCCTCACTGCCTTCTGCTTCCTTGACTATTTTCCACAACTTTTCCAGACGGTCTTTGCCGAGCTGCTCCAGCTTTTGTCCCGACTCGGCTGCCAGCTCTTCCATCCGCCTGAAACGCCTGGTAAACTTGGCGACAGCGGCGGCAAGGGATGTCTCCGGGTGAAATCCGCCCAGCCGGGCGACATTTACCAGGGTAAAGAGCAGGTCGCCGAATTCGGATACGAACCCCGGGGAAACGGCCGCGGAGCCGCAAGCGGCAAGTTCCTGTTCCATCTCCGACCATTCCTCCCGGGCCTTGTCCATGACGCCTTCCAGGCCATCCCAATCGAAACCGGCTGCCGCCGCCCGCTGGGATATGCGGTAAGCCTTCAAAAGGGCCGGCAGACCTGCGGGCACCCCGTCAAGGAGCGACGCCTTGCCCCCGGCCTCTTTTTCGGCCCGTTTGATCTCCTGCCACTGTCTCTTCACCTGACCGGCGTCCGACAGGCGCACGTTGCCGAAAACATGGGGATGGCGCCTTATCATCTTGTCCACATTGCCCTGCACCACTTCATCCAGCTTCAGGGTACCGTTTTTTTCCAGCAGGCGGGCCATGAAAACAACCTGGAAGAGCACGTCGCCCAATTCCTCGGCAATGGCCCGGGAATCGTTGCGGCCGATGGCGTCCACCAGTTCGAAGACCTCCTCTATCAGGTAAATCCCGAGGCTTTGCGGAGTCTGCTGGCGGTCCCAGGGACAACCGTCCTCGGCCGTAAGGCGTTTTACGAGAGCCTCCAGGGCTTCAAGGTTCATTTTCCAGATCCCGTAACCGTGCGGAACAGACCGTCCGGAGAGGTGTTTACTTCTGCCCGGACCATTTTTGTCTCAATACCCGGGCGTTGGCCATGAAAGGCCGTTTGAGATTGGCAGAGGTGACCTTGGCCATGATTTCGGAAACGAGCATGATGGGTCTGGCGAACATACTTTCTTTGATCAGGGGGGTGTTGCGGGGCAGAAAAGCCGTAAAGACCATCACCAGGACAGCGGCGATCAATACCGCCTTTGCCAGCCCGAAAAGCGCCCCTCCGATTCTGTCTGTCCACCCGAGATAGACTATATTCATGAAATACTTGGTTATTACTCCGCAAATACTGATGGCCAGATAGACCAGGACAAAAATCAGGAGGAAAGCCACCAGCCGGGCGTAGGCCGGGTTGGAAAAAACTTTTCCGATGAGACCGGCCAAAGAAGGGTAAAACGTGTAACCGGCGTAGAAGCCGCCCACAACCCCTATTATGGATGAAACTTCTTTTACCAGCCCCCTGAAAACGCCTCTTATCAGGCAATAGATCCCGACTACGGCCAGCAAAATATCAAAAGGATTCATTGAGCCAAAACCCTGTATCGAGTATACCACCATCCCTGAAGAGGGGCGGCTTGCCTTGGCCCGCATCGCGGTACGATGACATGAGACCGCCGGGGCTCCGAGCGGTTTTGCGGGCCCCTCCGCCGGCCGGAAGGGCCGCTTTCGGGTCACTTCCGGGGGCCATGCGCCTGTATCACGACGTGGCACTGAAAGTACGGAACGCTAACAAAGCCGTATCTGAGCGTCAAGGTTTTTCAGCCCGTCAACGGCCGGCCGATTTGTAACATGTGTTTATCACAGGCAATACAACAACCAAAGAATTGAAGTTTGCATTAGGGGCAAAAGTTGGCTATTTGTTCATAGATCGACCATACATCCTGTTGCCGGCGGTGGCATGCGGACCGACAAAAGGCCGTGGCAGGAAAATTTTCGGGGGGATTGACAACCAGTCCATGGTTAACGCCGACACCAACAACCAGGCAACCCGCCTGACCTTCACCGACATCGAGCTTTCGCGCCAGCTGTTCGGGGAACACAACCGCAACCTGCAGCGGATCGCCGACGCCCTGGAAGTACGGATCCAGGCCCGGGGAAACAGCGTGCTCATCAGCGGCGAACAGGACGCCGCCGGCCTGGTTCAGAACCTTCTGACCCAGCTGTACGGACTACTGAAAGAAAAATATCCCATCTATCCCAATGACATAGATTACGCCATCCGATTGCTCAGCGCAGACGCCGGGGCCCGGCTCAAGGAAATCTTCCTAGACACCGTATACATAACGGCCAAAAAAAGCGCCATCACCCCCAAAAGCAAGGCCCAGAAGGAATATATCGACGCCATCCGGCGCTGCGACATCGTGTTCGGCATCGGGCCGGCCGGCACCGGCAAAACCTACCTGGCCATGGCCATGGCGATAGCCGCCCTGGTCAAAAACAAGGTCAGCCGGATCATCCTGACCCGTCCGGCTGTCGAGGCCGGGGAAGCCCTTGGATTTCTGCCCGGAGACCTCACCGAAAAGGTAGACCCCTACCTGCGCCCCCTTTACGACGCCCTCCATGACATGCTGCGTTTCGAAAAGGTGGCCGCCCTGATGCAGCAGGGAGTGATAGAGGTGGCGCCCCTGGCGTTCATGCGCGGCCGGACCCTAAACGACGCATTTATTATTTTGGATGAGGCCCAGAACACGACTTCGGAACAGATGAAAATGTTCCTTACCCGTATGGGATTCCGGTCCAAGGCGGTCATAACCGGAGACATAACCCAGATCGACCTGCCGGCCACCAAGCTTTCCGGGCTGGTGGAGGCCAAAACCATTCTCAAGGGAATCGACGGAATCGCCTTCGTGTTCTTCAGCCAGGCGGACGTGGTGCGCCACAAACTGGTCCAGAACATTATCCAGGCATACGAAGAGGCGGATCTGGAAAATCGGCCTTAGCCCCCGATAACCGGGCTGCCGGAACGGACTTCAGAAATTCTTATGCGCAAGGGTAGCAACAAAAACAATTCCAGCCCGTCTGTCAATTCCAGGGCCATCTTCTGCTGGATTATCCTGGCACTGACGGTGGCGATTTTCATGGTCCTTCTGCATCCGGGCCTGATAACCCGCCCCCCGGAATACCAGGTGGGAGACATTGTCGAACGCGACATAAAGGCAAGATTCGACTTTTTCGTGGAAGACCCCCAGGCGACCGAGGAAAGCCGCAAGAATGCGGCCGAATCCGTCCTTACCGTCTACGACTACGACCCCAGGGTGGCGGTCAATATCACCACCAGGGTCAGCGAGGCCTTCAAAAAGGCTCGCGAAATCATCGCCCGGCACCGCCGGCAGTCTGATCTGGAAGCCAAAGAAGGCCGGCCCGGTCTTGCGCCGGAAGAAAGAGCCAAGTGGTCGGAAAAACAGCTTGATCAGAAACTGTGGGATTTCAAACCGGAATTCGAGAAAATAATCGGCCTGGAAATAAGCCGCGGCGCTTACCGGATTCTGGTCCGGGAGCGCTTCGCGGAAAAAATTCCTGCGCTGATCATCAAAATCGTGTCCCAGATAATGCTCAACGGGGTGGTGGCCAACAAGGAGATTCTGCTCCAGGAAAATGAAAAAGGGATAGTGCTGCGGGACCTTGTAACCCAGCAGGAAAGGACCATAAGGGCCCTGCGGCGTTTTTACGGTCCCGACCAGGCAAAGGCCATGGTAAGGATCGTCGGTCAGCCCCTGCTTAAAAACATGAACTACAATCTGGTCAATCTGGTGGTCGACCTCTGTCAGCGCCTGATCCAGCCCAATATCACCCTCAACCGCCACGAAACCGAGCTGCGCCGCAACAAGGCCGTGGAAGCCATCAAGCCGATCCTCTACCAGATCAAAGCCGGGGAAATGCTTTTGCGGGAAGGTGAAAAAGTCACCCAGACCAAGTTGCTGAAATTGAAAGCCATGCAGGAGCAGGCCAAGGACAAGCGCATTTCGGTCTCCGGCGCCGGAGTGGCCCTGGTCCTGTCCCTGGTGCTGATAGTCGTCTACGTTCTTTACTACCGGCGCCAGCAACGATTTCAGCGCGATCACAACAAGAACCTGGTCTTCCTGGCGGTGCTGCTGACACTGGTGTTGCTGATCGTAAAATTGTCGCATCTTTTTTCAGCGGCCTTCATTCACAACGCGCCTTTCGACATTCCCACCTCATCGGTGACATACGCAATCCCGGTGGCAACGGGGTCAATGACGGTCTGCCTCTTTCTGGGCCTGGAAGCGGCCCTTCCCTTTGCCCTGGTCTCGGCCATATGCGCTGCAATCCTCTTCCAGGGCCGCTTTGACGTCTTCCTTTATTTTTTCATAACCACGACCATGGCGGCCCTTTGGGTGGCTCACTGCCGGGAAAGAAAAATATTCATCCAGGCCGGGGCCCGCCTCGGCGTCCTGAGCGTGCTGGCCGCCGCCGCCGTGGGCCTATATACCACCAATTCCACCGGCATCAAGCTGCTCTGGGACTGGGCCCTGGCTTTCATGGGAGGATTCAGCAGCGGCATACTCACCGCCGGAATCGCCCCCCTGATAGAAATGACCTTTCACTATACCTCGGATATAACCCTGCTGGAGCTGGGCAACCTGGACCGTCCCCTGCTGCGCCGCCTGATGCTTGAAGCCCCGGGGACCTACCACCACAGCGTGGTTGTGGGCTCCCTGGTGGAGGCGGCCGCCGCTGAAATAGGCGCCAATTCCCTGCTGGCCAAGGTTTGCGGCTATTATCACGATATCGGCAAGATGAAAAAACCGCTCTATTTCATCGAGAATCAGAGAAACGGCAAAAACCGTCACGACAAGCTGGCCCCTTCCATGTCGGCCCTGATCCTCATCGCCCATATCAAGGACGGGGTGGAACTGGCCCGCGAAAACAAGCTGGGACAGCCCATCATCGACACCATCCGCCAGCACCACGGTACCAGCCTTATCCAGTATTTCTACGACAAGGCGGTCCAGCTCAAGGGCAGGGATGCGGTCAACATAGACGATTTCCGTTACCCCGGTCCCAAGCCCCAGACCAAGGAGGCGGGGCTGGTCATGCTGGCCGACATCGTCGAAGCTGCTTCCAGGGCCCTGGACAATCCAACCCCGGCCCGCATCCAGGGGCTGGTCCAGAACCTGATCAACGAGGTTTTCGCCGACGGTCAGCTGGACAACTGCGAACTGACCCTCAAGGACCTGCACAAGATTGCCAGAAGCTTCTACACCATCCTGAACGGTATCCATCACCACCGGATCGAGTATTCCGACTCCGGTGAAAAGAGCAGCGGAAAGACGAGAAATGGACGTGCTGATAGAAAACAGGCAGGCGAGGCATCCGATCGACCCCGCAACGATAACGACCAAGGCCCGGGCCGTCTTAAACGCCTTGGGCTGTCATGATGCCGAGCTTTCCATCGTAGTCGTGGATGACAAGGCGATCAGCGAGCTCAACCGGGCCTATCTGAAACGCGAGGGGCCCACCAACGTCATCGCCTTTGCCATGCAGGAAGGCCCCTTTGCCGAAATAAATCCCCACCTGCTGGGGGATGTGGTCATATCGGCCGACACATGCGCCGCCGAGGCCGGCAAGGCCGGCCTTTCCATGGAACAACGGTTCTTTCAGCTCCTGGTGCACGGCATCCTGCACCTGCTGGGTTACGATCACGAGAAGTCGCAACAGGAGGCCGGCCGGATGGAAGCAAAAACAAACCAGCTGCTTGCTGTCATAGGTGTGGAGCCCATATCATGGCCGGATTAGACATCGACACAGAAGCGCCGGCCGGTACGATCCGGCCGGCAAATTGAGACCGAGGAGCCTATCATGAAAAACACGCCTGCCGCAATGGAACCCTCGAAGTCCCTGGTGGTCACGGCCGCGGAAATGCAGGCCATGGACCGGCGGACCATCGAATCTTTCGGCCTGCCCGGCAGGGTCCTGATGGAAAACGCCGGGCGCGGGGCAACGCGCCTCTTCATGGAGCGGGTCTACCGCCTTGCCCCCGGTCCGGTGGCGGTTGCGGCCGGACGGGGCAACAACGGCGGCGACGGTTTCGTCATGGCCCGTTACCTGTCCCAGATGGGAATCCCGGTTACCGTATACCTGCTGGCCAGCCGGGAGCAGGTCAAGGGCGATGCCGCGGCCAACCTTAAACTACTGGAAGCCCTCAAGGTCGAAGTGATCGAAATGCCCGGAGATGGCGACCCGGACAGGCACAAAAACCGGATGGCACACGCCGCCTGCTGGATCGACGCCCTGTTGGGCACCGGCCTCAATTCCGACGTGCGGGGCCGCTTTGCCCGGATGATCGATTTCATCAATGCGCTCCGGCGGCCTGTTTTTGCGGTCGACATCCCGACGGGCCTCAATTCCGATACCGGTCAGGTGTGCGGAACCTGCATCCGGGCGACTGCCACGGCAACCTTCGCCTTTGCCAAGATCGGCCATCTGGTCACACCCGGCGCCGAATATACAGGCCACCTGCGGGTGATCGACATCGGAATACCCGGCCATATCGTCAGACAGGTCGATCCGGCCCAATACGTCATCGACGGGCCGATGGTCACAAACCTGCTGGCACCCCGACCGCTGGCGGCCCACAAGGGAACCTGCGGCCACGTGCTGGCCGCCGCCGGTGCCAAAGGCAAGACCGGGGCCGCGGTCATGACCGCCCAAGGCGCCCTGCGGGCCGGGGCCGGTCTGGTCACCCTGGCCTGCCCGGCAGCTGTCCAGCCGGTAGTGGCCTCGAAACTGACCGAAGTCATGACCATTGCCGTCACCGACCGGGAGCGGGGATTTTTCGACAGCGGAGCCGGCCGGGAAATTCTGGCCGCCGCAGAGGGCAAATCATGTCTGGCCCTGGGACCCGGTATCGGCACGGCCCCTGCCACGGTGGAGGCTGTCACCCGGATCGTGTCAAATTGCAAGCTTCCAATGGTCATCGACGCCGACGGGCTCAACTGCCTGGCAACGGCGGGCATGCCACTGAAAGCCGGAGCACCGGTCGTCCTGACCCCTCATCCGGGCGAGATGGCCAGGCTCAGCGGCCAAAGCACGGCCGAGATTCAGGCCGACCGGGTCAATGCCGCCCGCAGCCTGGCCCTTGCCAACAAGGCCGTGGTGATTCTCAAAGGCGCCCGCACCATCGTGGCCGGTCCCGACGGCAAATGCGGCATAAACCTCAGCGGAAACCCCGGGATGGCAAGCGGCGGAATGGGCGATGTCCTCACGGGCCTGACAGCCGGATTCCTGGCCCAGGGGCTGTCTGCCACCGAAGCGGCCCGGGCGGCGGTCTGGATCCACGGTGAGGCGGCCGACCGGCTGGTCCGGGAAAAAGGCCCCTGGGGATACAGCGCCACGGAAGTACTGCAAGCCGTGCCCGGGGTCATCGCCGGCCTGGTCCGGCAGCCGGGTCCCGGCAAGTTCGAGGACGAAGGTATTGCCTAGAGCCATGGATGTCAGTAAGGAGGCAATCCTGGTATCGCCTTCGGCGGCAGAGACCGAAAGCTGGGGCCGCTGGATCGGGAGCCGGCTCGAAAGCGGGGCCGTCCTCAGGCTGGAAGGAGACCTGGGCTGCGGCAAGACCTGTTTCGTCCGGGGCCTTGCCCGGGGACTGGGGGTGGAGCCGGGCCATGACATCGTCAGTCCCACCTACACCCTGGTAAACGTATATCCGGGCCGGCTGGAACTGGTCCATGCCGATCTTTACCGCCTAGCCCAACCGGTGGAGGCTGAATCCCTGGGCCTTCATGACTGGTTCGAGACCGATGCGGTGGTGGCCGTGGAGTGGGCCGAGAAACTGCATCCCCATGACTGGCCCGCGGAATCCCTCCTGCTCCGCTTCACGGTGGAGGGCAAAAATCTGCGCCGCATAAGACTGATTGGATATGGACTTGGCTTCCGGGATCTGGTAAAGGTTGCCGCTCATAGAGCCAAGAAGCATTGACCTGAGCAGGCAAGGAGCAGTCATGGCACTGATTGTTCAGAAATTCGGCGGCACATCGGTTGCGGACATCGAAAGGATAAGAAACGTCGCCCGCAGGGTAGCCAAGACTTACGACCAGGGCAACCAGGTGGTGGTGATCCTCTCGGCCATGGCCGGGGTAACCGACAAGCTGATCGACATGGCCCGCCAGGCCACCCCGGAACCGGACCGGCGCGAACTGGACGTCCTGCTGGCAACCGGCGAACAGACGACCGCATCCCTGCTGGCCATGATCCTCAAGGATATGAACTACCCTGCCTGCAGCCTGCTGGGACACCAGGCCCAGGTCGTGACCGACTGTGTCTACGGTAACGCCCGGATCCTGGAGATCGGAACCGACCGTATCAGACAGCTGCTGGACAGAGGCAAGATAGTCGTGGTGGCAGGCTTCCAGGGCCAGGACCCCCACGGAAACATTACGACCCTGGGCCGCGGCGGCTCGGACACATCGGCCGTGGCCATCGCCGCGGCCATAAGGGCCGACATGTGCGAAATCTACACCGATGTCGACGGTATTTACACCGCCGATCCCAACGTCTGCAGCAAGGCCCGCAAGCTGAAAGCCGTCTCCTACGACGAAATGCTCAACATGGCCAGCCTGGGCGCCAAGGTGCTCCAGATCAGGTCGGTCAGCTTTGCCAAGAAGTACAACATTCCGGTCCACGTCAGGTCGTCATTCAACGAGGAGGAAGGTACCATGGTGGTGAGCGAGGATTCTGGTATGGAACAATTGGTTGTGTCAGGCGTAACCCTGGACAAGGACCAGGCGCGGATCACCCTCAAAAAGGTTCCGGACCAGCCGGGAATCGCCGCCAAGATCTTCACCCCCATTGCCGAGGCCGGCATCGTGGTGGACATGATCATCCAGAACATGCGTCCCGGCGGCAAGACCGACCTTACTTTCACCATTCCCCGGGCCGATTACGGCCGGACCATGGAAATCGAACGGAAGGTGGCCGAAAAAATCGGCGCCGAACAGGTGCTGGGAGACGACACCATCGCCAAGGTATCGGTCATCGGCGTAGGAATGAAGAATCATTCCGGCGTCGCCTCCATGACGTTCAACGCCCTGGCGCGGGAAAACATCAACATCATCCTCATCAGCACGTCCGAGATCAGGATATCGTGCGCCATCGAGGAAAAATACGCCGAACTCGCCGTAAGGGTACTGCACACCGCCTTCGGCCTGGACAGCGAGTAGGCCTCCGGCTTCAAACCGGGACAGCCGCCAGGGCCCGGGCCACCTGTCCGGCGATGTTCCGGGCCGCGGCCCTGCGGTCGCCGGCATCCCGGATCGGGCGGCCCACCACCAGGTAGTCGGCTCCGGCGGCCAGAGCGCGGGCCGGGGTCACCGTGCGGCGCTGATCGTCGTCCCTGCCGCCACCATCGGGCCTGATTCCGGGCACCACGGCCATGAAATCCTTCCCGAAATTCTTTTTGATCTCGGCTGCCTCGTGGCCGGAGCAGACGACTCCGGAGCAGCCGCACTCGAAAGCCATCGCGGCCCGGTGCTTTACCAGCTCCTGGGGATGGCCGGAAAAACGCTCTTCAAATCCGGCGTAACGCAGGTCTGCTGCCGCCACGCTGGTCAAAACGGTAACCCCCAGGACTTTGACCCGGCCGGCGGCAGCCTCCACGGCGGCTTCCAGCATGCCGCGGTTCTCCCCGCAGTGAACGGTCGTCATGGCCACGCCCATAGCGGCGATCCTCTCCATGGCCCGGCCCACCGTGACCGGGATATCGTGCAGCTTGAGATCGAGGAAAACCCTGACCTTCCTGTCTGTTACCAGGCGTCTGACAAAATCCGGACCGGAGTTTATGAAAAGCTCCAGGCCCACCTTGAACATACCCACCTCCTGGCCCAATTCGTCCACCAATTCCTCGGCCTGACCGGCGGTGGGCACATCGAGGGCAAAAACTATATAATCCCTGGCCTCTTTTGCAGGCATATCGTACCTCGCTCACTGAAAAGTTGAAGACGGCATTACAACACGAACTGAATAATACGCAAACAAACCGTTGCCGGCAAGGCATAAAACATATTGTGTTTTTTTAAAAATTAAGTTAATAGTCAAATATTTACAGACTTGTGGACAAGGGCTGCCCGACCGAAACGGCGCTGATCGGCAAATAAAGGCAGCCAACCGGCCAGGGGCGGCTTTTTCGCGGGCAATCCGTAACAGACGACAAATACTACAGGTTGAGCAAAATGCATATAATCGCAAAACACCATGTCCCTTCCGGCAGTTTCTTCATCGGCAAACAGCAGCCGATGATTCTCCAGGCTTTTCTGGGCACCTGTGTGGGGGTGGCCGTATCGTCCGACGAGGCCAAGATAGGCGGCATCCTCCACCTGCTGTTGCCCGAACCGGTCTCTTCCAGCCCCGTGGAGCATCCTGAAAAGTACGCCTCCACCGGCATGCCTGTTTTCCTGGAAGCCCTTGAAGCCGCCGGAGTCGACCTCGAATCGGCCAGAGCCTGTATTGCCGGCGGAGCCCTGGTGGGGCCCCTGGACAACCAGGATATCGACCTGGATATAGGCGGGCGCACGGCCGGAATAGTCGAACAGATCCTGGCGGAGAAAAAAATCGAGATAGTCAAATCGGAAACCGGGGGGTTCTTTTCCTGCAGCCTCAACCTGAATCTTGAAAATTTGGACTGCAGTATCGAACCGGCCGGTTTCGACAAGCTCGACGACCGGGCCGACGTACACCGACCCAGCCCGGCCGAAATAAAACAGGCCATGGATCAGCTCAGGCCGATTCCCCAGGTGGCGCTCAAGATCCTGCGCATCATCGACGAGGAAGACTACGATATCGAACGGATCGCATCCGAGGTGCGCAAGGACCAGGTCATCAGCGCCCAGACCCTGAAGCTCTGCAATTCGGCCATGTTCGCCCGCCAGCGGCCCATAGATTCCATCGATCATGCCCTGGTCTTTCTGGGCCAAGACCTTCTGGTCAAGCTGGTCATCTCGGCGGCCGTGGAAGGCTATTTCCTCCAGTCGGCAGAAGGGTATTCACTTTGCAAGGGCGGACTGTATTATCACGCCATCGGCACCGCCATGATAGCCGAGAAAATAGCCCACCAGACAGGCGCTTGTGAGCCGGCGGTGGCATACACCGCCGGACTGCTCCACGACATAGGCAAGGTGGTGCTGGACCAGTACGTGGCATCGACCTATCCCCTGTTCTACCGCCAGCTGCTGGAAGAAGAGCTGGAGAGCCGGGAAATCGAAAAACAGCTTCTGAGCGTGGACCATACGGAAGTCGGCCATATACTGGCGCAAAACTGGAGGTTCCCCAAGACCCTGGCCGAAACGGTGCGTTACCACCACCGGCCTGAAAACGCCTCTCTGGCCCCCAAGATAGTGGCCGTGGTCTATCTGGCAAACCTTCTGATGTCCAGGTTCCATACCGGACTCGAACTGAGCCGGGTCGATACAAGCTCCCTGGACCAAAGGCTGGCCATGCTCGGGTTGGAATACGAGCGCTTAAACGATTTGATCGACTGGATTCCGTCGGGAACATTTCACATGGAAACCGAAAAGGCCGCCGCCTGACCCGCAGCCGCTTTTCACGCAAGGCCCACCAGGGCAGCGACCTTTCACGGAGAATCTTCCCATGGCCTCTGACCATGACAAGCAAAGACTGTTACGCCGCCTGCCGGCGGTAGACAAGCTGCTGGAGGCAACCGGCATGCCGCCGGAAATTCCGCGGCGGGTGCTCACTGCGGCCATCCGCCATATCCTGGACGACCTGCGCAACCGGATTGTCTCTGATGCCGGAGACATGGACGAGGGTCAGCTGGAAGTGCAGACCCTGGCGGGCAAAGCCCTGGAGGCAGCCCGCGCAGCTCTTGCTCCGCGTCTGAAACGTACAATCAACGCCACCGGCGTGGTCGTCCACACCAACCTGGGCCGCAGCCGGCTGGCCGAAAAAGCCATCGAAAAGGTAGTGGAGGCAGCCCGCCATTACTCGAACCTGGAATTCGACCTCAAGCTGGGCAAACGCGGCTCCAGGTACAGCATCGTGGAGGAGCTGCTCTGCGAGCTTTCGGGCGCAGAAGCCGCCCTTGTGGTGAACAACAACGCCGGAGCCGTGCTGCTCTGCCTGGAAACCCTGGCCCGCGGCAAGGAAGTGGTCATCTCGCGGGGCGAGCTGGTCGAAATCGGCGGTTCGTTCCGCATTCCCGATGTCATGGCCAAAAGCGGCGCCTTACTGAAAGAAGTCGGCACCACCAACCGCACCCACCCGGCCGATTACCGGAGAGCCATCGATGAAAACACCGGCCTTCTGCTCAAGGCCCATACCAGCAACTACGCCGTGGTGGGATTCACAAGCTCTGTATCTCTGGCCGAGCTGGTCAAGATAGGCGCAGAATGCCGGATTCCGGTCATGGAGGATCTGGGAAGCGGCAGCTTCGTCGACCTTTCCCGCTACGGCCTGATGAAAGAACCAACTGTCCAGGAATCGGTGGCCAGCGGAGCCGACCTTGTGACCTTCAGCGGTGACAAGCTGCTGGGCGGTCCCCAGGCCGGCCTCATCGTGGGCCGCAAGGACCTGGTGGCCATGATAAAGGCCAATCCCCTGGCAAGGGCCCTGCGGATCGACAAGATGACCCTGGCCGCCCTGGAAGCCACTTTCCAGCTCTACAGGGATATCGATACAGCCGTAAGGCAGATCCCTACCCTGGCGGCCCTTACTTCATCCCTGCCCGAGGTGGAGGCCAAGGCCCTGCAGCTTGCCAGGGCCTTTGAAAAACTGGGAAGGCCCGATCTGGAAATCGAGGTGACAGATCTCGACTCGCGCGCCGGCGGCGGCTCCCTGCCCCTGATGGCAATCCGCAGCAAAGGAGTCGCCATAAGGCACGGAGCAATGTCTGTCAATCAGATCGAAAGCGGCCTGCGCCATGCCCGGCCGCCGGTAATCGGCAGAATCGAGAACGACCGGTTCATCTTCGATGCACGGACCATCGGATTGGACGAAATCGATCTGATCGCCGCGGCGGTCGATGAGATGCTCGCAAAAAACGATCAACCTGCAAACGGTCAAACAGGCTTGCCCCGATGAAAAACACCATGGATACACCCCAGGCCGACCTTTCGGGCTACCTTTACCGGACCGGTCCCGGGGGAACCCGCCGGCCGGAGCCGGACAGGGAGCAAAGACCGGCTGTGGCCGAATGGCCCAGTGTTACCCAATGGATGACCAGCTTCGGCACCGCCCATGCTCTAATGTCGGCGGCCGAAAGCCGGACCGCCGACTGGCCCGGCTTTTATGTGCTGGCAATCAAGCAAGACCGGCTGCTGCGCTCCGCAAGTGATGAGACCATCCTGCTGTGCGACCTGGACGAGGTGGTGCAGGCAGCGGCCGGCGGGCTGGCGACAGTTGGCGGCCTGCTCGCTCCGGACCTGGGAATGTATTGGATTGCCGGAACACGGGAAATCGATCCCCGGTCTGTTGCCGGGCAGATTGCAGAAGCGGCCGGAAACCGGATCAGGGATCTGTCCCTGTCGTTCGGAATCGCCCGATACCCCATGCTGGATTATCAACGGTCCCAAATCCCGGCCAATGCCTGCAAGGCCCTGGACCACGCTGCTTTCTTCGGCCCGGCCAGCACGGTAACTTTCGATGCCGTCAGCCTGAACATCAGCGGCGACAGGTATTACCAGGAAGGCCGGCTCGAAGAAGCTGTGGCCGAGTATCTGAAAGCCCTGGAACTGGATGCCGGAAACGTCAACGTCCGCAACAGCCTGGGGGTATGCTACGCCAAGCAAGGCAACCATGAAGCCGCACTGGCCCAGTTCGAAAAAGCCATGCAGCTCGACCCCGGGGAGGTCATGGCGGTCTACAACATCGGTCTGGTTCACTACATCCGGGGCGCAAAGGAAAAAGCCGAACACTGCTGGCTCGAGGCCCTCCGGCTTGAAGACGATATTTTCGAAATCCATTTCCAGCTCGGCCGGCTCTATGCCGAAAAAAAAGACTGGCACAAAGTTTTGCCCCACCTTGTCAGGGCCACCGGTCTGAAACCGGGCTCGGCACCGGCCCAGTGTCTGCTTGGCAAGTGCCAACTGGCCACAGACGATCACGCCGGCGCCATGAAGGCTTTCAAACAAGCCGTCAAGCGCAATCCCAACGACGCCGAAGCCCTCTCGGCCCTGGGATGGCTCTACCATCTGGAGGGTGAAAACCCGGAGATAGCCCTGACCTTCTGCCGCCAGAGCGTTGCCCTGGCCCCGGAAAACGGCCTTTATCGCCGGCGGCTGGCCTCGCTCTACCTGAAGAACAAACAGGTCGAAAAGGCTTTGGAACAGTTCCGCCTGGCCACCGATTGCGGCTGCGATTGTTCGGACCAGATAGCCGCCCTCAAAAGCGGCCGGAGCCGGTGAATATGCCGGAGGCGGCCCGGCTCCCCGCCCCTGCATGCCGGCCACGGCCACGGGACACGGCCGGCGAGGTTGATTTTTTGAAACCATTGGATATAGTATCTGCCTTTGAATTTCTGACCCAGGCAGCGAGCAAATCCACGGGAGTATGACAAATGCCGATATACGAATACATGTGCCAGGAATGTAACAAGAGTTTCGAGTATCTGGTGATGGGCCGGGACAACCCGGTCTGCCCCAACTGCAACAGCGCCAAAGTGATGCGCCTGATGTCGGCCTGCGGTTTCATCTCCAAGGGAGCCGGCGGGCAGACGGTGAAATCGTCCTCCGGCGGCTGCAGCGGCTGCACGTCCACCAACTGTTCCAGCTGCGGGCACTGATGGAACATACAGTCCGCATCGGCACCCGCGGCAGCAAGCTTGCCCTCTGGCAGGCCCGGTGGGTAAAAACCGCCCTGGAAGACCGTTTCAGGCAGGTGACCGTCGAAATCGTCAAGATCCGCACCCGGGGGGACAAGATCCTGGATGTTCCCCTTGCCGAGGTGGGCGGCAAGGGGCTTTTTGTCAAGGAGATCGAACAGGCCCTGCTGGACGGCAGAATCGATCTTGCCGTCCACAGCATGAAGGACATGCCGGCCGACATACCCGCCGGCCTTGCCATCGGCGCCATACCGGAGCGGGAAAAGCCCCACGACGTACTGATTTCCGGCAGGGGAAAGAAATTGGGGGACCTGCCCGGCGGTTCGACAGTCGGAACCAGCAGCCTGCGGCGGGCGTCACAGATCCTCAGTCTCAGACCGGATCTTGTCATCCGGCCTTTGCGCGGCAACCTGGACACCCGCCTTCAGAAACTGGCAGACGGCCAGGTGGACGCTGTCATCCTGGCGGCAGCCGGCATCCACCGCCTCGGTCTTGAAGACCGGGTTACAGAGTATCTTGCGGTGCAAACAGTGATTCCCGCCGTGGGCCAGGGAGCGTTGTGTATCGAGACAAGGCAAAACGACCCGGTAATCGGCCCCCTGGCGGCAGCCCTGGATCACGGCCCCACCCGCGTGGTGGTGGAAGCCGAAAGGGCCTTTTTGGCCCGCCTGGAAGGCGGCTGCCAGGTGCCCATCGCCGCCCACGGCATGCTGGCGGACGGCCGGCTCGAACTTATGGGGATGGTTTCCTCCCTGGACGGCACCCGCATGATCAGAGACCGTATCGGCGGCCGGCCCGGACAAAACCGGCAACTGGGAGTGGACCTGGCCGGCAAGCTGCTTGCCAGAGGGGGAAAGCAAATCCTGGAGCAATTGAAAAGTGATGAAATCCGACTCAGCTAAAGGGAAAGTATATCTGGTGGGCGGCGGCCCCGGCGACCCGGGCCTGATCACCGTCCGGGGGGCCGAATGTATTGCCGCTGCCGACGTGGTGGTCTACGACTACCTGGCGGCCGGACGCCTCCTGGATCACGCCCGGCCCGGGTGCGAGCTGCTCTACGTCGGCAAAAAGGGCGGAGACCATATCCTTTCCCAGGAAAAGATAAACGCCCTGCTGGTGGAAAAAGCCTCCCGGGGTAAGACCGTCACCCGCCTGAAGGGGGGCGATCCGTACATCTTCGGCCGGGGGGGAGAAGAAGCCGAGGTCCTGGCCGCAGCCGGGATCGAGTTTGAAATCGTACCCGGAGTCACCTCGGCCATTGCCGCCCCGGCCTACGCCGGCATCCCGCTCACCCATCGCAGGTTTACCTCCAGCGTGGCTTTCATAACCGGTCATGAAGACCCCGCCAAAAAGGATTCGGCCATCGACTGGGACTGCCTGGCCAGGGGTATCGGCACCCTGGTTTTCCTGATGGGGGTGCGTAACCTGCCGCACATCGTGACCAAGCTGACAGAGGCCGGCAAACCGCCGGATACCCCCGCCGCCCTGGTGCGCTGGGGAACCACCAGCCGGCAACAGACCGTCACCGGCACCCTTGCAAACATCGTCGAGCAGGCGCGCAAGGCCGGAATAAAGGCCCCGGCCGTCATAGTCGTGGGCCGGGTGGTCGGCCTGCGTCCCGCCCTCCGGTGGTTCGAACGCAGACCCCTGCTGGGAAAAACAATCATCGTCACCCGCTCCCGGGCCCAGGCCAGCGACCTTGTCCGGCGGCTGCAGGAGCTTGGAGCGGAATGCATCCAGCTGCCCACCATAAAAGTGGCGGACCCGGATACGTGGCAGCCCCTGGACGACGCCATAGACGGCCTGGCGTCCTTCCAATGGATCGTTTTCACCAGCGTCAACGGGGTGGATTTCTTTTTCCGCCGCCTGAAGGCAAGGGGCAAGGATGCCCGCGCCCTGGGAGCAATAAAAACAGCGGCCATCGGCCCGGCAACGGCTGAGCGCCTGGCAGATTTCGGCCTCCTGACAGACCTGATGCCGGAAAACTACCGCGCCGAAGCCGTGGTGGAGGCCTTTGCCGGGCACCATGTCAAAGGGGCGAAGATCCTGCTTGCCAGGGCCGCCGAGGCCCGGGCCGTACTACCCGAACAACTGGCCGCCATGGGCGCCCGGGTGGTGGAAGTGCCGGTTTACAAGACCCTGGCCGAAACCCCTGATCAGGCCCTGCTCGACCGGCTTTTCAACCGCCGGCCCGCCGATATGCTGACCTTTACCAGTTCGTCCACGGTAACCAATTTTCACCGCCTGGCCGCCGGGGCCGGTTACAACGGCCCTGAAGCAGCCGCGGCGGTGGCCTGCATCGGCCCCATAACGGCCCGCACCGCCGGCAAACTGGGATACGAGGTGTCCGCGGTTGCCGAAACCTATACCATCGACGGGCTTTGCCGGGAAATCGTAAACTTTTTCAAGCACCGGGCGGCACAGGCCACATAGCCCCGGACCCGGCACGGACATCGAGTCCGTCCAAACCACACCTTGCTGCGGAGTTGCCACAGCCTTCCTGTTTGCTGTCCAGGGACAAACATGTTGACCTGCCGGTAACAAGGTAGGTATAGGATTGGTGATGGGTTCTGTCTGTTTGCCCGGTGGTGCCGGGCGGGTCAAAACAAGATTGCGGCAAGCCAATCGCGCACAGATTCCCCCGCAAATCAGGAGAAGGCATGGAAGAGCTGCTCAACCGAATGCCCGAATTCGAAAAGAAGATAAAATCGATGATGGAGACCATCATCACCAACATCGTCTTGCTGGGCCAGATCCCGGCTCCGACTTTCAAGGAAAAGGCGCGGGTGACGGCCTTTTTGGAACGCCTGGCCGAATTCCAGGTGGATGAATGCACCACAGACGGCTATCGCAATCCCATCGGCATAATCAGGGGAACTTCCCCCAACCGCCCCCCCATCTTCGTCGTTGCCCACATGGACACTCCTTTCGGTTACGACGTAGACCACAATTTCACCATCAGGGAAAACGCCATTTACGGCGCCGGCCTGCTGGACAACTCCGTGGGAGTGGGGGTGCTGGCCTCTTTGCCGGCAATCTTCCGCCACCTGGGGCTCGAATTCGAATCGGACATAGTCCTGGCAGGTGTGATCCAGTCCATCGGCAAAGGCAACCTGCGCGGCATCCGTCATCTGCTCAAAACCTGGTCAACCCCCATCAGGGGAGCGGTCTGCATCGAAAGCGGCGAGCTGGGGCGACTGAATTACTACTCGGACGGCATGATCAGGGGGGAGATCAAGTGCAGCATAAACCGCTCGGGGGGGCGAAGGCAACGCTTTCAACCCAACGCCATCCTGGTGATCAACGAAGTCATCAACCAGATACTCGAACTGCGGTTGCCGCTGAAGCCGCGCAGCAAGATCATCATCGGCAAGATCTTCGGGGGTCTCAAGCATGGCCAGATAGCCCACGAGGCCACCCTGGGATTCGAAATCCACAGTGATTCCGATGAAATGGTAAAAAGCTTATACAACGACATCAGTGATATAGTTAACGGGCTGGGCCATGAATACGAAGTCCGGCTGGAGCTGAAAACCATAAGCAATGTGCGGGCGTCCCGCCTGCGTTTCAATCATCCCCTGGTAAAGAGCACCATCGCCATCATGCGCCGGCTGGGGCTCAAACCCATCAGCGAGCCCAGCGAATCCGAACTGTCGATCTTTCTGTCGCGCAAAATACCGGCCGTGACCCTGGGAATATCCTATGGTGAAAGTTACCAGCAGAGAAGTTCGGTGATCAAAATCGAGCCCATGTTCCGCGGCATTGCCCAAATCGTCGGAGTAATCGCCGCAATCGACAGCGGAGTGTGCGATGAATAGAGACTGGCTGAAAAAAAATACTTTCCATTGCTCGGCCTTTGGTGATCTGAAGCGGCTGGTGGAACTGAAAAGCAAAAAAGGCCTGACCATTTCATTGTGCCTGCCCACCCTGAACGAAGAAAAAACCATCGGCAAAGAACTGGTGATCCTCAAATCCGAATTGATGACCCGCTACCCGCTTCTGGACGAAATCGTGGTGGTGGATTCAGGCAGCACCGATGACACCCGTTCGATCGCCAGAACGTTCGGCGCCGATGTCTACAAGGCAGACGATATCCTGCCTCACCTGGAGCCTTACAAGGGCAAGGGTGAAAACTTATGGAAGGCTCTGTATATCACCAAGGGCGATATCATCGTCTACCTCGATGCCGACATAAAGAACATTCACCACCGTTTCGTTTACGGCCTGATCGGCCCTTTACTGCTCCACGACCACATCAAGTACGTCAAAGCCTTCTACGACCGGCCCATAGCAATCGGCAAGAACAAGATCCGGCCCACCGGCGGCGGGCGGGTAACCGAGCTGGTGATAAGGCCCCTGTTTTCACTCTTTTTCCCGGACCTGACCCAGATCCTGCAGCCTCTTTCAGGCGAATACGCCGGGTTCCGGGACGTATTCGAACGCATCCCTTTCCCCATCGGCTACGGAATAGAAACCAGCATGATTCTCGATATCTACCACAAGTGGGGCCTGGACGTTATCGCCCAGGTGGACCTCGAAAAGCGGATTCACCGCAACCAGGACACAAAGGCCCTGGGCAAGATGGCATTTGCCATCCTGAAGACCTTTTTCAGCCGCACGGTGAATCTGGGCCTGATCAACTTCAATACTCCCCTGCATGACACCATGATTCAGTACAAGCTCGTAAAGAGCGAGATTCAACCCGATCTGCTGACCATCGAAGGACTCGAAAGGCCCCCTATCATCGAACTTCCAGAATACCGCCAGCGTTTCAACCGGAAAGCATCATGATCTGCAACCTGATAGACAACCATAACCGTCATCTCAATTATCTCCGGATTTCCATAACCGACCGCTGCAACCTCAGGTGCATGTACTGCATGCCCAACGACAGACTCCCCAAGCTGGAGCACCGGGAGATACTGACCTACGAAGAAATTCTGCGCCTGGTGAACATTGCGGTAAAGCTCGGCATCACCAAAGTGAGAATTACCGGTGGCGAGCCGCTGGTACGCAGGGGGGTTTACGGCTTCCTGGAAAGGCTGACGGCTATCCCCGGCATCCGGGACGTCTCCCTGACCACCAACGGCCTTCTGCTGGGTCAGCACATGGCAAGATTGAAGGAAGCCGGCATAAAACGCCTCAACATCAGTCTCGACACCCTGGACCGCGACAAGTATAACCTTATCACCGGATACGATCATTTCGACCGGGTCTGGGAAAACATCATCGCAGCCTGGCGGGCCGGCTTTGCGCCGCTGAAACTCAACATGGTGGTACTAAAGGGCGTCAACGATGACGAGCTGGAAAAATTCGCCGCTTTGTCCCTGCGTTATCCGTTTCACGTCCGTTTCATAGAGTACATGCCCATCGGGATGGCCGGTATCGATCCTTCCCAGCATGTGCTGACTCCTGAAATCATGCGGCGGGTCGGCGTCCTGGGAAGGCTGGAACCGGTTGCAAACGGACGTCAGGACGGGCCTGCCAGGCGCTTCAGGCTGCCGGGAGCTCCGGGCGAGATCGGCTTCATAAGCGCCCTCAGTCACCACTTTTGTGAAACCTGCAACCGCTTGCGCCTGACTGCCAGCGGAAAGCTGCGGGCCTGTCTTTTGTCCGACGAGCAGATCGACCTGCGGGAACCGCTGCGCAAGGGTTGTTCCGACCGGGACATCATCCGGCTTTTCCGGCTCTGCGTTCAATCCAAGAAGGCCGCCCACCGGCTGGCGGAAAATATGCGGATCAAATCCCAGATGTCCAAGATCGGAGGATGAGGGGACAGGGGCCGGTTGAAGCTTTCCCTGCCCGGGGGGGCAAATAAAAAGACCCGGGCCGGGAGGTGTCCAAGGCTACCTTTGCTTGGACACCGAAGCACCGAACCCGGGAAATCGAATCATGTCCGACTGATGCCGGCCAATAAGCCGTGGCTTCTAACAGCTTTTATCGTCCGGATCAATACAAATCTTTAGCCGGATGCGGGGTCGCCCCAAAAAAGCGGCCGACAAAGCGCTTGCCTGACAAAGTTGGTTATGATAGTTCAGTAATTTGACAGGTATGGGCTGTCTTCAAAGCTTTCCCGACAGCAGAAAACAGCTCCGGACGGTTCTCTACCCCGTTTGCGTTCACTTGGCCCGGTTTGGAAACACGAGGTTGCACATGGAGCGGGCACAGCCAAATTCTCCGAGCACACTCGCGTCAGCGGAAGTTGGCCCGGGTGAAAAGGATCAGTTGGCCAAGAGCCGTGCAGCAGATCACCACCGCACGCCAGCAGGGAGAGAACGGCGCCGGATCAGCCGTCAACAGATTATCAACAAAATCAACCTGCTCAATTTCCAGGAGCGCACCCTTTCCTTAATATTCAGGCACCACAAATACAGACGGATCATCAGGATTGCGGCCCGGCCCCTGCCATGCAAGGATCACCGCCTGGTATGCACCTGGGACCAGGAGGTGGACATAAACAAGGTATGTTCGGCCTATCGCTTCCAATGTTTCCATATCACCCTGCAGGACAATCTCATCGAAGTAAGAGCCGGGGTGGAGGCGTTGACCGATCGCCAGATCAGACTCCTGCTGCCGGAAACCGGCCGGGAGATAGGCACCCGGAAAACCATCCGTCACAAATGCCGGGGCATAACCGCCTTCCTCCTTCAGAACGGGGCCTTGTTCCTGGGCGAACTCGTCGATTTTTGCGCCCACCAGTTCCGTGTGGCCCTGGAATGTTCTCCGCCACAGACATTCCAGTGGATCGATCCTGAAAATCCGGTCAGCATCGTATTGACCGGAAACGGTGAGACACTCTATTCGAGCGATTGCAAAATCACGGCCCGGGGACAGGGACAATTACGGCGCCACTTTGTCATCGAGCCCCTGCGCTGGCAGTGCAGGCGGTTCAAACCGAAGGAATTTCGCAGCCTGAGGCTGCAACTTACCCCTTCTCCCAACGGGATCTTCACCCATCCCTTTTTCGGCCGGACCACACAACTGAAAGTCCACGATGTTTCCGGTTGCGGTTTTTCTCTGGAAGAATACGAACACGAGGCCGTCCTCCTGCCGGGAATGATAATCCCCAAGATCGAGCTTCAGTTCAGCGACGGATCTACCATTTCCTGTATGGCCCAGGTAGTCTTCAGCCGTCCCCACCGCCGCACCCCCAAGGGGCAGATCCTGCGCTGCGGGCTTGCCATCCTGGACATGGACATGGACGATCACAATCGGTTGCTGGCAATTTTGCAGCAAGTAAAAAACGCCAACATGTTTCTGTCCACCAAGGTCGATCTGGACGACCTCTGGGATTTCTTCTTCGAAACAGGCTTCGTATATCCCCAGAAGTACTGCTTCATAGAGGCCAACAAAGAAAAGATAAAGGCTGTCTACAAAAAACTCTACACCGAGACACCCCGGATCGCCAATCATTTCATATACCAGGAAAACGGCCGCATCCTGGGCCACATGGCAATGGTCCGCTACTATGAAAAGGCCTGGCTGATCCACCATCATGCCGCCATCCGGTCTTCTTACAACCGCGGAGGCCTGATGGTTTTCAACCAGATCAACCAGTACATCAACGATTCACACCGGCTCTACAGCCTTCATATGGATTACGTGTTTTGCTACTTCAGGCCCCAGAACAAATTTCCCAACCAGGTCTTCGGCGGAGCGGCCAGGCATATCGACGACCGGTCCAAGTGCTCCCTGGACACATTCGCATATTTCCATCTGGCGCCGGCCAGAATCGACGGAACGGGTCTTCCCCTGGGATGGCAGCTGGGTGAAGTGCAAAAGGAAGATCTGCTCGACCTGCAGACATACTACGAAGCCGAATCGGGAGGACTGATGATCAGGGCGTTCGACCTGCTGCCCGACACCCAGTCGCCCGGCCAGCTGGCCGGCGAGTACCAAAAGCTCGGCCTGGTCAGGGAAAAACATTTATTCGCCCTGAGACACGAGGGAGAACTGAACGCAGTAATACTGGCCAATATTTCCGATACCGGACTGAACATGTCGGATCTGACCAATTCAATAACTTTTTTCGCCCTGGACGGGAACAAGCTCAGCTCGGAAGTGGTGATCCAGGCCCTGGCAGAAGTCGGCCGCTGCTATCAGGCTCAGGAAATACCCGTAATGCTGTTTCCCTGCCAACTGGCAACCGCCCTGGGCCTGGCCGCTGAAAAGGATTACAGCCTTTGGGTTTTGAACCTGGACTATACAGATGAGTGCAACCGTTTTTTCAAGAGATTGCTCAAATTCATTCACAGGGGTTAATGGCCGGGCAGGAAAGGGAAATGTACAACAAGCTCAACGACAGGCCGCTTTACAGCAGCCGGATCGTCCACACTTTCGTCAAATTGCTTCGCAGCAGGTATCCGGCGGTGGATATCGACGAAGTGCTGGCTTACGCCGGGATGAAAAGCTACGAGGTCGCAGACCAGGGGCACTGGTTCACCCAGGAGCAGATCGACCGTTTCTACGCCATCGTTCTGAAAAAAACCGGCAACCGCAACATCGCCCGTGAGGCTGGCCGCTATGCCGCTTCACCGGAAACCATGGGGGTGATGCGCCAGTACTTCCTGGGCCTGATCGGTCCGGCCAAGGCTTACGAGCGGATAGGCATGGCCTCGGCCCGCCTCAGTAAATCGGCAGTCTACAAGTCGCGCCGCCTGTCGGGCAATACCATCGAAATCACTGTCACTCCCAGAGAGGGGGTAGAAGAAAAGAAATTCCAGTGCGACAACCGGATGGGCTTCTGGGATGCCATTGCCAGTATTTTCAACACTCCGGCCCCTGTCATCGAACACCCGGAGTGCATTTTCAAAGGCGGCAAGACATGCCGCTACATAATATCCTGGAACACCCCCCGCTCGGCCTTCTGGAAAAAGCTGCGCAATCTGTCGCTCTTCGTTCTGTTGCTGGTCTGCCTGTGGATCAGTTATGTAGATTTCAAACTGGCCTGGACCACGATCCTGCCCTTGTCGGCCGCCCTTTTCTTCGGAATCACCATCGTTGCCGAGCGTCTGGAAAAAGACGAAGTCAAATCGATCCTGTCCAATCTGCGCGATACTTCCGACAAACTGATCGATCAGATCGAGACCAACTACAACAATTCCCGTCTCACCAACGAAATCGGCCAGACCATCACCAGTCAGACAAACATAGAAGATGTTCTCAAAAACGTGGTCCAGTCCTTCCGCAAGCGGCTCAACTATGACCGGGGCCTGATACTGCTGGCCAATCCCAGCCGGACCAGGCTCATATTCCGGGCCGGCTTCGGGTATACCCCCGACAAGCTGGAGTTGCTGAAAAAATCTGCTTTCCACCTGGACAAACCGGATTCCAAGGGAGTCTTCGTGGTATGCTTCAGGGAGCAAAAGCCCTACCTGATCAACGACATCAATGAAATCGGCCACAGCCTGTCGGCCCGCAGCCAGGCTTTCGCCCGCGAGATGGGATCCCAGTCTTTCATCTGCTGTCCCATCACCTGCGACGGCGAATCACTGGGTGTGCTGGCGGTCGACAATCTGCGTTCCAAAAAGCCCCTGGTGGAGTCCGACCTGAGCCTGTTGATGGGCATAGCCCATGTCATCGGGATCAGTGTCCGCAACGTCGAGCTGCTGGATGCCCGCGACAAGCAGATGCAGTCGATCCTGCAGGTGCTGGCGGCAACCATAGACGCCAGGGACCCCCTTACCGCCGGCCATTCCGAAAAGGTAACCGAATACGCCCTGGGCATAAGTCACGAACTGGGACTGCCCAACGATTACTGCGAAGCCATCAGGGTGGCCGCCCTGTTACACGATTACGGGAAGATCGGAGTCCCGGATGCCATCCTCAAAAAACCGGGCCGGCTCACCATCCAGGAGCACGATATCGTCAAGACCCACGCCGAAAAAACACGGCAGATCCTGGAACAGATAAATTTTACCGGCAATCTGCGCCAGGTGCCCGAAATAGCCTCGGCTCACCATGAAAAGATCGACGGCAGCGGATACCCCATGGGACTGAAAGGCGAAGAAATACCCCTGGGAGCCCGCATAATCGCTGTCGCCGATTTCTTCGAAGCCATAACGGCCAAACGCCACTACCGCGATCCGCTGCCGCTGGAAATGGCCTTCAACCTGCTTCAGAAAGAAAGGGGTATCCATTTCGAAAAGCGGATAGTAGACGCCTTCATCCGTTACTATACCAAGACCTATCTGAAGGATGCCGATCTGCACCGGCCGGAGATACCGAAAAGAAAGGTTTCCTGACATCAGGCGGCAGATGCCGGTTTGACGCCCCTGCATGATATGACCGGCGTATATGTGAAGCGCCGCGGATCGTGGAAAAAGCTTTTGAACTCGTCGAAAAACTCGTCGAAACCGCCCGGATATTCGTCAAAGGGGTACCCGCTGTTACGGGCCGCCACCCGGACCTTCTTGGTCCAGTTGAAAGCATCGGCCTCTGAGAGTTTTCCGAAAATCAAGTGATGGGGCGACAGGCTGACATCGATTCCTTCATAACCCAGATCGTAGAGAAAAGAGTAAAGCTTTATCCCCACGAAAGGGTCGAAATCCGCACTCTGCTCAAGCCGTTGCATTACACCTTTCAGGGCGCGCGCCAGTCTTTCGGAAAGGCCGAAATGGCTCAGGCAGTTGTAGTCAAGATCGATCAGGCAGAGAATCCCTCCCGGCTTGACGATACCGGAAAGCCGCTTGACGATCTCGAAGGCCCGGCTGCGGTGATATTCAAGGACAAAGCGCACCCATACGAAATCGAAACTTCCCAGGTGCCGGAGGGAACCGAAAACGTCCTGGCGGTAAAAGGAAAGTCCCGGTTGCGCGTATGTCCGCCGGGCATAGTCAATACGCGCTCCGGAAGCGTCCACACCCACCACTTCGCCACCGGGTTTGACCATGTCGAGCAGAATTCTGCTTGTCTTGCCGGGACCGCAGCCGACATCGGCAACCCGCATCCCGCTTTTAAGCCCCGCCCACAGGGCCTGGTAGCGGACGGTCTCGGGATTGGTCTTTTTCTCCAGGCGAAGAATTTCCTCGTCGTTTTCCATCAGGTATTTGCCACCGGTATCCATGGTCTAAGTCCGATCGGTTCCATCTGTGGTTCAGGGGCAAGGCGAATGCGGGCAATACGATTTAGCACGCCTGGCTTCAGTCGTCAATCAGGCCCTTTGGATCAACAGCGCAAGGTGGCCTTCAGGCGTAACGGATTACGCAAAAGTTCCAGGGCGTCCACAATGGTGCGGCAGACCACATCGGCGGTCTGAAACAACCCGCCGGCCACACCTTCACGGGACATGACGGCAATTCCCAGGGCGGCTTCCCGGATCATGAGAATATCGTTGCGTCCGTTGCCGATACAGACGGTGCGCTCCGGCCCCAGACTTTTTAGGTAAGCCAGTTTGGCTTCGTCCTGGCGTCCGGGGCCAATGACGGTCACTTCACAGTTCACCCCCTCCAATGCTTTCTCAACGGAACCGAACGTGTCGGCGGTAATCACGTGCAGCCTGACAGAACCTTCAAGGTCATTCAGCAGATGGACGGCCTCCGGGAACAATTTCCCGTCTTCTGCCAGAGTTCCGTTGTAATCGGCGACCAGGTGTTTCAAGATCAGTGCCTTGCCTCCGGCAATGTCGATTTTCAGCATAATATCCCTCAGTCTGCCACGTCTTCCTTAAAAAAATCTCTGATGCTGCCGCCTCCGGCCTCGTCGTGCCACCTGATCCAGCGGGCCACCCTTTCTTTACCGTAAGCTTCGTTCCAGGCGGCCAAGATCCTGTCCAGAGGCAGGTCCGCGAAACTTCCGTGATAACGAATATATTCCATGAACCAGCGTCTGTCGCGGTTGAACGGCTGAAAAACGGCATCATGCCGGCCGTCGAAATCCAGCGGATCGACCCCGTGACGGGCGCACAATTCCCTGTTGAAGGTCGCCGTGGCAGCCACCCAGCGCCCGTTCAGCCAGAGCTGGTTGTAACCATGGTATACGAAACGGTCGGTCCCCATATGTTCCAGCAACTGCCGGGTTGCCAAATGATTCCTTACATCGGCGAAAGCCAAACGCGCCGGAATGCCTGCGGCCCTTGCCATGGCACACAAAAGCACCGCTTTTGACACACAATAGCCCCTCCGGTCTTTCAGAACGCGGGTCGCCCGGTAGAATTCAGCCCGGTGGAAAGGACGGTAGGGATCGTACCAGATGCTGTCGCGCACAAAGTAAAACAACTCAACCGCCTTCCGGACAGAGCCGGCAATACCGGCGGTAAGCTCTTTCACCAAACCGGTTATCCGGGGATGATCACTCTGGATTACGGCCGTGGGTTCAAGATATGCGGTTTCATTCATGGCGGCTTCCCTGCGCTACACGGGCGGTTGATCGCTTCCCGGCTCCGGCTTTTGTCAGCCGGGGCCGGCTTCCACCAGCTCCCTGTAAAAGCCCTCGTCGGCGGCAAAGAGCAATCCGTCTTCGAAGTCTATCCGGCCCCGACGGCAGAGATTGGCCAGCCCGATGTCGATGGAAGTAAAATCCTCACTGCCGGTCTGCAGCTGAGCCCGGATCTGGTGGGTCCTGCCCTCCCGGATGAATTTGCGCAGCCTGTGGCTGTTAACCAGTTTTTCCAGGGCCAGTATCCTGCCCGGTTCATTCTTTCTGGGAACCAGTCTCTGGGAAAGGGAAAGCAGCAGGCATTCGGAAAGCATGGTCCGGATCAGAGCCTGTTGGTGGGGCTCAAACATATTTATGATCCGTTCTATCACCGACGTAGCGCTGTCGGCATGGGCCGTCGACAGCACCAGATGCCCTGAGCCGGCGGCCTGAAGGGCGATCCTGCATGTCTCCCGGTCGCGCATCTCGCCGATTACGATCACGTCCGGAGCCTGTCGGAAAATATTGCGCAGTCCGTCGACGAACGTGGGCGCATCGCTGCCGATCTCCCGCTGGCAGATATTGCTCTTTTTGTGCTTATGCAGATACTCGACCGGGTCTTCCAGGGTAATGATGTTACAACCCCGCCTCGAATTGATTATGTCCACCATGGCTGCCAGGGTCGTGGATTTGCCGTGACCGGCCGGTCCGCAAACGAGGATCAGCCCGGTGGGCCGCAGGGCGTAATCGGCCAGCCAGGCAGGCAGGTTCAGCTGCTCCAGGGAAGGCACGTTGTCCAGGATGGGCCTGATGGCTATGGATACAGATCCACGCTGACGGTAGACGGTTATCCGGAAACGGCCTATCCCCTTGTAGACCGCGCTGAAACCGTAGTCCATCTGGCGGCTGAAGATCCCCCAGCCCTGTCTTGGCATAAGTTCATGGGCATAACGTTCGCAATCTTCAGGCGACAGGGCCGGCAGGGCCAGTCTTTTCAGTTTGTTTCCCATTTTCAGTGAAGGCGGAGCGCCGGCGCAGATCAGCATGTCATTTGCCTTGGATTTTACCAAATAACTCAGAAGCGAGACCAGCCTCGGTGAATCGGCGCCTTTTTCGATAGCCACCAGTTCGGCCAGTGCCTCGCCTTCGATCCGGCCCGAAGGATCCGACCGGAGATGATCCAGCGCCACCTGCATCATGAATGCCGGCACGACCACCGGTTTGACCTTCCGGCCCAGCAGGAACTCCACCTCGTTGATGGCGCTGAAATCCTGGGGATTGGTCATGGCAAGGGTTACCACCTGGCCGTCGTCCGCAAGCGGAAGGATATTATATTCTGTAAGTTTATCCATGGGTATCAGGCCGACAACATCGGGCTCCACCCTTTTTTCGAAAAGATTCACGGCCGGAACTTGAAACTTGCTGCTCAGATACTCCAGCAGGTCATCTATTTCCACAAAACCCATTTCGATCAGCAGGGAACCCAGATGTCCCCCCACCTGGGATTGCCGTTTGAGTACCTCCTGGAGCTGGTTTGCGCTTATTATTCCTTCTTCGATCAGCTGTTCTCCGATACGGCGTTTTTTCCTGCGGTCATCCTGCCCGCGCTCCTGTCGTCTTCCATCCGGCTGCTTTACCATATCTTTGATTCCTTTCCGCATTTTATTATGATTGCGCAATCAGCCCTGTATCTGCGCCGGGACTGCGACTACCGCAGGGACGCCGCGCCGTCAGCCGCGAGCACACAACGGGGCTCATTGACCGGGTTGCCCTGCAACCGAAAACCGGCACCGCTGTCCGGGAAAATGTTCGCAATCCAATTACAGGTACCGGCTAAACATTTCTGTCGGTACGGCCGATATGAATAACGTCACATTGACCTTTCGGTCCCAGCGAGATTGTGTTAGATTGAGAAACAGTTTGATTTAAGTATACTCCAAGCAGCGCCTCTGACAAAGTGAAAACAAAATTCGATCACAAATCATTGTGTGACTTTATCAGTGATCTGCCGCTTTTTCACGGTCTCGACCGCCGGGAAGTCGACATCCTGGCAGACTATATGAACGTGGTCGAGCTTGACGCCGGACAAACCCTTTTCAATCAGTGGGACCGGGCCGACTATGTATGCTTCATCGAAAACGGCGCCCTCAACGTGATGAAAAAAAGCAGTCCGGACATCTACCGTCCCATAACCACCCTGGAAAGGGGCCGTTCAATCGGAGAAATGTCGATCATCGACAACTTTCCCCGCTCGGCCACCGTGGTGGCCCGTCAGAGCAGCCGCCTGATATTGTTGTATCGCGACGCCTTTCAGCGCCTGATGGACGAACACAACGAAATCGGTGTGAACATACTCAAGGGTCTGGCCCGCTTGTTGAGCCTCAATCTGAAAAAGACATCCAGCCGGATAGCAGACAACATGCTTCCGCTGGGCTGAAAACAAGGAGCATCTCGAATGAACTTCCGCAGACACCTGGAAACTTCTTGGCGATTGCTGGTAAATCACCTCCTGATTCTGATCTTCATGACCCTGGCCATGATGGTTGTCAGCGCCCTTTCCCTGGGAATTCTGGCACCGGTATTGACTGCCGGATACTTCCATTCGATCCTGCGCCTGGTGCGTCAAGGCCGCGAGCCGTCCCTGCAGGACATATTTTCTCAGATGCGCCTGTTTTTACCGCTGCTGGCTTTTGCTTTCGCCGTCCTGATTCTCTGCATGATAGGCTACGCCATTTTCCTCCCCTTCGGGATATTGATAGCCTGCGGGATAACCTTCGCGTTCATCTACGTGATTCCCCTGATGTGCGACAAAGGCCTGCCGCTTGCCGAGGCCGTCCGCCGGAGCTGGGCCATGGCCACTTCCGGAGACATCATAGACCACCTGGTTCTGGTCGTGCTTTTTCTCGGTATTTCCGCCATCGGCAGCTCCGTCTTTATCGGCACTTTCGTCACCACGCCGTTTGCCACCCTTTTGCTGGCCTCGGTCTATGACGAAAAGACGGCCGGCCGGCCCGGCAGCACGGCATGAACGGGACCGGCAAACCCTTAACCGCAATATCCCGGCCGTCTTCCGGGGCGAGGAAGGCGGTTTACCGGTCGCCGTAGGCTTCTTCGAGTTCCTCCAGCTTTTCCTCGCTCACCAGGCCCATGTCCAGCATCAGCTGGCCGATACCGTCTCTGCGGAGTTCATCGACTTTCATGACCTTCTCGGGGCTCTTGTTGTCCAGGCTGTAGAACGTATAGTTGAGCGTCAGCTCGCCTTTTTTGAGCAGTTTGAAAGAGCGCCCGTAATATATGAAGTGATAACTCATGACAAAGTAACCCAAAGCGATGATCAGGGCATAGATCAGATACTGTTTGATGCGTTCGCCCATGGCAGACCTCCTGTCCAACGCCGGTTTTAAATTCGAAACCGCCGGTGATCCCGGTTGGTTTATGGAACATCCATTCTGTATCTACTAGGAAACAGGGCTGCTTGCAACCTCCTAGACCGAAGTCCTTCATCGCCGGAACAGGCCGGCAAACTTCAATCATCCTTGACTCTTTTCCGAAAGTCGGCTATTGGCCTCTGCTCAAATCGCCTTAAAAGGCGAAACCGCCATTTCCAGGGGATGCTGCCATGAACAGGTTCGCCGAAACCCTCTACGACAGTTACGGCCAGGAATTCCGGGTCGACGAGCTGCTGTATGAAGACAAGACCGACCACCAGCACCTGGTAATCTTTCACAATGCGGCCTTCGGCCGTGTCATGGCCCTGGACGGAGTAATTCAGACAACGGAAAAAGACGAGTTCATCTACCACGAAATGCTGGTCCACGTCCCCCTGATTGCCCACGGCGGGGCGGGGCGGGTCCTCATAATCGGCGGCGGAGACGGCGCCGCCCTGCGCGAAGTCGCCAAGCACAGGCAGGTAGACGAAATCGTCATGGTCGAAATCGACTCCGGTGTGATCGATGTATGCCGCAAATACCTGCCCGGCCACAGCGCAGGGGCTTTCGACGATCCACGCCTGGAACTGGTGATCGAAGACGGACTGGAATACGTGACCCGCACCGATGCCAAGTTCGACGTCATCATCACCGATTCGACCGATCCCATCGGCCCCGGAGAATCCCTGTTCGGCGAAAGATTCTACCGGGCCTGCCACGGCCGCCTGCTGCCCGGCGGGGTTCTGGCGACCCAGAACGGAGTCTGTTTCATGCAGCTGGAAGAGGCGGCGGCCACGGCGCGCCGTTTCCGCTCAATCTATACCGACTGGCATTTTTACTCGGCCGCCGTTCCCACATACGTGGGCGGAATCATGGTTTTTGGCTGGGCCAGTGACGATCCGCAGCTGCGCAGGCTGACACGGGCCGAAATCGGCCGGCGATACTTGCAAAGCGGAATCGAAACCCGGTATTATACGCCGGAAATTCACCGGGCGGCATTCGCCCTGCCCCGCTACCTGCTCGAAGCGATCGGAAAGGCATGCAATGCGGCGTGTTGAGGCTATCCACCCCGGCAGGGGAAACTACTTTCGGGATCTGGCCCGGATCCACGGCACTCCCGTCCTGCTGGTAGACAGCCAGAAGATCCGCCATCAGTACCTGGCCCTTAAAGCCGCCCTGCCCGGAGTTAAGTTATACTATGCCATCAAGGCCCTGCCTCATCGGCAGGTGATAAGCGTCCTGGCCGGCCTGGGAGCGGGCTTTGAAATAGCCAGCAGCGGCGAGCTCGAATTGCTGCGCCAGGTGCGCATAAACCCCAGATCCACCATTCATACCCATCCCATCAAAAGAGACCGGGACATCCGGCAGGCCCTGCGTTTTGGCTGCACCACCTTCGTCATCGACAACACCGAAGAGCTGCTCAAGTTCATCCCCTACAAGCACCGGATCGGCCTGATGCTGCGGCTGAGTTTCAGAAGCGACGACGCGGTGGTGGACCTTTCCCGCAAATTCGGGTGCCCGCCGGAAGACGCCCCGGAACTGATACGGCTTGCCGCCAGGCTGGGCATTCACATCAAGGGCCTGTCTTTTCACGTCGGTTCCCAGTGCCGGACACCGGACATGCATGTCCACGCCGTCAACGTCTGCAACCAGATAATCCGCCAGACCCATGACCTGGGAGCCGCCCCCATGAGTCTGCTGGATATCGGCGGCGGGTTTCCGGTCGGCTACGACCGCCAGGTCCCATCCATCGAAACCTTCACCGCGCCCATAACGCAGACCCTGAAGCAGCTGCCGCTCCACGTAACCGTGGCTGCCGAGCCGGGCCGCTTCCTGGTGGCACCGGCCGGGACGGCCCTGGTGAGCGTCATCGGCAAGGCCTGGCGGGAAGGCCGGTTCTGGTATTACCTGGATGACGGAATCTACGGTCTTTTCAGCGGCCAGGTATTCGACCACGCCCGCTACCCGCTGGCGGTATTTTCAGCCACCGGCAGGCGGTATCCCGGCGTCCTGGCAGGCCCGACCTGCGACAGCATCGATGTGATCGCCGAAAACGTCATGTTGCCGGAACTTCATATTGGCGATATCGTTCTGGGCCGCCAGATGGGTGCCTATACCATCGCTTCGGCCACCGGTTTCAACAGCCTTCCGCCGGCCAAGGTCGTCATCCTGGACGGCTGGCGGCCGGACGAGACCCGTCTTGCTCCGGCCCGGACCATGCCCGCAAAGCCGAGACCGGCCTGAGCCGCTGCCGCCCGTCCCTTCCAGCCTCCAACCTTTTACTTCTCGCTTCTTGACCCGGGCTGACAAAAAAAGGAGCCTGCCTTCTGCATTGTAAGGCATGGCTCCCTCGATATTCTGCTGGTGCCGGAGGAGAGACTCGAACTCTCAAGGGCGTAAAGCCCGGCGGATTTTGAGTCCGCTGCGTTTACCAGTTTCACCACTCCGGCGGCAATGGCGGGTTTATAGTCAAATCACCATGGCTTGTCAACCGGGTTTACCCAGGCGCCGGGCAGCTTCGATGATCCTTGCAGCCGGCACCCGGCCGGGCCTGATAATCCTGACCTTCCCCTCTTCCACGGCAACGACGGTGGACGGCCGCGCCGCAGCCAGAGGCCCGGAATCGAGAATGATATCCACTTCGGAAGCCAGATCCTGGTCCAGGTCACGGATTCTGGACACGGCCGGCCGGCCGGAAACATTGGCGCTCGTCCCGGTTACCGGCCTGTCCATAAACTGCAAAAGAGCCGCCGTCACCGGGTGGGACACCAGCCTGACACCGACAGTGGTGCCTCCGGCCAGCAAGGCCGGCGGCACACGGTCTGCGGCCGGAACGACGAAAGTAACTCCGCCCGGCCACAACTCGTCCATCAGGGCCCGTGTCAGGGAGTCCAGGCGGCCGGCCACCTGCTCGACCTGCTCCATGCTGCCGGCCAGGACTGAAAGCGGCTTGGACTTCGGCCTCATCTTGAGCGAAAAAATTCTCTCCACCGCGACCGGACTCAGGGCATCGGCGGCAAGCCCGTAAACGCCGCTCGTAGGCACCACCGCCGCACCTCCGGAGGCGATAATACCGGCAACCTGCCGCAGCAGGGCAACCTCCGGGCAGACAGGATCGATCCGCAGTCTATATGTCGCGCCGTTCAACCGCAAGGGCCTTCTTTTCCACCCCGGACTTCAATTCCTCCTTGTATTCTGACAGCAGCTGACCCAGCCGGGGGTCGGCCTGGGCCAGAATCTGGACGGCCAGGATGGCGGCATTCTTGGCTCCCGGCTTGCCGATGGAAACCGTGGCCACCGGAATGCCCGGCGGCATCTGAACCGTGGCCAGCAGGGCGTCCATTCCCTGGAGACAGGAAGAGTCGATGGGAACCCCGATTACCGGCAGACTCGTATGGGCCGCCAGAACCCCGGCCAGGTGGGCGGCATGGCCGGCGCCGGCGATGATTACCTTGATACCGCTGCCGGCCGCCTTGGACGCCATGTCCGCTGCCCGTTGCGGGCTCCGGTGGGCCGAGGCAACCGTCATCCGGAACGGGACTCCGAACTTGCGCAGGGTGGCACCGGCCGCATCCATGACCGGCAGGTCGGAATCAGAACCCATGACGATAAGCACTTGGGGGGGCGTGCTCAGGCGCACCAGGGCCTTGCGGCCGATATCCTTGCGGTAATGGACGTCTTTCCAGGAAATCAGCTCAACGGCCTTGTAAGCCCTGTCAATGGCTTTCTCGACACTGTCGCCCAGGGCGGTCACCCCCAGGACCCGGCCGCCGCTGGTGACGATCTTGCCGTTCTGGCGCGCCGTCCCGGCATGAAAGACCATAACATCCTTCATGCGCCCGGCTTTGTCCAGCCCGTGGATGACAGCGCCCTTCCTGTATTTGCCGGGATACCCGCCGGAGGCCATGACCACGCAGACGGTGGCCCGCCGGTCGATTTCCAGGCGCTGCCGATCCAGGGTGCCGTCGATGGTGGCCTCCAGGACCGGCACGATGTCGTTTTTGACCCGCATCAAGAGGGGCTGGGCTTCCGGATCGCCGAAGCGGCAGTTGAACTCCAGCACCTTGATCTTGTCCCGCACGATCATCAGGCCGGCATACAAAACCCCCTTGTAAGGCCGGCCCTCGGCAGCCATGCCCCGCACGGTGGGAATCATGACCTGCTGCATGATCTTTTCATGCAGGTACCTGTCCACCACCGGCGCCGGCGAATAGGCCCCCATACCGCCGGTGTTGGGGCCCTTATCATCGTCGAAGACCGGCTTGTGGTCCTGGGAAGAAGGAAGGGGCAGCACGGTCTTGCCGTCGGTCAGGGCGATAAAGGAAGCTTCCTCGCCCACCAGACACTCTTCCACCACGGCCTTGTTCCCGGCAGGGCCGAACTGCTTGTCCACCATGATCCGTTTAAGGGCGGCCAGGGCCTGCTTGACCGTGCCGCAGACGATGACGCCCTTGCCGGCGGCCAGGCCGTCGGCCTTCACCACGACGGGCGCCCCGATCTTCTTCACATAGGCCACGGCCTGGTCGTACCTGGTGAAAGTTTTGCCCGCCGCGGTGGGCACTCCGTACTTGTTCATGATCCGCTTGGCAAAGGACTTGCTGCTTTCCAGCTCGGCCGCCTTTTTGCCGGCCCCGAAGATCCTGAGTCCTGCCTTTTCAAACCGATCGACTATGCCGGCCGCAAGAGGCCCTTCGGGCCCCACCACAGTCAGGTCGATTCCCTTTTCACGGGCAAAGGCCAGCAACCGGTCCACGTCTTCGGCATCGATCGGCACGCAGGTAGCCAGAGACTCGATGCCGGCATTGCCGGGAGCACAATAAATCTCCTTGACCCGCGGGCTTTGGGAAATCTTCCAAACCAGCGCATGCTCGCGGCCCCCTCCTCCGACCACCAATACCTTCATTTCATCCTCCTCCTTCAGGTAAAGATAAAAACCCATGGCAGAGTAAACCAATTCTCCAAAGGGGATGACCGGCTACTCTTCCAGCAATCGCTCTATCTTCAGTTGCTTCATCTCCTCCAGGCGTTTGCGATCGATCCGGGCCCCTCTGATACCCCCGTTGAGGGCGATTTCCGACAGGTAGATTTCCGCCCCGCCCCCGGCGATCATCAGATCTATATGAGCATATGGAAAGCCGGCGCCTTCAACGATCTTCCGGCAAAAGTCCGCCTGGGCCGCACTCAACCGGTAAGGGCTGCTGGCGCCGCCAAGCGACAGATTCTTTCTGAAGTTGGCCTCATTGCGGCGCCGGTACGCCTCGATGTAAGGGTCCACCCAGATCACCCGGACATCGATGAAATCGTCCCGGTAAGGTTGCAAAACGAAAGGTCCCTGGCCCCGGTCGAAGCCAAGAACGTTGTAAGCGTCCTCCAGACCGGGCCAAATCCGCAGGCCGTGCCCGCAGTGACGGCAATCCTCCTTTGTGACCACCTTGCCGATACCGGCCCGGTGGTAATCGATCATGGCCTTGAGAAGATCACGCCGGCCCAGAATCGCCCTGGTATGGGGAAGCATCCACTTGCCCAGAAACATGGCCTGGGCCACTTTCGAACCTGAAAGCATCTGGGACCTGGCACTTGGAAGACAGACGACTCCCTTGGCCGTCAAGTCCAGCAAAACAGATGTCTTCAGGGCATTGGAAGGAACCCGTCCCACGAACCGGTCGCCGGCCTCCAGGTTGTCGTATGCGGCCATCAGCTCCCGGAAACCATGATAAAGCATCGGCTTCAGCGATCTCCATGAGCCTCGATCCCCAATTCGATCAGGCGATCGAGCAGGCGGGAAAAAGAGATCCCTGCTGCCCGGGCGGCCTGGGGAAACAGGCTGGTTGGGGTCATTCCGGGGATTGTATTGGTCTCAAGCACGTAAAACTCGCCCTGGCAAAGGATCATGTCGGTCCGGCTGTAGCCGCGACAGAAAAGGGCCCGGTGGGCGCGGCGGGCCAGTTCCTGGACCCTGCCGGTCAGTTCCTGATCCAGTCTGGCCGGGCAGATCTCTTCGGTCGCACCGGCAGTATACTTGGCTTCGTAGTCGAAAAAGGCATGGGCGGCGGCCGGGATGATTTCAATCGGCGGCAGGGCCTCCAGGTCACGGTTTCCCAAAACACCGCAGGTTATCTCGGTTCCCTGGATGTAAGCCTCCACCAGGACATTGCTGTCGAAAGAAAAAGCCTTGTCCAGGGCCTGTTCCATTTCTTCTGCCTGCTTCACAAGGGACATGCCGATGCTCGATCCGGCAAGGACGGGTTTCACCACCGCCGGCAGGCCGAGCCGGGCGACTATTTCGTCGGGGCCGACAGGTTTGCCGGGACTCAGGGCAATGTAGCCGGGGGTGGGTATGCCATGCCGGCTGTACATCTGCTTGGCGGCAAGCTTGTTCATGGCCAGGGCGCTTCCAAGCACCCCGCTGCCCTGGTAGGGAATATCCAGCAGTTCCAGCAGGCCCTGGATGGTACCGTCTTCACCATGGGGACCGTGAAGAATCACCAGGGCCGCGTCTATGCGGGAAGCATCGGCCACCAGGCGGGCAAGGTCGTACTTGGGATCATAGCGGATCACATCGTACCTGGATTTGTCCAGGGCTTCGTATACCTGCTGCCCGCTGTTGAGCGACACCTCCCTTTCCGAGGAGACTCCGCCTGCCAGCAGGGCTATAGTCTTTTTCTTCATTCAGGTCTCCGGCTGGGTGAACGGGCCGGCGCTTTCAGTCCGGCTGCAATAATCGGCGCTTGGCCTTTTGAAATTCCTGGTCGGTAATGATTTTTTCCTCCAGCAGGCGGGCAAGGCCCTCGAGCTGGCGAATCCGTGCCGACTCGCTGTCTTCCAGGCGCTTTACATGGCCCTCGGGCCCCGGCAGGCTTCCTTCCGGCGACGGGCTCCGGCCCAGTCTGACGGAAGCAAAACCACCAAGAAAGCTTATCTCCACCGAGCGGCCGGCAAAGACCGGATCGTCGAGCATCTGCTTCAATGCCCGGCCGCGCTTTTTGAACCGGCGGTAAAACAGGTAGCCCGTTATCCCGGCAGCGGCCACGACGGCCAGAAATATCCAGAACATGTAGGAGACCAGACCCCGGAAAAATATAACCAGCAGCACGATGGCCCCCAGCAGCAAAACGTGGAAGCCCAGGATCGAATAAGCCATAACCACGCTCTTGAAAAGGCCTTCGCTCTGTTTTTTCCTGGAAAAAAGCATGCCCTGATTATTTTTGAACCGCGCCGGACCTCATTTGCCCGGCGCCAGCTTGTCGGTCAACGGCCCCATGTACCGCTGGGGAATGTCGAAGCGGGAGTCACCCCTGCGCAGGGTGTTGTACTTCATGATCAGGTAGTTGAGCTTTTTCATCACCCGATAGCGCTGCTGAGTGTCCTCCATGCCGGCAAGCAGATCTTCCGTCTGGCAGATCTGCTTTTTCAACTCGATCTCCGGTGGCAGGCAGTCGGCATTCTTCAGGATCTTGTGCGCCAGCCGAAGATCTTCGGGAATATGACTGTCATCCTCGAAAACCAGGGGCCTGCCGGCGCCCCTGAGGTTGTCAAAGGCTCCTTTGCGCTGGGCCGCCTTGATGCGCTCTTCGACAATCTTTTCAAAACCGGGTATCATGACCAATCATTCGAACCGGTGGCGGAAACAAAATCCGTAAACATTGATATTAACCGGTTGTTTTTGGCAACCGCTGTTGTCTTTGCCCTTCAGCTGTCCTGAACCGAGGGTTTCAATTTCCGGCTGGATGTTCGTTGCCGGCACCCCAGGAAAATACGTCTTTGCCGCCAACCAGCCTTGCCTCCGTCGCCCCGCATTTTAAGGCAAACCAGAAAATCGCTCAATTCAGGACTATATTACACCAGTTTTCGCCTTGGCAAGCGCAAAACGAAACTCCTGCCGGAGCAAATCCGGGGATGCCGGCATATTCTCTCTCATATCCGCGTTTTGTAAACAGCGACCGTCCATGCCGGCCGGACAGCTTGTTTTCAGCCCGGTCGTGTTTATATTTGTCTGGATACGCAATACAAGTAACAGGGCATTGATTACATGAGTCAAAAGAAAACGACAGACAGGCGCAACCGGCTCCGGCGGGCATCTTTCATTATCGCCCGTTACAAGGTGAAAGAAGGCGAGTTCCGGGACATCATCAAAAACATCAGTGCCGGCGGCCTGGCGATCCGCACCAAACGGACCATTGCCGGCGGCCAGCCCATCACCCTTACATTTCCCCTGTTCGATTTCGACCACCCGGTCAAAGTGACCGGCCGGGTGGTGCGGACGGAACCGGGGGGATTTGCAGTCGAATTCGACACCCCCATCAAGGCGATTGCCGAAGGCTCCTGCCTGGAAGAAATCGTTCACGAGCTGGACCGCCGGTAACAAGGCCGAAAGCCTGATCGGTATGAGTGCGGACGGCTTGGCTGAGCAAGCCCTTCCAAAGGCAGGCGGCATGCGGCTCCGCGCCGGAAAGAAAAACCCCAAAGTCCTTGGCAGGACTTGGGGTTTAAGATTTTACCGGCTGTGGCCGGATTGTTTTTTTGGTGGCGATGCAGGGACTTGAACCCCGGACACTGCGGATATGAGCCGCATGCTCTAACCAGCTGAGCTACATCGCCGTTTTGAGGCCGCAGGCGGCCCCGAATGACAGACGGTCTTTAGCAGCTCACACCCCCGGGTGTCAAGCCGAAATAAACAACCGATTTACACAGACCGGCATTATTGGCCCGCCGGCGCGGAGCCCACAAGTTCTATGGTGAACTCCTCCAGGTTTTCGGGCAGATTTGCAAAAACGACCATGAACTGGACAGCCTGACCCGGCTGCAGACCTCCTCCGGCCTGCTCACCGCTGGGACGCTGGTTGAGCAACTGCTTTATCTCGGCAAAAGGCTTCTGAACCAGGTCCGAATCAGATAAGACCACCCCGCAATAGGCATATTCGGTCTTTACCAGCTTTTTACCGGTTGTGAAAAGATTGCCCCTGACCCTTATCATGGCCCGGGGATGATCATATCCATTGCGCACCTTACCGGTTATGACGAAAAGCCGGCCGTCGTTCTGATTTTCCATGAACTTGCTGGCGATATCGAAGGTCGACAGGTGCAAGGTGCCGTAAGGATCCTGGGGCTGGGGTTTCAGGTAATCGCTCAGGTAGGGAATCTGCACTCCCATCTTTGTGACGGCGTAGTACAGTCCGTAGCCGATCCCTCCCAGGACGACTATGACCAGAAGGAAAACCAGGGTTTTGCTGACGCCCTTTTTGGCGGGCGCGGGAGCCGGCCCGGGAGCCGGTGCCGCCGGCTTTTTTTCGGCTTTGTCAGGAGCAAGGTCGGCCGCCTCTTCATCAACCTGGACGGTCTGGGTTATCTCTTCCAGCTCCATGGGAACAGGCCGCTCCTCATCTTCGGACGGCTGCCCGTCTTCTATTTCGAACTGCAGCTCGATGTCACCCGTGTCCATGGTGACAGAAGCAGAACGGGAAACATCATCTTCCACCGGCTGCTCAATCTCGGAAATGTCAAGCTCGAGATCAAGATCATCATCGCCGCCCGCCGGTTCGGATTCCACACTGTCAGGCAGGTCGAGCTCAAGTTCCTGATCTGCTCCTTTTTCATCTCCTTCCTGGTCCGCCTCTTCTATGGCCTGTTCCAGTTCCTCCAGGTCGAGCTCATCCTGGATCACCAAATCGTCTGCCCGGCTTTCTTGCTGCTCATCGCCGTTGCCGGCACCATCAGCCGAAGGCCCCTGTTCGAGCATCTGCTCGATGTCGGTCAGGTCGAGCTCCTCTTCGGCATCCTGATCCGCCGGACCGCCGGCCTCCTCCAGGTCTTTCTCATCGAATTCCGAATCGAGCTGAAACTCAAGATCCTCCAGCTCTTCAACAGGCTGCGGCTCTTTTGAGGCGGATTCAAGCTCGAGTTCAAGCTCTTGTTCTTCTTTTTCTTCATCGATCTCCAGCTTCAGATCATCATCCTGGTCGGTGTCATCCTCGAATACTGTTTCAATATCGGAAAAATCAAGCTCCGCTCCGGCATCTTCCCCGCCGGTCTCCTGATCTGACTCAAGCTCCAGAGCCAGGTCTTCGATTTTTTCATCTGATGATTCCGGGCTGAGTTCTCCCGCCCCGGCAGTGCTTTGCTCCGGCTCCAGGTCCAGCTCCAGCTCAGGTTCTTGGGCCTCGCCACCGGGTTCGTCTTCCGCATCCAGGTCCAGTTCCAGCTCCGGCTCGGCTTTGTCTGCACCGGCTTCGGCCACATCTTCAGAATCCAGTTCAAGCTCCAGCTCGTCCTTGATATCAAGATCGTCAGCCAGGTCCGGATCTTCGGCCGCTTCCTGTTTTGCCCGGGGCCCGCCGGCACCCGCGCTTTCTTCCAGATCCAGATCTTCATCTTCCAGATCTTCATCTTCCAGATCGAAATCCAGATCCAGGTCGAGATCATCTATCCGGGTGGTATCTTCATCGACCGTGGCCCCATCAGGCTCCAGTTCCATATCGAAATCCAGATCCAGATCCTCCGGTTCTTCCAGTTCACTGGTCGGCATCCCGTCGAGATCTTCGCCGGCAGCCTCTTCGGGCTCTTCCGGACTTGGCCGGCTGTCGCCTGCTGCGGCCATTTCACCCCCGAAGATGGCATCCAGCTCGGCCAGATCTATACCGCCTGCTTCCGCTTCCTGTCGACTTTCCTCCTCTGCTTCAGGTGCTTCCGGTACCGGCTCCGGAGCCCGGGCCTCCGTGGCCGGAGAAGGAGGATAGGCGGTAAAGACATGCCTGCACCTTGAACAACGCACCTTGGAACCTTCCGGCTTGATAAGGTTTTCATCCAGCCTGAAGCTGGTATTGCACTCTTGGCAGGTAATAATCATGGCGCACCTTCGTTCAATCGATTTTCAGATGATATATGTCAGGAAGGTTCCTGTAGTCTTCCGCAAAATCGAGTCCGTAACCGACCAGGAATCCTTCTTTAACCCTGTGACCGACGTAATCGGCCTCAATCGGAATTTTCCGGCGTTCAGGTTTGTCGATAAAGGCACAAGTCCTGATGCTCTTGGGGCTATGGGCTTTGAGGTGCTCGATCAAAAACGCCATGGTCAGCCCCGTGTCGAGAATATCTTCAACGATCAGGACGTCTTTGTCCCTGATATCGGTATCGATATCCTTTATCAAATGAATGTTTTCCGAAGACCTGGTTCCTTCACCGTAACTTGCGGCCCGTAGAAAATCAATTTTGACGTCGTCAAGCTCAAGATGTCTGGCAAGATCGGACAGGAAAATGAAAGCGCCTTTCAGCACGCCGATCAGCACCAGCCGTCGGCCCTTATAGTCCCTGGATATGGCCTTGGCCATGGCCGCGACTTTGATGGCGATTTCATCCCTTTTGAGAATAGGAATAAGTTCGGGCATATTTCAAGCACACGACCATGGACGGTCGGCCTGCATCTATCCGTAGTCAATACCGGCGGCCAGCGGGGGCATCGGCCCGCAGCTGGCGGTCACCGGCCAATCTTCTACCGCGAAATTGAGAGCAACTAACAAAATAGCTACCTTAAGACAGGCTAGTTGTCAATAAAGTTAATTTGTTACAGACCTGTTGCCGCCAGTTGGCGGACCAGCTCCTTCTGTTTGTCGTTCAGGCTGCGGGGCATATCCACATGGATGACGACATAAAGATCCCCTCGGCCGCCGCCTTTCATGCGCGGCAGCCCGCGGCCGGCAAGCCGCATCTTGGTTTTGTGCTTCGTTCCCGGCGGTATCTTCAGTTTCAACTGGCCACCATCTATGGTGGGAACGGAAATCTGGGTGCCCAGCAGTGCCTCCGTCAGCTTGATGTTACGGTTTACTGTCAGATCGTATCCGTCCACCTTGAATACCGGATGGGGAAGTAATTTGGAACGGATGTAGAGATCTCCGGGCGGGCCTCCGTAAGGGCTGGGCTCTCCCTTGCCGGCCAGGCGCAGCTTCTTGCCTTCGATCATCCCCTTGGGTATCTTGACCACCACGTTCTCGGTCCGCCCCTGGTGCTGAAGCGTGACGGTACGGGTGGTGCCGCTGGCCACCTCTTCCAGGGTAAGCGGCAGTTCGTAGACCAGATCGGCCCCTTTAAGATGCTCTGCCCCGCTTTCGCGGGAAGTGTAAGACGAATCGAAGGGAGTGCCACCGAAGGAGAACCGTACCCTTCCGCCCCTTCCGCTTCTTCCGGAAAACGCCGAACCCAGGCCGAATTCGCGCAGGATCTGACTGAAATCGAAGTCCTTGAATATATCTTCCTGGGAAAACTTCTCATGGAAGCCGGCCTCTCCGTAGGTATCGTACTGCTTGCGCTTTTCCTTGTCGCTCAGGACGGCGTAAGCCTCGCTGATCTTCTTGAATTTCTCCTCGGCCTGCTTGTCACCCTTGGTGTGGTCAGGGTGATACTTCATCGCCAGTTTGCGATAGGCCTTCTTGATTTCACTTTCCGAAGCTTTGCGGTCCACACCCAAAATTTTATAATAATCGGTTCCAGCCATATATTTTACCCCCGATAAATCTTCGTATGATATGCTGAACTACGCACCTTGCGCATTATGCAAAATTTATTCCGAAGTGAAAATAAGCTATCCCGGACCGGCTGTCAAGCAACAGTTGCCGACATCAACGGGTCTCCAGCCGGTCTATCCGCAGGCGCTGGCGGTGGTCGAAAAGCCTGCGGGCGCCCATCCAGACAGCGGCCATGGTGCCCAGCCCGGTACCGCCGGCGATCAAAAACATGATCAGGATCTGGTACTTTACGGCTTCCATGGGCGGATTTCCGCCCAGGATCTGGCCGGTCATCATACCCGGCAGGCTCACCAGCCCGGCCACCATCATGGAATTTATGATCGGAATCAGCCCGCTGCGGATGCTGGCCCGGCTCACGTCTTCCACCGCCTGGCGCCAGGACTGCCCCAGGGCCAGCCGGGTTTCGATGACCGCTCTTTGATCAACGGCCGCCGAGGTAAGCCTGTCCAGCCCGATGGCAATCCCGTTCATGGTGTTGCCAAGGAGCATGCCCAGCAGGGGCACCGCGTATTGAGGACGGTACCACGGATCGGCCCCGATCACCACCACCAGGGCGAATATGGTGACCGTATAGGAAGAAATCAACATGGCGACCGTGCCGATACCTGCCCGCCACCAGCCGGAAAAGCGCCGCTGCTGGCGGGCGGAAACCTCCCTGCCGGCAGCGGCCAGCATCACCAGGGCCATAAGGGCGATCCAGCCGGCACCGGCGGCGGCAAAAAGGGCCTTGAGCACAATCCCGATCAGCAGCAACTGGACCGTGGTCCGCAGGGCGGCGACAAGAAGCTGCCTTTCCAGGCCCAGGCGCATGACGATCGAGATTACGGCCAGCAGGACGATCAGGCCTGCCGCCAGGCCAAGGTCAAAAGCGCTGAGGGATATGATGGTCATTGTGCCATTGCTTCCTTCAGGCCGCCTCCACCAGCCGGCCTCCCGAAATCGCGTAGACGCTACTGCAGACCCTTCCAAGTTGCTCCGGGTCGTGGCCGACCCAGATGACCGCGGGCCGGCGGCGCTGCCCGTAATCGGCCAGCAGCCTTTCGACAGCCTCCATAGAATCGCGGTCCAGGTTCGCCGTCGGCTCGTCGAGAAGTAAAACCTTGGGACGGTTGGCAAGCATCCGCAGCAGGGCCAGGCGCTGACGTTCACCGGATGACAGCCTGCGGACCGGCCAGTCCATGACCTCCGGGCCGAACCCGAGAACTTCCAGCCACTTGCGGGGAACTTCTTCCAGGTGGGGCCCCACCCGGTCGAACCACCAGGCGCTTTCGGCGGCCAGATAGGCCACCTGCCGCCTCCACAGGGGAGGCTGGATCTGATCGCAAGCGGTTCCGTCCAGGGACGCCCTGCCCCCATGGGGATCCAGGTCGGCGATGGCCCGCAGCAACATGGTCTTGCCCGAGCCCGAGGGTCCCCGCAGGCCTATCCACCGGCCGGCGGCAACTGCCAGATCGAGCGGTTCCAGAAGCGGGATCCTGAATTTTTCAAGCTGCAGCCTGATCATTGCCTGCTCCCTGCCCGCAGGTAGACCATGAGAACCGAGATGGCGGCCGGAGTCATACCGGAAATCCTGGAGGCCTGTCCCAGGCTCCGGGGCCGGACCTGCTCCAGCTTCTCTTTCAGTTCGTTGGACAGACCGCTGATGGAACGGTAATCCATGTCCGCCGGAATGCGGACCTGTTCGAGGGACCTGAAACGCTCTATCTCCGCCAGCTGGCGCCGGATATAGCCTTCATACTTTATTTCGATTTCCACCTGCCGGGCCACCGATGCCGGGACCGGATCTTCGGCCGGCGCAAACCTGCGCACAACGTCGTAGTCCAGCTGGGCGCGCTTGAGCAGGCGGTCGGCCGGCACGCCGCCGGTAAGCACGGAAGTCCCCTTGCGGGCCAGGTAGTCGTTGACCCCGGCCGTGGGCTTTACCACCGTCTTTTTGAGCCGTTTGATCTCGGCCGCGATCTGCTGTCTGCGGCCGGCCGCCTCCCGGGCCGCATCTTCCGGGATCAGCCCCAGCCGGCTGCCGATTTCCATCAATCGAAGATCGGCATTGTCTTCGCGCAGCATGAGGCGGTACTCGGCCCGGCTGGTGAACATGCGGTACGGCTCCCGGGTGCCTTTTGTAACCAGGTCGTCGATCATCACCGCCATGTAAGCCTGGGACCGGTCAAGAAGGAACGGCGGCCGGCCCTGGACACGGCAGGCGGCGTTTATCCCGGCCCACAGCCCCTGGGCGGCGGCCTCCTCGTAGCCGGAAGTGCCGTTGATCTGTCCGGCCAGGTACAGGCCGGCCACTTTCTTGGTCTCCAGAGTCGGCTTTAGCTGAACCGGATCGACGTAGTCGTACTCGATGGCATAGGCCGGCCTGATGATCCGGGCCTCTTCCAGCCCTTCCACGGCCCGCACCATCTCCAGCTGGATCTCCATGGGCAGGGAATTTCCCAGGCCGCTGGCGTAGATTTCCTCGGTGTCCAGCCCTTCGGGCTCCAGGATGATCTGGTGATGCTCGCGGCCGGCAAAGCGCACGATCTTGTCTTCGAAAGAAGGGCAGTACCTGGCCGGCACTCCCTTGATGATACCGCCGTAGAGGGCCGAACGTTCCAGGTTGCGCCGGACGATGGCGTGGACCCGCCGGTTGGTGCGGCCGATGTAGCTGGGCACCTGGGGCAGGCTGATCTTGTCGCTGAAAAAAGAAAAGGGGCGCGGGTTTTCATCCACCGGCTGGGGTGTGAAGCGTGAAAAATCGATGCTGCTGCGTTTCAGACGCGGCGGGGTGCCGGTCTTCATCCGTCCCAGCTCGAAGCCCAGCCTGCGCAGGTCCTCTGCCAGCCCGTAACTGGCAAACTCTCCTGCCCGCCCGGCCCTGAAAGACGTGAACCCGATATGGATCAGGCCCGAAAGAAAGGTGCCGGTGGCCAGGATCACGCAGCGGCCCCGGTAACCGTAACCGGTATGGTCCCGGACTCCGACGACCCGGCCGTCTTCCACCTCCAGCTTTTCGATCATGGCCTGGCGGCAGTCCAGTCCGGCCTGTCTTTCAACGACGGCCTTCATGGCCCGGTGATAGCGGTTCTTGTCGTTCTGGGTGCGGGACGACTGAACCGCCGGCCCTTTCTTGGTGTTGAGCACCTTGTACTGGATGGCGCTTTGGTCGGCCGCCCTGGCCATCTCACCGCCCAGGGCGTCGATCTCGCGCACCAGCTGGCCCTTGGCCATGCCGCCGATGGAAGGACTGCATGGCATTGCCGCCACCTTGTCCCAGTCGATGGCCGCCAGCATCACCCGGCAGCCCATGCGGGCCGCCGCCAGGGCGGCCTCGCAGCCGGCATGCCCGGCGCCCACCACGATCACGTCGTATCTTTCAGGATATCCCGCCATTTATACCCCGTATAGTCCGGCCGAAGGACTGCGGCCCGGGGTTGTACGCCCGATTCCGGGGCTACTGTTTACTTCCCGGCCCGAAGCTGTATATATAGAACCAAAATCTGTCCAAGGCAAAGGAAAAGCGGCCATGGCCCTTCGGTATACCGATCTGAACACTTACCTGCGCGGTCTTTTCGGCCAGCGGGTTCACAAGCTGACCATCGACGCCGGTTTCACCTGTCCCAACCGGGACGGAACCATCGCAACCGGCGGGTGCATCTACTGCAACCCGTACGGTTCGGGGACCGGGGCCCACCGGCGGGGCCTGTCCATAACCGAGCAGCTGGAACGGGGCAAGCTGGCCGTCGCCAGAAGATTCAAAGCCCGCAAGTTCATCGCCTACTTCCAGGCCTTCACCAACACCTACGCCCCCATAGAGAGGCTCAAGGCCTGCTGGGACGAGGCCCTGGCCGTGAAAGACGTGGTGGGCCTTTCCATCGGCACCCGTCCGGACTGCGTAAACGGCCAGATCCTCGACCTGCTGGAAGACTACGCCCGCACCCGCCTGGTATGGCTCGAATACGGCCTTCAGTCGGCCCACGACAGGACCCTGGAACTTGTCAACCGGGGCCACGATTTTGCCTGCTTCCAGCAGGCTGTGGAGGCCGCCGGGGGCCGCGGCATCAAGATCTGCGCCCACCTGATCCTGGGCCTTCCCGGTGAAGACCGCTCCATGATGCTGGCAACGGCAGATGCCGTGGCAGGACTGAAGATAGACGGTGTCAAGCTCCACCTGCTGTACGTCATCAAAGGCACCCCCCTTGCCGGCATGTACCGCCGGGGCCGTTACCAATGCCTCGGCCGGAAACAGTATGTCGAGCTGGTCTGCGATGTCCTGGAAAGGCTGCCGCCGCAGATGGTGATCCAGCGCCTGACCGGCGACCCCCACCGGGACCAGCTCCTGGCCCCGCAGTGGGCCCTGGAAAAGCGGGTCACCCTGGATGCCATCAGGCGCAAACTGGAGGAAAGGAACACCTGGCAGGGACGCCTGCTGGGGGCCGGATTTCCCGGGCGGGGCCCCGGGCAAAAACGGATCCGGGCAGAAAACGGCTGCAACGCCAAATGATTCCTTTGGCGATTTACTCAAATCCAGAAAGGAATGGACCATGATAAAGTTACCTCAGATCGACTGTCAGCAGGTTGCCGACCAGATCGGCAGGTTCGTCATCGAAAGGGTCCGCAAGGCCGGAGCCACCGGATGCGTGGTGGGGCTTTCCGGAGGAGTCGATTCCAGCACCACGGCCGCCGTGATCAAGTACGCCTTCGACCGGCACAACTCCAGCTGTGACGCCCCCCTTGAACTGGTGGGCTACATCCTGCCCTCTTCCCTGAACAGCAGCCGGGATGCGGCCGATGCCGAAAGCCTGGCCCGCCGCCTTGCGATCCGCTGCCAGGTATGCGACCTGGAAAAGGTGATCGCCGCCTTCCGGGCAACCAACCCCGAGGCCTTTGAAAATCATTACCATCGCGGCAACCTCATCTCCCGCATCAGGGCCAACGTCCTGAACACCAAGGCCGCAACCGAAAACAAGATCGTGGCCGGAACCGGCAACAAGGACGAGGACTTCGGCATCGGTTACTACACCCTGTTCGGAGACGGCGCGGTGCATATCAGCCCCATTGCCGGCCTTTCCAAGAGGCTGGTAAGGCAACTGGCCGGTTTTATGGGACTGCCGGAAAGGATCGTCAGCCGCACCCCGACTGCCGGCCTGGAACCGGGCCAGACCGACTTCAGGGACCTGGGCTACGACTACGACCTGGTGGAACTGGTCACCGAGGGCCTGGCCCAGGGCCTGTCACCCCGACAGATCGCGGCCGATACCCGGGTGCTCCGGCTTGCCGAACGCCAGATCGACTTCTATGCTTCCAGCTTCGGCGAGAAAAAATGGCGGTCGGTGTCCGAGATCGTGAGCGACATCTGCCGCCGGCATTCCATGGCCGGGATGAAAATGGAAGTGATCCACCCGCCGGCGGCTCCTGTCACCCTGGTATACGAATAATCTTGCCGCCGGGCCTTGTCTTTGCCTGCCGGATCAGACAGGCCGGTCCATGACTGCCGGCCCCTCAAGATATACCTTCCTTTGCCGATAGTATAGGCAGCCGGGACGGATCCGGAGGCTGAAGGCCGGAGAAGGTTCCGGTACCGCAAAACACGAACTTAGCACGGACCGAACAGAATCCAGGCCATGCAACCGCTCACCATCAAATACGTCTTTGATTTCGACAACGAGCCCCTGAGCATAACCCTGCAACTGGACCCCCGCAAAATAGAACTGCTGGGAAAACCTGACGGGGTGATTCCTTCCTGGGCACGGCTTTCGTTTCACCCCTGTCCCAACTGCCCCCTGGACTCCCGGGTTCACTCCTACTGCCCGCTGACCCTTCACCTGGTGAAAATAGTGCCCAAATTCGAACCCATGCTTTCACATGACTACGTGAAACTGCGGGTGATAACCGACCGGCGGACAACCTGCCAGCAAACCACCGTCCAAAGGGCGGTCAGCTCCCTGCTGGGCCTGATAAGCGCGGCCAGCGGATGTCCCCGGACGGCCTTTTTCCGCCCCATGGCCCGCTTCCACCTGCCGCTGGCCGACGAAGCCGAAACAATCTACCGGACAACGTCCATGTACATGCTGGCCCAGTACTTCCTCAAGCAGGAAGGCAAAGAGCACGACTTCAGCCTCCGCAAACTCAAGGATATCTATCACCAGCTTCAGGTGGTCAACGCCGCCATGAGCGCCAGGCTCAGGGCGGCCAGCAAGACCGATTCGGTTGTCAACGCCCTGATCCTGCTGGACCTCTTCGCCAAGGCGATCCCCTATGCCATCGAAGAATCGCTGGAGGAAATACGCCATCTTTTCACACCCTTTCTCGGGTAGTCAAAACCGGATCCAAAGCAAGTCCGTTTTCCGGCCGCCCGCAATCCCGTCTCTGAAAGCTTTTTCAAGTGCGGCCCTTTAATGCCGATATAAGATAGAGAAACTTCTTTTTTCGAAACCGCATGCGGCCAGGATTATGAAATTACTGCGCAGACTTCGCAAACACGCCGCCATTGCAAGCGGCAATTTCGACGCCATCTTCAAGGATGTCCGGATTCCGCCCCTGCCGGCGGCTGTCAGCCGCCTCATTGCCGAGGCCGGGCGTGAAGAACCGGACATAGACCGCCTGGTGCGCCTGATCAGCGCCGAGGCGGCCATCGCCGCCAAGATGGTGGAAACGGTAAACTCGGCCATGTTCGGCCTGCGGACCCCGGTCACCGACGTGCGGCGGGCCGTCACCGTCCTGGGGGTCAAGAAGGTCCGCTCCATGGCCCTGGCCTTTGCCACCATGACGACCCTGCCCCGGCCCAGCAATAGGCTTTTCGACCATCAGGCCTTCTGGCAGGACTGCCTGCTGCGGGCCTCCCTGGCCAGGGTCCTGGGCCGGATGACCATGCCCGACCTGGCCGAAGAGGCCTTCACCGCCGCCCTGCTGGCAGACATCGCCCTGCCGGTGCTGCTCGTATCCTGGTCGGAATACTACCTGCCGGTGGTGGAAAAATGGCGCGAAAGCTCCATGCGGCTTTCGCAGATCGAAAGGCAACATTTCGGCTGGGATCACGGCCAGGCCGGGGCCTGGATAGCAAGGTCATGGGGGCTGCCAGATGAGATGGTCTTTTACCTGGGAGCCCACAATCTGCCCCTGGAAAAACTCAACGTCCCGGAGCTGGAAGAGAGCATAGTCATGCCCCTGGCCGTGGCCTGCCTGGCAGGCTCGGTCCTCAAGCCCGATCCTGACAGGCTTTCACTTTGCGCGTCCATGGCCACCACCCGGCTGAAAGTCGAGCCTGCCAGACTTGTCCTGCTCCTGAAGGCCATCGGCACCTCCCTGGCGGCGATCACCGACGCCTTCGGCATCCAGGCCGATGGTTTCGAAAAAATCCTGGACCTGCTGGCAGCCGCCCTGGAACAAGAGAAATCTCCGGAAACACGGGAAGAACGACAATGAAAATGACGGCCGCCGGCCCATCGCCTCCTCAGCAGAGTTTCAGCTACCGGATAGTTGCCTTCCTGTCCCGCCTCCAGGTCCGCTACCTGCTCACCCTGACCCGGCACCAGCACCTGGTGTCCATGGTCTTTGTGCTGGCAAGCGGCGCCACGGCCATCGGCATCATCACCTTCATGGCCTGGCTGACCGACCTGCCGCTGCTCTTTCCGCCCCTGGGGCCTTCGGCCTTCATCCTCTTCTACACGCCGCTTGCCGAAAACGCCTGCCCGCGCAACGTGATCCTGGCCCACGGCCTGGCGGTCTGCTGCGGGCTGGCCGCCTTCCACGGCGCCGCCGCCATCTTCGGTGCCTCCGAAACACCCGATACCTTCAACTGGCATTCGGTGGCGGCCATGGTGACCGCCATGGCCTCTGTCAGCCTGGCCATGGTAGCCCTGCGCTGCGTCCATCCTCCGGCGGCGGCCACTTCCCTGATCGCCGCCATGGGATATGTCGAAAACAGCGTCCAGGGAGTCGGCATCATGGCGGCAGTGCTGCTGCTGGTGGCCGCCGCCATCGTCTTCAACCGCTATATCGGCGGCCTGCCCTATCCGTTCTGGGGTTTTGATCCCCACGTGCTGCGTTCCTATTCCCATCTTGCCGGTCTGCCGGCAGTCGGCCGCTCCAGATGGCAGCAGATGGCCCAGGCCATCTTCCAGCGGCGCTGAAATTGACATCCTGCCCAAAGTCTGCCAGATTGCCCCTTACAGGCCGGTCATCAGACCGGGCTGCGGTGACCAATCCCCGAAAGGAAGCGCAGAATGACGTTTAGCGTCAAAGACATACTCAAGATGGAAGTTGCCCCGGCCCTGGGCTGCACGGAACCGGTGGCCATCGCCCTGGCCGCGGCCGCCGCCCGGGCCCAGCTTCCCGAAGGCCCTCCTGAGGAAATCGAAATCTGGGTCGATCCCAATATATACAAAAACGGAATAGCCGTCGCCATTCCCGGAACCGAGGGTCTGAGCGGACTCGACATGGCAGCCGCCCTGGGGGCTGTCGGCGGCGATCCTTACCGGAGGCTCGAAGTTCTCGCGCCGGTGGACCGGCAGGCCGCAAGCAAAGCCAAGTCCCTGGTGGACGAGGGCAGGGTCAAGGTCAACCTGCTGGCCGACCGCAGGGGGTTGTATATCCGCGCGGCCGTAAAGGCCTGCGGCCACACCGCCCAGGCCGAGATAGAAACCCTGCACGACAACATCGTCTCTCTTTTTCTCGACGGAAACCGAATCAGCGACAGTCCTTTGCTGGCCTCCGGCGGCCAAAATGATCCCGGCAGCCCAGGGCAGGATCTTCCCGCCCTGGAAAAATGGCTCAAACAGCTCACCCTGAACCAGCTGCTGGAACTCATCGACCAGCTGGACGGCCAAGACATGACCTTTGTCAGGCAAGGCATCGACCTCAACCTCCAGCTGGCCTCCCACGGCCTAAAGTACGGTTCCGGGCTGGGAGTGGGCAAAACCCTCATGCGGCTGGTGCGCCAGAAACTGATCAAGAAAGACATGATCACCGCCGCCCGGATCCTGACCTCGGCGGCGGCCGACGCCCGCATGGCAGGCGTCAAGCTCCCGGCCATGAGTTCGGCCGGCAGCGGCAATCACGGCCTGACGGCCATCTTGCCGATCGTGGCTGTAAGAGATTACATCGAAGTGGAGGAAAAAACGCTCTTGGAGGCAGTAGCCCTGAGCCATCTGATAACCGGGTATGTAAAAGCATATACCGGAAGGCTGTCGGCCATCTGCGGGTGCTCGGTGGCCGCCGGGGCCGGGGCCACGGCCGGGACGACTTACCTGCTCAGCGGCGATGTCCATCACATTGCCGGTGCCATCAAGAACCTCATCATGGATCTTGCCGGAGTGATCTGCGACGGCGCCAAGGCCGGCTGCGCCCTGAAGCTTTCCACGGCCGCCGGAACGGCAGTCCAGGCGGCCCTGTTCGCCCTTCAGGGAGTGACAGTCGGCCCTGAAGACGGCATAATCTCGGCATCACCGGAAGCCACCATGAAGAACGTGGGCACCCTGACCAACGAAGGCATGATCGAAACCGACCGCACCATCCTCAACATAATGCTGGAAAAGCGCTTCTCCCAAAAATGACGGCTTGGCAACAACACATCGGCCGCAAGCCTTTCTGCGGGCCTGTCAACAGAGCGTAAAGCCCGACGGCCGGAATGTCTTGTTCAGCTCGTCCAGAACCTGGCAGACGAGGCGCACCCCGAAGCCGGTGCCGCCCGGACCGCAGTAGTCTGAAGCCTTGCGGGCAAAGGCCGGTCCGGCGATGTCCAGATGCGCCCAGCGACACCGGCCGACAAACTCCCTCAGGAAAAGGGCGGCGGTGATGGCACCGCCGTAGCGGGTGCTGGGAAGGTTGCTTATATCGGCGATCTCGCTTTCGAGAAATTCCCTGTAGTCGTCCGGCAGGGGCATGGGCCAGCACCGCTCGCCCGTACTCCGGCCGGCCTCATGGATCGTTGCCTCCAGACTGCGGTCAGGGCTGAAAACAGCCGCCATCCTTTCGCCCAGGGCCACCACGCAGGCACCGGTCAGGGTAGCCAGGTCGATGACGACTTCCGGATCATAGGTCTGCAGGCCATAGGAGATGGCATCGGCCAGGATCAGGCGTCCCTCGGCATCGGTATTGGCAACCTCCACGGTCTTGCCGGAAAACGTCCTGATAACGTCCCCGGTCCTTACCGCCGTGCCCGAGGGCATGTTTTCCACCAGGGGCATCACTCCCACCACGTGAAGCTTCAGGTCAAGACGCGGCAGTACCGTCATGGTGGCCGCCACCGCCGCTGCCCCGGCCATGTCGGCCTTCATCCCCGCCAGGTGCTGGGAGCCTTTCAGATGCAGACCGCCGCTGTCGAAGGTCACTCCTTTGCCCACCAGCAAGACCGTGGGAGCTTCTTTTTCTTCCGGGCCGTGCTCCAGGACCACCATCCTGGGAGGCGACTGGCTGCCGCCGGCCACGGCCAGGATGGCTCCGCATCCCATCTGCTCCAGCTGCAGCTCGTCCAGGACCCGTGCCCGCAGTCCGGCCTTTTTTCCGGCCTCCTGCAGTATTTCGGCAAGCTGCGCGGGCCGTTTGTCGTTGGCCGGAATGTTGACCCAGTCCCGTGCCAGATGGGTTGCCCGGCAGATTTCTGTAATCCTCTCCACCAGAGACTGGTAGAGCTGGAGATCCGTGGGTTTGACCAGGAGCCGGATTTTTTTCAGGGGCTTTTTGTCGCCGGACTTTTTGTAGCGCCCGAAAACATGGTTGCCCAGTACGGCTCCCTCTGCCAGGGACCTGATCACCACGGCCGGCTCCAGGGCCACCCCCCTGGCAGTCGGCACGGCCAGCACCAATTTTTCCAGGCCGCCCGCAATGCATTTGCCCACCACCTTGCCGGCAAAAGCGCGCAGCCGCCGGGCCCCGATATCTTCCTGTTTTCCCAGACCGACAAATATCACCCGGCGGACCCCGGCCTCCGGTGGATCATAAAAGGTAACCTGCTCCTTGCTCTTTGCGCTGAATTCCTCCAGGGCGTTTGCCCTGGATACGAGCTGCTGGATCACCGGGCTGTCATGAATGTCGGCATCCTCACAGACAGGGATGGCCAGGGTATCGATGGCCTGCTGGTCAGGCTGGCGAATAGTCAATTCGAGCATGCAAAATTCCTTTCCTGACTATGGGATACGGATTGATTGCAATATAGGAAGCAAGCCATTTCAAGTCAATCGAATACCTTCAGGCCCCCTTCCACCGGTGCGCGGGCAAACCGGCCGCGTAAACCGCCGTCGCAAAGTTCCAGGAACCGGAAACGCCCCCGGTCCGTTCTGTCAACGTCATCCGGGGAAATACCTGGCCGGTAAAACGGCCGCTACGGCCACCAGCGGGCCGCCAGGACCATGGTCCAGACCAGGGCTGCGCCCGCCAGGCTGAGCATGACCGCGGCCGAGGCCAGGTTTTTGGCCCGGCCCGACAGGGGATGCTCTTCGGGGCCTATCCGGTCCACCACCGCCTCGATGGCCGAGTTGAGCAGTTCCACCATCAGCACCGCAAGCCAGGAAAATACCAGCAGGGCCCGCTGGGACCATGTCCGGCCCACCAGCAGGGCCAGGGGAATCAGAACCACGGTTGCGGCCACCTCCTGGCGGAAAGCGGCCTCGTTTTTCCAGGCCGACTTCAGTCCGGCCACGGAATACCTGGCGGCGCGCACCAGGCGGCCCAGGTCGGTCAGCTGCGGTCTCGGTTCACCCATGGAATCTCCTTCACCCCTTCACACTTCATCCTTCTTCCTTCTCACTTCTCACTTCCTCTTCCGGCTCGTTCACCACCGGCTCGCTCACCACCGGCTCGCGCAGAATCATGTCCATGGCCTTGGCCGCGGCGGCCGCCTCTTTGGGGAAATACTTCCCCAGGGCCCGGACGTGGCGCAGGTTGTCGGCTGTGCGCAGAATCAGCATGGCAAGATCGCCTTCGGCCATCTGGCTGGCGGTGACAACCTTTTGCCACGGGTTGCCCACGGCCCAGGCAAAAACCGCCGCCGCCGGCTTGAGATAGAGGGGCCGGACCTGGAAACCGGCCGCGGTCATGTGCTTGGCCAGACCGTCCAGGGACCTGGTCATTCTTTTCAGGGCCGCCCGCAGTTTTTTCGGCACCTGCTGCTTGTCCAGGTGCTCGTCGGTCTCCTTGTCGTTGACCATGGCGGCCATGACCGCCGCGGCGTGGACCGGGCTCTTGGCCGGAAACGCTTTCAGCCGCAGGGCCTCGGCCACCAGCAGGGGCTGGTCGATCCGCAGCTGGGCGGCCCACTGGCCGTCTTCGGTCAGCTCGTCCCGGTCGCCCACGAAACCGGTGGCCTTGAGAAAGTCCAGGTGGCGGTTGAACTCTTCCAGCAGGTTGGCGTGGACCGTCTCCAGGTCCAGGCCGCGGTCCCGGTCCTGGCTGGCAAAAGCCACGAAGGAGCGCCGCAGCAGCCCGGCCACCTGGTCCGGGCTGTGGGACAGGAGCAGGTTGAGGACCATGGAAAAATTGATCCTGATCTGGCTGAAGACCGGGGTGGGCTTTTTGCCCAGCAACCGGGCCACCTGGCGCACGTCCATGTATTTTCCGGGCACCACCAGGGCGAACCCGACCCGGTCCCGGCCCCGGCGGCCGGCCCGGCCGGTCATCTGCTGGAGCTGGGTGCTGTCCAGGCTGACGAACTCGGTGCCGTTGAAGCGGTCCGAGTTGAGAAAGGCCACCGTGCGGGCCGGAAAATCCACCCCGGCGGCCACCGTGGAGGTGGCGAAGATGGCATCCAGCAGCCCTTCGCTCATCATGGTCTCCAGGACCTGCTTCCAGGCCGGCAACTGTCCGCTGTGATGGGCTCCCACGGCCAGCTGTTCCAGGGCCCGGCGCTGGCGGTGGCGGGCCACGTGGGGGAAGCGCCGGGCCAGCTCTTCCATCTTCTCCGAAATGGCGGCGATCCTGGCCGGGTCCTCGAGCTGGTTCTCGAGACAGAGGTTGAGGGCGTTGTCGCAGTCGGCCCTGGATTTGAGAAAGAAGATGGCCGGCAGCAGGTCGTACTTGCGCAGGATCTTCAGGATCTGGCCAAAGGGCGGCAGGCGGTTGCCAGGGACCAGGGCCGGCGGCCGGCGGCCGTTGAGACAGTCGGCCACCTTCTTGTAGAGCCGTGACCGTCCCTGACCGCTTTTGACCAGCAAGGGCATCAGGGTGCCGCCGGGATGAAGAAAGAGAGGATAGAGGGGCACCGGCCGCTTGCCGGCCGGCACCACCTTGCAGGACCGGCCGCGGATGGCCTCCAGCCAGGCGGCGATCTGACCGGCATTGCCGATGGTGGCCGAAAGCAGCAACAGGGGAATCCTCCGGGGCAGGTAGATCATGGTCTCTTCCCAGACCACCCCCCGGTCTTCGTCCCCCAGGTAGTGGGCCTCGTCCAGGACCACGAAATCGGTGTCCAGCATCCGGCCGTGGTGCATGGCATCGTAGAGCTGGTTGCGCAGGATCTCGGTGGTGCCGACGATCACCGGCGCATCCGGGTTTTCCTTGCGGTCGCCGGTGAGAATCCCCACGTTTTCGGCACCGAAGGCGGCGGCAAACTCTTCCAGCTTGGCGTTGCTCAGGGCCTTGAGGGGGGTTGCGTACCAGCTGCGGCCTCCCTTTTCCAGCACCCTGGCGATGGCCTGCTGTGCGATCCAGGTCTTGCCGGCGCCGGTGGGGGCGGTCACCAGGCAGTCGGAATCCTCCACCGCCTCCAGGGCCTGGAGCTGAAACGGGTCGGGCACGAACTCGGCCGCTTCGGGCCTGCCGATCCGGGCAAAGACCTTTTTCAAACGCGGGTCGGCCCCCGGCTTGAGGCGCACCAGGGCCGGCTTGCCGGGTCCGCGGCGGCCGCGGGCCTGGCCGCGGCGGTGATAGACTCTTTTTTTAGGGCGGCTCATGAGCGGTACAGCTCCCCGGGTGCGGGCCTGGAAGGCGTTTCCAGGTCCATCCCGTCGCCACCGGCAATGGTGTAACGTGTATCAGGATGTTTTTTCAAAAATAGGTATCTCCTTTGTGAGGGATCATACTGGGAAAACAGGTGTAATTCAACCGGTCACCGACCGGGGGGTGCGAACGGGGCTGTTTACGGAGAGCATGGTCCGGGTTTTAGCTTTGAATGGCTTCGCAAATAGTCCGATATCTTCGTTGCGCTGCATCCCGTTGTGACTGCGGCGTACCGCAAGTACGCCTCGTCACACGGGATTTGCGACGCCTCGACCTCGAACTCTTTGCGAAGCCATCCTAGTTTCAGGCTTTTTGCGAAGTCATCAATTTCTATAATTGTTCGATCATGGCCTGAATCCGCCGGCGGGCCTGGTCGGCGGCATCGTAGGGCGAACGGCCCTCCAGGTCGGCCTCTATGAGGGCGTTGTCGTATGGCAGGAAACCGAGAAACTCGAAATCGGACAGGTGGCGGCGCAAAAACTCCTCGTCCTTGTCCGAGCGGATCTTGTTGCCCACCACCGCCAGGTTCTCCAGCCTTATCTCGGCCGCCAGGCGGCGGATATGACGGGCGGTATCGATACTCCGGCGGCCCGGCTCCACAACCACGATCAGCTTGTCCACGGCCGTGGCCGTGGCCCGTCCCAGATGCTCGATGCCGGCCTCCATGTCCATGACCACCACCTCGTCCCTGGCCAGCACGATATGCATCACCAGAGCCTTGAGCAGGGTGCTTTCAGGACAGAGGCAGCCGCCGCCGCCTTTTTTGACACTGCCCAGGCGCATCAGCTTGATGTTGTCCTTGCGCACCGAAAGGCTGTCGGGCAGGTCGTCCACCTTGGGATTGAGCTTGAAAAACCCCCCGATGCTGCCCGGCTGGGCGCCGGTACGCTCGAAGATCATCTCCTTCATCTCGGCAATGGGGGTTATCTTGTCGGCATCGGCGATTCCCAGGGCCGCGGCCAGATTGGCGTCCGGATCGGCGTCGATGGCCAGCACCTTCTTGCCCCGGTCGCTCAGGGCCCGGGCCAGCATGGCCGCAAAAGTCGTCTTGCCCACTCCGCCTTTGCCGGAAATTGCCAGTTTCATGGCTCGGTCTTCCTTCCTTGGTTTGCATTTGCAGTAAAACCTGCGAAAGCCTATTATAATACAATTCGGCTCCATGGCAAGCCCGGCCGGGCTTTGGGCTTGACGCCCCGGCCAGCCAGAGGCTAAGGTCGGCCGAAAACAAAACAGAAAATCGCCAGTGGCTTACAACGCTTGAGCTACGCCGCGTCCGGCAGGCGCGGTTTTCAGAAACATCCGACCCGAAACCACAGATACCCCGAGGACAAAATATCGCCATGCAAGCTGTGATTCGCCGCAAAGGCGGCATCGACGAAAACAAAAAACCCGAGATCCTGGCCCCGGCCGGCAACCGCAAAGCCTTCCTGGCCGCCCTGGCCGCCGGGGCCGACGCCATATATTGCGGGCTGCGGTCCTTTTCGGCCCGTATGGCGGCCAAGAATTTTACCCTTAAACAGCTGGCCGGCCTGGTGGAACTGGCCCACAGCCGCGACACAAAGGTCTACCTGGCCTTCAACAACCTGCTGACCACCGCCGAGCTGACCGAGGCGGCCCGGACCATCGACATCCTGGCGCGCACGGTAAGGCCAGATGCCCTGATCGTCCAGGACCTGGCCATGCTGGAGATCGTCAAGCAGACCGGCTTTTCCGGCCAGGTCCACCTTTCCACCCTGGCCAACGTCAGCTTTCCCGATGCCCTCAAACGCCTTTGCTCGTTAACCGGCGCCAGCCGGGTGGTGATACCCCGGGAGCTGAGCATCGATGAGATCAAGGCCATGGCCGCAGCCTGCCCCCAGGATCTGGGCCTGGAAGTCTTCGTCCACGGCGCCCTGTGTTACGCCGTTTCGGGCCGCTGCTACTGGAGCAGCTACCTGGGAGGCAAAAGCGGCCTGCGGGGCTGGTGCGTCCAGCCCTGCCGGCGGCGCTACCAGCAGGACGGCAAATCCCGCCGTTTCTTCGCCTGCCTTGACTTGAGCGCCGACGTGCTGACCAAGGTCCTGTTGAAGATTCCGGCCATCCGGGCCTGGAAGATCGAAGGCCGCAAAAAGGGAGCCCACTACGTCTATTACACCACCTGCGCCTACCGCCTCCTGCGGGACCAGGCCCACGATCCACAGGCAAAAAGACAGGCCCTGGGCCTGCTGGAGATGGCCCTGGGACGGCCCGCAACCCACTACAACCTGCTGGGCCACCGGCCCCGGTCCCCCCTGCAGGCCGACACCCCCACCGGCTCGGGCCTGCTGGTGGCCCATGTGCGCAGTTCCGGCTCCAGGGCGTACATCGAGCCCCGCCTGCCCCTTCTGGCCGGAGACAGCCTGCGGATAGGTTACGAAGACGACCCCTGGCACTGCCGGATCGCCGTGCCCAAATCGGTCCCCAAGGCCGGCACCTTCCACCTGGCACTGCCGGCCGGCAAGAAACCGCCCAAGGCGGCCCCGGTCTTCCTGGTGGACCGCAGCGAGGCCGGCCTGGAAGAAAAACTGCGCCCCCTGGAAGAACAGCTTGCAAAGATGTCTTCCGTGAACGTGCCGCAAAGCGCCTTTGTCCTGCGTCTGCCCACCCCGGGTCGCAAGCACAACCAGCCCATGCAGATGAAGGTCCTGCGCCGGGCCGAAAAGCGGCTTCCCCGGGGTGCGGTGGGCCTGTGGCTTGCGGCAGACGGCAGCACCCGGCTTCCCAAGGGCAACACCGGCCGCATCTGGTGGTGGCTGCCGCCTGTGATCTGGCCGGACAACCAGGAAAATTTCCTGGCCCAGCTTGAGAAACTGCTTGCCAAGGGCGCCCGGCGCTTCGTGCTAAACGCCCCCTGGCAGATCGTCTGGTTCAGGCGGCGCCGGAAGCTCGCCGTCTGGGCCGGTCCCTTTTGCAACGTGGCCAACCCCCTGGCAGCCAGGGTCCTGAAGCTGATGGGATTCGACGGGGTCATCCTGAGCCCGGAACTTGGCCGCAGGGACTTTCTCCAGATGGCCGCCAAAAGCCCCCTGCCAACCGGCATGGTGATCCGGGGCAACTGGCCCCTGTGTGTCTCCCGGATCGCTCCGCCCGATCTCAGGCCGGGCCATCCGTTTGCCAGTCCCAAGGGGGAAAAGGCCTGGACAGTCCGTCACGGCGATACCTACTGGACCTATCCCAACTGGCCCATCGATCTGACCGGCCACCAGCAGACCCTTTTCGACGCCGGAATCGGCCTGTTCGTCCACATAGAGGAGCCCCTTCCCCGCAGCGTGGCCGTCAAAAAACGGCCCGGGCTGTGGAACTGGGACAACAAGCTAGTGTAGCTGCCATCCGAAACGGCCGGGCCCCTTCAGGCACCACGGGCATAGGCTTTGCCGTAAGTTGTCATGGAATTGATGCACCGTTTCGATCTGCCCCGGGCATTGATATAGACCAGGGCCGCATAAAGGCTGTGCCCGCCGCGGTCGGCAGGTCTTTCGATACAGCCTGCCACGACCACTATCTTTCTTTGGGCCGCCTTGTCACACAGGAACGACAAGTGACCGGCCTCGATTTGAACCGCATTGCGCATGTAATGGGCGTGCAATTGCTTCTGCACGGGATGGTTGAAACGGGCACCGCCGGTACGTTCGATCCAGAAAGGATAGCCGGGCACGAGGGCCTCTCCGAAGACTACCAGCTGGCATCCCCTGTCGGCGGCCAAATCGACATAGTCAACGACCTTTTCGAGAGTGAGTTTCCGGTCGAGCCAGACGGGCGCAATCCGGGCAATGCCGACCACGAGGCTGCCGGTTTCAGTATCGATTTCCATTTTTCCCCTTCCTTGTTCCGGTTTTTCAATCGAACACACCACTTTGTTCAAGCTGAGCAAACCATTTGAAATCTGTATAGCCACGGTCTTCAAAGACTGTGGAGCCTTTGGAAAATGTGAACCCGCATTTTGCATCGAGATCAGGTCTTGCAAATAAAAAAGACAGCGAAGCTTCTTTGAGCAGCATGCGGCCTCCAGTGCCTCCATGCCGCAGGTCATCTCCACTTCCAATCTCCGTTCAATTGTTGTATGGTCGCGACTTGGGCCATTTCCCCTTCTTCCTTTTGGTTTAAGTCAGCCTTTGGAATGCGGATTTGACCCATTCTTTTTACCGGTACCTGGACCATTGCCGGACAATTGCTCGCCTGAAGAAAAATTTTAGAAAAATCGTTCCACCAAAACGCTTGGCAAAATGTTGGAAAAGAAATGGAGTTGTGATGGTCAAACGCTTTTCGTTTTCAAGGGGATGGTTTTTGTTTCTAGTCCTGTCATTGTTTCTGCTTTCCTGTAGCGACGGTGGATCGTCAGGCAACACGGGGCCGGCCGACACCGAACAGGCCATAAGCGGGCAGGCGTTATTGGGGCCTTTGTGCGGCGCGAAGGTAACACTTTATCGGGCCGATGATCTGCAAACACCTGTCTATACGACCCAGACGAGCAGTGCTACAAGTCTGCAAGACGGCGGCAGGTTCGAGCTGCCAGCGTCGTCCATCGATGACGACACCCTGTACGTGGTGGCGATATCAGGAGGCGTTGACATCGATGCCGACGACGATGGCGTCATCGACCCCCAGCCGACCCAGAACCAGGGAGTCATCCGTTTGGTGGCCGGCGGGGCCGAACTAAAGCAAGGTGACTTCAAGGTCAACATTCTCACAGAATTGGTTTACAGCAGGATCGGCTACTGGTTGATCAACCAGCAGTCGGTGGAGGACATCGTCAACGAGATTGACCGCAGCGCGCACTTGCTATTGTCCAGCGATATTGACGGCAATGGGCGTATCGATGGTGGCGATCTTCTCAAGTGGCATCCGGTGGATGCCAAGGATGCCGTTCGGCCTGGGTGGAATTCCATTCAATCCTGTATCGACAAGGTTCACCTCGATCAAAGCGTTGCTGGCGATGCAGCCGACCTGTTGTCTAGAATAACTGGCACAATAGGCACACCAGGCTATGCGAAAGGCGTTGCCGTTGCGGGTAACTACGCCTACGTGGCTGATAGGAAGAAAGGCCTTGCCGTCATCGACATCACCGATTCCACAGCACCAAGCGTGGCTGGTACGGTGGACACTACTGGCTATGCGAAAGGCGTTGCAGTTGCGGGCAACTACGCCTACGTGGCCGATGATGATGCCGGACTTGCCGTCATCGACATCAGCAATCCCACCGCACCAACTGTGGCTGGTACGGTGGACACTACGGGCTCTGCTCTGGGCGTTGCAGTCGCGGGTAACTACGCCTACGTGGCCGATGGGAATAAAGGCCTTGCCGTCATCGACATCACCGATCCCACAGCACCAAGCGTGGCTGGTACGATGGACACTACGGGCTATGCGCAAGGCGTTGCAGTCGCGGGTAACTACGCCTACGTGGCCGATGGGAATAAAGGCCTTGCCGTCATCGACATCACCGATCCCACAGCACCAAGCGTGGCTGTGACGGTGGAGACACCAGGCTATGCGAAAGGCGTTGCCGTTGCGGGTAACTACGCATACGTGGCTGATTATGATGCCGGCCTTGCCGTCATCGATATCAGCAATCCCACAGCACCAACTGTGGCTGGTACGGTGGAGACACCAGGCTATGCTCAAGGCATTGCCGTTGCGGGTAACTACGCATACGTGGCTGAGGGGAATAAAGGCCTTGCCGTCATCGATATCAGCAAGCCCACCGCACCTGTGGTGGTAAATGCGGTGGAGACACCAGGCTATGCGAAAGGCGTTGCCGTTGCGGACGACTACGCCTACGTGGCCGATGGGGATAAAGGCCTTGCCGTCATCGACATCAGCTACCCCAAAACACCGGTGATGACTGGTAAGGTGGACACAACGAGCATTGCGAAAGGCGTTGCCGTTGCTGACAACTACGCCTTCGTGGCTGATTATGATGCCGGCCTTGCCGTCATCGACATCACCGATCCCGCAGCACCAAGCGTGGCTGTGACGATGAAGACAACAGGCTATGCTCAAGGCATTGCCGTTGCGGACAACTACGCCTACGTGGCCGATTATGATAAAGGCCTTGCCGTCATCGATATCAGCAATCCCACCGCACCAACTGTGGCTGGTGCGGTGGACACTACGGGCTGGGCAGAAGGCGTTGCCGTTGCGGGCAACTACGCCTTCGTGGTTAATGGGAGTGCAGGCCTTGCCGTCATCGACATCACCGATCCCACAGCACCAAGCGTGGCTGGTACGGTGGACACTACGGGCTCTGCTTTGGGCGTTGCAGTCGCGGGTAACTACGCCTACGTGGCCGATTATGTTAAAGGCCTTGCCGTTATCGACATCAGCGACCCCAACGCACCAACTGTGGCTGGTACTGTGGACACCCCTGGCCTTGCTTACGGCGTTGCCGTTGCGGGCAACTACGCCTACGTGGCCGATTATGATAAAGGCCTTGCCGTCATCGACATCAGCAATCCCAACGCACCAACTGTGGCTGGTACTGTGGACACCCCTGGCCTTGCTTACGGCGTTGCCGTTGCGGGCAACTACGCCTTCCTGGCGGATTGGAATAAAGGCCTTGCCATCATCGACATCAGTAATCCCACCGCCCCCGTGGTGGCAGGTGCTCTGGACATGCTGGACTATGCAAAAGGCGTTGCCGTTGCGGGCAACTACGCCTTCGTGGCCGATGGCGAGGCAGGAGTCGTTATTGACAAAGTATTGCCCAATCCGATGGAAGTAGGCGCTGGCGGGCTATAAGCAGCCCCAGCGATTGACCAGGTACAAGGGCAGGAGGGCCGTGGCCGGAGGACACTTTCAGCCACGGCCCACAAAGCAATCACGTAAGACCGGGCATTTCCCCTGACCATTGGCCTGCCGTGGGAAAAAGCCATTAAATATGATATGAGATGCTGCCATAGCGCATCGAAAGAAAAACAGGAAGGTCTTGCAACTGTCTTGTCAGGCAGAAATTGAAAGCGTCCCAGAATAGATTTTCTCCTTGATGTAAGGAAGCAGAAGAGGAAAGCAGCCATGAAGGCAGAATCGACCAGCGGCCCGGCCTCGGTTTACTGGTCGGAGATTTCCGTTGAGCTGGGTACCGGCCCCGACCTGGCCGACATCACCGCCGGACTGCAGGAGGCGGTGAAGGCTTCGGCCATTGTCAACGGTGTTCTGACCGCCGTCAACATCGGCTCCACCGGGTCCCTGACCACCATCGAGTACGAACCCGGCGCGGTGGCCGATCTCAAAGATGCCATCACCCGGCTGGCCCCGCCCCAGGCCGACTACGCCCATGAACAGGCCTGGCACGACGGCAACGGCCACAGCCACGTCCAGGCCGCCCTGCTGGGCCCCGGCATCAGCCTGCCGGTGCGCAACGGCCGGCTGCTGCTGGGCACCTGGCAGCAGGTGGTGGCCATCAACCACGACAACCGACCGCGCAAGCGCGCCATCGCCGTCACCGTGGTCGGAACCCGCTGAGCGGCCCGG
>JAMOUQ010000028.1 GCA_027068085.1 Desulfobacteraceae bacterium | reverse complement strand
GGCACATTTGCAGTAAGCAATAGAAAGATTTATCTCGGAATTTTACTAGGGGATAGATATGCGTAAGTTGATAGCGCTTTTTACACTTGCAGTCAGTCTTTATTCTTTTGGCAATTTGTTCGCAGCAGAAGGCGATATAAAATGGATATATCCTTCTGATACCATGTTAGATCATGCTGTGGAAGTATTCGAGTCCCAAACGTAGTAAAGACGGCAAGAAGATCTGGAAGTTTGTTTTGTATGGAGATGGTTGAATAATTGATCCAGTTGCGATTGAAAAAGATGGTACAATCTTCGCTGGAGTGAATACATAAGAAGATTATCTTTTGGCGCTGAATCCAGATCCAGATGGTAGCGTAAAATGGAAATGTTTAGCTGAAACGAAAATTTCATCAATCAATTCCAATCCTTTAATGGGCATAGATGGGACTGTATATTTTTATACTAAAACAAATGCAGGGAATAAGTGAAATTAAAAATAGATAAAAAAAATAGAGCAATCACTCGAAGCCCGCCATCTTTCATCGCCTATAGTGAACATTTAAAATGGTACTTTGAATGTGTTAATATAAGATAAAACAAAAGGAGGCTTAAATGGCTAGAAGTATAAAATTTACAGTTCTAATTAACTTATTAACACTATTCATTACAATCTGTTATGCTTATGCTGAAATGTTCAATGGCGTTGAATTCCCAAATGGAAAATCTTCTTTTGCAGATGAATGGATTGAGTATATACAAGGCCAGAACGTAAGTGATAATTATAATGACCCAAATACGGCTTTGGGAGTTCCTGATTATACCAATGGTAAAAATGCTGTATCATTGGGCGATCAGGGCGTTTTGACATTGAAGTTTACAGATAATGCATTAACCACATCAGGAGATGATTCTTATGATTTATGGATTTTTGAAGTCGGAAATGTTATAGAGCCGACAAAGGTTGAGATAAGTAAAGACGGAACAAATTGGATATTTGTTGGAAAAACTGGAGGTGGAACAAAGGGAATTGATATCGATTCATACTTATCTTCTGGTGTAAATTTAAATGATAAATATTACTATGTTAAATTAACAGATTTGCTCCCAGCTCAAAGCACATATCCTTATGCAGGCGCTGATATCGACGCAGTTGGAGCTATAAGCTCAGTCAACCCTGTACCTATTTCAGGAACGTTGCCATTGCTTTGTAGTGGCATGATTTGTTTTATGGCTAAACGGAGAAAAAAAACAATTAAAGAAAGGGAAAGATGTTCATCATAGTCAGCAAGGCTGAGGCACCATTCCCGGCCCCATAAAGGAGCCGGAAATGGTGCTGTTTTTTTCATTGTTCTTGATCTCGGCATAAATGGTGTATAATATAGATGTATACATCATCTGGAGGCGGACATGATAAGAACCCAGATATATCTTACCGAACGCCAGAAGGCCGAGTTGGCTGCAATGGCAAAGGCGCTCGGCAAAAAGCAGAGCGAGCTGATCCGGGAGGCGGTGGACCGTCTTATCGAGCAGAACGGAAAAACCAGCCGGCAGGCCGTCCTGAAAGAGGCGGCCGGAATTTGGAAGGAGCGTGCCGATCTTCCGGATTTCGGAAAGCTTCGCAGAGCGTGGGACAGACAGTGAAGATGGACGGGCCGATCTTGCCGGATACAGACGTTTTGGTCGATTTTTTCCGCGGCTACGACAAGGCTGTCAGGTTCATTGAGTCAAATGCAGATCGAATAATCCTTTCTTCGATAGTTGTGGCAGAGCTGTATGCCGGGGTCGGGGGTGACGCCGAGCTGGCTGCGCTCGATGGTTTCGTTTCCCTTTTTCGGGTCGTTCCGGTAAGTGCAGGGATCGCCAAAGCCGGAGGGCTTTACAGGTGCGATTACGGCAAGTCACATGGGGTAGGCCTGGCCGATGCGATCATTGCCGCTACTGCTGAAGCGGAAGGGGCCGAGCTGAAAACCCTGAACACAAGGCATTACCCCATGCTGAAAGGTATCAGGCCGCCGTACAGCAAACAATGAGTCTCTCATGCTACGGCTGGATGTACCGGGTTCTGTAGCCGATCCTGCCGTGGTCGTATTCATAGATCCTGAAACTTGCCTGGCGGCCCCAGTAGCCGGACACGGGCGGGGCCACGTACAGGGGGACGTCTTTCAGCCAATGCAGCTCGTCCCGGTGGAAATGTCCGGTTATCACCGCCTTGACATCGTAAGCATTGACAAGGCTGATCCACCTTTTGCGTACCTTTTCGGGCCATCCCGGATGGAACTTGTTGGAGTAGAAATCCGCCGCCGAGGGGGCGTGGTGAAAGATCACCACCGGTTTTCCCTTTGACTTTTCCAGGTAGCGGGCGAGCATCTCCAGGGGACGGTAACCGTCGATGGAAAAACCCTTGCGTAAGGGCTCGGTGTAGACAAAGATGAATACCACCCCGTTGTAGCTGGCCATCGAGATCAGGCGGCCGAAATTGTCAGCATAGGTTTTGACCGTCGCATCCTTGTTGGCCGGGTCGATGTCGTTGTTGCCGGGAAGAAAATGAACCGGCGCTTTCAGCTTTTTCATGGCCGCCCGGCATTCCCGCATCACTTTTTCATCTTCCATGTTGTCGTTGAAGATGTCGCCGGTGTGAACCACGAAGCCGATTTTCATGGGCAGCCTGTTGATGGCCTCGATCACCTTGACGGTGCGCATCAGATTGTCCCGGTCACCAAGGTGGGTGTCGGTGATCTGGACGAAGTAGAAATGTTCAGGGCTTTGTTCCCGGGCCCGGGCGGCAGCAGGGGCGAGGGATAAAAGGATCACCAGCGACAGTATCAGCCGGCCAAAGTATCCCGCAGTCCTTGTCATCTACGTCTTCCTTTTAAAGGTCGTTTGTGGTTTCAATGTATGCGCAAGCTGTCAGGCGTTCGCCTTTATGATGTCATCGATGCGCTGCTGAACGTAGGCCACCATCTTGTCGATTTCCTGCCGGCTGATGGTCTTTGCCGAGGCGGCCAGCCTTTCAATCTTTTCTTCTTCCATCCCGGTGATCTTGTTGATAAGAAAGCTGTCGACCTCGCCGTCTTCCGGCAGGTAACCGCAGGCCCCCACGGCTCCGATGAATTCTTCCCCGACAAATATGGGCACGACGATCTTGACAAAGCCGGCGTCGCATTCCTCGATCACCGGTTTGCCGCTCCGGCGGGCCATGGCGGAAACGTTCATGTGGGCCACGGCGCAGATGAAGCTCTGGCCCTTGTCGATGGCCTTGATGGCCGGGCAAAGGTCGTTGGCCCAGCGCTTGAAATCGGTGATCCGAAAGCCGTCGGGATTGAAGACGTTGACGTCCAGGCCCCAGCGGGAATGAATGTCTTTTTCAAGTTCAAGCCAGTCCTCTTTCGATTGCAGCTCGGTCAGCTCCACTTCGCTTCTCCTTGTTTATTAAGCCATTGTTCAAGCCGTTCAAGACCCTGTTCTATGGAAACCCGCGGCCGGTAGCCCAGGTCGCGCTTGGCGGCCGTTATGTCGAACCAGTGGGAAGTTGCCAGCTCACGGGCCACGAAGCGGGTAAGGGGCGGCTCCCTGGAAATCCTGAACGCCCGGAAGACAAATTCCAGCACCGCCCCCAGGCGGTAGGCGGCCCCGGCCGAGATCTGCTTTTTGACCGGCGGCTTTCCCCCGGCAGCCAGGATCAGGTCGATCATCTTCCACAGTTCGATGGGCTGGTCCTGGCTGATGAAGTAGATCCTTCCGGAAAGGGAAGGGTTGGCCTCCAGGCTGCGCCAGGCAAGGATGTGGGCATGGGCGGCATTGTCGATGTAGATGGTGTCCACCAGGTTGGTGCCGTCGCCCACCCGCGCCAGGCGTTTTGCACGGGCCAGGATACGGGGCACCAGGTGGTTGTCGCCGGGGCCCCAGATGAGGTGGGGCCGCAGGACGATGGTGGCAAGATCCCGGCCGGCGGCCTCTGTCACGGCCTTTTCGGCCATGGCTTTGGTCCTGGGATAATGGGCGTGGTAGGTATCGGGGTAGGGTACGGTTTCATCCGCCCCTTCCATGTCGCGTCCGTCGAAGATCACGCTCGGCGAGCTGGTGTAAACAAGACTGGGCACCTTGCAGATACGGCAGGCCTTGATGACGTTGCAGGTGCCCAGGTAATTGGTGCGGTAAAACTCCTTCCAGTGCCCCCAGACCCCGGCCCTGGCCGCAACGTGAAAGACGGCCGTTGCCCGGTGGCAGGCCTTTGCCAGGGCCTGCATGTCTGCCAGGTCGCCCAGGACCTGCTCGACTCCCGTCTGCTCCAGGCGGGGATGGAAACTGCGGGAAAAGGAGCGCACCCTGAAGCCTTCTTCTATGAGCAGGCCGGCGATGGCGCTTCCCAGAAAACCGCCACCGCCGGTAACCACTACTGTTTTTTGTTCTTTTGCAGCCATCCTTATTCGGCCCTGTAGGCGCGCTCGATGTTCTTTTCGGCCCACACTTTGAGTTTTTCGCGGAATATCTTGGCATTGTGCCGGATGTCCACCGGGAAGGACGGGTGAAACATCAGCAGCCTTATCCCGGCGGTAAGCTCGTTGGCCCCGGCGAGCCGGAAAAGCTCGTCCGCCAGCTGCCTGCGGTCGGCCCGGGCATGCTGTTTTTCCACCTCGATGCAGATCAGGGCCTTTTGACGGGGCGGGGTGCCCGGGCCTACCAGGGCGCTGCGGTACACCATGGGGTGGTTGTTGAAGATCGCCTCACAAGGGATGGTATAGAGGGTTTTTTCAGGGGTGATCACCCGGTGGCTCTTGCGGCCGCAGAACCAGATGCGGCCCTTTTTGTCCATCCAGCCCAGGTCGCCCATCCGGTGCCATATCGATGCGCCCTGGCGGATCTTGGACAGGGCGTCCTGGCGGGGACGCTCGAAGTAGCCCCCGGTGACAACCGGTCCCCGGACCGCGATCTCGCCTATTTCGTTGGGCGGCAGGACCAGCTCGTCCGACCAGTGGACGATGGGATCGTCGGTTATGCGGATGATGCGGACCTCCATTTCGCTGTTGGGCCGGCCGACGCAGATGCCAAAGCCCTTTTCGCTGAGCCGGCGGGTTTCTTCCAGGATTTCGCGGCTGCTGAAAGACGACACCGGCATGGCCTCGGTGGCACCATATCCGGTATGTACCAGGGCCTCGTCCTGCAGCATCTTGACAAAGCGCTCCATCACCACCGGGGCGGCCGGGGCACCGGCGGTGATCACCCGCTTGAGGGAAGGCAGCTTTACCTCGTGCTTCTGGCCGTAGCGGCCCAGGCGGTCCAGCAGGGCCGGGGAGGCGAACATGTTGGTCACGCCGTGGTCCTCGATGGCCCGGATGATCTTTACCGGGTCGGCCTTGGCCGGCCGGGTCGGGTCCATGTCCGGGATCACCGCGGTCATGCCCAGGGCCGGATCGAAAAGGGAAAACAGCGGGAAGGTGGGCAGGTCGGTTTCGCCGGGTACGATTTCGTACTGGCTCTTGATGATCCTGATCTGGGCGTCGAACACGCCGTGGGTGTAGATTACTCCCTTGGCCGGTCCTGTGCTGCCGGTGGTAAACAGGATGGCGGCCACCTCGGATGCGGTGGTCCTGGCCATGGTGAAGGGGCGATAGGGCTGATCCAGGAGCCCCTGCAGGGTGGGCCCCGGCCAGAACCAGCGCCGGCCAACGGTGATCCAGTGCTTGACGGTCCTGAAGTGCCGGCGGTAGAGGACCCGCAGGACGTGGGCCTGGGGTATGCCGATCATGGCCTGGGCCCGGCTTTGTTTGAGACAGTCCACCATGCGGCCCACGCCCATGCCCGGATCGACCATCACCGGCACGGCTCCAACCTTGAACATGGCAAAGATCAGGACGAAAAACTCCAGGCCGGGCCGCACCATGACGATGGTCCTGGTCTGGCGCCGGATGCCGGAAGCCTCCAGGCCGTGAGCCAGGATGTCCGAGGCCCGGTCGAGTTGGAGAAAAGTCAGGTGGCTGTAAGTCGCCCGGCCTGAGGCGGTGCGTCCCCGGGGGCAGACGACAGCCCGGCTGTAAGGCTGAACCCGGGCCATCCTTTTAAGGTAACGGGCCACGTTGACGATGGTGTTGTCCTTGTCTTTGGCCGGGTCCCCGGTGTTCAGCTTGTCGTTGGCGGTTGTCAGCATCGGAAATCACCTGGTTGCTCAACCCTGGCCGTCAGGCAGGATGGTGTTTGAAAAAACGTTTTATCTCGGCAATGACCTGGGCCGGGTGATCTTCCAGCAGGTAATGGCCTCCGTTTTCGAAGACACTGACCCGGGCCGCCGGCAGGAACCTGCGCCAGGCCGCCAGGTAGTCTGAGTCGAATACAAAATCACGATTGCCCCATAAAATCAAGACCGGCAGGCCGGCCAGCCGGCCAAGGCCTTTTTCGACGAAATCCACCAGCCCGTAACCCGGGTCGTCCGGGTAAAGGGGGATATCGGTTACAAAGCGGTAGGTGGCCAGGCGGTGGGCCGGCCGGTCGTAGGGGGCCAGCAGGCCGCTTCTGACCTCCGGGGCCAGGGGCCGGGCCGGGGCCATGTGGATGGCGGCGCGGGCAAAAAGATTGAGGTAGAGCACCGCCGGCCGAGCGATCCAGCCAAGATTGCGGACAAAGCGCAGCCGCAGGGGAAGGGCCTTGCCGCCGGGGGGATGAAACCCGGCGGTGTTGAAAAGCACGATCCGGGAGACTTTTTCCAGGTTGAGCAGGGCCCAGACAAGCCCGATCATCCCGCCCCAGTCGTGGAGTACCAGGGTAACCTTTTGCCGGAGGCCGAGACCCTCGATCCAGGCGGCCATGTCGGCCACCCGGTCGGCCAGCCGGAAGCCGTACCGCCTTTCGTCCGGCTTGGCAGATAGCCCGCAGCCCATGTGATCCGGCACCAGGACCCGGTGATCATGCCTGAAGGCCGTCACCAGGTTGCGGAAATAGAAAGACCAGGTGGGATTGCCGTGGAGCATCACCAGGGGCGGCCCCTGGCCTTCGTCCAGGAAGTGGTAGTCCATGCCCCGGAGTTTCACGTAACGGGAACGGAAAGGGTAGAGACTTTTCCAGGACTGCCGCCTGGCCGGGGCTTGCGTGCGTTTCACCACTCGACCCCCAGCATCATGCAGTTGAGCCCGCTGCCGATTCCCAGGAAACCGACCGTGTCCCCGGCCCTGAGAAAGCCCCGCTCGTGGGCGATGGCCGCCGTGATGGGCAAAGAGACGGTGCCGATGTTGCCCAGGTAGCGGAAAGTCGTGAAATCCCGGTCCGGGCTCAGGCCGATGGAGTCCAGGATGGTACGCTGGTGGGTGGCCCCCACCTGGTGGCAGACCACCTTTTGAGGGTGGTCCTGGTCCCATCCCATCTCCTGCCTGAAATCGCGGAAGGTTTCCATGCCCAGGGCCACCCCGTTTTTGAGCACGCCCACCGAATCGGTGCGCATGACATGGGGCATGCTGGCCGGAATACCGGTGTCAGGTCCCCAGATACACAACCTGTGGTGCTGGGGGGCGGTGCGGGCCACAGCCCCCGGCAGGCGATGGCCGGAGCCTGAAACCGAGCGGTGGCAAAGAACCACTGCCACGGCCCCGGAGCCGCCGGTGAGGGTGGCCAGGGTGTACTTGACACTTTCCATGTCCGGCGATTCCAGCAGCCGCCGGATGGTAAGCTCGACGATCTGGCGGGCCGACTCGCAGGAGACCACCAGGCCGGCCCGGATCTGGCCCAGCTCGATGGCGCCTGCCACCTGGAGCATGCCGTTGAGCACTCCCAGGCAGGCGTTGGAAACGTCGTAGACCTGGGCCCGGGGACCGATGCCCAGGCCGTGGGCCACGGCGCAGGCGGTGGCCGGCTCCAGGTTTTCGCGGCAGACGCCGCCGTAGATCAGCATGCCGATATCGCCCGGGGCCACGGCCGATTGTCCCAGGGCCTTTTTGCCGGCGGCGATGGCACCTTCGGACAGCTTGAAGTCCCGGGGCCAGAACCGGCGCTCGCAGATTCCGGTCAGGGCCTCCAGCTGTCCGGGCTGGAGGTGGAGGCGTTCATAGACCGGGGCCAGGCGTTGTTCCAGCTCCTCGGAGGTGACCACCTGGGCCGGAAGCTGGTAGCCGAAGGCGTCGATGAACACGTTTTCAAAACGCATCGCTTATTACTCCTGAAAAATTTGGGCCTTGAAAATGCCCCCCTGTTTAGCATTTGCTGCTTTCCATTGCAAAGCTTACAGCAAGACGTCTGGAAACGGGCAGGCAGCGCAACCAGGACAAGTCAGCTTTATTTTTTGAGCATCCTGATTCCGAATCCCTTCATTTCGTAGATGAAACGCCCGTCCACCTGGAGCCAGCCGTCGGCAAAGACCGCCGGCTGGTCGCCTTCTTCCACGGCGGTTATCACCGCTTCCACGGTAACCAGGCGGTCGGAAGGTATGATCTGGCCCCGGTAGGTCCACTGGTGGTCGCGTCCGGCAACCAGGGCCGGACGGTGGGAGCGGTCGAGCCGTGGCCAGTTCTGCTTTATCCAGAACTTGATCAGCTGGATGAAGGACTCGATGCCCAGGGAGCCGGGGCAGACCGGGTCCTGGTAGAAGTGGGCCTTGAAGAACCACTCCTTGGGATCGACCGCCTTGGTGGCCCGCAGGTATCCCAGGCCGGCCGGCCCGCCTTTGGGCAGGTAGGCCTCGATCCGGTCGATCATCAGCAGGGCCTTGGCCGGCAGATCCCAGCCGGCAGGAAGTTGCATACCGGCCGCCTCGTCCGGGGCAAGGGGAGGATCGACCGCCAGGTCGGCCTGCAACGCCTGCCGGAGGCTGGCATCGTCCGGCCGGAAGGAGCCGGGATCGATGCCCCGCAGGCCCACCTGGTTGGCCAGGGCCTGGGCGGTGAAAAAGCCAAAGTAGGTGTCGCCGGTAAAAACCGGCTCATCGCCTGCCAGGACCTGGAAG
>JAMOUQ010000027.1 GCA_027068085.1 Desulfobacteraceae bacterium | reverse complement strand
GCGGCCACGAAAAGATGACCGCTGTGGTAAAGGCTTGTGCTTTTTGCCATGGACAATTCTCCATATATTTTTATTATTCGGACTTTGGTTCAAAATCTTGAGTTCCGGCCTTCTGATCGACTTGACAGCCCCAGGTCAGAAGAGTAACATGGTCGCCATGATTGTCAAGCGTTTCGGCCAGTTGCTGAACAAACCGCCGCCGAAAACAATTGACATCGATCGTCTGTCCGGGGACAATCACCGGGCCGGCGGGCAGGCCCAGGAAAGACAGTGGCCGCTGCCTGCCGCAGCGGCGTTTTGATCAAGCCTGAGCAGAGGGCTTTTCGAGCTTGCCGGATTTGAAAAGCTCGATTTAGGTAAAAGGTTTATCGGAACCCCAGCCGGACCCTGGCAGACACGCATTCGGTAGATGGCCACCGTGCCGGTTCCAACCGGCTGACACCATAATTCATACCAGCATTTCATGGGGGGGATGCCATGACGGAGATCATCAATGTTAAAGGCAGAGAAATCCTTGATTCGAGAGGGAACCCGACCGTAGAGGTCGACATAACCCTGGCCTGTGGCGCCGTAGGGAGGGCGGCGGTGCCTTCCGGGGCTTCCACCGGTTCCCGCGAAGCCTTGGAGCTTCGCAACAAGCGTTCCAAACGTTACGGCGGCAAGGGAGTGACCACGGCGGTAAAAAACGTCAACACCACCATCGCAACGGCTGTAATCGGCATGGATGCCGCCGACCAGATGGCGCTGGACAAGGCCATGATCGAACTGGACGGCACGGCCAACAAGTCGAAACTGGGAGCCAATGCCATTCTAGGCGTATCCATGGCTGCCGCCCGGGCGGCGGCCCTTGCATACGGCCTGCCCCTGTACCGGTATCTGGGAGGCGTTAATGCACGCAGCCTGCCGGTGCCGCTGATGAACGTGGTCAATGGCGGCGCTCATGCCGGTAACAACCTGGACATTCAGGAATTTATGATCGTTCCCTTCGGGGCCAAGTCCATTGCCCAGGCGGTGCAGATGGGGGCCGAGACATTTCATGCCCTGAAAAAGATTCTGGCCTCCAGGGGGCTTAATACCGCGGTGGGTGACGAAGGTGGTTTCGCGCCGGATCTGGATTCCAACGAAGAAGCCGTGACCCTGATCATCGAGGCCATCGAGGCTGCCGGTTATGGGCCGGGGAAAGACATCGGGCTTGCCCTGGACGCGGCGGCCAGCGAGTTCTACAGCAAGGGACGGTATAACCTCAAATCCGAAAATCGCAGTCTTACGGCGGAACAGATGGTGGACTACTATGAACAGTTGATCGACAAGTACCCAATAGTCTCCATAGAAGATGGCTTGGCAGAGCAGGACTGGAAGGGCTGGGCCATGATGACCGAGCGCCTGGAAGACACCATCCAGATCGTGGGCGACGATATTTTCGTAACCAACCCCAAGATTTTTGCCAAGGGCATAGATCAGGGTATCGCCAACTCGATTCTCATCAAGCTCAACCAGATAGGCACCGTCACCGAAACTCTGGACACCATCGAAATGGCCCGCCAGGCAGGGTATACGACGGTGATTTCCCATCGTTCCGGAGAGACGGAGGACACCTTCATAGCCGACCTGGTGGTGGCGGTAAACGGAGGGCAGATCAAGACCGGTTCCATGTCCCGGACCGACCGGATCGCCAAGTACAATCAGCTGATCCGCATCGAGGAATTACTGGGTGTGGGGGCTAGATTTTCCGAAGATATTTTCATAGCTCATTGATGGCGGCAAGAACGGGAAAGCATCGAAATGGCGGGCTCACTCGCCGGACGGTCAGTTCGAGGAGACGCTTTTTTGCTGCTGCCGGCAACCGGCGATGGCGATAACAGACCTTCAGATCGACAGCGGAGTTTGAATTGACAAGGAAGATAGACGTTGTTCGTTGCGCTGCCCTGGCTCTTGGAACAGCAGGTTTGCTGCTAGCCGGGCTAGTTCTGCCCGTGCGGGCTTATGTGCCCGAGGGCCCCCACCTGATTGCCCTGATGGCCAAAGCCCTGGCTGGTCCAAGGCAGTTGAGGGTACTTCAACAGGTTGAGGACAATCCTGTCCGGGTGCCTGTGATGCCTGACCGGAGCGGGTTTTACCAAAGCCCCGCCGGTCAGAATCCGGAACCTGTGGCCGTGGAACGGGACAGCGCTAATGAGGCCGCAGAAGCAGGCCTGCGGCCCCGGCACTGGAATGAGACCCTGAGTTTCATCTTTCCCGATCGTTTTCGCAAAGACGCCTGGATCGGTGGAATAAATCGGGTTGAAATCATAAACGGAGACAAACAGGTATGTATCGTCGGCGGTGAAATCAGGTCCTGGAAGCCGGACCGCGGAGATGCCTATATCGAACCCTTGCTGTATCGCCGCCGCTTTCTCTTGGAGCGCAAACTGGCTGAAAGGGGAGTCGATATAAATGTGAGCAGCCTGGGTCTCAGGGACCACCGGCTTGTTTACGTCATCGGCGCCAGCTTCCCTGACACCTCGGTCGTCCAGTTGTGGATAGACAAGCAGAATTTTCTGCCCCTGCGCTGGATCTTCCCCGCCCGGGCGCAAGACGCTTCCGGCAAACCGGAGTCAAAGGCGGGACTTGAGATCGTGTACTCCGGCTGGAAGAAGGACGGGCGCACCTGGTATCCTGAAAGGATCGAATTTTTCCGGGGCCAGCGCCTGATACGCAGGATCGACGTGCAGGAGCTGTTGCCGGAGGCCGATTTTGCCGAAGCGCTTTTCGACCTGGAATACCTGGAAGCTGTTTATGGTCCTGAACTTGCCGAAAAAAAAGATGATGAACGCGACACGGAAGAAAAGGACATGGACGAGGTGCGCAAGGCCATCGATGCTTTCCATAAAAAGTTCAAGGATTGAGCCGGCCGGGGCGAAGTTGCTTTTAACCCGGCCGGCTTTGTGGTATCAACCCCACCAGCTTCACCGGCAGTGGAACCAAAAGACGAGGAAGAGGATTTATGGGTAAAGACGCCAAGTTCATTTTTATTACCGGAGGAGTATTGTCTTCGTTGGGCAAGGGATTGGCCTCGGCTGCAATCGGGGCCCTGCTGGAGAGCAGGGGCCTGAGCGTCACCATCCAGAAGCTGGATCCGTACATCAACGTTGATCCCGGTACCATGAACCCTTTTCAGCACGGTGAAGTCTTCGTTACCGACGATGGGGCCGAAACGGATCTCGACCTGGGCCACTACGAGCGTTTTACCCATGCCCGCCTGGGCAAGGACAATAACTTTACCACCGGCAAAATCTACCACTCGGTGATAACCAAGGAGCGCAGGGGAGAATACCTGGGCGGCACGGTGCAGGTAATTCCGCATATCACCGACGAAATCAAAAACAGCATCCGCCTGGTTTCGAAAGACGTCGATATCGTCATCGTGGAGATAGGCGGGACCATAGGAGACATAGAAAGCCTTCCGTTTTTGGAGGCCATCCGTCAGTTCCGGGCCGACGCCGGCAAGGAAAACGTGCTTTATATCCATCTTACCCTGGTGCCTTATATCGGCACGGCCGGCGAGTTGAAAACCAAGCCCACCCAGCACAGCGTCAAGGAACTGCGCAGCATCGGCATTCAGCCCGATATCCTCCTGTGCCGCACCGATCGTTACCTGCCCGACGACATCAAGGCCAAGATCGCCCTGTTCTGCAACGTGGGAACCGACGCGGTCATCACCGCCAAGGATGTGGACTGTATCTACGAGGTGCCCCTTATTTTCCACAAGGAAGGGCTTGACAACAAGATAGTTGAGCTGCTCAACATCTGGACCAGGACTCCCAGGCTCGAAGACTGGCAAGAGCTTTGCCGCCAGATCAAATCCCCCCGCTATCAGGTGACCATCGCCATCGTGGGCAAATACGTCGACCTGACCGAGTCCTACAAGAGTCTCAACGAGGCCCTGGGCCACGGCGGACTGCCCCACAAGTGCAAGGTGCAGCTGAGGTTCGTCGATTCCGAGACCATCACTGCCGAAAACTGCGGCCGGATCCTTGGCGGGGTGGACGGTATCCTGGTGCCCGGAGGATTCGGTTCCCGGGGAATCGATGGCAAGATCTGTGCGGCCCGGTATGCACGCGAGAACAAGATTCCCTATTTCGGAATCTGCCTTGGCATGCACATCGCCGTGATCGAATTTGCCCGCCACGTGGCCGGCCTGGAAGGAGCCCACAGCTCGGAAATGGATCCGACCACCTCCTACCCGGTCATTTACCTGATGACCGAGTGGTTCGACGACCGGACCCAGACCATCCAGAAACGGAGTGCCGACACCGACAAGGGCGGCACCATGCGCCTGGGCGCCTATCCCTGTCGTCTTGAACCGGATACCCTGGCCCGTGCCGCCTACGGGGTGGAGGATATTTCGGAGCGGCATCGTCATCGTTACGAATTCAACAACGAGCTGCGCGAAAAGCTCGAGTCGTGCGGACTGGTGGTCAGCGGCACGTCTCCTTCAGGGGACCTGGTGGAGATCGTCGAGCTGAAGGATCATCCCTGGTTTCTGGGATGCCAGTTCCATCCTGAATTCAAATCCCGCCCCATGAACCCCCATCCATTGTTCCGGGATTTCATCAAGGCCGCCCTGGAACACAGCGACTTTCGCAAGATCGATCTTAAGTAACGCCGGTTGATCGCCGCGCTGCCGGGAAACTTTGCCGGAGGGCGCGGAATTACAGGCGTTTGGAAAGACCTGCGATGATAGGGGTGATCAGCGTCCGTAGTTTGCCAGCCGGCGGCGGACCTGGCGCATCTGGTCACAAGAGAGCAGGGCCGGCTTTCCTGCGGCAAGGCATTGGTAATAGATGCGGGCTACAAACTCGATTTGCTCGGCCAGGTTGAAGGCCGCTCCGAGATCCGTTCCCACGGCCACCAGGCCATGATTGGCCATCAGGGCCGCATCGGCGCGGGCCATGGTCTCTGCCACCGCTTTCCCCAGCTCCGGTGTCCCGAAAAGGGCATAGGGCGCCAGGGGGACTTTTTCTCCTGCCAGACCCACGAGGTAGTGCACCGCCGGGATTTCCACATGCAGGCAGGCCAGGGTGGTTGCAAATACCGAATGGGTGTGAACGACCGCCCCGATCTCGGGCCGCTTCCTGTATAGCTCCAGGTGCAAAGGGGTTTCGCTGGAAGGTCTGCCGTTGCCGGAGACCACTTTTGCGTTTTCATCTATCCCCACCAGGTCCCCGGCTTTCATATCGTGGCAGGCAATGCCGGTGGGGCTTATCCAGATGATTCCGGTATCGGGATCTCTGGCACTGAGGTTGCCTCCCGAGCCTGAGGTAAGAGGCTCGATCCGTTTCCCATAATCGACAAGGCTGCGGCGTATGTCTTTTTTCACTGCTTCCAGACCTCCGGGTCCGGTCTTCAGGCCGAATCCTTCTGGATGCCGGCCCGGGCCACTATCATTTCGGCAACCTTTTCAGCCGAGCGGCCGAACAGCTCTTCCATGGGGACCCATTCGAGAAATCTGTCCTGCCAGAAGATACTGTTTTCCTGAACTATGCTTTTGATGTGCTCGAACTTGCCGCCCAGGGCCTTGATCTTGGTCTCCAGGTCCACGTCCTGGCGGAAGCCGATGTTCAGCAACAACAACAGTTCGATCTGGTTGGCCCGGCCGGGGGCGGTGGATATGGCCGGCACAACCAGTATGCTGCGGTCGTCCTTGCGTCCCTTGCCGATATAGACGTTACCGCGCCGCACGATGATCCGCTTGGTCCCCTTGAGCACCGGGTCGGATTCCACCCGCGATGGAAGCCGGCTCAACACGCCGGCTTTGCGCACTATGGAGATGGTGGTCTGCTCGGTCGGCTCTCCCAGGACATTGAGCCCGTCGATGCGGTAAAGGATGGCCCCCTTGATTTCGGCCACGATCCGCTGCAGGTTCTTTATGACCAGGACGTTGGTGGTGGTCAGCTGCTCGGGGCCGATGCCGTAGTCGGCCAGGGTGTCGAACAGGATCCCTTCCAGTTTTTCACTGATCCGGCTCGTACCCACGGTGACCGTCTTGGCCTGATGCTTGATGGCGTCGACCGGGCGGGCCATTGAGGCAATGGTTTCCGACAGGACCTGGAAAAAGGTCCTCACCATGTTGGTGGCCGTTCCCTTGAAACCGAAGTCCAGTTCGAAGTCCGACACCGGCAATCTTCCGCTGAGATACTTCATCAACAGGGTGAGATCCTCGAAGCGTCCGAAGCCGGCCGGCATGAGGCCCGAGGCAATCCGCTTGCGAAAGCCGGCGTAGAATTCGGCGATTTTTTCCCGAAAACTCTTTTCCAGGATCACTTCGTATATGTCCAGCCCCCGCCGGTTGCAGGCGGTGATTTCTTCTTCCACCTGACGGCGGAAAGAATCCAGGAAAGCCGAACCGCTGTTGATGGCAAGAGCCGCGTAGTAGCCCCACAGGTGCCCGGCCAGGGTGTTGAGGACCGGCGCCAGGTGGGGGGAGGTGGTCGGAACGTGGAACACGTCTTCGGCGTAGGGGTCGAAGCGGTCTTCTCCTTCATCCACGATGACTATCGGGGCTGCCTTGTGGGCCTTGAAGATGGCCGTGTCTTTTACGATGTCGCCCATCACCGCCGGCGGGCTGCCGGCGGCGCAGACCATTATCAGAGGTTCGGAAGAAAGATCGATGTGCTTTTTGTCTTCCACGTAGTCCGAGGAGATGGTCTTGTAGCACAGCTCGCTCAGCTTGATCCGGATTTCGTCGGCCGCGGCCTTGTTGGGCCCGCTTCCCACGGCTGCCCAGTATGTTTTGGAGACCGCCAGGCGGCGGGCCGATGCGGCAATGTTTTCCTTGATGGCCAGCACCTTTTCCATCTTGGCCGGCAGTGAAATCAGCTGCCGGATTTCGTCGGAAATGAAGCTTTCCGGCCGGCAGCCGCAGACCTGGGCTATCTTGAGCCCCAGCAGGGCACCGGCGACGATCTGGGCATAGAAAGCTTTGGTCGAAGCCACCGACATTTCTATGTCCCGGCCGGAGCTGGTGTAGATCACGCCGTCCACCTTGAAGGTCAGATCCGAGTCCCGGCGGTTGACGATTGCCAGGGTGTGGGCTCCCAGGCGCCTTACCATGTCAACCGTGCGATTGGTGTCGGTGGTGGTGCCTGACTGGCTGATGGCCACAACCAGAACGTCCTGCATGTCGCCCCGGCCGCGGCCGTCCAGGCGGAAGCCGCTCAGTTCGGATGCCTTCAGGGCGCTTATGCTGATACCGGGTTCTTCCAGGTAGTGGGTCAGGATGTTGGCACATGCCAGGGCGGCGACCCCGGCCGTTCCCTGGCCTATGAAGTAGATGCGCCGGATCTGCCTGCCGGCAAGCGCCCGGCCTATTTTGGAAGGAAAGATTTTTTCGTCCAGATCCAGGATATAGTACGGTTTGGCACCGGATTTGATCTTCCAGCGGTTTTGGAGTGTCTTTTCGACCGATGCCGGGGCCTCGGAGATCTCCTTGAGAAAGTAATGCGGAAAGTTCTGGCGGTCTATGTCCCTGGAGGTTATTTGGGTCTGCTGGATGTCGGTCGCGGTCAGCTCTATGGCCGACCCGTCGTAGTACATGGCCTTGATACCATCCAGGGTGCCGGCAGCCCTCTGGTCCAGGATGAAGATCTGGCCCTGAACCGGGCCGTTTTTACCCTCGATTGTCTTTTCGCCGTCCAGTTTCAGGTAGTTTTGGGTTTCTTCCACGAAGCCGTAAACTTCCGAGGTGGGCATGTAGTGATCCTCGGCCAGGCCGACAAAGACCGCCTGGCCGCTTCCTTTCTGAGCCAGGAAGAATTTGCCCGGTGCCAGATCGGTGTGCACGGCAATGGCATGGGAGCCTTCGAAGTCGTTTACCGCCAGGCGGAAGGCCTCTTCGAAACCATGTCCCTGATTGAGATAGGATTCGATCTGGAGGGGGATTATCTTGGTGTCGGTGGTAATCTCTTCCGGGATTTTCTGGCCGGCGGCTTCCCAGCGTTTTTTAAGCTCGAGGTAATTGTCGATGTCACCGTTGAGGCAGGCGTGGATGATTCCCTTCGAGTCGCACTTTTCCTCTGAACTGGCGTTGTCCACCGGGTGGCAATTGGCGATGGTGATGGCTCCGACCGAAGCCCAGCGGGTGTGGGAGGAGATGCTGTGGAAGACAAAAGGCAGGGCGGCGGCCAGCTTCAAGATCCTGTCGCCTGCAATCTGGCTGCGCAGATAGGCGACATTGTCTCCCAGGGAGCCTATCTCCGCTGCCACCTTGTAAGTGAACGCCACGGCAGTCCTGCCGGGGCCGGGCCTGTGGATGGAGATACTTTTGTTGCCCAGGATCGTTTCGCTTGCGCGTTGATCGAATTCTTCCTTAAGGTTCTGTTCGGCTATCAGGTTTTGCAGCCGCCCGAAGATGGAGTCGTCAAAGACGAAAAGGAGCGATATCCCTGCCGAATCCCGCCCCCTTACTTCCAGGCGGTCGATGCTGTTGCACACGGCGTTCAGGTTGCGGAAAACCGTTACCGCGCGCGGGTCTGCCCCGTCCATCAGTTTGGCCACACGCTCCAGGTTGGCCAGCAGCTCGCGCGAAAGACACCACTGGACATCCTTCAGGGTCTCCAGGCGTTGCAAGGCCACCCGGCCGGAGCGGGCTTCCATCTGGCCGATGGCACTCTGCAGCCGGGAGCTTTCCTGTTGAATGAATCCGTCCATGGTTTGGGCGAGTTCTTTTAGTCTTTGCCTGGCCTGAGGGGCCCTGAAGATTGCGCCAAAGATCCGGTTGCCTTTGCAGCGGCCGGCCAGGGTTTTCAGCTCCCGCAGGGTGTCGTCCCCTCCCAGGTAGAACGATTCGATGTCGGCAGGGATATTTCCCGGCCCGGCCAGCCGATGGCTGAATACTTTGCCGGCGACAGGCTCCAGTTTTTCGACCGGCGCAAGGGGATCGTCCGCCAGAGGATGTTCCGGCTTGTAAGTCACCAAGCCGCACAGGCCGCAGGCAATGGTGGTGCCGGAGACAGGGAACAGGATCAGGGCCGGCCCCCTGACACCGGCCGGATGGCGTCCGAAGTAGATGCGCGTGTATGCAAATCCGGCTGCCTGCCTGGC
>JAMOUQ010000026.1:0-35000 GCA_027068085.1 Desulfobacteraceae bacterium | reverse complement strand
GCGCTTTTTACGATTGCCACCGGGGAAGGCAGAAGGTAGGCAGGGGCAATCCCAACAGTGCCGACAACAGTCCACACGCCCAGTACTGTCGCCGGGATAATCAATGATATGCATTGCTTTCCTAACATTTGGCCGGTTGACAATCCGCTGGTTCAATCGTTGCCGCCTGACGGTTGTCAGGGAGCAACTTCCTTGCTTGTTTCCTCGACAAAGGAAAGATCGAAAAGCCGGTCGTAATCAGGCTGCCGGTCAATCACCTTCAGGGCCTGCATCCTGGCGCCCAGGGCTTTTGCCCTGGAGATAAAAGCACGGTCGATCTTCCAGGCAAGCTCCATGTTGGCAGCGGCCTTTTTCAGAACCGGCAGGGCCGTGCCGAAGGAAGAAGCCCTGCGCAGCCATAATTCCTGGTTCTTTTTAAGGAAAACAGTCGCTTTGGCATGGGCCCAGACCAGCTTTTTGACCACTTCGGGCCGTTGTTCGATCATCCTGCGGGTTACCAGCATGCCGGCATTTATCGTTCCGATGGTGTCGTCGTAATAAGGATAGGCAAGGATTTTTCCGTAACCCTGGCTGACTGCCAGGGTGGGAAAAGGTTCGCCTGAAAGAAAGGCGTCGATGCTTCCGCCTGCCAAGGCTATTGCCATGTCGAAAAAATCCACCCGTGTCAGGCGGACGTCTTTTCCCGGGAAAAGCCCGTTGCGAGTAAGGACCTCCCGTAAAAGGATTTCATGCATGGTGCCGGGAACGTAGCCGATCGTTTTCCCTTTGAGGTCCGGGATCTTCTTGACCGGCCCATCCTTTTTCACCACCAGGGCCGAGCATTTGTTGCACAGGGCCGCAACGATGACCACCGGCTGTCCGATGGAGGCCGAGTAAATCGCATGGGCCAGGGTCGTGCCGCACATATCGAGGCTGCCTGCCAAAAGGGAAGTCTTCTGATCGGCCGGATTGGTGAAAGCAAACACTTTGCATTTTGTGTCCGGGATATATTGCTGGTAAAAAAAAGGTTGGATGGTCTGGGCCGTCTTCCAGGTTCCCACCCTGAGGGTTTCCGCATTGGATGCATGCATAGGGCATAGCAGCAAAACCAGGATGATCGGCGATGCCGTCCCAAAAATTTTCGCCAATGCTTTCATAATTCTTATTCCTTTGAATTTCGTCGTCCCGGTTCTTGGAAAAGGTCTCCTGATCTTTGCCAGTTCATCAGTGCCGGTCACAAGAAGCAATTCGACGGCAATCCGGGTTCCCATTCCATTTCCCGCAGCATCTGCCGGCACTGCACCAGGCTTTGCCCACGGCCCTTTGCCGTGTCGGCATGCCCGTCGCGCGGGCTGGAGCCTACTTCAGGGAACAGAAGGTTGGCACCGGCCATTAGCGAAGCCGTGTTGGGTTCATGGGTACAATGAGCGCGGGGGACTTTACCCATTACAAGCCGTGATACGGCCACCTGGCGTGCAAGTTCTCTCTCGCTTATCATGCCGTATTTTTCCATGGGCGAGCCTGGAAAGTTTATCCTGCGCATCACCCCGCTGTATGTGGCGCCATGTTCGCGGGCCAGGAACATCAGCTCTACGATCTCTTCATGGCTGTGTTCAGGCCCCACCGGCTCGACACAATTCATCCACTGCAGGCCCACGTCCCGGAAGACCTTGATTGTTGCAATGCGCCTGTTACGGTCAAAGGGAGTATCCCGGCCTTCTCCCAGGCGGATGGCATGGTATGCGCCCACAAAACCGGCATCCAGGAGGGCCTCGCCCTCTTTGTGGTTTATGTCCCGCGTGTTGGCGACCAGAGGGACTGAAACGTTTTTTTTCAGCATCTTGCCGGTTTGAAGCAGGCGTTGGAATGCGAAGTTACCGGTTGTCATCAGATTGAGGGCGTCGGCCTTTTGTTCCTCGGCCTGCCTGGCCCATGCCAGGATTTGATCTTCACCGAACACCCTGCTTTCGGTAAAGATTCCGCTTTTGACCGTCAGTGAGCAAAACAGACAGTTCATGGGGCAGGGGGCCACGTTGAGGCCGATATGAAAATGATTTTCACCCTTGCCGCCAAAGGCCTGCCGGGACATCCGGTCGGCGGTTGCCATGAGGGCGTAAACTTCATTGCTCTGCAGTTCCAGTCGCATGAGAAGCAGGGCTTCGTCCCTGGTGATGTCTTCAAAATCGGCTGCCTTTCTAATGATTTCGGCGACCCCGGTTGCGATCTTCCAGCCCATTGTTGATTTGTCCTTTTCGACAAAAATTTCTCAAAGAAATTATCACGACTTGATGATCCTGTCTATTTCAATGCCGTACTTCTTTATCCTGTTCCAGACCGTCACCCTTGAAATTCCCAGCAATCTGGCCGCCTTGGACTGGTTGCCGCCGGTTTTGCGCAGGGCGGTGACGAGCTGTTGTTTGTGCAGTTCGTCTCTGGTGGACATTGATTGCCCGGAGCTGACGGCGCGGGCTTTTTGTTTCGTGATTTCAGGTGGAAGATGATCCGGTGTTATTACTTTGTTCTGACAGGAGACAAAGGCGTACTCCAGTGAGCTTTTCAACTCCCGGACATTGCCCGGCCAGGGATAGTTCATCATGGCCTGGAGGGCTTCGGGACTGATGGCTTCGATGGGCTTGTTGGTTTTAAGCCGGATGTGATGGAAAAAGGACTCGGCCAGCAGGGGGATGTCGCTCACCCTTTCGCGAAGCGGCGGAATATTTATGGGTATCACATTGATGCGATAATACAGGTCATGCCTGAATCTGCCTTCCTGTACAAGTTTCTTCAGGTTCTGATTGGTGGCGGTTATCACCCGCACATTGATTTTGATGGGCCGGTTGTCTCCCACCCTCTCGATCACCTTTTCTTCCAGAACCCGCAGCAGTTTTACCTGAGTCACCAGGGGAAGGTCGCCGATCTCGTCCAGGAAGATATCGCTGCCGCTGGCGGCTTCGAAGCGCCCCTTGCGGTCCTGGTAAGCACCGGTAAAGGCCCCCTTAACATGCCCGAAAAGCTCACTTTCAAGCAAGGATTCGCTCAGGGCTGCGCAGTTGACCTTCATAAAGGGTTTGTTACTGCGCGGGCCGGCAGCATGAATGGCCTTGGCCACCAGCTCCTTGCCGGTGCCGCTTTCCCCCAAGATTATCACCGGTGCATCTGAACGGGCGGCATTGGTTATAAGGTCGAATACCTGCTGCATTACGCTGCTGGCACCCAGGATTCCGTAAAAACCGTCACTGGACTGGAGCTGACGGCGGCAGGCTTCGATCTGGCTGTCTTTTTCCAGCAGCTCGGTGATATCCGTGAAAGTTTCGACCCCTCCGATGGCCTTCTTGTTCTCGTCGTAGAGTACGGCCGCATTTTTTAATACATGCACATAGTTGCCGTCTGATTTCTGGATGACGCAGCGCTTCATTTTAAGCTTGCCCTCCCGGAACAGACGGCACCATTGTTTCGCATCTTTGTTACGGGCTATGTCACAGGCGTTGCAGTTGAGCATGGTGCACCGGCTGCCGAGAAGGTCATGTTCACTGTAGCCGGTTATGTTTACAAACGCCTTGTTGACCGAAACTATCGTGCCCTGGTTGTCGACGATCATGATTCCATCCTGGATGGTATCCACTACCGTTTCCCAGTATGCCTTGAGTTCCCGTTCAAACATGTTAAATACCTTTTTAACAATTTAACATATATTTAATTATTATCTTAACACCTGAACACCGTTTTAGCAACCCAAACATTACAGCAGGTCATACTGCGGCCACGCATATCTTAACAGCGTGATATATCAGAAAAAAATATAGCGATAAATTATGCGGCCCCTGGCTTCGGCCGGCATCATCCTTGCTCTTTAACTGGCAAACAACAGGGCGTGGTCTAATGAATGTGGCAAAGGAGCAAGAGCTGGATATACGAGGCATAATGGCACCGTTCGGGCTGCTGAAAGTAACCCTGGCCTTCGAGGATCTCGATGTCGGCGGCATTCTGAAGATCAAAGTGGGAGATCGCTCCACAGTTGATGATATTCTCAAGGTTCTGAAAAGGTTCGCATACCTGGTTCTGGATATCAGCAGCATGGAGAATTATTTCACCATAAGTCTGAGAAAAAAATCAGGTTCGGGAGCGAATTCAAAACTGACAAAAGCATAATCAATTAAAGGAGGTCAAAATGAACGATCTGGATCTTACGAGCATAGAAGTGGCAAGCACGGTGGACGCACGGGGCAGCGCCTGTCCCGGACCCCTGCTGGAGGCCAAGAAGGGAATCGGAAAAGTGAAGGTGGGCGAAGTCCTGGAAGTCTACTCCAATGACACCGGGACCAGGAAGGATATTCCGGCCTGGGCCAATAAAGTGGGTCATGAATATCTTGGAGTGGTTGAAGCAGACGGTTATGACAAGCACTTTGTTCGCAGAAAGAAATAGGCAGGTTCTCATGGCGAGCCAGAAAGACACGACCGGCAAGGGAAAGATTCTGATCATGGCGACGGAAAATTGCGCTTACCCGGGGGCAAATTCCGTTGGCCAGGCCCACTCGACCTATCCCGCCAATACTTACATTATCCGGGTAAGGGCTCCGGTGCTTTTCCCGGAGCAGTTCTATCTGGATTGCTTCAAAAAGGGCATCAGCGGAATCATCATAATGTCTTGCGGTGAAGAATGCCCTTACGAAGGGGCTTACCACGCCCTGGCCAAACGGATCGACCGGGTCTATCAGCTGATGAAGGAAAATGGCCTGGATATCCGCAGACTCAGGTTGACTTCCATCTGCACGGTATGCAACCGGGCTTTTTTGAAAGAGGTCAACGATATGAACGAATTGATCTCCGAGCTGGGGCCGCCGGTGCTGGACAAGGCGGCCTGAATCCTTGTCACCCGGAGGCCGTTGCCTCCGGGCGGGAAAACGGCCGACAAAGCACCGGCGGGAAAGGACCATTGCTTTTATCCGCTTGCTTGGCGGCCCGGGGCCGCGCGGAAAGCAAGGAGAAATACTGATGAAAGAAACACTTCGTTTACAATACGATGCCCTGGTAATTGGAGGCGGGATAGCAGGGCTCCAGTCAGCCCTGGATCTGGCCGATCAGGATTTCAAGGTGGCTGTCATTGAGAAAGATGCCACCATTGGGGGAAAGATGATACGCCTGTCCAAGGTTTTCCCCACCCTCGACTGCGCCAGTTGCATTACCACCCCCAAAATGGCTGCCGCAGCCCATCATGACAATATCGATCTTTTTACTTATTGTGAGGTCAATTCCCTTGATCGTTCCCAAGGGCGGCTGAAGGCATCCATAACCCAGAAACCCCGTTACGTCGATCCTGACAAATGCATAGGGTGCCGGCAGTGCGAATATCAATGTCCGGTTTACGTTCCTGACCAGGAGCAGGGTGGCTTCAATCTGCGCAAGGCGGTTTACATTCCTTTTTCAAATGCCATTCCCCAGTTGGCCCTGATCGATGTCGAACACTGCGCCCTGTGCGGGAAATGCGCCAAAGTCTGTCCCACCGAAGCAATAGATTACTTCCAGCAGCCGGAAGATTTTGTCATAGAAGCCAAAACGGCGGTGCTTGCGACCGGATTCAAACTGACCCCCATGGACCAGAAAAAGGAGTACGGACAGGGTCAAATTCCCAATGTCATCAGCTCCCTCCAGATGGAAAGGTTGCTGGCGCCCCATGGTCCTTACCAGCGGGTGATCCGGCCATCGGACGGCAAGGAACCGGATTCCATCGCTTATGTCCAGTGTGCCGGTTCGCGTGACCTGAGCCTGGGCATTTCGTACTGCTCCAGGGTGTGCTGCATGTACGCCATCAAGCAGGCAATGCTGCTTTCCGGAGCCCTGCCCCTGGCTGACATAACTATCTATTACATGGACATCCGGGCTTTCGGCAAGGGCTATGAGCAGTTTTTCCAGAACGCCAAGGCCATGGGGATTGAATTCGTCAAGGCAAAGGTGGGCCGGATAGAACAGGGAGAAAACCACAATGTTCTGTTGAGAATCGAAGAGCAAGAAGGAGACGGCCGCGTTGTCCGGCGGGAGCACGATCTGGTGGTCCTGTCACTGGGAATGGTGCCGGACTGGAACCCGGCCGGCATATGTCCGGTGGGAACCGGTGATGATGCCTTCATCAAGTGCGTCCGGCCCAAGCTTGCGCCCACCCTGACCGAAATGGAAGGCGTTTTCGTAGCCGGTGTCGCCGCCGGCCCCAAGGATATCGTCGATACCATCGCCGAGGCAGGGGCGGCTGCCATGGAAGCCTCCAATTATCTAAATTCATCGGCCTCGGGCCGGGCGGCCTGAGCGGCTGGAATTGAAGCAGTAAGGCTGTTCAAAGGAGCGACAAGGCAATGTCAACCAATCAAGAAAAGAAGGCAACAGGCGAGCAGAAAAAAGTCGGCATCTATATCTGCCATTGCGGCGGCAATATTTCCGACCATGTCGATGTGGAGAAGCTGGCCGAGAATGTCAAGGACCTGGATGGGGTGGCGGTTGTTCACACCAACACCTTCATGTGTTCGGATCCCGGCCAGGAGCTGATTCAAAACGACATCAGAGATGGCAAGGTCAATCGTGTCGTGGTGGCTTCTTGTGCGCCTTCTTTGCATGAACTTACCTTCAGAGGTGCCATAAAGCGGGCCGGCATGAATCCATATCTTTACGAGCATGCCAACATAAGGGAGCAGGTGAGCTGGGTTCACCACGGCGATCAGGCTACCGAAAAGGCAACCGGCCTGGTTGCCGGGGCTGTGGCCAAGGCCTTGCGCCTGCAGCCGCTGGAGCCGATCAGGGTGGAGGCCCGCCGTCATGCCACGGTTATCGGCGCTGGCGTGGCCGGTCTCCGGGCGGCCTGTGACCTGGCCTGCCGGGGACTGGAGGTCGCCCTGATTGAGAAATCTCCGTTCATAGGCGGCCGGACAGCCAGTCTCGGGCGGCTGGTTCCTACCGGCGAGCAGGCCGAGGAAGTAATTACGCAGATTGCCGCCAAGGCAATGGCCAATGACAAGGTTACCATTTATTCATGCACGGAAGTAGTCGGGTTTGAAGGATTCGTGGGCAACTTCAGGTTGACCCTGAAACGCAAACCTCCGGAAGAGCCGTATTCTGCCGCCGAGCCCCAGAAAATCAGGATGGATCATCTTGAAAAAGGAGAATTTTTGCCTGCTGCCGGCATCTTCCCGGGTGATGTGCCTGACAAGGAGCAGGAGATATTCCTGGAAACCGGCGCCATAGTCATGGCAACCGGCTTCCGGTCCTACGTTCCCGGAGAAGGAGAATACGGCTACCTGCATTCGGACAAGGTGATAACATTGGCCGAACTTGTCGAACTGATAGCCAGGTATCCTGATCGCAGGGGCAGGTTTTTGCAGGTAAAAGGCAAGCCGGTAAGAAGGATGGCCTTTATCCACTGTGTCGGGAGCCGCCAGATACCAGGAATCCACGAACCCGATCAGGACGGCCGCCTGAACGAGTATTGTTCGCGCACCTGTTGTGCTGCCACGCTTCAGGCTGCCGTGCAGATCCGCAGCTCTTTTCCGGAAACGCAGATTTTCGACTTTTACCGCGATATCCGTACCTACGGAAGGGGCCAGGAAGAGGTCTACCGGGAGGCTTCGAGACAGAGGGTTACTTTTTTCAGGTTCGAACCCGAAGATCCTCCCCGGGTCCAGAAGTCTTCCGGCGGTAAGTTTCCCCTCCTGGTCAGTGTCAAAGATACCCTGACTTTCGGCGAGCAGATAGATGTGCCGGTCGATCTGGTTGTTCTGGCCACGGGAATGGAGCCGACTCCAATCAAGGAACTGGTGGAAATGATGAAGCTGCCGGTGGGTGCCGACGGATTTTTGCAGGAAGTCCATCCCAAGCTGCGCCCGGTTGAAGTTGCCAATACCGGTATTCTGCTTGCCGGAACCTGCCAGGCCCCCATGGACGTTGGCGAAGCCTGCAACGCCGCCCAGGCGGCAGCGGCCAAGACGACCGCCATGCTTGCAAGGGGATATGTGGAGCTGGATCCCTTCGTGGCAAGGGTCGATCCGGAAAGATGCAAAGGCACCGGTCTTTGCCGGGAGGCATGCCCCATCGAAGGGGCCATTGAGCTGAAGGAAAGGCAGGTGGACGGCAAAACAGTGGTTCAGGCGCAAATCACGCCGGCCCTGTGCACCGGATGCGGAATTTGTGTCGCCGTCTGCCCATCCCGGGCCCTTGATATCAACGGCTGGACCCTGGAACAGTACGAGGCCATGGTCGATGCCATCGTGGCGGCCTGAGCAGAAAAATGTTCGTTTTTGTCGGAGACCTTTGATCGTGAAGTAAATCTTCTAAACCAGTCGGGACGCGAAAACAATGGGAAAGCCAGACAAAGAAGCAATGAAGGCCCTGCGCAAACAGCGCAAAGCATATATCGACAGGGCCCAGCAGGAAATGAAAAAACAGCGCAAGCTGATCAAGGCCATAAAAGAACAAATCAAGGATGAGCCCAAAACGGTTCCCCGGATTGCATCCGAGGCCAAGTTGCAGGCAGATCAGGTCCTGCTGTATGTGGCGGCCCTCCGGAAATACGGGCAGGTCGTGGAGGTGGACAAGGACGGGGACTACTTTACCTATAAACTCGATGCCGAAGCTTAAGTCGCGGGACGTTAACAGGACCGCATTATGATAAAACAGGAGAGAAGGCCATGGGCGCCACTGTAAATCCGGAACTTATAGACACCCTCGAAAAATTCGGTCTGGCAGACGCTTCGGTCTGCTTCAATTGCGGCAATTGCACGGCCGTTTGTTCCTTGTCGTCAGAAGATACACCGTTTCCGCGCAAAGTGATCCGCTATCTTCAACTCGGTCTGGAGGACCGCCTGATCCAAAGCCCGGAACCCTGGCTGTGTTATTACTGTGGTGACTGCAGTGAAACCTGCCCCCGGCTGGCAAATCCCGGGGAAGTAATGATGGGGCTGCGTCGTTACCTGACATCGGCCTACGACTGGACAGGGATATCGAGACTTTTTTATACTTCCAAGCCATTCGAAGTCTTATCGATCCTGGCGATAGCAGCCCTGGTGGGTCTGGGATTCTATTTCTACCATGGTCCCATGCTGACCGACCGGGTCGCGCTGAACGTGTTTGCTCCCAACCGGGTGATAGAAGTCCTGGACCTGGTTATGCTGGCCGTACTCTCGTTTCTGTTGCTGTCGAACGCCTGGCGGCTTTTCAAGGGCGTCATGGGTGATCCGGGCCAATATCCGGTACTTGACATATCTGACCGGCAGCAACCGCTCAACCGGTCCGTAAGAGGAGTTCCCCTGAGGCTCTATCTGGCGGAAGCAAGGGAATTTATCGTTCATTTTCTGACCCAGAAGAGATTCGGAAGCTGCGGCACGGCATCTCAACGCAAGCAATGGCTGGTGCATTTTCTTATCATGACGGGATACAGCACGGTTTTCCTGCTGGTGGTGGTCGGCATCCGCTGGTTTCAAAGGGACGAGTTTTACCCCCTCTGGCATCCCGTCCGGTTGCTGGGATACTATGCCACCTTCGCCATTCTTTACGGAACCACATACGCCATCATGGGCCGCCTGAAGAAAAGCAAGACAGTCTATGAAAACTCGCATTCCACCGACTGGGCCTTTTTGATTCTGCTTTGGCTGACAACATTCTCGGGTATCGTAATCCACCTTACCCGCTGGCTGGAGATGCCGTTGGCGACCTACTACGTCTACGTGATCCACCTGATGATAGCCGTACCCATGCTGGTGCTGGAAGTCCCGTTCGCCAAATGGACCCACCAGTTATACAGGCCTCTGGTACTATATCTGGTGAAAGTCAAACAACGGGCAATGCAGTACAATCAATAAGTAATCCGGATAAAAGGAAGGAAGTCAAAATGAGCGATAATGAAGAAAAGATCATTTATTTCTGCACGAAGGCCGGTGATGATCCCGAAAAAGCCGCCATGCCTTTTGTGATGGCCAATGCGGCTTTGGCCATGGACATCAAGGCGACCGTTGTTCTTCAGGGAAACGGAGTCTACCTGGCCCAAAAAGGATATGTGGACACCATGTTGCCCCCCGGAGGATTCCCGGAACTGAAGAAACTGCTCGAAGACTTTCTTGAACTGGGAGGCGAACTCCTGGTTTGCGTTCCGTGCATCAATGAGCGCCACATAGCTGAAGACAACCTGGTTGAAGGGGCAAACACCACGGCTGCCGGGGCACTGAACATTGCCGCAATGGAAGCCGATGCCGTGTTTGTGTACTGACAAGGGAGGCTATAAATGAATTCAGCCCGCACGACATTGCCGCCCAGGCGCATCAGCGACCTGGTGTCTTTCAAGGCCCAAGGGGCGGACATCCGTCTTGAACCGGCTTTCGATATAGTACCTGTGGATTTCGCCCATCGGCAAAGCCGATACCAGGCGTATATATTTCTTTGCCGCTACCGGGGAGCTGTCGACGGCAGGGATTTCGAATTTAGGAAATGTTACGCCAGAGGGTGCCCCAACAATCTTTGCCAGCATGTGGCCCAGGCGGTTCTGATCGCCAACCGGCATCTGGCCAGGGATTACAAGACGCTGAAAGAAGCCGGAATAGATCCCGGACAAGAGCAATTTACCCTTGAAGGCATGATGGTCAGGTTTGATGACCTCAAAGAAGAACATGAGCCCGTCTATACCATTTACGATTTTATCAACATGGCAAAATCCGGCCGGAAGGTGAAGGTGGCCGTTGAACTCGAGGAAGTTCCGGCCGTGGAGCATTTTGACAATCGTCGCAATGCCCAGACATTCTTTTTCTGCGATTTCAGGATTGAAGCTGAACAACGCCGGTATGATTATCAGCGTTGCCTGGCATGCTACGCGACGGAAAACGAAGAAGCAGAAAGGGATCTGGCGGTCAAGATAGCCAACGCCCGTCTGGAGGTCCTTTACCGGATGTTCCAACAGGCCGGCGTGCAGGCAAACCGCTTGTTTTTCGATTAGTCGTCATTACAGCCCAATACGGCGTCGGGCGGCCCTGTAGCATCCGGTGTCGGAATGAGTCCGGCTGAGGATGGAATTGCCGTTTGGGGATCTGGAAGAGCCGGGAAGGATCGGCGCGATCTTTCCCAGAATATTAAATCCATTGTCTCAGGAGTCAACCATGCATGCTACAATTCAGAAGCCGATCGAGGAAATTGTAAGTTTTATAAAACCCGGGGAAAAAGTGTTTGTGGTCGGATGCAACAACTGCGCCTGGAAATGCCATTCCGGTGGCGAAGACGAAACCCAGAAAATGGCGGAACGTCTTATCAGAAGGGGGATCAATGTGGTCGGGTACACGGTTCCCGGTCCCCAGGGAATGTCTTTGTGCAAGCTTTCCAACACGCGGCAGGTACTGCAGGAAGACTACAAGCAGGAAGTCAGCGAGGCCGATTCCTTTCTGGTTTTGGCCTGCGGGCAGGGTGTGCATACCGTAATTGACGCCACCGACGGAGCACTGGTCCACCCCGGCTGTGACACCATTTTCGGCGGAGAAACCGTATCGGACAACGAGATCGAAGAATTCTGCTCGCTTTGCGGAGAGTGCATAATCGAATACACCGGCGGTCTTTGTCCAATGACCCTGTGTGCCAAACAGCTGCTGAACGGTCCTTGCGGCGGTGCAGAAAACGGTCATTGCGAAGTCGACGAGGAAAGGCCCTGTGGCTGGATAATGATTTATGAGCGGCTGAAGCAACTAGGGCGCCTGGAACTGATTGAAGATTACCAGAGTCCCAAAAACAACGCCAAGTGGAGCCGGCCCAGATCTTTGCGGGTCAGTCCGAACGAGGCCACGTTTTGTTCGATTGCCGGCCGGATCACCGTCAGCAACCAGGACTGATTGTTTTGCGTCCGTGCGTTTGCCTGCGGCTACCTCCAGGGGCCGGCAGGCATGAACAAGCCCCCATGGAAGTATGTCAAAGGAACTGGCGATAGCCAATCATGACCAAGCAAGGAGTCTGAAAATGAAACTGACCACCCTGTTCAATGAAGATATTTTCGTCGTAACCGGTGAGGTGGGACCCATCAAGGGCGCCCTGTCACGTGACAAATCCAAGGTGCCCCAGTGTGTAAAAGAGGCCGAATTACTTAAAGATTATGTTCACGCTGTCAACGTAACCGACAACCAGTCGGCGGTTATGCGCCTGGGTTCGATGTTTGCCAGCGTCGGGCTGAAAAACCGGGGTATCGAACCCATCTATCAGCTTACCTGCCGCGACCGCAACCGTATTGCTCTGCAATCCGACCTGTTGACGGCCTATTCTTTCGGTATCGACAACGTATTGCTGCTTACCGGAGACCATATCCAGCTCGGTGACCACAAGGAAGCCAAACCGGTTTTCGACCTGGACTCGGTGCAGCTGATCAAGATGGCCAGAAAGCTGGTGGAAGGCTACGATCTTACCGGAAACAGGCTGGAGAACGGCATCGATATGGCCCTGGGAGCGGTTGTAAATCCCAACTTCGAGCCGCTGGAACTCCAGCTGCTCAAGATGAAAAAAAAGGTGGATGCCGGGGCGGAATTTTTCCAGACTCAGGCCGTTTACGACGAGGCCGTCCTGGAACGCTGCATCAACCTGGCGTCGAAGTTCAACCGTCCCATTCAGTTGGGTGTTGTCGTTCTGAAATCGCCCCAGATGGGAAATTTTATGAACAAGAACGTTTCCGGAATTACCGTTCCGCAGGAATGGATAGACCAAATCGGCAGCGTCGACAAGGCTGACCGCAAAAAGAAGGCCGCTGAAATGATGGGCCGTTTCATTGCCAAGGTAAAACACCTGGTTCAGGGGGTGCACATAATGCCTTTGGGCTGGGCAGACATAGTGCCGGAAATACTGCAATACGCGGAGATCGAAGTCAAAAAGGCCGCCTGACCCTGATACGGGGGACATGGAGCCACCTCCCTCACTTGTCCTCCTGTCAGGCTTTTACAAGAGGTGAATCGCCACCTCACCCCTGTCCGCGGGGGAAAGCGAACATTACGCTTTCCCCCGTTTCCTTTTTTCTTTCCGTCTTTGACAGATACCCGCCATGGCCCAAAACGATCCGCTGTGCCTGCAGCCGTTGGTTGCGTGCCCCGATCAGTCTCCCAGAAGTATCCGCGGCAGCCAGGTGATCGATTCCGGAATCATGCAGATTATCGTCAGCCCGATGAGCTGAATGATCACGAAAGGAATTATCCCTTTGTAAAGATCCATCGTCTGTACTTCCGGAGGGCAGACCCCCTTCAGATAAAAGAGGGAGAAACCGAAAGGCGGCGTCAGGAAAGAAGTCTGCAGGTTAACGGCGATCAATACCGCCAGCCAGAGGGGATTTACTCCCATGGAAATCATTATCGGCGCCAGCACGGGGACGTGAATAAAAGTGATTTCGATAAAATCCAGGAAAAAGCCGGCGATGAAGATGATGCTCATGACGATAAGCAGTATTCCCCACTTGCCAAACGGCAGTGACTGGATAAGGTCGCGTACCAGCGCGTCGCCGTCCAGCCCGCGAAAGACCAGCCCCAGGGTTGTTGCGCCGACAAGGATGATAAATACCATGCAGGTGAGGATCGTGGTGGTGTGCATGACGTCTTTGACGATTTGGAGATTGAACCTTTTGTGGAAAATGGTGAGGATGGTTGCCCCCACCGCGCCCACCGAAGCCGCCTCGGTGGGCGAGGCGATGCCGGCGAAGATCGAGCCCAGGACCGCCAGCATCAGAAACAGGGGCGGGATCAGGGCCCGCAGGACGCGCCGGATCAGTTCCCGGCGGGATATTCCGGCCAGTTCTTCTTTGGGGATGGGAGGAGCCCACTCCGGTTTGATGTTGGCCACTATGAAGATATAGAGCATATAGAGGGCCACCAGGATCAGGCCGGGGATGACCGCCCCGATGAAAAGATCGCCCACCGGCACATTGATTATGTCGCCCAGCAACACCAGGATGATACTGGGCGGTATGATTTGCCCCAGGGTTCCCGAGGCCGCAACCGTTCCCGTGGTCAGGGCCTTGTTGTACTTGCGATGGAGCATGGTGGGCACCGAAAGCAGCCCCATGGTAACCACTGTGGCTCCGACGATGCCGGTTGATGCGCCCATCAGGGCGCCGACGAAGACCACCGACATGGCCAGCCCGCCCCTGACCTTGGCGAAGACAAGGGCCATGGTTTCCAGCAGTTCTTCGGCAATGCCGGATTTTTCCAGCATGACTCCCATGTAGATGAAAAGCGGCACCGCCAGGAGAGTGAAGTTGGTCATTGTACCCCATATCCGCAGAGGCAGCAGATTGAAAAAGTCTACTCCGAATCCCATCAATCCGAAAAACAGGGAGACTCCGCCGATGGTGAAGGCCACCGGATAGCCCAGCAGCAAGAGCGCAAAGACGGCGGTGAACATGACAAGCGGCATGAATTCATGGATTAACTCGGTCATATCAGCGGCCCTCCCCGTAATCCCGGTCACCTTTGAGAAAGAGAATCGCCTTCAATCCTTCGGCGATTCCCTGGAGCATCAGCAGGAAGAAGCCCAGGGGAATCATGGACTTTAGAATATAGCGGGCGGGAAGACCGCCCGGATCGGGTGACATTTCGCGCACGGCCCAGGAATTGGCTATAAAACCGCTGGTGGCGTACATTACGATCAGGCAGAAAGGGATCAGGAAGAATATGGTGCCGAAGAGATTGATCCAGGCTTTGGCCCTTTGTCCCAGCCGGGTGTAGATGATGTCTACCCTGACGTGACCGTCGTGTTTCAGGGTGTATGCGGCGCCTATAAGGAATATGACTGAAAATATGTGCCATTCCAGCTCTTGAAGGGCGATGTTGCCTTTTTTGAAGGCATAGCGCATGATGGTGTCGTAAAATACGTTCAACACCAGCAGGGTCGTCATCCAGGCAACCAGGACGCCGATCTTGCCATTGAGGGCATCGACCAGCTTCACGTACTTGCGCATTATATTCATGGTCAGGTCTCCCTTGTTTGTATAACCAAAATACATAACAAATAAAAAACCCTAACCAGAAGCCCTCTGCCAAGTCAAGAGCCAACCGTTCTTTTTAGCATTAAATGTCGGCGGGGAAAACCTGTTGCCACAGGCTGTCCGAAGCCGGCTTCGGACAGCCTGTGGAGATCGGTGTCAATTTGAAAACCGGCGTTTTCAACTGCCGGGTGTCTATTTGAGGTGGGCCATGGCGATTTTCAGATGACTCAGCCAGATGGCTATCATGTTGTCGAATTCAGCCGTACCCTTGAGCACCGGCACGCATTTTATGCCGGCCTTGGTTATGATCGATTTCCATGAATCGGGCTCATCACCGGCCATGTCGTTTTTGGCATGATCGCCGGCTACCGACATGAAGGGCATCAGATAGGCTTTCTTGATCTTTCTGCTTTTCAGCCAGTCGACGGCCTCGTCGATTCCGGGCCAGCCCTCGACGGTACCCACGAAAATATTGGGATCCTTGTGTTGCAGATGATACATGAAGGCCGCATAAAACGCGTTGGAAGGATGAGGGGTGCCGTGCCCCATGAGAACTACTGCTTCGTTGGCTTTGCGCTCTTTGGGAATATTGGCAAGCACCGCGGCTGCAGCTGCCTGAAGGTCTTTTTCACGCGACAGCAAAGGTTCGCCGATGGTTATCTTTTCAAACCCTTCCGCCATCGTGGTAAAGGCGCGGGCCGTCTGGACAAGATCGTCGTATTCTTCTCCCCGGATGGTGTGCAGGGACTGAATTGCCACCCGGGTGAAACCTTCATCCATCATTTTGGCCAGGGCGACGGCCACCGAATTCAGCTGCTGCCCCTGCCGTGCCAGTTTCTTGCGGATGATCCTGGAAGTATAAGCCCAGCGGACCGGCACCTTCGGGAAGGCCTTTTTCACCTGCCGGTCGATGTTACGGAAAGAAATCTGGGCGCTTTTGACCGATGAACCGAAAGCAACCAGAAGAATACCCGTTTTCTCGGGATGTTTCTTGCCATGCCCGGAGGCAAACGCTGCCGGAACTGCCGCCAAGGTGACTATTAGAGCCAGAATTACTGCAAATTGAAGTTTCCGATGGCCTGCCATTTACACCTCCTTGTGGTTCGCCGTGGTCCGGGCAAAAGAAACCCGGACCGAAGATTGAAATATCGATCCGGGATGTCCCATTTTCATCCGTCAGGATCCTGGGGCCATGCTCCAATGCCCATGAATACGGCCCCGCACCCGGGCAGGTCTTCTGACTTTCGGCTCCTCCTACCGGCGGCACCTTCCCGGCAGCCTTCGCTGCCAGTGGTATTTCAGCCGCTTTCGTCCCCGATTACAGCGGTGGGCCCGTCCCCGATTTGCACGGGGTTCCCTCTTCGGCTCATCTTGGAGCACCCGGGTGTTTATGGACTCTCTTCAATAGCCGAGATGCAGATGGAAGTCAAGGCTGCTGTCAGCCGTGTTCAGTTTATACCGTTTTCCCTGAACAGGTCGACGTAACCTCTGTCGGTGCCCTGGATATGGTCTATCAGCCAGTTTTTCAGAAATTCCATCAGGTCCATCGAAAGCAGGGCATTGCCGCTTTTGAATTTCTCCTGCAACTGTTCAAGCCGGGCGACGAAATCGGCATGGATTTCCATGTGTTTTTCAAGGCCGGGATAGGAGCATTTTTGCATTAGTCCTTCTTCGAAGCTGAAGTGGGTGCGTGTATAATCGGTCAGTTCCTCGAGGACCTGCTTTATGGCGGCCTTTCCTGACTTCCGGCGGATGGAACGGTAGAGTTCGTTGATGAGGTCTACCAGCTTCTTGTGCTGGGTATCGATTACTTCCACGCCTATGGCGATGTTCGAATTCCACTTGATAAGGTCGGGTATATCCACAGGGGCCGCCGAAGCGCCAGCCCGGGCCGCCTGGGTGGCCGGGACTTTGAAGTGCCCCATCATGTCCTTCAGCTTGCCTATGAACTGGGCCATTTCGCTGGTGTTTGTGCTTACCATCTGACTGTCGCTGCTGAATTCGGCGGCGATTTCATGAACCTTGGCGATATCCATTGCTATCTTGGACGAGAATTCAGACACCTGTGATACACTCTGGTTGACTTCCTGGTTGCCCTGGGAAGCCTGGTTGATGTTGGAAGCAATTTCCTGAGTGGCCTGTGCCTGCTGGTCTACGGCTGTCGCAATTGAATCGACGATACTGTTTATCTGATTGATCACTTCCGAGATGTGTTCGATCTCGGAGACGGTGTCACCGGTGCTTTGCTGAATGTCTTCGATTTTATGTTTTATATCCTGGGTGGCATCGGCAGTCTGCCGGGCAAGCTCCTTGATCTCGTTGGCTACCACGGCAAACCCCTTGCCGGCCTCACCGGCTCTGGCCGCTTCGATGGTGGCGTTTAGGGCCAGCAGGTTGGTTTGCTCCGATATTTCGGTAATCACTTCGGTCACCTTGCTGATTTTGTCGGCGGCATGGCCCAGACGGACTACCTTTTCAGAGGTCGAACCGGCCTTTTCGACCGCCTGAGCCGTAACTGTGCGTGCCTTTTCACTGTTGCCGGCGATATCGCTGACCGTGCTGGTCATTTCCTCGGCGGCGGCGGCCACCATGTTGATGTTGGAAAAAGCTTCCTCGCTGGCGGCCGTAATAGTGTTGAGGTTTGCGCTCATCTGTTCGGCGGCGGCGGCGACGGTGTTGGATTTTTCCGATACATCGGTCGAATTGGAAGCCATTTGGCGGGCCACAATTTCCAGGCTCTGAATACCGGTTGACAGGTGTACGATTTCGTCTGACAAAGTCTGGAACAACGCGCCCAGTTTGAGACATGTCCGGTCAAGGGCCGAGGCCAGAACACCCAGTTCGTCTTTTTGCTGAAAATCGACCCTGGCTGTGAAGTCGCCCTGCGCAAGTGTTCCGGCAAAGTCCACCAGATGGTGGATCTTGGCGGTTATGTAACGGGTGATGAATGTGGCCAGGAGGATGCCCACGGCCAGGGCCAGGATGGAGGTTATGATAAGATTGCGTTTGGCTGTGGCCGTTGTTGCCATGAGGCTTTTGTCCGACTGCGAAATTATCTCCCTGAGCCGCTTCTGGATTCCTTCCATCCGGGAACGGACTTCGGCCAGGGCCGGGAGGGTGCGGTTGTGGAAGATCTGTTTGGCCTCTTCGAATACAGCCTGTTTGTCTTGCGTGCCGGCCTTGTCCAGGGCCTGTTTGATTGCCCCGAAGGAGCTGTGCAGATCGAAATGGCTCTTTTCGAGAGGCTTCAGATATTCTTCCATCCAGGGGAACATTTTGACCGCCTGGCGGCGTTGGGGGCCATAGAGCCATTTGGCCAGGGAACAGCTGTGGTCGTCGGTTTTGACCTTTAACTGCGCATTGCCCATCAACAGGGCCTTGAAGATCTTGTCTACGCCTTGATAGTGCAGAATGATCTTGCGGGCCAGGATGGAATCTATTTTACTGGCGTTGATTGTGTCGGAGGCTTTCGCACTGATGTGATTCAGAGCGAAGTAGACTCCGAGGGAGCTGGTTATCAAGATGGCGACCAGTCCTCCAAAGCTCAGCCCCAGCTTTTTCCAGAATGCCAGGTCTCTCCATTTCATGGTGTTTTCCCTCCGCTATTGCGAACCTGTAGATGGCGGGCAACGGGGATGTCCCCGATCGGCCCGGATGCAGCCAGCGCCCGTAAACACCATCCTTTTGGTGCTGAAATCTATTTCGCCGGAAAAGTCTGTAACTTTAGTGTAAAATTGGCCGGAGTACAGGCCGGGTATCGGAAAGCCGGAGCAGATTTGGAATGATATTTTGCAAAACAGAAAAGGTTATCTAAATCGCTGTTGTTAGGAAACCGCATTTTGCATTCGGCAACAACTTAAACTATCGGAGAGCTGTAGATATCCTGCTTTAATTGTGCCTGCTGAACGGTACCGATTAACCCCCTTTTTGAGGTTGGCTGGTTACCGCCCGGTATGCTTTGCCCGGAAAGTAAAGACCCCGGGCATGGAGACAGGAGCCGTATAGCCCCTTCAGAGGCTATACGGCCCTGGTGCTTTTATTGAGGCCAGACGGCAGAAATTCTGCCACGCTGGTCATCGGCGGCAGAGATTGTAAAAATGTAGTTACCTCCCTTACCACTGACCGTATATGAAATATGCCACAGACCGTTGAGGCCTGTCTTTTGGATGTCCTTTACCGGCACTTTGTCAGGACCCAACAGGAGAATATCGAAAGTTTGGTCACCGGCCCTTTCCACTTCGATGTTGATGGTGCCGGTACCGTTGCCAACAGGCAGCAGGAAGCTTCTGGCAAAGTATGCATCGTCGAGGTCCAATATTCTTGTGACGCTCCCGACCTTATAGGTCGCTTTCAATACATAAAAGGAAAGATTTGAGTAAGCCTGAACTTTTATTTTATAACGGCCACTCACGTGTGGGCGAAATGATACACGTTCCGGATTCCGGTTGTTAGAGCTTGAAGCGGCTACCAGGTTGCCGGAAGGGTCAAAGAGGAAAAGATCGAGATCCGCCTGTGTGTTTTCCCATTCAAGTTTCAGTTCTATGTCGCGGGATGTGTCGGTGGCGTCGATGTAGTGATAATGATTTGCATCCTGGCTCCCTGCCGCGACCATGGTGCCGAATGTTTCGGTGCGCACTTTGCGTGACGTCTGCTCAGGAACCAACCCCATCCATGAGAGCACATTGCGGATGATTGTTTTCTCGCTGTCCGGATCGTTGTAGCCGTCGCTGGCCTCCTGGGACGAGCGGTTGTCCCATAGGCAGTCGTCTTTCAGACTGCCTTCTTCGACAAAGGGATCGACAGCACAAAGGAATATCTTGCCGTTCCACTTGGGATAGCGGACCATTGCGATTTTGTCCTGCCCGAGATCGTCGAAGTAGGCTACGGCCACGGCTCCCTGCTGTTGGGTTACCTGGCCGGATCTCCAGGCCACCGGAGTGTATTGTCCGGCAAATATCGTGTTGGAAGCGATTTGACCTTCATCCCAGCCATCTGCGGCGGCCGGTTTGGACCAGTAGGCCACCTGGTAGTCATCTTGGCCATCTCCCTTTATGGTGTCATCGATCAGGGTGATGCCTTCCATGCCATGGTTTACCGGAGATTCGGGGGTGTAAGTACTCGATTCCCAGAAGCCGAGGGTTTGTGAGTCCAGAACCGCCCTGGCGCCGCCGCCGATACCGATTATATGGCCGCCATCCTGGAGAAACTTTTTCATGGTAGCCTTCTGAATGAAGATCATGTCGTTGGTGCCCTGGTACTTGGTTCTCATCAGGGCAGTGTTGCCATTGGGAAAGACGCAGAGCTGGAACCGGGGTGAGTGGGGAGCCACCCATTCACGTTTTACCACTTCGTAGGAGCCGTAGCCGTCCCAGGCGTAAGGCTCGATGCCCAGTTCGTCGAGCATCTTCATAACCGGCCAGACCACCCGGGCCGATGTTCCGGGGCCGGCATAGACCGCGGCCCGCCTGGTTTTGGGGGTTCGGTCGGGCACATCTTCCCAGACCACCTTGTCCGGGCACATCCAGGCCAGCACGTCCCGCATCAGGTCCCACTCGCTGTCCGGGTCGTTGACCGGAATGCCGTCTTTATTGGCATTGCCGTAATTGTCGCCGAAGGCCCAGTCCCGGGAGGCATCGATGGTGGCGGTCTCCTCGAATTCGGGGTGGGGGCCGGACAGAAAGACCTTGCCGTTGCCATAAGAGTATTTCACCATGGCCGGCTTTTCGTCGGCACTTCCGTTGTAGTCGTAGCGGGCGACGACGGTGGCCGAGCCCAGGTTTTCGAAGTAGGGCCCGTAGAGGTAGCCGACCTTGAAACTTTGGCCCACGTCATAGCTGTCACCCGATTCCTTGTGGGTGATCCGGATGTTGCACAGGGCCCAGGGATCGTAATTGGCTCCGTTGGCAAGATCGTGGATCGATCCGACGCCTTTGAGGCCGCCGGAGGCTTGGCCCGGGTTGAGATTCAGCGGGTAGTCGTAAACCCCGTTTTCCCATTGTATCTTGTCGCAGGCGAAATAGGCTCCGGCGCAGACACCGATATATCCGCCGCCGTCGGCGATGAAGTCACGGATCTTCTGGGCGATCGAACCCTGGTAGTAACGGTAGTAATGGTCGGCATATCCTCCGGCAAAGTATATGACGTCGAACTGGCCAAGCCTGCCCTTGTCGATATCTTCCATGTCGATCAACACCGGCTTTGCGCCGGCGTATTGGAACATTTTCATCGAGGCCACTACGGCCATGGGATAGGCACCGCCGCCGGCTTCGATGTTACACGAGGCGATGACCGCCACTTTGGCCCTTACCTGCTTGCGCAAGGTGGCCCGGGCCGGGACGGCCCCTGCCCAGCAAAGCCCGGTTGCAAGTACAAAGACAAGGATGTGGATCGAGAAAAACCGGTTGCGTTTCAAGTTGTGCTCCTTTCTGTTGCGTTTCAGGTTTACAGGTTTCAGTCCGGAGGCAGGTGCCGAACGAGCCGGGGCCCGCTCGGCCCTTGCCTGTTACTTCTTCATCTGTTGCCTGAGAAAATCCAGCACCGCCTTGCGGGCCTGGGGGTATGCCAGCAGCTCGTGGCAGCGGCGCAGCTTGCCTTTTTTGTAGACTATCGAACGGCTGCCGTTTTCCTTGTTCATGAAGCTGCCGCAGTCGCCCTGGCAGCATTGCCGGAACCAGGGATCTTTCGCGGCCACCAGGGACAGGACCGGCTCGCCGGCAGGGGCCTTGAGCCCCCTGTATTCCGGCCAGACGGCATGGCAGGTCCAGCCCTCGATGATCCGGGCCCGCACCCTGGCGCGGGGGTCTTCCGAGTGCAGGGTGGCGACAGTGATGGCCCCCTGGCTCAGCCCCATCAGAAAGACGTTTTCCGGGTCCACCCAGTCCAGGGTCTTGGCCTGGACGATGGCGTACTCGGCGTCGTATTGTCTCATCTTCAGGGTCCCGCGGTAAAATCCTCCCCTGCTTCTTTCCGGGTCGCAGGACTTGGGGTACTTCTTGCGGGCAAAGCTGACGGGCGCGATGACGGCAAAGCCGTGCCTGGCCAGAAAGTCTGTCCGGTCGTAGGTGCCCAGCCAGACCCCGGAGCAGCCGTGCAGGTAGATGATGGTGGCAAAACGCTTACCGGCCGGTATCTTGCTCCTGTCAAGTTCCTGCATCAGGGTTTCATAGACCTTGCCGGGGCCGGCGGGAATCGAGACGATGGCCTCGTTCCAGGTGCGCCTTATCTCTGCCGGGTCCGACCAGTCGCTTTGTTTCATCTTCCAGGCCGGGGTGAAATCGGTGTCGTAGTTGTTGGAGCCTGCCAGGCAGTTTCCGGCTGAAAGCAGGCCGAGCAGCAGGGCGATGATCAGCGTTGCGGTCGTGGTGTAGTTCATGGTCCCATCCTTTGCGGTTCGCTGGAAAAGGATAAAGGTGTCAAGAAGGTCTTTTTTTTCGAGGTAAAAGGCCGGGGCGGCCGTCAGGCCGGCCGCCATTTCCTCAGGGCAAGGTAATCGGAGAGCAGCTGCCTGAACTGCTCTTTCGAGATCCTGGCCCCGCTGTCTTCCAGGGGCCGGTAAAACGGCGCCGGCAGGGTTTCGTCCCCGGCGTCCATGCCCTCCCGTAGGTTGAAGTTGCGCACCAGGGAAGATATCCGGGCGGCTATTTGCCGCAGGTTTTCTTCGGTTGCGCGGATGCCGGTGGCGGCCTCGACCAGTTGCCCCAGCATCTGCCAGGTATAGATGTCGCGGTAGAAGCGGCACAGCACCAGGGTGTCGAATATGGTCAAGCGGTCCTCGTAGTCGATGTACAGCCGGGCCTTGCCCTCGATCTTGTCCGGGGCGATCAGGCCGGATAGCTCCGGCTTGTAGAAGGTGGCCCGCAGGTGGCAGGCCCCGCGGCCGGAAGTGGCGTATCCCAGGCCCATGCCCTTGAGGACCCGGGGATCGTAGCCGGCCGGCTCCAGGCCCTTGACGTGGACGGCCTCGTTCTGCATGTCCCATGCTGCGGCCGCCTGGCGGATGCCGCCGGCCAGAATTTTTCCCACACCCCGGCAGTCGGCGATCAGCCGGATCAGCTCGGCGGTGGCGTCGGCATCCCCGAAGTCGACGGGGTAGTCGGACTTGCCCAGCCGGCGGGCCTCCATGGCGAAGGCGCACAGGTTGCCGGTGGTGATGGTGTCCATGCCGGCGGCGTCGCAAAGATGGTTGAGATGGATTATCTCCTCGATGGAGTCGATCATGCACAGGCCGCCGAAGGCGTAGATGGTCTCGTATTCCGGCCCTTCTATCTGCAGCCCGGCGTGGCGGCCGGTTTTCACCGTGGTCATCCGGCCGCAGGAAAGGTAGCACTTGGCGCAGGCATGGGGCCTTACCCGGCAGCGGCCGTGCAGGGCCTCGGTGTTTATCCGCTCTTTGTGGGCGCAGGTGCCTCTTTTCCAGTACCCGGTGGGAAAGGCTCCGGCGGCGTTCATGATGTTGACCATCTGGGAGGTGCCCATGGACTTGTAGGCCTTTACGATGGGATTGTCCCGGGCCTCGGCGGCCAGCTGCTTGTACAGACTGCGCAGCCCCTGTCCGTCGTGGACCGGGCGCCGGCAGCCGCCTTTGAAGACGATGGCCTTGACGTTCTTTGATCCCAGCACCGTGCCGGTGCCGGTGCGTGCGGCCACCCGCCAGCCGTTGTTTTTTATCACCCCGAAGCGGACCCCGTTTTCGGCCGCCGGGCCGATGACCACAGTGCCGGCCTTTTGCCCCCCGGCAGTCTTTCCTATGTACTTTTCCGCCACCGCCGCCTCGGTGGCGAAGGTGTCCTTGCCGGCCAGTTCCGGGGCCGGGTGAATCTCGGCGCCCTGGTCGGTGATCACCATCACCGACAGGCAGGAGGCCCGGCCCTTGATCACGATGGCATCGAAGCCGGTGGCGGAGATGGCCTCCGGCACCTTTCCACCGCAGTACGACTCGGCGTACAGCCCGGTAAGGGGCGACTTGGTAAAGACCCCGTAGCGGGAAGATCCCCAGACCATGGTGCCGGTCACCGGGCCGGTGGCAAAGACGAGCAGGTTGTCCGGGGCCAGGGGATCCACCCCGGCCGGGTTGCGCTCGGCCAGCAGCCAGGAAGCCAGGCCCTTGGCTCCCAGGTATCGGCGGCAGGGCTCGTCGTCGAGGGCCTCGATTGCGGCCGTGGCGCTGTCCAGGTCGATGTTGAGAATGCGGTTGAAAAATCCGTTCATGGCTTCTTCCTGTGGTTGGCTTTGGGGTTTCAGGCCGGTTGTTCGAAGGCCCGGCGCAGGATTGCCAAGCCTTCGTCCAGCTGGTCCTCGCTGGTCACAAGCGGCATCATGAACCGCAGCACGTTGCCGTAGCAGCCGCAGACCAGCAGGATGAGGCCGTTTTGGAAACAGTGATCGGCGATGGCCTTGGCTGCTTCCGGGGCCGGCTCCTTGGTCCTGCGGTCCTTGACCAGCTCCAGGGCCGCCATGGGACCGAGGCCGCGTACGTCGCCGATGAGGTCGAATTCTTCTTCCAGTTCCTTGAGGCCGGCCATCAGACGCCCTCCCAGGGCGTTTCCCCTTGCCAGCAGATCTTCTTCCTCGAAGACATCGAAGACGGCCAGGGCTGCCCGGCAGGCCAGGGGGTTGGCCCCGTAGGTGCCGCCGACACCGCCGGGATGGACGCTGTCCATGATTTCGGCCTTGCCGGCCACGGCGCTGAGGGGCATGCCGGCTGCCAGGCTCTTGGCCACGGTGGTGATGTCGGCTTCCACCTTCCAGTGCTCCATGGCGAACATGGTGCCGGTGCGTCCGAGGCCGGTCTGGATCTCGTCTGCGATCAGCAGGATGCCGTGCCGGTCACAGATCCGCTTGAGGCGCGGGAAGTACTCTGGCGGCGGAACTATGTAGCCGCCTTCGCCCAGGACCGGTTCGGCGATCAGGGCCGCCGTCGTCTCGGCAGCGGTGTGGTTGACGAGAAAATTTTCCAGGTGGCCGGCGCACTCCAGGTCGCAGACCCCGGCCCTGGCCCCGAAGGGGCAGCGGTAGCAGTAGGCAAAGGGCATGCGGTAGATCTCCGGGGCAAAGGGCCCGAAGCCCAGCTTGTAGGGCTTGACCTTGCTGGTCAGGCTCATGCCCATCAGGGTGCGGCCGTGAAAGCCGTTTTCAAAAGCGATGATTCCGGCCCGCTTGGTGTGGTAGCGGGCTATCTTGATTGCGTTTTCCACCGCCTCGGCTCCGCTGTTGACGAACATGGCCTTTTTGGGGGTGGGGCCGGGAAGCAGGGTGCAGATTTTTTCTGCCAGCCGGATGGCAGGTTCGTAGGGCAGGACCATGAAGCAGGTGTGCATGTACCTGCCGGCCTGGTCCCGGACCGCCTCGACCACCTTGGGGTGGCTGTGGCCCACGTTCATCACTGCGATTCCGCCGGCAAAGTCCATGTACTGGCGGCCGCCGCTGTCCCAGACCAGGGCGCCCCGGGCCTTGTCCACGTAGATCGGCCGGGCACTGACATAGCCTTGGGCCACGTACTTGGATCTGAGTTCATCCAGATGTTTGTTTGTGCTCACGTCGTATCTCCCGTAATTGGGTGTTTCATTGTTTTTTGGGAAACCGCATGCTTTGCATGCGCTAAAAACTTAAACGTTCGGAGTCCTGTGGGTCACAGGTCTTAATTATACCCGCCTGCTGGGGGTTGGTTGTTTGACGCTGAGTGTCGCTGTTGCGGCGGCAACCCTATTTGTCCAGCTTGTTGGCTGCAAATACCGGGCTGCTTTCGTAGGGCTGGCTCTGGTACGAGAACCGGTGGCGCTCGTGGAAAAAGGACGCCAGGGGGCGGGAAACCCCGGCCACCCCGTGGTCCCGGGCCAGCTGGACGTTGTCCAGATCTACCATGGCGATCAGATTTTCCGGCAGCTGGCCGGCCATCTGGACGATGTTGCCCTCCGGATCGACGAGCAGGCTCTTGCCCTTGCCGCCCGAGCCCACCTCGCCGGCTCCGACGCCGTTGACGCTGACGACGTAGCATTGGTTCTGGATGGCGGCTGCCTGGGTCAGGATTATTTCCTGAGCCCGGTCCTGGCTGCCGCAGGCGGTGGGGATGAAGATGATCTCGGCGCCTTTGAAGACAAGATCCCTTATCAGTTCCGGGAACCACAGGTCGTAGCAGTTGCAAAGGCCGATACGGCCGATTTTCGGGATATCAAATACCACGGTGTCACACCCTGACTTGGTTTTTTCGTGTGGCCGCCAGGGATACATCTTGCGATACACCGCCACGATTTTTCCCCCGGGATCGATCACCGGGCTGGAGTTGTAGACATCATCACCATCCTGTTCGTACAACGAGCCCGGAATCAGGTAGATTCCATGTTCTTTGGCGATCCGGGAACAATAGTCAGTGATCGGACCTGGAATGGGCTGTGCCAGTTCGCGGAAGTTGGGCGAACCCTGAATGCACAACTCCGGGGTGACGACGATTTTTACCCAGGGACTGTAATACCTGATCAGTCTGATCTGGCTGTCCATCCTTTCAAGATTTTCTTCCACGGCTCCCGGTATCACTTCCAACTGACAGGCTGCTAAGCCAAGCAATCGACACATAAGCTTCCCTTGTGGCAATGGTTGAGGCCCGTGCAAAGTGCGCGGGCCGGTCTTTATTCTCCTACTCGTCCTGGATCGAGGTTATGATCCACTTGCCGTTGCGCTTTTCGAACTTCAGGGCGTAGTTTTCGACCGAACTCCAGCCCGGACCGGAATATTTCATCCTCATACTGCCCTCGGCCCGGTCGCCGTTGATCACGATATTCTTCACCGTGGGTTTGGCCTGCAGGCCGATCTTGTTCCAGTAGGCGAACTTGCTGGGACATAACTGGGCGTATTTCCGCTTGGTAACCGTCTGGTTGGCGCCGTTGATGCGGGTGATGAACTTGCCGTCGTCGGCGAACATGGAAAGGATCAGCCGGGCATCACGATCGTTCATCCCCCTGGCGTAGTTCAGGCAGAGCTGCTCTATGGCCTGGCGGTCGGGGTCTGACTGGCCCTGGGTGGTGCCGGCCGCCGGTGTTGCAGCCTGCCGGGCCGCACAGCCAAGGCCGACGAGGCTGAAGGCTGCCAGTATCAGTAGTAATTTACGCATGGTTAACCTCCTTTGGACAGAATTTCCTTTCAACAATACTAGAAGTTGATTTCGAATTTGGCTCCCCAATAGGTCTTGTCACCGGTGTCGGTTCCCAGGTAGTCGGTCTTGTAATCGATCTTGCCGACTTCCGGCACGATGAAGAAGTTGTCGAGAACGGAGATCCGGACCTGGAAGTAGTAGGCCTCGGTCTCGTCTTTTTTTGACCAGGCGGCGTCGTCGTCGATCTCGGTGGTCAGCGAACTGTAACCGGCTTCCAGGCGGAAGGTGTCGTTTATGATGTAGGATGCCACTGCCAGCCAGCCGAAGCTCTTATTGTCCAGTACCTCGTTGTTGGCGTCCAGTTCGGGGTTACTGTAGTTGACCGACTGGAACAGACCCATGGGACCGGCGTTGATGGCGTAGTAGGTCGCCCCGGACACCTTGAAGTCGTTGAAGGTAAGGGTCAGGCCGGCCCCCAGCACGTAGGAATCGATGCTGACGGTTTTGTCAACCGAGCTGAGCTTGAAGTCGTAGGTGTTGTAACCTCCGTAGAGATCGATCCTGGCCGGGCCGAATTCCTGGGTGTACTTGGCTTCGATCTTGGGCCAGGTGGTCTCGATGGTTCCGTTTTCAAAGGCCCAGGTCGCCCGGGAGTAAAAGGAGCTGACCTCGTCGCCCGGCTGTATCAGGGCAAGGGTCAGGCCCTTTAACTTGACCTGGATCATGGGATGCCGCAGCTCCCAGAGGGCGCCGTAATCGAACATGTTGTTGTCGTCTTCGGCAGCCGCCTGGCTGTAGAACATGTTAAGGGGGGTATAAGCCTTGCCGATGAGAAGTTCACCGGCGCCGAAATCCCAGGTGCCGTAGAGCATCCGCATTACGTCCTGGCTGTAGGGTCGCAGCTCGAAGACTCCGGTTATGTCGTCGTTGCTCACCCAGGCTCCGATGCGGCTGTTGTAGGGATCCAGCTTGAATTGCAGGTTGTCGTAAGGATCGCTCGTTCCCAGATAATTGAGAAAATCTTTTCTCTCCTTGCTGGAGTCGTACATGAAGGCCTGCATTTTGACCTTGCCGTAGAACTGCCATTGAGCGCAGTAAGCGCTGCCTGCCATCAGGCTCAATACCAGACCGAGTGCCAAAGCTTTGACCAAGTTTCTCATCGTTTCTCCTTCGCGGTTCTGTTGTGGTTACAGACAGGTTAAATTGACGATGACAACCCTTGCGTGCGCCTTGACACCCCTGGCAAACCAGGGTACCGTTTTCATTGACTTGAGGGTGCCAGAGCGCCTCTCGGGTTTTCCCCAAGCCAGACACACCGACCTGCCACAGTCCTTCGTGTCTGGCTTTTCCGTGTCCGCCGCGCTCACCTCCTTTCCTGGTTGAAGTTCAGTTGCCGGTAGCGGTGGCAACGAATCCAGCTCCGGTGTCTTTCCAGGCGTTGCAGTTCCGGAACCCGGGTGGCGCACAGCCGGTCTGCAAAATCGCAGCGGGGATGGAAACGGCAGCCGGCCGGCGGATCGACGAGGCTGGGCACCTCGCCTTTGATGGAAACGAAGGTCTGCTTAGCTTCCGGGTCGGCAATTGGTACCGCATCCCGCAATCCCCTGGTGTAAGGATGCCCGGGACTTGAAAACAGACGCCCGGATTCCTGGATTTCAACGATCTGGCCGGCGTACATTACCGCTATCCTTTCGCATACCTGGGCCAGTACGTTCAGGTCGTGGCTGATGAAAAGATAGGTCAGCCCGAGCCTTTGCTTCAGCCGTTTTATCAGGTTGAGGATCTGGGCCTGAACGGAGACGTCCAGGGCGCTGGTCGATTCGTCGAAGACGATGAAATCCGGGCAGGTGGCAAGGGCCCGGGCGATGCAGATCCTCTGCTGCTGGCCCCCGCTGAACTCGTGGGGGTAGCGGAAAAGGTGCTCCGGACGCAGGTCCACCATGTCGGCCAGTTCCACGGCCTGGTCGAGGATAGAATCACCGTCGTGGTCCGGGTTGGCCCGGATGGCCTCGGCCAGGATCTTGAGCATGGTCATTTTCGGATTGAGAGAAGACCTGGGATCCTGGAAGACCATCTGCATCCGCGGCCGGAAGGGTTGCAGTTGCCTGAAGTCCAGATTCCGAAGGGCTGTGCCGTCAAACCGCACCGAGCCTGACCTGGGCTTGACCAGCTGGAGGATGGTCCTTCCCAGGGTGCTTTTCCCGCAGCCGGATTCTCCTGCCAGTCCCAGGCACTCTCCCCGGTAGATGGTCAGGCTGACGTCGTCCACCGCTTTGAGCCAGGCCCCGGGCTTTCCCAGCAAAGACTTGCGCTTTGGAAACCAGGTCCTGAGACTTTGGGTTCTTATCAGGACTTCGCCCATGCTGCCTCCTTGTTGCCGGCATCGTAGAGGTGGCAGCATACCTGGTGGCTTTTCGTTTCCACCAGGGGCGGGCGCAGCCGGCGGCACCTTTCCATTGCCTGCCGGCAGCGGGGATGGAAACGGCAGCCGGAAGGAGGATTGCGCAAATCGGGTATGGTTCCCGGAATATGTTCCAGCCCGGTTTTGCGGGACAGTTGGGGCACGGCCTTCAGAAGTCCGCGGGTATAGGGATGGAGGGGGTTTTTGAAAAGTTCGGCGGTCGGAGCGACCTCCACGATTCTGCCAGAGTACATAACCGCCACCTGCTGGCAGAGCTGAGCGGCGATCCCCAGGTCATGGGTGATGAAGATGATGGCCGTGTTTTTTTCTGCACTCAGCCTTTTCAGCAGCCGCAGGATGTGGGCCTGGACGGTGACGTCAAGGGCCGAGGTGGCCTCGTCGGCTATCAGCACGTCCGGGTTGCCCAGCACGGCTGTGGCGATCCGGTAACGCTGTGCCATGCCCCCGCTTATCTGATGAGCATAGGCTCTCATAAGCTGGTCGACGTCGGTCAGGCCGACCTTTTCCAGGTTTGCGGCCGCCAGCCGGTCTATGGCCGCGGCAGTGGTGCAGCCAAGCTCTGACTTGACTCTGGTGATTTCGCCGGCCATGTGTATCCTGACAAGGCGGCGGATCTGCTCTCCCAGGGTAAAGACCGGGTTGATACTGGCGATGGGGTTTTGAAAGATCATGCTGATCCTGCGGCCCAGGTAGCTACGCATCTGCTTCTTGGACAGATCCAGCAGGTTGACCCCGTCCATCATCACCTTACCGCGGCGCTTGCAGACCTGTTCGGCAAGCAGGTTCATTATCGACTTGGCGGTCACGCTCTTGCCGCAACCGGTCTCTCCCACCAGGGCCAGTATCTCGGCCGGAAAGAGAGAAAAATCTATTCCGTCCAGGATTCGCAGTCTGCCGGCAGCCGTGGTGAATTCGGCCACCAGGTCTTTTACTTCCAGGATCGGTTTTTCTTTTTGCTTGACGCTCAAAACAGTTTCCAACCTTCCGGGGCCGGCACGCCGGACCGTCTCTATCCGTCCAGGTAATCCTGGAGATTGTCGCCGAAGATGTTGAAGGCCATAACCAGGATGAACATCGCCGCGCCGGGACTGATTGCTATCCACGGCTGTTGCATCAGGTTGGGGGCCCCTTCCCAGACCATCAGCCCCCAGTCGGCGTTGGGCGGCTGGGTGCCCAGGCCCAGGAATCCAAGCAGCCCGATGGAGATTATGGCCGGGCCGAAGTCCAGCAGCATCATCACCATCACGGTGCGCATGATGTTGGGCAAAAGATGGCGAAACAGGATGTAGCTTTTTCCGTAGCCCAGCATCTGGGCCGCCTCTACAAAGAGCATCCTTTTGAGCCGCAGCACTTCGCCCTGGATGATCCGGGCGTACCAGGGCCACCATGGGATGATCAGGGCGATGACCGCCGAGGTCAGGCCGGCGCCGATGACGGTGGTGATGGCGATGGCTATCAGAACAGCCGGAAACGAGATCAGGATTTCGCCGATCCGGGAGATCACCACCCCGGGCGCCCCTTCGCTGTAGCCGGCCCACAGCCCCAGGGGCACCCCGATCAGGGCTGCCGCGCAGACGATGAAAAGTCCGCCGAAGATAGAGACCCGGGCTCCGTATACGAGCCGGCTGAGAATGTCCCGGCCGAAGGTGTCGGTGCCCAGCAGGTGCTTGCCGGACAGAGGCTGCAGGCGCTCGCCCAGGTTGACCGCCCCCTTGCCCTGGTCGGGGTAGGGGGCCACCAGCGGGGCGAAGACGGCCGCCAGGGTGATCAGGACCAGCACCAGCAGGGCGGCTGCGGCACTCTTGCGCTTCAGGAAAGCGATGGTCCGAATTTTCCTTTCCCGCCGGTGTTCCCTGGCCGCCTGTTCTGCCAGGTGCTTGTATTTCAACTCGTCTTTCATGGTCATTTTATCCTGGGATCGACCCATCTTCGCAGTACGTCTATGATGGTGTTGGAAAGGACGTAGATGGCTCCCAGCACCAGGGTTATGGCCACCAGGACCGGGTAGTCCAGGCTGAAGATCGATGCCAGGGCCCAGTAGCCTATGCCCGGGTAGTTGAAGATCTGTTCCACATAGAAGGTATTGAGCAGCATCAGGGCCATGGACAGCCCCATGATGGACAGCACCGGCGACAAGGCGTTGCGCAGGCCGTATCTGAAAAACAGGACTGTTTCGCCGACCCCCGAAGCCCTGGCCGCCATGATGTAGTCGGCCTGCATGACCTCCAGCAGCGATGAACGGGAGAGCCTGGCCACCAGACCCAGAGGGATGGATGCCAGGGAGACCACCGGAAGGAACATGTGCCAGGCCATGTCGGCCATGTATTCCAGATCACCGGCCAGCAGGGCGTCGATCAGCCCGAAGCGGGTGACGGCCGGCAGCGGGTCCCTGAATTCCATCATGGTGCTTATCCTGCCCTGGAGGGGGAACCAGCCCAGCCAGTTGAAGAAAACCAGCTGCAACAGCAGGGCCAGGAAGAAGATCGGCAGGCTGACGGCCGCCGAGCCGATCATGTTGACCGCCGAGTCGATCCAGGTGTCCCTTTTAAAGGCCGCGACCACCCCCATGGGAAGGCCCAAGGCAATGGATATCAGCAGGGCAAGCAGGACGATCTCCAGGGAAAGGGGCAGCTTTTCCTTCAGGTCCCGGGCCACCGGGCGGTGGGTGCGCAGGGATATGCCCAGGTCGCCCTTCAACAGCCGGCCCATGTAGCGCAGGTACTGGACATGGACCGGCTTGTCCAGGCCCAGCTCCAGCCGGGCTTTTTGGATCTGTTCCGGCTTGGCCTTGAGCCCGACATACATGGCGGCCACGTCTCCGGGCAGGGCCCGGGAAAGCCCGAACACGAGCATGGTCAGGATCAGCAGCAGAAATACCAGTCCTGCCAGGCGTCTGATCAGAAAAGGAAGCATTCTGTCGTCCAGCCGATATTGTCCATGGTTACCGCAGCCGCATTTGGTAGAAAAACAGCCCGCCCGGATAGGCCGGGTTCACAACTATCCCTTCCAGTCTGCGCAGGGCCGGAATGGCGGTTTTGGCGTCTGCGATGGCCACCGCCGGGGCGTCCTTCTGGATGATGTTTTGGGCTTTTATATACATTTCAAGGGCCGCCTGACGGTCGGTTCCCACTGTTTCGTAAGCCTTGCGGATCAGGCGGTCGTATTCAGGGTTGGAGTAGTAGGCAAAATTCCACAAGGTCTTTTTCTCGGTGCCCAGCAGCGAGACCAGGGTTTCATAGGGATCGGAATAGGTGGGCCACCACATGAGGAGGAACAGGTCCTGGCCGTCTTTTTCTGCCCGCTTGCCAAGCTCCCACTGGGCAGGCCAGCTCAGGGGCTTGAGTTCCAGTTCAACCCCGATCTTCTTCAACTGATCCTTCATCAGGGGCGCCATGCGGGTTTCGGCCTGGTTGCCGGCAACGTAGGTCATCACCAGTTTGAGGGGCTTGCCACCGTAGCCGGCCTCCTTGAGCAGGGCCTTGGCTTTTTGGGGATCGAAAGTATACTGAAAGACCCGCTCGTCGTGTCCGAACTGGCCTTTAGGCACGATGCCCCGGCTGTGGGTGGCCTTGCCGTCGAAGGCAACCTTGATGATGTCCTTGTAGGGAAAAGCGTATGCCAGGGCCCGGCGGACCTTGACGTTGTCAAGCGGGGGGCGGGCGGTGTTGAAAAAGACGATGTAGTTTACATAGCTCGGCCCGTAGACCACCTTGGTTTTTTTGCCGTCCCGCACCGCTTTGTAGCTGTCGGAAGGTACGGCGTTGACGATGGCCGCCTGGCCGGACAGGAGCATCTTGAGCTTGACCAGAGAGTCGTTGGAGATCTTGACCAGGATATTGTCGATCTGGTCCTTTTCCCAGCCGCCCCAGTAGTCCTTGAAGCGGGTCAGCATCCAGCTTTCGCCGGCCCGGTAATTTTTGAGCATGTAGGGGCCGGTACCGCATTCGTGGCCTTCGTCGAACCAGGCCGGTTCCTTGTCGATTACACTGGGACTGATGATGTATGAGGCGTAGGCCGAGGCAGCGATCTGTGGCAGGGGCACCGGTTTGCTCATGATAAAACGGATCTTGTAGGGATTGATTATCTCGATTTTTTCAAGGTCGGACCATATGAAGGCGGCCCCCTTGCCGATTTTTTTGGTTCTTTCGATTGACAGCTTGACCGCCTCGGCGTTGAAAGCAGTGCCGTCGTGGAATTTGACCCCCTTGCGCAGGTCGAAAGTGTATATCAGTCCGTCGTCGGAAGCCTGCATCCCGGTTGTCAGGATGTAGGAAAAGGGCTCCTTGCTGCCGGGAGGATTTACCCGGATCAGGGTCTCGTAGATGTTTACCATGTATGTCAGTTCAGTGGAGTAGGATGCACTGGGGTCCCAGGTGGTGACATCAGCCGAAGTGGCATAGACGATGTTCTTTTGGCCAGCCCGGGCGGGTATGGGCAAGGTTGCCATCAGCAATACCAGCGCCATAAGGATTAGACTTCGCATCTTCATTTTTGCCCTCCTGATTTTTCGGTTCCAAGAAAGGAAGGATACCTGTTGCGACCTGCTTTACTCCCAGTTAATGACGCAGTGGACATCCCTTATGAAATCTGCTGCTTCGCATGCATCACCCTTTTCGATCAACTCGATCAGTTTCAGGTGTTCCTCGTAGTTGAGTTGCCTGACTTTCTCGATCCAGGAACCTTTTGTTCCGAAGTCGAAAAGCCTCTGGCGCAGGATTGAAAGCTGGTTGAGCAGGAGCTTGTTGGGTGACAGGTTAAGATAGACGTTGTGAAAAGATGTGTTCAGATTGAAGTAGGTGCTGTTTTCGTCCTTGGCAACCGAGGCATACATTTTTTCATTTATTTTTTTCATCTTCTCGATGTGCCGGGGGGAGATCTTGGGAAACACGGACAAGAGCGCTCTGGAGTCCAGGGCACCCAGAACTTCGTAGATGTCGGTCAGGTCCTGTCGCGAAAGTTCGTTTATCCTTATCCCGCGTTGAGGCAAGAAGGTGATGAACCCTTCGGCCTGCAGCTGCAGCAGAGCGTCCCTCAGGGGAGTACGGTTTATATTGAGCTGCTGTGACAGCTGGTTGATGGTGACATGCATGCCCGGCTTTAGGTTCTGGCGCATCAGTTCCTTGCGCAGATGTTCGTAGACCTGGCTTCTGAGAAGCTGGAAATTGGATTGATTGATCGATTTCATTAAGTCCCGTCCTTTTTGAGCGTTGCTGACAGCCGGTTTGGTTCGCCGGCCTGCCGAACGGTTCAAGGGAAATAGTGGGAGTTTGTCTAACTGATATATTAGTGCATTAGTATATTTGTCAATCGAATTTTTGCCCCGGGGGGCACTTGCAGTTGACAAATGGTGCTAACGCACTTAATTGAAAATGTAATTCATGTTTGTCTGCCGACAGGGGCCGGAGATACAAGACAAGCTGCAACGGAGTGTCATGGTTGATTAAAATGTTGGCAGGCCGGCAATCTCATATCCCGAGAAATATCTTGGCGGTGGTGAAGTAGATCAGCAGGCCGGTGATGTCCACCACCGTTGTCAGGGCCGGGCTGGCCAC
>JAMOUQ010000025.1 GCA_027068085.1 Desulfobacteraceae bacterium | reverse complement strand
TGGCAAAGATGGTGGATGTGGCCCTGGTCGTGCCCAGCAATGACATGCAGAAGGTCGAGGACGTCCATCTCGTGGTCTGCCACATGCTGATGCAGGCCCTTTTCAGGGGCTTGCACCCGGAAAAGGACGCAAACCCCTGAGACTGACTGTTTTTTAACCTGTAAAATCGAAAACGAGATCGTAACGCCATGCAACCGGATCGGCTAATCAAAGCCTGGTATGTTCTGCACACCAAGAGCCGTTTTGAAAACGTGGTCAGCGAAGGTCTGCTGAAAAAATCGCTGGAATGTTTCCTGCCCAAGGTGCTCGTGCGCAGCAAGCGCCGCGACCGGCGACTGATGATCAAAGTTCCCCTTTTCCCCGGCTACCTGTTTGTCAAGACCGATCTGAACCCTTCCGAACACCTGGAAATCCTCAAGACGGTGGGGGCTGTGAAGCTGGTTGGCAACAGCGCCGGTCCCATTCCGGTCCCCCGGGAAACGGTCGAGTCTCTCAAGATCATGGTGGCCACCGACAGCCCGGTGACAACGGGATACGCTTTCAAGCCCGGCGACCGGGTGATGGTAATCGACGGCCCCCTGGAAGGCGTGGTGGGCATTTTCGAACGATACGGGAACAAAGGAAGGGTGGTCGTCCACATCGAGGCCCTGGGCCAGTTCGCCGCTGTCGAGGTCGACCTGGAGGATGTGACCAAGCTGCCCCCGATCAAAGCCTGACAAATCCGTCGAGAGCCCCGAATCGCCACCACAGGGGCCGAAATCCGGCCAGCCAAAGCTTGTTACGACATAACTACTTGACTTTTTATAGACATATATTTTATCTTTGTCAGGTTGAATCAGAAAAATATAGTCGATTGCGGGAAGGAGGCCATATGAACAAACTGGAATTGATATCCGCGCTGAAAAACGAAGCGGGAATTTCCAAGAGCGAAGCTGCGCGCGTGGTCCAGATATTTTTCGACAGCATGGCGGAAGCCATGGCCCAGGGACAACGGGTGGAAATCCGCGGCCTGTGCAGCTTTTTTGTCAAAAATTACAAAAGCTACGTCGGGCGTAATCCCAAGACCGGCGAAAAAGTCACCATAAAACCCAAACGGTTGCCGTTTTTCAAAGCCGGCAAGGAACTGAAAGAGCGTGTCGATTACTGAGCCGGAGTCTGAAAGGCAACCGCCCGGATCCGGGCAGAGCTCCGGGCAACAGGGTGTGCCAAGGTGGCAGGGTTCGATTCTATAATTGGGCATGACGTTGCCCTCAGGCTTCTGGGCACTCTTCTGGCCAGGGATTCATTGGCCCATGCCATATTGTTTTGCGGAATGCAGGGGCTGGGAAAGGCGACCGTTGCCCGGCTGCTGGCAATGGCCCTGAACTGCGAAAAGCAAAACCTGACAGGAGGCAAAGCGCGGCAGGAAGAAGGTCTTTTCCCCGGCCGTCTGCCTTGCAGGAAATGCTCCACCTGCCTCAGCATAGCCGCCGGGAATCACCCCGATGTAATCATGATCGATACAGGGGGCAAACCCATCAAAATCCGGCAGGTGCGCGATCTGATAGGCGCGCTATCCCTTAAAGCATTCGGAGCCGGGAAAAAAGTGGCCGTGATCGACTCGGCCCATCTGATGACGCCTGAGGCGGGCAATGCTCTTTTAAAGATACTGGAAGAACCACCCCGTAACACGGTGATCATCCTTACCGCCACCCAGGTCCACGAACTTCTTCCCACAATCGTATCACGTTGCCAGCAGATAAGATTCAGTGGTATCGACTTCGGAATCTTGGCCGACTGGCTGGTCCGGAAAGTTCCCGGTCTTGACAGGGAGCAGGCCCGCGTTATCGCGGCCATGGCCGACGGACGTCCGGCAAAGGCCCTGGAACTGGCCGGCAGGGGAATTGACACCAGGGAGCGCTGCATTTCGGTAACCGCTTGTCCTGCCGGCGCCGACAGCATGTCGCATGCCCTGGCATGGGCGGCCGAAACGGCTGCCAGCCCGGAGACCGTAAGCGACAAACTTGCAATCCTTGAAGTATGGCTGCGGGACCTGGTGGTGGCGGCCATAGACCCGGACCTGGTGATAAACAGCGACCGCAAAGAAGATCTGATTAAAATGACAAGCGACAGGAACATCTTCCACTGGCTTGATTGTTTGGATGCACTTTTCACCGTCCGCCGCCAGCTGGAAGTCCATGCCAACCGGAGGCTGGCCCTGGAAGTCCTGGCGATGCAGGTGGCCGGGATCGGGCCCCGGGAGACACTACATGATTGACGGGGCGCGGCTGCCTTGACAGACAGTGATAAAATCTCCCGTTTTTTGCAAAGAGACCTGAAACCGTAACAGGATTTGTATATGGGTAAAATAGTTGGAATCCGTTTCAAGCCCGGCGGTAAGATTTACGATTTCGACTGCGGGGCGTTCGTGCTCGAGGCCGGAGACCCGGTAATCGTTGAGACCGAAAAAGGGCTGGGTTTCGGAACGGTTGCCGTGCCCCCCCGGCCTGCCGAGAAACAGGACCGCGACAAGCAGCTCAAAAAGGTCTTCCGCAAGGCAACCGAAAAAGATTTCCGGCAGCGGGAGAAAAACCGCAAGCTTGAAAAGCGGGCCTACGGCTACTGCCTTGAATGTATCAAGCAGCTTGGCCTGAAGATGAACCTGTTTGCCGTGGAATCGACTTTCGATGCCAGCCGCCTGACTTTTTTCTTTACCGCCGACGGCCGGGTGGATTTTCGCAAGCTCGTCAAAATGCTGGTAAAGAAATTCCAGGTGCGGGTGGAGATGCGCCAGGTCGGCATCCGCAACCAGGCCAAGATGTGCGGCGGCATAGGGCGCTGCGGCAGGGTGTTTTGCTGCACGAGTTTCATGGAAAAGTTCGAACCGGTCTCAATCCGCATGGCCAAGGATCAGGGCCTGTCGTTGAACCCCACGAAAATCTCCGGCCAATGCGGCAGGCTGATGTGCTGCCTTACTTTCGAAAACCAGATCTACCAGGAACTCAAGGCCACTTTTCCCAAGCTGGGCAAAACCGTCAGAACGGCCGAGGTCACCGGCAAGGTGATCCGGCTCAACGTCATGCACAACCGGATCGCCCTGCGGGTGTCAGGCGGCCAGGAGGTGGAAGTCACCATAGATGAAATAATAGGCTGACAGACTCGCAAAAAGTCTGAAACCGGGATGGCTTCGCAAATAGTCCGGGATCATGGCGTCGACCCCGGGTAACGGGGCATGCTTGCGGCACACCGCAGTCACGAAAGGATGCAGCGCAGCGAAGATAGCAGGCTATTTGCGATGCCGTCATAAGCTGATTGGAGCTCAGTAATGACCGAACCGTTCTACGTCACAACCCCGATCTACTATGTCAATGCCAGGCCGCACCTGGGTCATGCCTACACTACGATTGCGGCCGATATCGCAAAACGTTTCCATACCATGGTGACCGACGAAACCTTTTTTCTGACCGGCACCGACGAGCATGGAGACAAGATCATGCGGGCGGCCCGTAAAGAAGGCCTCAGCCCGCGCGCCTATGTGGACAAGATAAGCTCCTTGTTCCGCCAGCTGTGGCCCCAGCTGAACATTTCCAACGACTACTTCATTCGCACCACCGATCCCGGCCACATCGCCGTGGTGGAGAAAGTACTTCAGAAGATCTACGACCAGGGTGACATCTACTTCAGCGAATACGAGGGCAAGTACTGTTTCGGCTGCGAGCGCTTTTACACCGAAAAGGAGCTTGTCGACGGCAGGTGCCCGGATCACCAGACCGAACCGGAGTTGATAAAGGAATCGAACTACTTTTTCAAAATGAGCAAATACCAGCAATGGTGGACAGACTATATCAACCGGCATCCTGACGTCATCAGGCCCGAACGCTACCGTAACGAAGTGTTGTCCTTTTTGCGCGAGCCCCTGGAAGACCTGTGTATTTCCAGGCCCAAGTCGAGGATCAAGTGGGGAATCACCCTGCCCTTCGACCAGGACTATGTAACCTATGTATGGTTCGACGCCCTGATAAACTACATCTCGGCCCTGGGATATCCCGACGGCGAACTGTTCAAGAAGTTCTGGCCCGTGGCCCAGCACATCGTTGCCAAGGACATCCTCAAGCCCCACGGGATTTACTGGCCCATAATGCTCAAGGCGGCCGGGATTCCCATCTACCGCCACCTCAACGTTCACGGTTACTGGAACGTGGACGACAGCAAGATGTCCAAGAGTCTGGGCAACGTGGTCGAGCCCCTGCAACTGAAGAACGTCTACGGGCTGGACGCGTTCCGCTACTTTCTGGCCCGCGACATGGTCTTCGGCCTGGACGCCAGCTTCAACGAAGAGGCCCTGGTAAAGCGGATAAACTCCGACCTGGCCAACGACCTGGGCAACCTTTTTTCGCGGGTTCTCACCATGGCTCACAAGTACTTCGGCTCAATCGTTCCGGCCATCGACAGCTCGGTGGAACAGGAGCTGTCCCTGGGACTGAGCCGTGAGGCGGCCCAGACCATCGATGAGTTTTCCCGCCACATGGAAAGCTTCGCTTTCCACAAGGCGTTGAAGGCCGTCTGGCGTTTCATCAACCGCCTCAACAAGTACATCGACGTCACCGCTCCCTGGGTGCTGGCCAAGAGCAAGTCCAGCCGCAAGCAGCTGGAAGTGGTCATCTACAACCTGCTGGAAGGCCTGCGGGTGATATCCGGTCTGATCTACCCGGTCATGCCCGATACCGCCGCCAGGATGCAGCAGCACCTGGGGCTGGATCCGGAAACAGACTTCTACCGCCTTGAAAAACTGAGGGCCTGGAAAAGTCTGCTGCCCGGAACGAAGCTTCCCAAGACGGTGGCCCTTTTCCCGCGGGTTGAAATGCCAAAAATGGACGGCCAGCCGCAGGCCGGGCAAGATCAGGCCGGCCTGGACCCTCCCCTGCTGCCCGAGATAGATATCGAGCAGTTCGCGGCCGTCGATCTCAGGGTAGCCACCGTCATCAAGGCCGAGCCGATTCCAAGGGCCAAAAAGCTGCTCAAGCTTGAAATCGACATGGGTGAGGGACGGCCCAGGACCATAGTTTCGGGTATCGCTGCCAGCCACCGGCCCGAAGACCTGGTTGGCAGGCAGGTCATAGTGGTGGCAAACCTCAAGCCTGCCAAGCTGATGGGAGTCCTGTCCGAGGGTATGCTTCTGGCTGCCGGTGACGGCAAACAGACGGCAATCGTCATGTTGGATAAAAAGGTTGAACCGGGAACCAAGGTCAATTAGCTTATGGAAGCAATCGTATCGGGACGTGAAAACTCCTGGCGCCGGTATCAGAAACAGCTCAAACGTCGCGGCAGCCCGAAACATCGCCGGAAGTTAATCCTGGCTTTGGCGGCGGTCGTGCTGGCCGTGGCCATCCTGGCGGGCACGGGCAACAAAACGGTCAAACCGGCATCCGGCAACAGGGACAGATCCGTGTCAGCCGCATCTGCCCTGATCGGCAAAGACGACGTGCGCCTGCTGCTGGCCGGCCAGAGTCTGGTCAACCTGCAAAGCGAAAAGATCGTGCTCGACATAGGCAGGTTTCCGCTGGTGATGTTCCCCAGCATAAGGCCCGATCTGCAAAGCTTCATGCTTCGGCATCTTGACCGGCGCAACTCCCGGGCCATCGGAATAGTGGCCATGGATCCCGACTCGGGACGGGTGATCGTCCAGACGGCCTTCAACCGCGGTGATCCCGGCAAGGACACCTGTCTGGCGGCCGCTTTTCCGGCTGCCAGCGTATTCAAGCTGGTCACGGCGGCGGCCGCCATAGAAAACTGCAACCTGCGGGCCGACTCGCTGCTGCGCTTCAACGGATACAAACACACCCTCTACAAGCGCCAGCTTACGATGAAGACCAACCGCTACTCCAACGTGATCCGTTTCAAAGACGCCTTTGCCCAGTCGGTAAACCCGGTCTTCGGCAAGCTGGGCTGGCACCGCTTGGGGAAAGAGGCCCTGGAGCAATACGCATCGCGTTTCGGATTCAATACCCCCATCGACTTCGAACTGCCGGTTGGCACAAGCAGGTTCTCCATCCAGCAGCGTCCCTACAATTGGGCCGAGATCGCAAGCGGCTTCAACCGCCAGACCACCCTCTCGCCCCTGCACGGAGCCATGCTGGCCGCCTGTGTCATCAATGGCGGCAAGATGATGGCCCCTTCCATGGCGACAGCCATAAACACCGGCAAGGGCCAGCCGTTGTACCTCCAGCGCCCCGAGATCTTCCGCACCCCCATCAGGCCGAAAACGGCCAGGATTCTCCAGAAGATGATGGAAACCACCATCATCTCCGGGACCGCCAGACGCACCTTCCGCAACCGCAGGCGGGATAAAGTCCTGCGCCGCCTGCGGCTCGGCGGCAAGACGGGCTCCATCTACAACCAGGCCCACGACACCCGCTACGACTGGTTCATCGGCTGGGCCCGGGAAAAAAGCTCGGGGCGGAAGCTGGCCGTGGCGGTCATGGTTGCCCATGGCAAATACATCGGGACGCGCGCGGCCCGGTATGCCAAGATGCTTTTCAAACGGTATTTCGACGACTCGGAAAAAGCCGCCGTCTCCGCGGCGGCAGAAAAGACAGAACAGCCCAAACACAGGAAAACCACCTGATTTTCAGGACCGGGAAAGGAGTAATCCATGCCAGGTTTCGAAATCTTTGGAGATGAAGAACGCCGCCAGGTAAAAGACGTCCTGGAAACCGGAGTCCTGTTCCGCTACGGTTTCGATGCGGCCCGCAAGGGACACTGGAAGGCAAAAACCTTCGAAAAGGAATTGGCCGCACGGCTGAATGTCGCTCATTGCCACCTGTGCTCCAGCGGCACCGCCGCCCTGAGTACCGCTCTTGCGGCCTGCTCGGTGGGAGCCGGCGACGAAGTGATCGTCCCGCCTTTTACCTTCGTGGCAACCATCGAGGCCGTCCTGCTGGCAGGAGCCGTGCCGGTGTTTGCCGAAATCGACAAGACCCTCTGCCTCGATCCGGAAGCCCTGGAGCAATGCCTGACTCGCCGGACCAAGGCCGTGATGCCGGTTCACATGTGCGGTTCCATGGCCCAGATAGATGCCATCGCCGATTTTTGCCGGCGCAAGGGGCTGGTATTGATCGAAGACGCCTGCCAGGCGGTGGGCGGGTCTTTCCGGGGCCGGGCCCTGGGGACCTTCGGCCAGATGGGCTGTTTCTCTTTCGACCCGGTAAAGACCATAACCTGCGGTGAAGGCGGAGCCGTTGTCACCAACGATGAAAAGCTCTACCTGCTGGCCGAAGGCTATGCCGATCACGGCCACGACCATCTGGGCGACGACCGGGGGGCCGAGGACCACCCCATCATGGGGACCAACTTCCGCATCAGCGAGCTGAACGCCGCCGTGGGGCTGGCCCAGCTGCGCAAGCTGGACTGGATTCTGGAACGCCAGCGGCAGTACAAAGCGGCCATCAAGGAGGCCATGGCCGCCTTCGATCAGGTAGAGTTCCGCCACGTGCCCGATCCTGACGGCGACACGGCAACCTTCCTGTCCTTCATGCTGCCGGATGAAACCAGCGCCGCCGAGACGGCCCGCAGGCTCGCCGAGGCCGGAGTCGACGGCTGCTTCTACTGGTTTGCCAACAACTGGCACTATTTCCGGCAGTGGGACCATTTCCGCCAAATGCGGTCACCGGCGCCGCTGGCGGTCCAGCTGCTGGAAAACCGGCCCGACTTCGACAAGACCCGGCTGCCCCGGTCCGACGCCATCATGGGGCGGACCATCTCCATGCTGATCAAGCTTTCATGGAGTCAAGAAGAAGTAAATCAGCGTATCGACAAAATCCGCGGCGTCCTGGCGGGATAGACCGGACCTGGCAGCGTCTGCAAGGAGAAGCAAATGTTCCGTAACTTCAAAATGGTTTCCCATGTCGTCTTCGGCCGGGGTTGTTTCGACCAGCTGGAGGACATCCTGGCCGCACGGCGCAGCAGCAATGAACCGGTGGTTTTCATGGTGGACGACGCCTTTGACGGCCGGCCCCTGGAAAAAAGGGTTCCGCTCCGTGACCAAGACCTGCTTATGTGGGTCAACGTCGATCATGAGCCCAAGACATCATATGTCGACGAACTGACCACTGAAGTGCGCCAGGCGATGGAGAAGGCCGGGAAAGATCTGCCGGCGGCCGTTGTCGGCATCGGCGGCGGCAGCACCATGGACCTTGCCAAGGCGGTCTCCCTGATGCTGACAAATCCCGGATCGTCGGCAGATTACCAGGGATGGGACCTGATCAAGAATCCGGCCGTCTACCACGTGGCTGTTCCCACTTTGTCGGGAACCGGCTCGGAAGTGTCCCGGACCACGGTTCTGACCGGCCCCGAGAAAAAGCTCGGAATAAACTCGGACTACACGGTCTTCGACCAGATCGTGCTGGATCCCCGGCTGATAGCCGGGGCTCCGGCCGACCAGCGTTTTTATACCGGAATGGACTGCTACATCCACTGTATCGAATCCCTCACCGGAACCTACCTCAATGCCTTCAGCCAGGCTTACGGCGAAAAAGCCCTGAGCCTCTGCCGCCAGGTCTTCCTCGAAGGCTGCCCGGACGCCGACGACAAGCTCATGATGGCCTCTTATTTCGGCGGAATGTCGATTGCCTATTCCCAGGTGGGGGTATGCCATGCCCTTTCTTACGGCCTTGGCTTCGTGCTGGGAATCCACCACGGAATCGGCAACTGCATCGCCTTCAACCAGCTGGAGGAGTATTACCCGGATGGTGTCAGGGAGTTCCGGCAGATGCTGGACAAACAGCAGATAAACCTGCCTGCAAACGTCATGGCGGATGTCAGCCGGGAGCAAATCGAAAAGATGATCGACGTGGCCTTGATTCTGGAACCGCTTTGGGAAAACGCCCTTGGCAAAGACTGGCAGAAGCAAATGACCCGCCGGCGTATCAGGGAACTCTATCTTGCCATGTGAAGGATACAGGAGAAAAGCGATGGCCCAGGCGATTTCCATAGGTTCGAAACTTGCTGCCGGCTTTGTCCGTCTGGCCAGGCAGGCAGCCGGATTTGCATACACGCGCATCTACTTCGGACGCCATCCGGCCGGTGTCAGGGGGCCGGCCCTGATCCTGTTCCCTGTCTCCGGCACCACCATTGCCTGCGGCCTGTGCGGCCTGGTGACTTACAAGCCGGAACATCCTCTGGCGGACGATCCCCTTGCGCCGGTCGAAAAACTGGAGCCTGTCGCCGGCAAAGTATTCAGCCATCGGCTGGCCGGGCCGGAAAATATCCCTGCCGACATCGAATCGTTCTACCTGGGAGGGGACGACACCCTGCGGGAGCTGAAA
>JAMOUQ010000024.1 GCA_027068085.1 Desulfobacteraceae bacterium | reverse complement strand
ATGTCCAGCTGGAGGTACTGGTAGATCAGGATCTCCTGCCACTGGATCTGCTTTTCGCCGCTGTAGGTTGCGGCCAGCTCGCGGATGAAGGGCAGGGCCCGGCGGGGCTTTCCGGCTGTCAGCAGGGCATGGACCAGGTTTTCCTTCCAGGCCGGTTTCATGGCCTGGCGGTGGGCGCAAAGCAGCTTGTCGAACTGGGCCAGACAGCGCCTGTTGTCTCCAGCCAGCATGTAGGCCAGGGCGCTGAAGTAAAGGTGCCGGGGGTTTTTGTCGGCACTTGCCTGGTAGGCCCGGTCGAAGCACTGGGCGGCCTTTGGGTAGTTTTTCAGCTCGTAGCAGGCCCGGGCCAGGTTGAGCCAGGCCGGGGCGTAGCCGGGGTCCAGTTTCACCGCCCGGCCGTAGGCTGCGGCCGCCTGGCGGTATTTGTCCTGGAGCAGGTAGCAGTTGCCCTTGGCAAAGTAGATCCGGGGATGATGGTAGCCCCTGGGATCGGGTCGGCCGGGCTCGAAGCCGGCCCTGGCCCGCTGCTGGAACCTGGCGATGACCTCCAGGGCCTGGTCGTAGGCCTTTTTCTCCATCAGGAGGCTGACCTTGTAGAGCACCAGGCGTACTGCCGGGGGCAGCTGGTCGGTTGCGGCCTGCGCCGGGGCGGCGGCAAGGATAAGCAGCAGCCCGGTTGCCAGGGCTGTTTTCATCAGGCAGGATATGTATGGGCGATGCATCTTTGTCATCCTCCTGTGTCATTCCAGTTGGAACCTGACCTTGGTTACCACCCGGGTTTTGACCGGCATGCCCTCCACCGTGGGCGGCCTGAACTTCCAGGCCGAAACACAGCGGATGACGCTCTGTTCGAAGATTCCAGCAGGCTCTGCCTCCACCACTTTTACCTGGCTGACCCGGCCCTGCTCGTCGACCAGGAAGCTGACCTTGACCCAGCCCTGGATTCCCCGCCGCTTGGCATGCAGGGGATAGACCGGCGGCATGCGCGAGATCACCGTCAGGGGCGCATCCAGCTGGCCAATGGAGAAAACTCCCTGGCAGGCCCGGCCGTCCGGGGCCAGGCTTTCAAGGGGCGGCAGTTCCAGGGTGTCGGGGCCGGCCGGCAGCTTGGGGTTTATTTCGAAAGGCAGGCGCAGCCTGGTTGCCACCTGCAGGGAGTGCCGGGGCCGGATCTTGCGCACCGGCTTGGGCTTGGGCGGCTCCGGCGGCCTGGGCTGCCTGCGGGCCACCGGAGTTTCGGGCCGCTTTACCCGGATTACGTTCACCCGGGGCACCAGCTTGTCGAAGGCCGGCCTGGCGGGAGCCGAGTGCAGCAGGTGGGGCATCAGCCAGAACAGCACCAGGTTCAGGCCGCAGGCCACAGCCCCGGCCGCCAGCCAGGTGCTCCACCTGCGCCGGCAAACTGCCTGCAAGTATGTCGTTTGCCCTGGTTGTGGTTTCATCTTCCGAACTCCGGGATCCTTGCCGCCAGCGAAACATTCTTTGCCCCTGCCAGGCGGCAGCCGTCCATCACCTGGATGGCCACACCGGTGCTGCTCTCCCGGTCGGCCACCACCACCACCGCACCGTCGGGGTTTTCCGCCAGGGCCCGCTCCACGTTGGCCCGCACCGCCCGCAGGTCGATCTCCCGCCGGTCCATGAAGACCCGGTTGTTCTTGTCGATGGCGATGATCACCGTGGCCTTGGGCTGGACGGCGGCCGTGGAAGCGGTGGGCCGGCTGACCTCGATGCCGGCCTCCTTGACGAAGCTGGTGGTCACCAGGAAAAAGATCAGCAGGATGAATACCATGTCGATCAGGGGCGCCATGTTCAGTTCCGGTGTCTGGCGGCGCGTGCGCCGGCTTGCGGTTATGTTCAGCATGCCAGCTGCCTCCTGAGGTAATATCCTGTCCGGGCCAGGCGTTGTTTGAGGTTGCGGGCCCGGCGTTCCAGGAAACCTTTCATGTAAAGGCCGGGTATGGCCACCAGCAGACCGGTCTGGGTGGTGACCAGGGCCTCGGAGATGCCGCCGGCCATGGCCTTGGCGTTGCCGGTGCCGAAGATCGCCATAACGTCGAAGGTGGTGATCATGCCGGTGACGGTTCCCAGCAGTCCCAGCAGGGGGGCGATGGCCGCCAGCACTCCGATGGCCGCCAGGTGATCGTCCAGGCGGCGGTTGAGCCGCAGCACGGTTTCATCCAGGATGAAACGGTCCAGCCCGGCATCGCCGCTGCGGCGGGCCAGGAATTCGGCCACCAGCAGGCAGACGGCCCCGCTGAAACGCTTGGGGTCGGGCGTCCGGCCGGCCCGCACGTGCTCCCAGGCCTGGCCGGTGTCCATGGCGCCTTTTCGCAGGCGCCTGAAAAACAGGGCCCTTTCCACGATCAGCAGCCACATAACCAGGCTCACCAGGGCCAGGGGAATCATCACCGGCCCGCCGGTGCGCAGGTAGTTTTCAAGGCGCAGGTACTGGCAGAGCAAAACTTCCATCATCGTCCCCGGCGGTGCTTGTGAATTACGTTGACCAGGGCCACGGCCTTTTCCTCCATCTGGGCGATGTTGTTGTCCACCGCCCGGTTGAGCACCGTCTGGCCCAGCATAAGGACAATGGCCACCGAAAGTCCCAGCATGGTGGTCACCAGGGCCTCGGAAATGCCGCCTGACATCAGCCGCGGATCGCCGGTGCCGTGCATGGTGATCACGTGGAAGGTGTCGATCATGCCGGTGACGGTTCCCAGCAGTCCCAGCAGGGGGGCGATGGCCGCCAGCATCCCCAGGGTGGACAAGAAGCGTTCCATGGCCGGGATCTCCTTCAGGATCGCTTCCTGAAGGGCGTTTTCCAGCTCCTGTCTTTCCATCTGCCGGCATTCCAGGCCGGCGGCGATCACCCGGGCCACCGGCTTGGAGGCCAGGGCGCGGCATTTTTCAAGACAGTCCTGCCACCGGCACTGGCGGGCCAGGTCTGCGATCTTTTCCATCAGGGAGTCTCCGTCTGCCCGCCGGCGCAGCAAAAAGACGGTCCTTTCGGCCACGATCAAAAGGCCCAGGACGAAGATGGCCACGATGGGCCAGACGATGGGACCGCCCTTGGGAATCTGCTCCCAGAGGCTGAGCCGGTGAGTCAGGTTGCGCAGGGCCGCCCCCCGGGAGATGTCGATGGGCACGGCCTCGGACCTGCCTTCCATGTAGCTTGCCAGCCGGTTGCGGATTCGGCGCGGGGGCAGCTTGGAAAGGGCATACAACCTTGCCCCGGCCGGGCTGTAGCTGAGGAAACCGACCTCGCCGGAGATCTGGTAGGCGGCGGTGAACGGCCCCAGGGTCAGTACCTTTGCTTCCACCTGGTTGCCGGCCCGGTCGATGATGGGGGCCTGCTGAAGGCTTACCTGGCCGGAAAGCTCGATCTGTCTTTGGAGCACGGCGGTCATCTTCCGGATGTCGTCCATGCCGGGAAAACGGCTCTGGCCGGCGATGGCGGAAAGAAAATCCGGCCGCTGTCTTTCCAGGGCCGTCTGCAGGTTCCGGCGCACCAGGGCGTCGATGTCCTTGGCGTTGACCCGGATCACCCCCACCAGCTCGCGGACCATGCTGCCGGTTTCGGCCAGCCTGGCGTTGAGCTGCTTTTCGCGGGCATCCAGCTCCTGGCAGGTTGCCGTCAGCTGCTTGACCTGCTGCTCTGCCCGCCGGCAGGCGGCCTCCAGCTTTGCCACGGCGTTTTCAAGGGCCTTGCGGTCGGCCATGATCCCGGCCCGGCTGGCGGCGGCTTCTTTTTCTGCGGCTTCCTTTTCGGCCTGGGCCTTTTCGATCAGGGCCTGTTTCGCCTGGCGGGCCCTGACCTGCAGGGCGCGCATGTCCCGGCCGGCGGCCGCAGACGGCAGGCCGGCTGTCAGCAAAACGAAGATCAGGATGGCTTTGGCGGCGGTTTTCATGGCGTTGCCAGCCTTCCCAGGGGCAGGGTGACGATGTCCACCGGACGGCGCCTGGCCCCCATGTCGATGGCCGCCGCCAGGCTGTGGTTGTACTTGGGCGGCAGTTTTTGCCAGCTGTTTTCAGCCACGTTGAAAAAACCGCAGGTCCGCCGGTCCAGGCTCTGGAAGAAAAGGCCGATCCGGCCCAGGCGAAAAATGTTGACCAGCCGGTTCCGGCCGTCGATGTCGATGCTCTGCTGGTAGACCTCGATGGTGGTGCCGTACTCGGCCTCCACCTGAAGGGCCTCTGTCACCTTGCGGAACTTTTCGCTGGCGGTCACGTCCGGGTCCTGAAGGAGCGCGTCCAGCCGCCGGAGACGCTCCCGGCGTTCCCGGAGTAAAAAAGGCAGGTCTCCGGCCACCAGCTGCTTCAGTTGCCGGTTGAGTTCTTTCAGGCAGGGGACGATCTGAGCGGAGATCTGCCGGATGTCGTCAAGCTGTTTCTGTTTGGCGGCGATGCGGGTTTTGGCGGCTTCGGACCTTTCCCGGAGCTGACCTGCCCGCGCCCGGAGCCGCCGCAGGCGCTGGCCGAGAAGCTCGAAACGGGCGGTGAGTTTTTCTTTTTCCAGACGCCACTTTTCTTCCTGCTTCTGGGTGGCCTGGCGGATGGAGATGGCTTGGTCCACGGGCTTTGCGATCTTTTCCGGGGGCCCGACAGACTGACCCCGGCAGGGGGCCGCCTGGGTGGCCAGGACAATGGCCAGGACGATTGTTGTTGCCGTCAATGGTTTCATAACCGCTGTGCTCCCGTTTGAGATGGCCGTTGTTTCGTCCAACAGCAACATTGCCCAAAAAAAAATCCCGGACCGATCAATCGATCCGGGATGTCCCGTTTTCATCTCCAGATGCCGGTTGAAGCTGCTGCCGTCCTCGCAGCACATACTTCAACGATGTCCGGGCAGGTCTTCTGACTTTCGGATCATCCTACGGGCTGCGCCTTCCCGCCGCGTTTCCGCGCGGCAGTGGCATCTTGCAGCCTTCGTCCCCGATCACAGCGGCGGGCCCGTCTCCGATTCTCACGGAGTTCCCTCTTATGCTCCGGACGAGCACCCGGACATCTGCATGTTTATGTTCGCAACTGGCAACGAGACTATAAAATTCAGTCCAAGTCAAGTAAATTTTGAGGCCCTTTCCGGCCTGCGGTAAAGGCAAATATTTAATCTTGATTTCATAATGAGTATATGCTTACAGTCTCAAACTGTCTTTTCCTTTCGTCAGTTTGCAGCTTGGGAATTACACCCTGTTCGGGTTTTGCATACAAACGCGCTCAAGTGGAGGAGTTTATCATGTTTAAAATCATCAAAAGAGAGGAGATGGCCGAAGGGACGGTGATTCTCAACGAGATCGAGGCCCCTTTGATAGCCAAAAAGGCCAAACCGGGGCAGTTCGTCATCCTCAAGGCCTACGAAGAGGGCGAACGCATTCCCCTGACAATGGCTGAAACCGATCCGGAAAAAGGCACCATCACCATCATCTACATGGTGGTCGGAAAATCCACCGCCTATTTCAGGGACATGAAAGTCGGCGACAGTTACCAGGACATCATCGGTCCTTTGGGCAAGCCGACCCACATCGAGAAGGTCGGCACCGTGGTCTGCGTGGGCGGCGGAACGGGAGTGGCCGTGCTGCATCCCATCACCAGGGCCATGAAGGAGGCCGGCAACCACGTTATCTGCATCATCGGCGCCCGCAACAAGGACCTGCTGATCCTGGAAGACAAGATGCGGGAAGCCTCCCACGACCTGCGGATCTGCACCGACGATGGATCATACGGCCGCAAGGGTTTTGTCACCGAAGAGCTGAAAGACATACTGGAAAGCCAAAAAGTCGACCAGGCCGTGGCCATCGGGCCGGTGCCGATGATGAAGTTCGTATCCAGGCTCACCAAGGAATACGGCGTGCCTACTCTTGTGAGCCTCAACCCCATCATGGTGGACGGTACCGGAATGTGCGGCGGCTGCCGGGTAACGGTGGGCGGCGAGACAAAGTTCGCCTGCGTCGACGGCCCTGAATTCGACGGCCACAAGGTGGATTATGACGAGCTGATGATGCGGCTGCAGGCCTATGTCGAAGAAGAAAAGGCCTGTTATAATGACTACTGCAGACTGAGCGAAAAAGGATAGCCCTTGCGACAGCCGGAAGAAATGCCGGATGGGCTGACAACCAGAAAGCAGAAGATGACGCCCGAACAGGACCTGCCGCCGGCCAAATGGCGGTATGCTGTCCGGGCCGGTCGATACGGAGGATGAAATGGCGGCCAAGAAAGAAAGAATCCAGCGGGTCCCCATGCCCGAGCAGGATCCCGATGTAAGAAAACGTAATTTCCAGGAAGTTCCCCTGGGCTACAGCGTGGAGCAGGCCCAGGCCGAGGCTTCGCGCTGCCTGCAGTGCCGCAAGCCCAGTTGTGTGGAGGGCTGCCCGGTCCAGGTGGATATTCCCGGCTTCATCAACCTGATCACCAAGGGTGATTTTACCGGCGCCATCCGTAACCTGTGGGCCAAAAACGCCCTGCCGGCGGTTTGCGGCCGGGTCTGTCCCCAGGAGATCCAGTGCGAGGGACGCTGTGTCGTGGGCAAAAAGGACAAGCCGGTGGCCATCGGCAACCTGGAACGGTTCTGCGCCGATTACGAGAGGATGCACGGCAGCGGCGAGCTGCCGCCCAAAGAAGAACCCACCGGCAAGAAGGTGGCCGTGGTCGGTTCCGGTCCTTCCGGTCTCACCGTGGCCGGCGACCTGATTCTCAAGGGACACTCGGTAACCGTGCTGGAGGCCTTCCACAAGCCGGGCGGAGTGCTGGTCTATGGCATTCCCGAATTCCGCCTGCCCAAGGATATCGTGGCCCATGAAGTCAATTTCCTGGAAAGGCTGGGCGTGGAGGTAAGGTGCAACCAGGTGGTGGGCCGGACCGTGTCCGTCGACGAACTCTTCGAGGAAGGCTACGACGCGGTATACCTGGGCGTGGGAGCGGGGCTGCCGCGTTTTCTCAATATACCCGGAGAAAACCTGGTGGGCATCCTGTCGGCCAACGAGTACCTGACCCGGGCCAACCTGATGAAGGCGTACAAGTTTCCCGAGGTGGACACCCCCATCCCGCGGGGAACAGACGTGGTGGTCCTGGGGGCCGGCAACGTGGCCATGGATTCGGCCAGAACGGCCATGCGCATGGGGGCCGAGCGGGTCAGGATCGTCTACCGCCGCTCCCGGGAAGAGATGCCCGCCAGGGCGGCCGAGATCCATCACGCCGAGGAAGAAGGCATCGAGTTCTTCCTGCTCACCAACCCGATACGCTACATAGGTGACGACAATGGCCGGGTCAAGGCCATGGAATGTCTCAAGATGGAGCTTGGCGAGCCGGACGAGTCGGGTCGCCGCCGGCCGGTACCCATCGAAGGTTCGGAGTTCATACTCGAAACAGACCTGGTGATCGTGGCCGTGGGCTCGGGAGCCAACCCGCTGCTCACCCAGACCACCTCCGACATGCAGCTCAACAAATGGGGTTACATCGTCGCCGATCCCGAGACCGGCAAGACCACCAAGAAGGGTGTCTGGGCCGGGGGCGACATCGTCACCGGGGCGGCCACGGTGATTTTGGCCATGGGCGCCGGCCGCAAGGCGGCAGATTCCATTCACAAGTACCTGACCTGGGGATGGTAGCAGGAAAGGGGTCACAAGGCCCGAAAAGATAACGGAAAGCTTCGCCGGAACTGGCGGCAGGTTGCCAGCTCCGGCGATTTTTTCTTCCCCCCAAGCGGATGCGCGGCCGCCGTCGCTTCCGAAAAGCCTTGACTTGAGGAGCAGAATATATTTTTCTATTCTGAGTGGTTACAACCTAAGCTGAGCTGATAATTTGTCCCTTGGTATGACGGAGTTGTAATGTATATTCTTGGATATTTCATCATGGCCGTTGCCAGGATCCTCGATGTGGCCCTGATCGCCTACATGTGGGTCGTCATAGCGCGGGCCGTCTTGTCGTGGGTGAACCCCGACCCATTCAATCCCATCGTGCGCTTTATCCACAATGTTACCGAGCCCGTTATGTACCGCATCCGGGCCAAACTGCCGGTAACTTTCAGCGGAATCGATTTTTCGCCCATCGCCGTGTTGCTGGGAATAATCTTTTTGCGGATTTTCGTGGTCAACAGCCTCTTGCGGATTTCGGCCGCCCTGCTTTGAACCGCGGCCATAAGGAGGGTCAGGCCCATGCACATGACACCCAAGGAGATTCAGCAGCAGCAGTTCCGGGTCAGGTTCCGGGGCTTCGATGTCCACGAAGTGGACCGCTTTCTGGAGCAGGTTGCCGACCAGATGGAGCTCATGCTCCGCAGGACCGCGAATCTGGAAGAAGAAGTCCGGCGCCTGAAGCTGGAAAACCAGGGTTTCAAGGAGCGGGAAGAGACTTTCAAGAGGGCCATGCTCAACTCCCAGAAGGTCCTGGAACAGATGAAGGACAACGCCCGCAGATCGGCCGAGGTGATCATCGCCGATGCCGAGGTGAAGGCGGAAAAGATGCTCAACCGGGCCCACAACCGCCTGGCCCAGCTCCATGAGGACATCGCCGAGCTGAAACGCCAGCGGATGCAGCTGGAAGTTCAGATCCGTTCGGTGCTGGAAGCGCACACCAAGCTGCTGGAGCTGAGCAAGGAGGGCATGGAAGCCCTTGACGAAGAAGACAACAAGCTGACATTTTTGAGAAACGGATAGGCGGCAGGCGGTCTGCCCTGAAGCAGGGGAGGCTAAACTATTTCCGGCCGGGGACGATAACAGGTTTGACTGCCCCGGCTGTCTGCCGCCGGTAAGTCCTGCCGCCTGCGGGCGGCAGAAGATCCAACCCCCACCAGGAGCGAAATATGGCCAAGATCGATGCTTTTTTCAAGTTGATGCACGAGCAAAACGCATCCGACTTGCACCTCATGGCCGGCCAGCCACCGGCCCTGCGCATTCACGGAGACATTGAGCGGGTCAAGTACAAGATCCTGGACAACGACGAGTTGCGGGCCATGCTCTACGAGATCGCGCCGGAGGACAAGATCAAGGTTTTTGAAGAAAGCGGTGATGTGGACTTCGGCTACGAGATTCCCGGACTTGCCCGTTACCGGGCCAATTTTTTCATGCAGCGCAACGGCGTGGGAGCCGTTTTCCGCGAGATTCCCAGCACCATCATGAGCTGCGAGCAGCTTGGCCTGCCGCCGGTCATGGCCAAGCTGGCCAGCCTTCCCCGCGGCCTGGTGATCGTCACCGGCCCCACCGGAAGCGGTAAATCGACCACTCTTGCGGCCATCATCGACGAGGCCAACCGGACCCGCTCCGACCACATCATCACCATCGAAGACCCCATCGAGTTCGTTCACCAGAGCAAAGGCTGCCTGGTTAACCAGCGGGAGGTGGGGCTGCACACCAATTCTTTCAGCGCGGCCCTGCGGGGCGCCCTGCGCGAGGACCCGGATATCATCCTGGTGGGCGAAATGCGGGACCTGGAAACGATTTCCCTGGCCATCGAGGCCGCGTCGACCGGCCACCTGGTCTTTGCCACCCTGCACACCACCAGCGCCGCCAAGACCGTGGACCGGATCGTGGAAGTCTTTCCGGCCCAGGAGCAGGCCCAGATCCGCTCGACCCTGGCCGACGGCATCCGGGCCATAATCTCCCAGACCCTTTTCAAGCGGACCGACAAGCGGGGGCGTATTCCGGCCCTGGAAATCCTCATCGCCACCCCGGCGGTGCGCAACCTGGTGCGGGAGTCCAAGTCCCACCAGATCCCTTCCATGATCCAGACCGGGAAAAAATACGGTATGCAACTGCTGGACGATGCCATCATGGAACTGTACAACAAGGGCAGGATCAGCGCCGACGACGCCTATACCAAGGCCAACGACAAGGCCCGTTTCAGGCCCTTGCTCAAGGCTCCGCCCACGGATTTTACCGAGGCATAGAAAGACGGCAAGCGGCCGTTTGCGGCCGGCAGGTTTGGGTTCAGTGAGGTGATCCGATGAAAAAGCAAGAGATCGACCATATCCTTACCAGGATGCTCGATTCCCACAACAACGTTTCAGACCTCAACCTGACCGTGGGCAAGCCCCTTCAGGTGGAGAGCGCCGGGCAGCTGGTTCCGGTGGAGATAAGGCCCCATATACGGTCGCTGACCCCTTTTCAGACAGAGGTCTTCGCCCTCAACCTGATCAACGGCGACCGGAGACTGACCGAGACCCTGCTGCGGACCGGCTCCTGCGACCTGTCCTACAGCCTGCCGGGCAAGGCGCGTTTCAGGGTGAACATTTTTTCCCAGTCGGGTCACTACTCCATCGTTCTCAGGCGCCTGGAGTCCAAGGTGCCCACCATCCGTGAGATGGGCCTGCCGGAAGTATTTCAAAAGATAGCCCGGGAGCTGAACGGCATCGTGTTTTTCACCGGTGCCACCGGAAGCGGCAAGTCGACCTCCCTGGCGGCCATCCTGGAAGAGATCAACGAGCACAAGTCGGTGCACGTGGTCACCCTGGAAGACCCCATCGAGTATCAGCATCCCCACAAAAAGGCCACTTTCAACCAGCGGGAACTGGGAGCCGACTTCGATACTTTCGCCAACGGGTTGCGGGCCGCCCTGCGCCAGGCACCCAAGGTCATACTCGTGGGTGAAATGCGGGACCGGGAGACGGTGGAAATCGGGCTCAACGCCGCCGAGACAGGCCACCTGGTGCTTACCACCCTGCACACGGTGGATGCCGGCCAGACCATCAACCGTATCCTGGGCATGTTCAGCAACGAGGAGGAAAAGCAGGTCAGGATCAGGCTGGCCGATACGGTGCGCTGGATCGTCAGCCAGCGCCTGCTGCCGAAAGTAGGCGGCGGCCGGGTGGCGGCCTTCGAGATCCTGGGCACCAACCTGCGGGTCAAGGAGGCCATCCTCAACGGCGAAGAGGAAGGCAAGACATTCTACGACATGATGGTGGCCGGAAAGCCCTTCGGCATGATCACCTTCGACGAGTACATCGTCAGCCTGTACGAAAAGGGCCTGATAACCCAGGAAACGGCCCTGGCTTATGCTTCCCACAGGGCCGTGGCCAGCCGCGGCATCGATGCCGTCAAGAGCGCCCGGGGCGAGGCCACCACCGACATCAAGGAACTGGAGATCGACAGGGGGTATCGCCGGCGGGTATGATACCCGCATTTTGACTTTTGCGGGTCCACGATTGCCGACCGCCGTTCTTTTGAATTCCTTCAGGGAAGATTACCATGGAAATTGTTTGCCAAAACTGCCAGAGCAAGTTCAAGATAGCCGATGAAAAACTGCCCAGCGGCACCACGGCCAGCCTGAAGTGCCCCAAGTGCAAGACGCGCATGACCATCACCATCCCCAAGGTGGCTTCCGGGAAAAAGGGGGACGATTTCGACGATTTCTTCGGTTTCGATGAAGGCGACGACGACAGTGAAACTTACGACGCCAAGGACAAACCCTTCGATTTCATAGAGGAAGAAGGCAAGACGGCCCTGGTGTGCGAGTCTGATCCTGCCGTCCGCAAGAAGATCGGACCCACCCTGGACATTCTCGAGTATCACATCACCGAGGCCAAAAACAGCCGCGATGCCCTGAAAAAGATGCGCTATCATACCTACGACCTTATCGTGGTCAACGAGTACTTCGATACCAAGGACCCTGACGCCAACGGTGTCCTGATCTACCTGGAACGCCAGCCCATGGTGAGCCGGCGCAACATCTTCGTGGCCCTGATTTCCACCCGCTACCGTACCATGGATCACATGACCGCTTTCCAGAAGTCGGTCAACATGATCGTCAACATCAGCAACATGGACGATTTCGACAAGATCCTTCAGCGCGGCCTTGCCGACTATGGTATCTTCTACCGGGTTTTCAAAGAGAGCCTGACCCAATGAACAAGCAGTACACCTGTAATCATTATCGCCAGGAGATGATCCTGCTGGGATTGATGAACCGGCTCAAGGATCCGCAACTGCAAGACAGCGACCGGAAGGCCCTGGAAGAACAGATCCGGCGGCTGAAAGCCGAAATGGGCATGGATTGAAACAGTGAAAGCCCGGGTGCACAAGGTGACACCGGATCTTTTCCTGGTTGAACTTCCGGTGCCCATTGCAGGATTTGAGCATTTCGTGGCCAGCTGGGTCCTGACCGGGCCGCCGGCCGTGGTGGTTGATCCGGGTCCGGCGGTCACCGCGCCGGCCCTGCTGGAGGCCCTGGAGCAGCTGGGCATGGACCGGCCGGACTACATTCTTCTGACCCATATCCATATCGATCATGCCGGAGGCATCGGGCAGGTGGCAGAGGCGTTTGCTGAAACGCCGGTGGTCTGTCATCAGGCGGCCGTGGCCCACCTGGCAGACCCGTCACGGCTCTGGCAGGGCTCCCTCAAAGTACTGGGGGAGACGGCCCGCCGGTACGGGCCCATAGAGCCGGTGGCCAAGGAGCGGATCCTTTCTGCCGGCGACCTGGACGTTTCCGGAATCCGGGTGCTGGACACTCCCGGCCACAGTCCCCACCATTGCAGTTTCGTCATCGGCGATATTCTCTTTGCCGGCGAGACCGGCGGGGTCTGCCTGTCCCTGGATGACGGAGCCGATTACCTGCGGCCGGCCACCCCGCCGCGTTTTTTCTTCGACACCCAGCTGGCCAGCCTGGAAAAGCTGATGAAAGCGCCCGCCCGCATCTTGTGCTACGGCCATTTCGGAGCGCGGGACAGGGATTCCGGGCTCCTGGAGCGGCACCGCGACCAGCTGCGTTTCTGGCGGCAGAAACTGGCTTCCATCCTGGAGCCGGAGCCTCGGCCCCGCTCCGGTCTGCCGGACCGCTGCCTGGAGGCCCTGCTGGCGGCAGACCCTCTCCTGGCAGGCTTCAGCCGCCTGCCGGAAGACGTGCAGGCTCGCGAAAAGACCTTTCTGACAAACAGTATCAAAGGCTTTATCGGTTACCTCCAGAGCCTTTGATGTCTTTTTCAGGCAGCCCGCCGTCATTCTTCCCGGGCCAAGCACAACGAATGTATGTGCCGGATCGTTTGCGATGCTGTCACAAGCTGATAGGCTTGCAAAAAATCTGAAAGTGAGATGGCTTTGCAAAGAGTCCGGAATCGAGGCGCCGCAAGTTCCGTGTGACGAGGCGTACTTTGCAGTACGTCGCAGTCACAACGGTACGTCGCGCAACGAAGATACCGGGCTATTTGCAAAGCCATCAGAAGCTGAGGCTGATGATCCTTAATCCTTCCAGGGTCAGGTTGGGTTCGACGGCCTCGATGGTGTCCGAGACATCCTGCATGAGGGGGGCCAGGCCGCCGGTTGCGATAACCTTGGGATCGGTGCCCATCTCGGCCTTCATCCGCCGGACCATGCCGTCCACCATGGCGGCATAGCCGAAGATGATTCCCGACTGGATGGAAGATATGGTGTCTTTGCCCACCACCTGGCGCGGCGGGCTGGAAAGCTCCACCCGCGGCAGCTTGGAGGCGTGGGCAAAGAGGGCCTCGGCCGAAATCGATATGCCGGGGCTGATGGCCCCGCCCAGGTATGCGCCCTCCGGGGAGATGGCGTCGAAGGTGGTGGCCGTGCCGAAGTCGATGACTATCAGGCTGCGGCGGTAACGGTGATAGGCACCCACCGAGTTGACGATCCGGTCGGCGCCCACCTCGTTGGGATTGTGGACCAAGATGGGCATGCCCCGGTAGGACCTGGCGTCCACCCACAGGGGCCGGTGGCCCAGGTACTTGCGGCAGAAAGATTCCAGAATCGAAACCATGGGCGGAACCACGCAGGAGATCACCGTAGAATCTATGGTGCCGGCCTCTATATTTCCGGCGGCAAACAGGCTGCTGGCTATTACGTTGAATTCGTCTTCGGTGGTGTTGCGCTCGGTGCGGATTCTCCAGTCACGGACAAGCCTGTCGTCCCGGTAGATGCCCATTACCGTGTTGGTGTTGCCCACGTCGATTACCAGCAGCATTACTTTGTTTTCTCCTGCTTTCTATCCGGCGGCCCGGACGGCATCGGCCACTTTCACCGCGGCGGCGGCCTGTTTCACGTCGTGCACCCTGACAATGTGGGCTCCGTTGAGCACGGCGGCGGTCACCGCGGCCAGGGTGCCGTTTATGACTTCCGGCCGGTCGGCCGGGATGTCATCTGCATCCTTGTCCTTGACCAGAGCGCGCACGAAGGCCTTGCGCGAGGGACCCACCAGGATGGGGGCGTCCAGCGCCTGGAACCGGTCCAGGTGGCCGAGAATCTCCAGGTTGTGGGCAAAAGTTTTGCCGAACCCGATTCCCGGGTCCACCACAAGCAGTTCGCGCCTTACCCCCGAGGCAACGGCCTGTTCCATGGCCTTTGCCAGAAAGGCGGTGATCTCGCCGAAAAGGTCGTCATAGCCGGGATCGACCTGCATGGTCCGCGGAGTTCCCTTCATGTGCATCAGGATCAGGGGGACGCCCGCGGCCGCCGCCACCCCGGCGATCTGCGGGTTCATCCGCAGGGCGCTTATGTCGTTCACCATGGAGGCGCCGGCCCTCAGGGCCGCCCCGGCCACCGCGGCCTTGGTGGTGTCGATGGATATGGGCACACTGACCAGGGGGGCCAGTTTCTCGATCACCGGCACCACCCGTTCCAGTTCCTGCCGCTCGGGAACGGGATCGGCAAAGGGCCGGGTGGATTCGCCGCCGATGTCCAGGATGTGGGCTCCGGCCTCGACCAGCGCGAGGCCGTGGGCCACGGCGGCATCGGTTTGCAGAAAGCGGCCGCCGTCGGAAAAGGAATCCGGGGTCACGTTGACGATTCCCATTACCGCGGTGGCAGGTCCCAGTGCCAGTTGGAAGTCGTTCCACTCGAGAAGATAAGATTTCATCTTGACTGCTTTTCCTGGAAATTTGTCCGGGCAGGTCATCCCCGGTCAGTATCCCGGCCGGTGCCGGTTTCGCCGGGTCCTTCGGTTTGTCCGGGAGCTGCCTCATCCGGTTCTTTGTCAGAGGTCTTTTCAGCAGCCTCTGCCGGCTGTTGGACGTCTTGCGGTGGCGGGGAGTCTTCCTCGTCCTCGCCGGCCGGTGACGAGATCCGGGCCTCGGGCTCGATCGAAAGGATCAGCTCGTCCAGTTCCTTGCCCAGGACAGTCTCCTTTTCCAGCAGCAGCTTGGCCAGGGCGTGCAGGATGTCGATGTGTTCGTTCAGGACTTCCTTGGCCCGGTCGTAGGCGTTTTTGACCAGGCGGTTGACTTCGGCATCGATCTTGCGGGCCGTGTTCTCGGAATAGTCGCGCTGCTGGGCGATCTCGCGTCCCAGAAAGACGTGCTCTTCACCTTTGGCGTAGGACAGGGGGCCCAGTTCTTCGCTCATGCCCCAGTTGCGGACCATCTTCTGGGCCAGGTCGGTGGCGTTCTTGATGTCGTTGGCAGCTCCGGTGCTTATGCGGGCGAAGACGATCTCCTCGGCCGCCCGGCCGCCGAAGGCCACCGAAAGCTCGCTTTCCAGCTGATCCTTGTAACGGAAATCGCGTTCTTCCGGCAGAAACCAGGTGACGCCGGCGGCCCGTCCCCGGGGGATGATGGTGATCTTGTTGACCGCGTCGGTGTCCGGCAGAAAACGGGCCACCAAGGCATGGCCTGCCTCGTGGTAGGCCGTGGTGCGGCGGTCTTCTTCCTTCATCACCTTCGATTTACGCTCCAGACCCATGTAAACCTTGTCCTTGGCGTCCTCAAAGTCTACCATTTCCACCTTTTCCTTGTCCCGCTTGGCGGCCAGCAGAGCGGCCTCGTTGACAAGGTTTTCAAGGTCGGCTCCCGAAAAACCGGGGGTTCCCTTTGCCAGCACGGTCGGGTTGACATCCGGCCCGACCGGGGTTTTCTTCATGTGGACCTTGAGGATGGCCTCCCGGCCGCGGATATCCGGCAGGGAAACGACCACCTGGCGGTCGAAGCGGCCCGGCCGCAGCAGGGCGGGGTCGAGGACATCCGGGCGGTTGGTGGCCGAAATCAGGATCACCCCTTCGTTGGACTCGAAACCGTCCATTTCAACCAGCAGCTGGTTGAGGGTCTGCTCGCGCTCATCGTGACCGCCTCCCAGGCCGGCGCCCCGGTGCCGGCCCACGGCGTCGATTTCGTCGATGAAGATGATGCAGGGCGCGTTTTTCTTGCCCTGGACAAAGAGGTCCCTGACCCGGGAAGCCCCCACGCCGACGAACATTTCAACGAAATCCGATCCGCTGATGCTGAAAAAGGGCACTCCGGCCTCGCCGGCTATGGCCCTGGCAAGCAGGGTCTTGCCGGTTCCGGGTGGTCCCATCAGCAGCACTCCCTTGGGAATCCGTCCTCCCAGGCGGGTGAATTTCTTGGGATTGCGGAGAAATTCCACAATTTCGCTCAGTTCTTCCTTGGCCTCGTCTATGCCGGCAACGTCGTCGAAGGTTACCTTCTCCTGCTGGTCGGACATGAGCCGCGCGCGGCTCTTGCCGAAAGACAGGGCCTTGCCTCCGCCGGCCTGCATCTGGCGCATGAAAAAGATCCAGACCCCGATCAGGATCAGCATGGGGAACCATGACACCAGTATGTTCATGTACCAGGGGGATTCAGTCGGCGGCTTGGCATTGATCCGGACTTGTTTTTCCCGCAGGATCCTGATCAGGTCCGAGTCCTGGGGGGCGTAGATCTTGTAACGGTTACGGCTGGTATCGGTCACGTAGAGCTCCTGGCCCTGGATGACCACGTCCTCGATCCGGCCCTCATCCACCATGGCCAGAAAATCGGTGTAACTCAGGTTGGTTTCGGCCATGTGGGGCTGGTTGAAAAGGTTATAGAGCATTATCATCATCATGATGATAACGAGCCACAAGGCCAGGTTTTTATAATACGGGTTCAACGATTTTTACCTCCTGGAAAATGTTTCCAAGGCCGCGATCTGCCACGGCCCCGCAATGCCTACCATAAAACGTCAGGGGCCGCGGTGCAAGCCTATTTGCAGGCAGCCGGCTCACGGTACCTCAGGTGGAGGATGCGCCTGGTGTTTCCGGTCACGGGAGCATGCGCTGCCCGGCGGATGCCGGCGGCCCAGATTATCCGATCCCCCGATACCACCAGGGGAATGCCGGAGCGTTGTCGGCGCGGGATCTTGCGGTCGATGAACAGTTTTTTGAGTTTCTGGGAACCGTCCAGGCCGAAGGGCCTGATCCGGTCTCCCTTCCTGAAATTGCGCACGGTAAGCGGCATGACCAGCCTGTCCATGTCAAAACAGGCTTCATGGTGTCCGGTAACCTGCCGGAAAGTTTCAGGACCCGGAGCCATGATCCGGATTTCCAGCCGGCCGCCGCCGGGCAGATCGACCTGCAGGGGCCGGCCGGCTTCAGGCATGACCGCCAGGGACCAGGGCTCTGCCGTCGGTTTTGCCGGTTCATCCTGCCGGAAGCTTATCCTGAGCAGCGGCCCGTCCCGCCGGGCCCTGATTCCCAGGGGCAGATGCAGCTGCCTGCCTTCTTTGTCCGGAGCGCACAGGGCAAGCAGGGCCTCTATGTGAACGGAAGTAAAACCGCGCAGGTATCCCATAAGTTCGCCCGCCAGGTGACGCAGCACCCTTCGCGCCTGGGCCGGCGGCATGCAGTTGAGGGCTGCGGCCTCGATGTCGATGGCTCCGGGCCGGCGGGCAACGGCGACTTTTTCCGCCCAGCGGGCGTCGAGCGCTCCCAGCCATTGCTGTTCCTGGCGCAGCAAGCGGGCGGTACGGTGCAAAACGGCTCTGGCATTGGGATTGAACTCCTTTTCCAGCATCGGCAGCAGCCGGTGCCGGACGCGGTTGCGGGTGAACCGGAGATCGTCGTTGCTGGCATCCCGGCGGTATTCCAGCCCGTGAAATTCAGCCCAGGTCATGATTTCAGAGCGTGTCAGGTCTATCAGGGGACGGATCAGCCGGCCCCGGACCGGCGGAATGCCGGCCAGGCCGGCCGGGCCGCTTCCACGCAGCAGGTGCAGCAACAGCTGTTCGGCGTTGTCATCGGCCTGGTGGCCCAGGGCGATCCTGTCAAACCCGTTTTTTTCGGCCACCTCTTCCAGGAAGGCGTAACGGGCCTGGCGGCCGGCCGCCTCCAGGGACAGGCCGGAGATTTTTTTAAGACCGGCCACGTTTTGCTTTCGGCAATAGAACTTCAGCCCGGCATCTGCAGCCAGGCGGCGCACGAAGTCTTCATCGGCATCGGACTGGCTGCCGCGCAGGCAGTGGTTGAGATGGGCCACGGCAAGCTCAAGGTCCATGGCCGGAGCCGCCTCCAGCAGCATGTGGAGCAGCACCACCGAGTCGGGACCGGCCGATACCGCCACCAGAACCCTGTGTCCGGGCTCGAGCATGGAGTCGGCGCCGATGGTTCGCTCGACTTTGGCCCTGATCCGTTCTACATGGGAAATAGACTTGGCAGCCACTTTCCGGAATCGTATCCCTTTGGAGTAAAACAGGGGTGGAAGAAGACGCTTGGTATTTGCAACGCCTTCCGGTTTTATCGCTTGCAGCATCGGATTTCTTTTTTGACGGCACCAAGCTATACCACGCCGGGGCCAAAGTCAACGCCGGCCGCCGGCCTTTGGCCTTGCAAAATTGAAAGGGACAGGGTATTGACTGTCCGGTTGTGCTAGGCGGGGAGTTAGCGGTGCCCTGTACCCGAAATCCGCTTATGCGGGGCTGAATCCCCCCCGGAGGGCTGCGGCGGACCTAGAGTCCGTCCGGGCCGGCCGCCGCGCAACAGACGGTCACGAACCTCGTCAGGTCCGGAAGGAAGCAGCGATAAGTGATGCGGTCTGTGTCGTGGTCGATCCCGGCCAAAGGACGGTCTCTTCTGTCTGCCGCGCTCGATGGGGGGTGCACAACCAGCTTCCTTTTGTCTCAGGCTTCAAGATTTCTTCCTCCTTTTGCCTTATACTCGACAACCGGACTTGACAACAACCCTGAGCGTCTTATTTTTTTTACGACTTTCGCCTACGACGGCTTTGTTAACGATTCAGGTATTTTATTGAGAATCGTTCCTATTTGTTTGCCCCCTTCGGTGGAAATCAAGCCAGCATCAAGGAGCTGAAGGCAGATGAGTTCGAAAAACGAAGTGAAAGTGAAATCGGCTCAACAGGAAACAGAACTGGGAAAGGCGCGGAACCAAACCGGCGTCCGGGCTGAAGACGGAAATGCTTCCGCAAAAGCCGGTACCGGGGCTTCCGGCAGACGGGAATACGGCTCGGTCGACGAGCTGAAGCAGGATCTTGAAAATGCGCACCGGCAGGCCCGGGAAAACTACGACCGGCTGCTGCGGGTATCTGCCGAGTTCGACAATTACAAGAAGCGGGCCGACCGGCAGATGGAAGATCTCCGCAAGTTTGCCAATGAAAACCTGCTGAAAGAACTGCTGAGCGTGGTGGACAACCTGGAGCGGGCCATCGAGGCCGCCCGGGACAACAACTCGGCAGACAGCGCCCTGATAGAGGGTATCGACCTGACGCTGAACGGGGTCCGCAAGATCCTCGAACGCTTTCAGGTGCAGCCGATCGAGGCTTTGGGCAAGCCTTTCGATCCCAACTACCATCAGGCCATGATGCAGGAGGAGTCTGATGATCATCCGCCCAACACCGTCATCAGGGAGCTGCAGAAAGGTTACGTCATCCACGATCGTCTTCTGAGACCCGCACTGGTGGTGGTGTCCAAGGGCGGCTCGCAGCAAGGGGCATCCGCCGGAGGGAAAGGCCATATTGATATTAAATAATGATGAATCAGCATTTGTCTAAGGAGGAAAACAAATGAGCAAGATAATCGGAATCGACCTGGGAACCACCAATTCCTGTGTTGCTGTAATGGAAGGCGGGAAACCGAAAGTAATCACCAACCCCGAGGGCGGGCGTACCACACCTTCTATCGTTGCCGTTACCGAGAAAGGTGAAAGGCTGGTGGGCCAGATAGCCAAGCGCCAGGCCATAACCAACCCCGAGAACACGGTTTTCGGCGTAAAACGTCTGATCGGACGGAAATTCGATTCACCCGAGGTCCAGCAGGATATCAAGATTCTGCCGTACAAGATCGAACGGGCCGAAAACGGAGACGTGCGTATCAATTTGCGCGGCAAACTCCTCAGCCCGGCCGAGATCTCTTCCTATATCCTTTCCCATCTCAAGCAGACGGCCGAGGAGTATCTCGGCGAAAAGGTGACCGACGCGGTCATCACCGTGCCGGCCTATTTCGATGACAGCCAGCGCCAGGCGACCAAGGACGCCGGCCGGATCGCCGGTCTGAACGTGCTGCGGATCATCAACGAGCCCACCGCGGCGGCCCTGGCCTACGGTCTCGACAAGCGGAGCGAGGAAAAGATCGCCGTTTTCGACCTTGGCGGCGGCACCTTCGACATATCCATCCTGGAAATCGGAGAAGGCGTCTTCGAGGTCAAGGCCACCAACGGTGACACCCACCTGGGCGGCGAGGATTTCGACCTGCGCCTGATAGACTACCTGGCCGACGAGTTCCGCAAGGACCAGGGAATCGACCTGCGCAACGACAAGATGGCCCTCCAGCGCCTCAAAGAGGCCGCCGAAAAGGCCAAGATGGAGCTTTCGACCTCCAAGGAGACCGAGGTCAACCTGCCGTTTATCACGGCCGATGCCAGCGGTCCCAAGCATCTCAACATCAAGATCACCAGGGCCAAGCTGGAATCGCTGGTGGCCGATCTGCTGGACAAGCTGGAAGGCCCCTGTTACACGGCCCTGAAAGACGCCGGACTTTCTGCCTCTGACATCAACGAGGTCATCCTGGTGGGCGGCATGACCCGCATGCCGGCGGTCCAGGAACGGGTGAAGAAGATCTTCGGCAAAGAGCCCAACAAGAGCGTCAACCCCGACGAGGTGGTGGCCATCGGTGCGGCCATCCAGGCCGGCGTGCTCCAGGGCGATGTAAAGGACGTTCTGTTGCTGGATGTCACTCCGCTTTCTCTGGGCATCGAAACCATGGGCGGGGTTATGACCAAGCTGATCGAAAAGAACACCACCATCCCCACCCGCAAGAGCCAGATCTTTTCCACGGCGGCCGACAACCAGCCGGCGGTTTCGATCCACGTGCTGCAGGGAGAACGGGAGATGGCGGCCGACAACAAGACCCTGGGGCGCTTCGAGCTGGTGGGAATTCCTCCGGCTCCGCGGGGCGTTCCCCAGATCGAGGTTACCTTCGATATAGATGCCAACGGTATCGTCAACGTTTCGGCCAAGGACAAGGCCACCGGCAAGGAACAGTCCATCCGCATCACCGCTTCCAGCGGTCTGAGCAAGGAAGAGATAGACAAGGCCATCAAGGAGGCCGAGCTGCATGCCGAGGAAGACCGCAAGAAGAAAGAGCTGGTGGAAGCACGCAACCACGCCGATGCCCTGATCTACTCGACCGAAAAGTCCCTCAAGGAACTGGGAGACAAGGTCGATGCCGATACCCGCAGCAAGGTGGAGGCCGCCATCAAGGCCCTCAAAACCGCCATGGAAGGTGACGATGCGGCCGAGATACGCCGCCTCAGCGACGAGCTGACACAGACTTCCCACAAGCTGGCAGAGGCCATGTATCAGCAGGCATCGGCCAGCGGACAGGGCGGTCCGGAAGCTGCCGCCGGCCAGCAGGCGGGCGCCGGACAGTCCCAGGCGGGCGGCGGCGGAGACGACGACGACGTGGTAGACGCCGACTTTGAAGAAGTAAAGGGCGACGACAAGTAACCGGAAGTAATATCCGGAAGACGTCTGATTGAAAACCCCCGGAACTCGGAGTTCCGGGGGTTTTTTTATGTTGTCGGGCTTTCCGGCCGTCCGGCGTATTTTTTTCCCGGGGCCGGGTTTTCTGTCCTGCCGGTGGGATCGTTCCCGGGTCGGCCCGAAGATGGCCCCGGCGGTGGTGCATGCGGCCGGCGGGGAGAAATCCGGAGCCGGAAAGCGATCGCCGGGGCTACTTTAGGGTTGAATCGCGGCCTGAATTTATTTAATATTGCGCGATCCGCAATGGGCCGATCCTGCTCCAGGCAAGTCATTGGATCGATTCTGGCCGCCTGTCTGCTGACCGGAATTGCGAAAACATCAGTTGAGGGGAAACGCCTGTTTGGAAACGGCGGGTCCGCCCGGCCATTGCTTCGGCCGGCGGATTTTTGACTTGTTTACATTTTGTTCAAAGAGGTGAACGCCATGAGGGTATTGATCAGCGACAACATCGGACAGGTCGGCGTAGACTTGTTTAATCAGGCCGGGGGAATCGAAGTGGACGTGGATACCGGGCTTTCTCCGGAGCAGTTGAAGGAGAAGATAGGCGATTACCACGCCCTTGTAATCCGCAGCGCCACCAAGGTCACCGAGGATCTGCTGGAGGCGGCCGGCAATCTGAAGGTCATCGGCCGGGCCGGAATCGGTCTGGACAACGTGGATATTCCGGCCGCCACGAAACGGGGAATCGTGGTTATGAACACCCCCACCGGCAACGTGGTGACCACGGCGGAACATGCCATCGCCATGATGCTGGCCCTGACCCGCAATATTCCGGCCGGCACCATGTCTCTCAAGGCCGGTCGCTGGGACAAGAAGAAACTCCAGGGACGGGAGGTCTATAACAAGACCCTGGGCATAATCGGGTTTGGCAAGATCGGCTCCATAGTCGCCGACCGGGCCAGGGGGTTGAAGATGCAGGTGATCGTCCACGATCCGTTCGTTACCCCGGAGAACGTGGAAAAGGCCGGTTTTGAAAGCGTGACTTTCGACCAGCTGCTGAGCCGTTCGGACTATATCACCATCCACGTGCCCAAGATGAAGAGCACCTCCGGCCTGATCGACAAGGAGGCCTTTGCCAAGATGAAAGACGGGGTCATGCTGATCAACTGCGCCCGGGGCGGGATCGTGGTGGAAGACGATCTGTACGAAGCCATCGTCTCGGGCAAGGTGGCCGGGGCCGCCCTGGACGTTTTTGCCAACGAGCCTCCGGGAAAGATTCCCCTGCTCGAGCTGGAAAGGGTGATCTGCACACCCCACCTGGGAGCCTCCACCCTGGAAGCCCAGACCAACGTGGCTGTGATGGTGGCAGAGCAGATAATCGACTATCTCAAGAACGGCACCATAGTAAACGCCGTCAACGTGCCGTCCGTGACCGGCGATCTGCTCAAGAAGATCGGGCCGTACCTGACCCTTGCCGAACAGATGGGATGCCTCCAGGCCCAGATGATCCAGGGCCCGCCCAAGGAAGTGGTGGTGGAATACAACGGCGATTTCCAGGGGCTGGACCTTTCGCCGGTTACCACCGCCCTGGTCAAGGGGCTGCTTACACCCATGGTCAAGGACGTGGTAAATTTCGTAAACGCCCAGGTCCTGGCCAAGGAAAGGGGCATCAAGATTTCCGAATCGGCCAGTGCCGGAACGGAAGATTACCTCAACCTGGTTACGGCCCGGGTGATTACCACCGAGATGGAAAACGTGGTTTCCGGAACCTTGTTCGGCAAACAGGACCCACGGATCGTCAAGATCAACAAGTTCCGGCTGGAGATGATACCTTCGGGCCACATGGCCCTGATCCACAACCACGATGTTCCCGGTTCCATCGGTGAAATCGGGACCACCCTGGGCAGGCACAATCTCAACATAGGCCGGATGCAGGTGGGCCAGGAAGAAGAAGGCGACCGCAACATTATCTTCCTGACCACCGATACGCCCATACCCGAAGAGGTGATAGAGGAATTGCGGGGACTGCGGACCGTCAAGTCTGTGATTCCGCTTGAATTTTAAGACCCGCGGCCATAACCGGGACTGTGCCCGGAAAAAGGAGGTCCACAATGGAATGCCGGTTGCCGGAAATAGATTTTTCAACATTCATCCTGTCCCTGAATTCTTCGGCCCTGGTTCAGCTGGGCCTGATGGAGGACCCTGCCAGCGGGCAAAAGAGCAAGAACCTGCCCCTGGCCAAGCAGACCATCGATATCCTGGCCATGCTGGAGGAAAAGACAAGGGGTAACCTTACCTCTGACGAGGAGAACATGCTCAAGAACCTCATCTATGAACTGCGCATGCTCTACGTCAAAGAAACCGTGTGACGTGGGCCGGTCCGTGTGCAGGGCTCCGGCCAAGGTCAACCTTTTCCTGAAAGTGACCGGAAAGCGGCCCGACGGCTACCACCTGCTCCGGAGCCTCATGTGCCCTGTCGACTGGTACGATCACCTGGAGCTGGAGCCCGGCGGCCGGGGTATCAGGGTTGTCTGCAGCCACCCGCAGGTTCCGGGCGACAGGCGTAACCTGGTCTGGAAGGCCGCCGATATTTTCCGGCGCGATCTGGCTGCGCGGACAGGGCAGAAACTTGACGGAATCGCCATCAGGCTGGAAAAGAACATACCGGTCGGGGCCGGCCTGGGGGGCGGAAGCAGCGATGCGGCGGCCGTGTTGAAGATGCTCAACCAACTGTGGGGCCGGCCTTTTTCAAAGAGCCGGCTCAGGTCCATGGCCCTGGCCCTGGGGGCCGATGTCCCTTTTTTCCTGGAAGATGGCCCCTGCCTTGCCGCCGGAGTTGGCGAGCAGCTGACACCGGTGCGCGGATTGCGGTCCAAGCCCCTGGTAATCCTGTATCCGCATGTGGCGGTCTCCACCGCCGAGGTCTTCAAAAATCTGAATTTGGGATTGACAAAAAATCCAGAACGCCTTAAATATCATCATTTTGATGGCTTTGAGATTCATGATTTTTGCCGTTTGGGCAACGATCTTGAAAAGGTGACTTTGGTCCGTTACCCTGAGGTGGCCGAGGCCCGGAAAGCCCTGATGCGACAGGGTGCCGTGGCGGTTCGGATGAGCGGCAGCGGTTCGGCCGTTTTCGGCCTGTTCCAGGCAGACGATGATGCCCGCAAGGCCGGCAGAATCCTGGGCCGTGAAACAGGGTGGCGCGTATTCGTCGGCAAGTTGCTTGCGGATCACCCGGCTGGGGGCTGAAAACGCCGGCCAGGGTGGAAATAAACAATCCTGGCAGCTTTATCCTTGCTGGGGCGTCGTCAAGTGGCTAAGACACAGGATTTTGGTTCCTGCATTCGGAGGTTCGAATCCTCCCGCCCCAGCCAATATATTGGTACGGCCGACCATGACTGCGGACGGAGCCGGCGGGACCGGTAAAATGGCGCCTCGCAGGCTGTTTACAGCGCAATCCGGACTTTTTACCCATTATTTTCAGGAGCATCGAAAAGGCGTGGCAAGCAGAACATTAAACGATTTCTGGATTTTTTCAGGCAATTCCAACCCCCTCCTGGCCCAGAAAATCTGTGATTACCTCAATATGCCATTGGGGGGAGCCAAGGTCAGCACTTTCAGCGACGGCGAGGTGCAGATCGAGATCGAGGACAACGTGCGGACCAAGGACGTTTTCATCATCCAGTCCACCTGCCACCCGGTCAATGATCACCTGGTGGAACTGCTGCTGATGATCGACGCCATGAAAAGATCCTCGGCCCGTAAAATCACGGCCGTCATTCCCTATTACGGATACGCCCGTCAGGACAAGAAGGTGGCTCCGCGGGTTCCCATCAGCGCCAAGCTGGTGGCCGACCTGATCACCACCGCCGGCGCCACCAGGATCATCACCATGGACCTGCATGCCGGCCAGATCCAGGGCTTTTTCAATATTCCGGTGGACAACCTGTTTGCCGCACCGGTTTTGCTGGACTACATCCGGTCCAACTTCGGCTCCGATCTCGTGATAGTCTCACCGGATGCCGGTGGCGTGGAGCGGGCGCGGGCTTTTGCCAAACGCCTGGAAGCAGGCCTGGCAATCGTCGACAAGCGCCGGTCTGCCCCCAACGAAGCCAAGGCCATGGCCGTCATCGGCAATGTGCAGGACAAGGTGGTCCTGATCCTGGACGACATGGTGGATACGGCCGGAACATTGACCGAGGCGGCCAACGTCTTGCTGGAAAAAGGGGCCAAGGAAGTTCACGCTTGTTGCACCCACCCGGTGCTGTCCGGTCCGGCCCTGGATCGGATAGCCGGTTCGGGACTCACCACCTTGGTCACCACGGATACCATTCCCCTCCAGCCTGAGGCCGAAGCCATAAACAAGCTCAAGGTCCTGTCGATAGCAGGTCTGGTGGGTGAAGCCATTATCCGCAGTTACCGGGGCGACTCGGTGACGTCGCTGTTCGTATAAATATCATTAAGGAGGACAAGCTTTTGAGTAGACTCGAAATAAAGGCTGCAACCCGTACAACAAAAGGCAATGGCCCGGCACGCGCCATGCGGCGCCAGGGACGTATTCCGGCCATATTGTATGGCAGGGGCACTGAGCCGCTGATGCTCAGTGTCGATAAAAAGGAACTCGAAAACACCGTCAAGCAGGGTGCGGTTGGCCGGTCTCTCTACAATCTCGTTATCGACGACGGCAAGCAGAGCAAGGCCGCCATGGTGAAGGAGCTGCAGACCCATCCGGTTACCGATGAAATTCTGCATATTGATTTTTATGCCGTCGACATGGAGCGCAAGGTGCGGGTGAACGTGCCCGTGGTTACCACCGGCAAGGCCAAGGGGGTCGAGCTGGGCGGCATGTTGCAGATCATCCGGCGCGAGGTCGAGGTGTTGTGTCTGCCCGGCCTGATACCGGAGTCCCTGGTCGTCGATATAAGCGATCTCGATCTGGGTGACTCCCTGCATGTCAGGGATATCCCCCTGGGCGAAAACATCGAGATTCCGGCCGATGTCAACTATACGGTCCTTACCATACTGAGTCCCAAGGTAGAGGAAGAAGAGGAAGAGGAAGAGGAAGAAGCTGAAGAGGCTGCCGAGGGCGAAGAAAAGTCCGAGGATGGCGAAGGCGAAGGCGAATAGCTCTTCAGCATGGGAACAGATGGTCCGGAGAGGATCGCGTGGCAGTGCCGTGAGGCGTGAACGCAGTGGCCGATGATACCCGGGAACAGGATCTGTGTTTGATAGTGGGCCTTGGCAATCCCGGTTCCCGTTATGCTGAAACCCGGCACAACGTCGGCTTCATGGTGGTGGATGCCCTGGCGGCCCATGGCGGCATCCGGGTCGGGCGCTGCAAGTTCGATTCCGAATTCGGCAAAGGGAATCTGGCCGGCCGGCAGGTGGTCCTGGCCAAGCCCCGGACTTTCATGAATCTTTCCGGGCAGGCGGTTCAGAAGTTGGCCCGTTTTTTCAAGATACCAAGTCAGGCTATATTGGTCATCCATGATGATGTTGACCTTAGTTGTAACAGAATAAAAATCAAAGAGAAAGGGGGGGATGGAGGACACAAAGGGATAAGGTCGATCATCGCGGCCCTGGGCACGGACCGTTTCATCAGGATCCGGGTGGGAGTAGGCCGCCCTGAAACAGAGGGGGATGTGGCCCGATATGTGTTGCAACCCCTGAACAAGGGCGAGCGGAACCAGCTGGAACAGATGGTCCTCAAGGCCCGGGACGCCGTTATGACCGTCCTTTCCGAAGGCACCAAAACAGGCATGAACAGGTTCAATCGGAAAACGTAGAACCAATGTCAATCATCGAATGGAGGAAAGAATGGACGTCGTAATGAGCAATATTCCCTTGATTTGTACGCTGGTCGGTGTTGCTGGTGTGCTTTATGCGATCATCATCGCGGGAATCGTCAAAGGTGCTCCGGCCGGAAACGAGAGAATGGGCGAGATCGCCGACGCCATCAAAGAAGGCGCCATTGCCTACCTGAATCGCCAGCTCAAGAGCGTGGCTATCACCGGGGTGGTAATTTTCGGTATTATTTTCTTCACCATGGGCGCCAAGACCGCTTTCGGTTTCCTGGTAGGCGCCACGGCCTCATACGCGGCCGGTTACATAGGCATGCGGGTTTCGGTCCTGGCCAACGTGCGGGTGGCCGAAGCTGCCCGGGGCGGGCTGGCCAAGGCCCTCAACCTGGCTTTCAAGGGCGGTTCGGTTACCGGCATGATGGTTGCCGGTCTGGCCCTGACCGCTGTCGGCGGTTACTATACTCTCACCCATGACGTGGCCCCTCTGGTGGCCCTCGGTTTCGGCGGCAGCCTGATTTCCATCTTTGCCCGTCTCGGCGGCGGTATCTTCACCAAGGGTGCCGACGTTGGCGCCGACCTGGTGGGCAAGGTGGAAGCCGGTATTCCGGAAGACGATCCGCGCAACCCGGCCGTTATCGCCGACAACGTGGGTGACAATGTTGGTGACTGTGCCGGTATGGCCGCCGACCTGTTCGAAACCTATGCCGTCACCGCTGTGGCAGCCATGCTGATCGGCCACCTGCTCTTTCCCAAGGTTCCGATTGCGACCGAGTTCCCGCTGGTGCTGGGTGCCGTTTCCATCATCGCTTCCATCATCGCGGCCTTCTTCGTCCGCCTGGGCAAAAGCGAGTATATCATGGGCGCCCTGTACAAGGGGATGTTCGGTTCGGCCATCATTGCCTCGGTAGCTTTCTACTACCTGGCCCAGAAGATGATTGCCGGCCTGGGTGACATCACCGGGATGGACATCTTCTACTCCGCCCTGGTCGGTATCGTCCTGACGGTGGTAATCGTCATCATCACCGAGTACTATACCGGTATCTACGGGCCGGTCAAATCTGTGGCCGAAGCTTCCACCACCGGCCATGCCACCAACATAATCGCCGGCCTGGCCGTCAGCATGCAGGCCACCGCTGCGCCGGTGCTGGCCATCTGCCTTGGCATCTACGTCGCCCATTCGGTTGCCGGCCTCTACGGCATTGCAACCGCCGCCATGGCCATGCTCTCCATGACCGGTATGGTGATCGCCATCGACGCCTATGGCCCCATCACGGACAACGCCGGCGGTATCGCCGAGATGGCCGAGATGGAAGAAAGTGTCCGGGCCGTGACCGACCCGCTGGATGCCGTCGGCAACACCACCAAGGCCGTTACCAAAGGTTACGCCATCGGCTCTGCCGGCCTGGCGGCTCTGGTTCTGTTTGCCTGCTACGTCTTCGAGTTCCAGTTCCACGGTGAAGGCAAAGGCATTTCTTTCGACCTGAGCAACGTGGATGTCATAATCGGTCTGTTCATCGGCGGTCTTCTGCCCTATCTGTTCGCCTCGGTATGTATGAAGGCCGTGGGCAACGCCGGTGGCGCCGTGGTGGAGGAAGTCCGCCGCCAGTTCCGCGAAATTCCGGGCATCATGGAAGGTACCGCCAAGCCGGATTACGGAACCTGTGTTGACATCGTCACCAAGTTCGCCCTCAAGGAAATGCTCCTTCCGGCTCTGCTGCCGGTCGTGGCTCCCCTGCTGGTGGGCTTCTTTCTCGGTAAAGTCGCCCTTGGCGGACTGCTCATCGGTTCCATCGTAACCGGTCTGTTCGTGGCCATCTCCATGACCACCGGCGGAGCTGCCTGGGACAACGCCAAGAAGTACATCGAAGACGGTCACCTGGGCGGCAAGGGTTCCGACGCTCACAAGGCCGCAGTCACCGGCGATACCGTAGGCGACCCCTACAAAGATACCGCCGGACCGGCCGTAAACCCGATGATCAAGATCCTCAATGTTGTTGCCCTGCTGATGGTGCCGTTCCTGCTCTAATACGGATCACAGAAGTAGGCTGAACTCTTGATGGGGCCGGTGCCTGCAAAGGCGCCGGCCCCTTTTTTTATTGAAAATAAAGGGTGACGGTGATATATTTTCTATTTGCTGAGAAATTTTGCGGATTATTTTTGCGCGTTTCGGGGAGATCATGACAGACAAAGAGCAAATCAGGAAATTTCAGGTCGGCGACCTGGCAGTCTATCCCGCCCACGGAGTGGGGCGTATTGAAGCAATCGAGAGCCGGGTTGTCAACGGCGAAAAACATGATTTCTATATTATGAAGATAATCGAAAACGGTATGGTGATCATGATCCCCACCATGAATGTCGAGTCGGTCGGCCTGCGGGACATAATCAGCCGCGAAGACATTCCCAAGGTTTTCGACATCATGAAGTCCAAGCGCGACTTTACCATCGACAACCAGACCTGGAACAGGCGCTACCGGGAATATATGGATAAGATCAAGACCGGTTCCCTGTTCGAGGTGGCCGAGGTTTTCCGCGATCTTTCAATCCTGAAAAACACCAAGGACCTTTCCTTTGGTGAAAGGAAACTGTACGACACCGCCCAGAACCTTCTGGTGAAAGAACTATCGACCGCCCAGCAGACAGACGAAAAAGCCGTGGTTGCCGAAATAGAAGCCATCTTTGCGGCCCACGAGTAAGTCCTTTCGACCCCATGAGACTGAATTTCTACCTTTAACCCTTTTCTGCCCCAGCCATCATGGCCGAAAATCAGATCCGGCAGTTTGAAGCAGGAGCCGCTGACAGCGGAGTGCGGCTCGATGTCTTTTTGGCCGCCCGGATAGCCTGGCTTTCCAGGTCTTCGGCCGGCCGGTTGATCGAGACCGGCCGGTGCACCGTCAACGATATAAACCGCAAGCCGGCGTACAGGCTCAAGGCCGGAGACAAGGTTGTTCTGGAATCCTGCGGCGAACCGGAAGCCCCGGCAGCGATGCTGCCGCCAAGGCCGATTCCTTTCCGGGTTGTCTATGAAGACCCGCACATAATCGTAATCGACAAGCCCCCGGGGGTGGTCGTCCATCCGGCCGCCGGCCACAGCGAAGACACCCTGGTCAACGGTCTGATTTTCCATTGCCCTCAGGTGGCCGGGGTGGGTACCGGCGGAAGGCCCGGTATCGTGCACCGGCTGGACAAGGACACCTCCGGGCTGCTGGTGGTTGCCAAGACAAGCCGCGCCCACCAGGCGCTGGCAGACGATTTCAGGCGGCGCAGGGTGGAAAAGAGGTATCTGGCCCTGGTGCATGGGAAAGTCAAAGAACACGCCGGATCGATCGATCTTCCCATCGGCCGTCACCTGAAGGATCGCAAGAAGATGGCCACCAATTCCCCGGTTGGAAGGCAGGCCCTGACATTGTGGCGGGTAAGGAGGCTATACAGCCGGGCCACGTTGCTCGAGCTGGACCTGAAGACGGGGCGCACCCACCAGATCAGGGTTCATTGCCGGTCCATGGGCCATCCGGTGGTGGGAGACACGGTCTACGGTTTCCGGAGGGACAGGGCGGCCGGATGGCAGGAAAAGATTTGGCAACGGGTCACGCGCCAGCTGTTGCACGCCTGGCAACTGGGGTTCGAGCATCCGGTCACGGGTCAGAGAATGATCTTCCGCACCCCTGTTCCGCAGGATTTCAGGTGGACTCTTGCGGCTCTGGCAAAGGCAGATTTTACCACGGCCAAAAGATAATGGCAGGTGAGAAGCAGGAAATAGGGCTTTTAAGCTGTTGCTTCCTCTAATTCCCGCCCGGCATCTTCGCTGCTGCCGTCCTGGCCGGCGCCTTGGTTTTCCTGCTGCTCAGTTTCCCTGTTGTAGCACAGGCGGCAGCATGACAGACAGCGGCCTGATTCGTAAAGGGCGTCTTTTTCGGAGATCACCAAGTCTACTTCCACCATGGAATCGAGCCGCTGTTCAACGGGAAGCTCCGGCATGGGGGTCCGTTTCGACCTGACTACGCCGGGCACGTCATCGAACAGGGATTCGGGGATGTGCCGCTTGCGCAGGGACTTGGGCGAGCCTTTCACCGGCTCGCCGTTGAGGTACTGGTGGATGGAACGGGCCGCCCGCCGTCCGCCCCCGATGGCATCCACCACCAGGGAGGCCCCGGTTGCGGCATCGCCGGCGGTAAAGATGTAAGCAATGCTGGTCTGCAGGGTTTCCGGGTCGTTGTCGATGGTGTTCCAGCGGGTGACTTTCAGCTTTGCGAGATCCGGATCTTTTTCCACGAAAGATACGTCCGGCCGCTGGCCGATGGCGGTGATGACCGTTTCCACCTCCAGCAGGGTTTCCGAGCCTTCGATGGGAACCGGTCGCCTGCGGCCGCTGGCATCAGGCTCTCCCAGCTCCATCTTTTGGTATTCCAGGTGGGTGACCCTGCCGTTTTCATCGCCGATCACCCTTACCGGCGCTGCCAGGAATATGAACTTGATCCCTTCGTGCTCGGCGGCTTCGATTTCGACTTCGTTGGCCGGCATTTCCTTGCGGGTCCGGCGGTAGACCAGGTAGACTTCCCTGACGCCAAGGCGCACCAGGGTGCGTACGCAGTCGATGGCCGAGTTGCCGCCGCCGATGACTGCCGCCCGCGGCCCCACCTTCACCTTTTCACCGGCGGCAACCTTTGACAGGAACTTGATGCCCTGCCAGCAACCGTCCAGGTCTTCGCCTTCCACCCGCAGCCGGTAATCGCTCCAGGCCCCGATACCCAGAAAGATGGCGTCGAATCCTTCCCGGCGCAGGGAGGCGATGGTAAAGTCACGCCCCAGTTTATTGTTGCAGCGGGCCTCGATGCCCAGATCGAGAATACCCTGAATCTCCCAGTCCAGGACCCTGGCCGGCAGACGGTATTCCGGGATGCCGTAGCGGGCTATACCGCCCAGCTCCGGCATGGCATCGAAAATGGTCACCCGGTGGCCCAGGCGTCTGAGGAAATAGGCGCAGCTCAGCCCGGCCGGGCCGCCGCCGACAACGGCGACTTTTTTGTCTGTCTCCGGAGCACAGGGAATCGGCAGCCGTTTGCCGGAGTTCATCTCGTAGTCGGCCACGAAGCGCTTGAGCTGGTTGATGGAAACCGGTTCGTCGACAATGCCGCGCCGGCAGTAGTCTTCACACGGGTGGGGGCAGACCCGGCCGCAGGTAAGCAGCAGGGGATTGCGTTCCCTGATGGTATGGACGGCGCCTTCGTAGTCTCCCTCCCGGATCTGACCTATATATTTGGGGATGTCTATTTCAGCCGGACAGGTCTGGCGGCAGGGGGCCAGGGCGTCGTCTTCCTCGTTGAAGTGCAGCAGCCGCTGGCTCATGGTTCTGACGGTGATGATATTCTTGGGACAGACCTTCTCACAGACGCCGCAACCCACGCAACGCGCTTCGTCCACCACCGGGTAACCCTCCGGTCCCATCTCGATGGCATCGAAGCGGCAGGCCCGGATGCAGTCACCCAGTCCCAGACACCCGATGGTACAGACCCGCCGGCCGCCCCACAAAGCGGCCAGGGCAGCGCAGGCCGGGGCTCCGTTGTAAAAATATTTGTCATCGGCCCGCACGCCGCCCAGGCATTCATTGACCGATTTCATCGGTTCGGCGCTGCCCGGATCCAGTCCCATTATCTCGGCCACCTTGATGGCCGATTCCAGGCCGGCCACCATGCAGATCGACGGCGGTGCCTTGCCGGCAACCACGGCTGCGGCAGCCGCGCTGCAGCCGGCGTAACCACAGCCTCCGCAGTTGGCACCGGCCAGGAAGCCTTCCACTTCGGCTATCCGGGGATCTTCGTAGACATAGAAAATTTTGGAGGCGATGCTCAGAACCAGACCGCACACACCTCCTATTGCCAACATTACCAAGGTCGCTTCTAACACGGCAGTCCTCTTTTTCTTATCCTTGCCATTCCGACAGAAAAAGTCAGGTTATAAACAGTAACAACTTCTCCAAAACGTCTGAAACCGGAATGTTTCAGAATGGTTCCGCAAAGAGTTCAAGATCTGGCAGTGCTGACAGCAGGCCTGGGTTCCGGCAGCGCGCAGGGCGACGAAAACATGGGGGCCATCAGACCATGCCTTTGAAGGCAAAGAACACCAGTGAAAGAATACCGGCTGTTATCAGGCCGATGGAGGTGTCCTGCAGGGGCCGCGGCACCCGGGCCAGCAGGATCCTTTCCCTTACTCCGGCAAACAGAATCAGGGCCAGGCCGAAACCGGCGGCGTAGGCAAACGAGGCCACCAGGGCCTGGATGAAGTTGTATTCTTCCTTGATATTGATCAGGCAGACACCCATGACGGCGCAGTTGGTGGTTATAAGGGGCAGAAAGATCCCCAGCCCGGCATAAAGGGCCGGAATGCTCTTTTTGAGAAACATTTCCACGAACTGTACCAGGGAGGCTATGACCAGGATGAAGGCGATGGTGCGCAGGTATTCCAGGTCCCAGCGCTTGAGGATGAAGGTGTCCACGATCCAGGTTATTACACCGGCCAGCACCAGGACGAAGACCACAGCCATGGCCATGCCGACGGCGGTTTCCATCTTCTTGGATGTGCCCAGGAACGGGCAGTTGCCAAGATACTGGGCCAGCAGGATGTTGTTGATCAGGATGCAGCTTATTGCCAGGACGATCAGGTCTGTCATGACTTAGGTCTCCTATTTGCTGCCAACAAGGTTCATCAGGCAAAGCATCAGGCCGAGGCAAATGAAGGCGCCCGGCGCCTGAATCATGAAGGTGAAAGGCTTGAAAGACGGCCCCATCACCTGAAAGGAGAGGTCCCCCCAGATTGTCAGGGAACCGCTGCCCAACAGCTCCCGTACCGCCGCCAGGGCGGCCAGGGAAAGGGTGAAACCGATTCCGATGCCCAGTCCGTCCGCCGTGGAGGCCACGATGCCGTTTTTGGAGGCAAAGGCTTCGGCCCGGCCCAGCACGATGCAGTTTACCACTATCAGGGGAATGAAGATCCCCAGCTTCATGAACAGGCCGTAGGCGTAGGCCTGCATCAGCAACTCGACCACGGTGACGAAGGTGGCGATGATGATGATGAAACAGGCGATCCGCACCTTGGAAGGAATCAGCTTGCGCAGGGCGGCCACCAGGATGTTGGAAAATACCAGCACGAAGGTGGTGGCCACGCCCATGCCGATTCCGTTTTCAACGGTCTTGGTAACGGCCAGGGTCGGACATAACCCGAGCACTAGGCGGAAAGGAGGGATTTCCTGCCATAATCCCTTGGTGAACTCTTGTGCAATCGATTTGGCCATGGATCGCTCCCTTGGATTTTATTTGAAGGCTTTCACTTTTTCTTTGATCTGATCTTTGAGGCGCTCATAGATCTTGATGGCTTCGGTCACACCGGCACAAACCCCGCGGGAAGTAACGGTGGCCCCGCTCAGGGCGTCTATCTGGCCACCGTCGGTGGTAACCTTGAACTCGCCCTTGAAAGGCAGGCCGCCGAACTGGGCCACGAAATCCGGATCGGTCTTGGCGCGCGCTCCGACCCCGGGGGTTTCGCTGTGGGTCGTAACCCCCACTCCCAGAATCTTGTCGGTGGTCAGGTCGACTCCGATAATCAGGCCCACCGGGCCGCCGAAACCGCCGCCCGAACTTTCGAAAGCCACATATTTGGGCTCGCCGTCAACGATTCCGACGTAAAAACTGCGTTCGACTTCGCCGTCTTTGATCTTGAAGCGGTCTTCGATGGGATTGTTGCTGATTCCTTTAAGGATAGCCATGATCGCCGGGCCCTTGACGAATTTCAACTGCTGGTATTCGATCTGCCGGGCCGTGTTCTGGCGGATGAAAGCCAGGGATCCGCCGGAAACACAGCTAAGTACCGTCAGCACGACCACCATTTTGACCATTTCGTTCATCTCAGTTCACCCTTTTCGGTCTTATTTTATCGATCAAAGGATTGATCAGGTTGATTACCAGGATGGCGAAGATGACACCGTCGGGATAAGCGCCGATGTTGCGGATCAGTATGGTCATGATACCGCCGGTGGCGCCGTATATCAGCATGGGCAGAAAATTTACCGGGGAGGATGAATCTTCAGGCGCCAGGAAAAAGGCCCCGAACAAGGTGTAGCCGGCCATGATGTGAAACAGGGGACCGCTGAAACTTTCCGGTGCGGCCACATGGAAGATGAAAGCGCTGACAAACACGCCGGCCAGGAATGAAAGGGGTATTTCCCAGCGCACGATGCCCCTTGCCATCAGCCAGATCCCTCCCAGCACCAGGGCCAGGCCGCAGGTGGTGCCTATGCCGCCCACCTGTTTGCCCAGGAACAGATCGCCAAGGGGAATCCGGGCCACGGCCTGGGGCCCGAAGGCCTTCAGGGCCACCAGGGGATGGTAAGGCGCGAAATTGAAGCTGTAGTTTACCAGCATGCTGTCGAAATCCAGGAAAGTCTTCCAGGAAAGGAAGATGATGGCCCAGGCCAGGGCCGCCGGGTTGAAAGGATTGCCGCCGATGCCCCCGAAGACCTGCTGGCCGATGAGAATGGCGATAAAGGTGCCGGTAATCACCAGCCACCAGGGGGCGGTTGCCGGCAGCAGCAGGCCGAAGATCAGGCCCACCAGGGCGGCGTTGCCGTCGCCCACCGTCACCGGCCGCCTGGCCACGGTGGTTATGAGCCATTCCCAGAAGATGGCCGAGGAAACAGCCAGGCAGATAACTCCCAGGGCCGGCACGCCGAAGTAAGTCAGTCCGGCGGCCACCGCCGGCAGCAGGGCCAGCAACCAGTTGTAGTTGCGGTGATGGACGGCAGTGCCGTTGTGCCAGAACGGGGCATGGGATACGATGTATTGTCTGGAGCTAAGCATTGTCCTCCTCCGCCGGCAGGCTGCGTTCAAGCTCGAATTTGGCCAGCTTTATGTATTGCAGGATCGGGATGCGTGCCGGACAGACATAGCTGCACAGGCCGCATTCCACGCAGGCATAGAGTTCGTACATATCGGCCGCCTCCTGGTACTGTCCGGCCTCCAGAAAACGCACCAGCATGTTTACCTGGACATGGGCCGGGCAGTTGCGCACGCAGTCTCCGCAGTTGATGCAGGGATAATCGCTGCTCATCACTATTTCGGCCCGGTCCTGGACCATTAGGGCATCGGTTTCGGCCGTCACCGGCTGGGCCAGGCTGTAGATGGCGGTGCCGGCCATGGGGCCGCCGGCGATGATCCGGTCCCGGCTGCCGGTTTCAATTCCGAAGCGCCTCAGGACATCTCCGATGGGGGTGCCCATGCGGGCCCTGGCCAGTTTCCGGTTTCCCTGCTTGTCGATGACGGTTATCAGCTTCTCCAGCGGCAGGCGGCCGGTGGTCAGGGCCGCGGCCGCGGATACCACCGCCTCGGCCTTGCAAAACACCACTCCCAGGCGGGCAATGGTCTTGTCCTGGGCCGGAAAGCGCTTCAGAACCTTCTGCATTATCATCAGCGGCTGGACCGCCGGGTAATCCAGGGGCACGGTGATGGCCCGGGCCGGAAAGTGGGAATCCACGTTCTGGAGGTTGTCTCCCGGTGCCACCACCATGACCGATTGCGGTCCGAAAACCTCCTTGATCAGTTCGATACCCCGGGCCAGGGCGTTCAGGTCGCTCTTGAGAACGCTCAGGTTGGTCTCCACCAGCAGGTCGGGATCCGCGCCCAGAACCACCAGGGTGTCGATGGGCGTTTGCCCGTCGGCAAAGGGACTCAGGTCGGCGGCGCCGGGGGCTGCCCCCAGAAAGTCAAGCAAAGCCTGTTGCCGGTCTTTTTCCAGGGCCTGGCTGAAGTCCTCGCTCCACTGGTCTTCTTGTTGGCACTGCACGGTGAGGGAAAGAAACTTCTGTCCGTAGTTGCCCAGGAAGACCGAGGTGTCGGTTACCGTACCGGTGACCGTACTGTAGACTCCGGGTCCGTTTCCTGACCGCGCCCTGAGCAGTTGACCGGTCTTTAGCCGGGTGCCCACCTGGTAGTCGAATCCCGACGGTCCCAGATCGTCGGGGTCGGGAACGAGGAAAACAGCTTGTTGCGGAACCGGCAAAGAGGCAGGAGGTGCGACGGCCTTGCTGAGCAGTTCATACCTGAAGTTGGCTGTTGCGTAGCCGAAAAACGGTTTTTTAATCATACGTCTACCTTTTCTTTACCGTGCTTGGTGATCTGTTTGCGGACAATCACATCACATGGCACTTGGAGCAATTTTCAGATCCGGAAGGCGGCCCCTTGCCGAACTGTTCGTGGCATCCGGTGCATTGCCCGTGGAACGCGTCTGACTTGTTGGGCAGTTCGGTCCCTTCGATTTCGTCGGCCTCGTGACAATCCAGGCAGGTCTCGGGCGTGGCGTCGTCTTTGACCTTCTGGGGATGGCACCGGCTGCACGCCATGAGGGCCTGGTCGTCATCCGGCGGATGATGATGGCAGTCGAAACAGCTCAGGCCGTATCCGGCATCACTGGTGTGCAGTTCATGGTTGAAAAGCACCTTGCCGGCATTTGTCCAGTACACGAGGCGTACGGGGTGTTCGGGTTGGGTTACGGGAAAGGCTGCGTAACAGACAATGGCGATCAACAGCAGGTGGACCGCCACGGCATAGGCTACGGTCCGATGCTTCTTTGAAGTCATCTTCTCCTGATCCTTTTGGGTTAGCGGGCTTGTCTATCACAACGGTCCGGAAGGCTATCAATAAACCAGAGATGACGACTATCACAACCTACTTTGGCTTGCAAGTTTTTTTACCTCAACAATAAGTGAATTGGATTTGAACATATGCTTGGAATCCTGGTATAGAAGCGTGGCGATGGAGTATGATCAGTTCTCCATCAAGGAACGTCACATGGACAGACAGACGCTTGAAGAGGTTGGCATGAAGAACGTAGCGGACAAGGATTCTGACAACGGCTTTCATATGCTTGAAAATTTCAGCTCCGACCGCAACTGTTTCGCCTGCGGTCCGGACAATCCTTACGGCCTCCGGATGGAGTTTGAATCCAACGGCCGGCAGGTGGTCAGCCGCCTGACCATTCCTGCTTACCTGTGCGGGTGGAACAGTGTCGTGCACGGAGGCGTGGTTGCCACCATCTGTGACGAGATCATGAGCTGGACGGCGATTCACCTGCTGCGCAGGATCATCCTGACCCGTTCCATGGAGATCGCTTTTCACCGCCCTTTGCTCGTGGAACGGCCCGTCCGGAGCGTGGGAGAGGTCCTGGAAAAGGAAAGCGACCGCAGCGCGGTGATCTCCGCCAAAATATACGATGAAGACGCAAATCTGTGCGCCGAGGCCAGGGGCCGTTTCGCCCTTTTCACCCCCGCGGCCATGCGCCGGATGAAAATCCTTGATGAAAACATAGTCCGGGATTTCGAGCGTTACTTCAGGACGAGGAGGTAGCCTTTGCCACCGCCGCCCGGTAAACACGGCCGGCCCGGTAGCTGCTGCGCACAAACGGCCCGCAGGCTGCGGCGGCAAAGCCCATCTCCAGGGCCTTTGCCTGCCAGGATGCGAATTTTTCCGGGGTCACGAAGCGGGCCACCGGCAGGTGGTTGCGGCCGGGCTGAAGGTACTGGCCCATGGTGACCACCCGGCAGCCGGCCCGGCGCAGGTCTTTCAGAACTTCCAGGATTTCGTCGTCGGTTTCGCCCAGACCCAGCATCAGGCCCGATTTGGTTACGATCCCCGGGGCCAGCTCGGCGGCCTTTGCCAGCAGGTCCAGCGAACGCCGGTAGTCTGCCCGGGGCCGGGCCTGTGGATAGAGCCGGGGCACGGTCTCCACGTTGTGGTTCAGCACCTGTGGCCGGGCGTCCAGGACGGTCTGCAGGGCATCGGGATCTCCCAGCAAATCTGGTATCAGCACTTCCACCAGGACCCCGGGTATCTTGCTGCGGACAGCTTCGATGCAGGCGGCGAAATGGGCCGCTCCGCCGTCTTCCAGGTCGTCCCTGGTCACCGAGGTGATCACCACGTAGCGCAGGCCCAGCCCGGCGGCGGCTTCGGCCATCCGCCGGGGCTCGTCCGGGTCGGGAGGGCCGCAGGCCCCGCTTTCCACGGCGCAAAAGCGGCAGTTGCGGGTGCAGCGGTGGCCCAGGATGAGGAAAGTGGCCGTGTGGCGGGCAAAGCACTCGAAGATGTTGGGACACTTGGCCTCCTGGCAGACGGTGTGCAAATGGCTGCGTCCCATCAGGACGCGGGTCTTTTCGTAGTCTGCGCCCGCGGGCAGGCGCTTGCGCAGCCAGGCGGGTTTGCGGATGCTGATCTTGCCCGTGTTCATGCAGGTTGTCCTTCACTTTCCGGGATCGGCCGGTCCAGCAGATCTTCAACCCGGTCCGGGGAGACCGGCTCCGGTTCGAGCCCCAGCACCCTGGCCAGGTTTTCCACCAGGATCTTTCTTGCCCGGCCCATGTCCACCGGGCAGCCGGCCTCCTGTGCCAGAGAGGTCATCCGGCAGCCCCGGATGCCGCAGGGATTGATCCAGGAAAAAGGGGTCAGGTCATTGTCGACGTTCAGCGCCAGACCGTGGAAACTCACACCGCGGCGCACGCTGATGCCGATGCTGCCCAGCTTGCGCCCGTCCACCCAGACTCCCCGGGCCTCTGGGTTACCGGCCGCCTCGATGTCCCAGACGGTGGCGGTCAGCACCATGGCCTTTTCCAGGGCCGTAACGTAATCGGCCACTCCCAGGCGCAGTTTTTCCAGCCGGACTATGGGGTAGGCCACGAGCTGGCCGGGGCCGTGAAAGGTTATGTCGCCGCCCCTTTCCGCGTGGACCACTTCTATGCCGCGTTTTGCCAGAAACTCCCGGTCCACGGTGAGGTTGTCCAGTCCTGCCCGCCTGCCCAGGGTAAAGACCGGCGGATGCTCCAGGACGATCACCAGGTCCTGCTCCAGCAGGCCCCGGGCCCGGGCGGCAACGGCCCGGTGCTGGAGCTTAAGGGCCGCCCGGTATTCCAGGCGGTCCAGCTCCAGCAGCCAGGCCGGGAGGGGGCGGGAGTCGTGTCCGCTTACGGTTTGCAAAGCTTTCCCCATCACCCGCTAAGACAAGGCTTGCGCGCCGCCAGGGTTTCATCCAGGCGCCTGACCTTGGCGTTGACCGGCGCGTCCAGCAGCAGCTGTCTGTTTTCGGCCGCCTCGGCGGCGATGGCCCGCATGGCGCCGATGAACCCGTCCAGGGTCTGCCTGGTCTCGGACTCGGTGGGCTCGATCATGATGGCGCCGCTGACCACCAGCGGGAAGTAGATGGTCGGCGGGTGAAAGCCGTAATCGATCAACCGCTTGGCCACGTCCAGGGTACTTACCTTGTGGGCGTGCAGGTTCTTGTCGGTAAAGACGCACTCGTGCATGCAGGGCTGGTCGTAGGGCAGATGATAGACGTCCTTGAGGCGCTCCTTTATATAATTGGCGTTGAGCACGGCATACCGGCTGACCTGCTTCAGCAGCGGCCCCATGGACAGGATGTAGCTATAGGCCCTGACCAGGATGGCCACGTTGCCGTGAAAGGCGTGCAGCCGGCCGATGCTTTGGGGAAAGTCGTCGGCAAGAGCGTAGCCCTGGTCTTTTTGCACCACCCGGGGAACCGGCAGAAACGGTTCCAGCTCTTTGGTCACACAGACCGGCCCGGCCCCCGGGCCGCCGCCTCCGTGGGGGGTGGAAAAGGTTTTGTGCAGGTTCAGGTGCAGCACGTCCACCCCCAGCTGGGAAACGTCGACGATGCCCATGACCGCGTTCATGTTGGCCCCGTCGGCATAGACCAGCCCGCCCCTGGAATGGACTGTTTCGGCCACTTCCCTGATGTTTTTTTCAAACAGCCCCAGGGTGTTGGGGTTGGTGACCATGATGCCGGCGGTGTCTTCGTCCATCAGCTCGGCCACGGCGGCCGGATCTATCACCCCTTCTTCATTGGATGCCAGGGGGATGGACTTGTAGCCGCAGAGGCTGGCGCTGGCCGGGTTGGTGCCGTGGGCCGTGTCCGGGATCAGGATCTTGGAACGCGGTTTGCCCTTACTCTTGTGATAGGCGTAGAAGATCAGCATCCCGGTCAGCTCTCCGTGGGCCCCGGCGGCCGGCTGAAGGGTGACTGCCGGCAGGCCGGTTATCTCGGCCAGGGCCTCCTGCAGCTCGTGCATCAGGCGCAGGATGCCCTGGGCCATGGAGTCGGGCAGCAGGGGATGGGCACCGGCAAATCCGGGCAGGGAGGCCTGGCGCTCGTTGGTCTTGGGATTGTATTTCATGGTGCACGAGCCCAGGGGGTACATGCCGCTGTCCACCCCGAAGTTCCACTGGGAAAGACGGGTGTAGTGGCGCACCACCTCGGGTTCGCTCAGGTCGGGAAAGTCAGGGCCTTCTCCGGCAAGATCCTTGTCCGCGTCCGCCGCGGGAACATCGGGCCGGGGCAGGGAGAATCCGCAACGCCCCTTTGCGCCCAGTTCCCATAGCAAAGGCTCGTTGAATACCAGGCCGGTGGTTCCGATGGATGTCATGATTGCACCTCCTTGGCCAGCAGGTCGAGATCGTCCCTGCCGGCGGTTTCGGTGACACAGACCAGGTAATGGCCCGCCAG